>CAJQHR010000050.1 GCA_905478225.1 uncultured Crocinitomix sp.
CACCTACGGTGAAAAGCCCCATCCTTTTTCAGCTGCAATGATGACATATTTTAAAGGAGAGTTAGACTTGGACTTAATGACGAAAGGCGCTGAATTATTTGAAGGAAAACATAATTTTGTAAAGTACTGCACTAAGCCTTCGTCCAACGCAGATTTTAACCGCACCATCACGTATTGTAAAATTGAAGAAAACACAACCTATTCTGCAAATTTCTTCCCCGAAAAATCATTCGCTTTAAGGATTGAATCAGCAGGTTTTATGCGCTATCAAGTACGATTAATAATGGGGCAACTTATTAGACTTGGGCGAAAGGAAATTGATTTGGGGGAGATTATTGAAAGTCTAAAAGGTGAAGATCGCAAGGCACTTGACCAAATAGCACCAGGTTCTGGTCTAATCCTTCAACAGCTAGAATTTGAAATTTAATATGAATTGTGATGAACGAAACGTTTGGTAAACTCGCGGGAATTAAACATGAAATAGTCCTATTCAGTCTGTTAGTGGTTCTATTTGGACCATTATTTATAATTAATGACTGCCGATATTATTCAACCCCTATTATTTGCCCAAACCATTTTCGCGGGCATTATTTTGTTTAATGACAACAAAATTATAAAGCCCGTATTCGTCATTTTCCTCCTCTTAGTTTTGATTTTATTCGTCATGAGCTTTTTTCGGATTCTGTTCACCTAAAGATCATTCCGCGCGGGGTTTACATCATATGTTTTATTCTTATCTCATATGAAACATATATGCAGATATATTGGACCGAAGAAGTTAGCAGCGCCATGATTTCTGCAGTTTTCACAGGCATCATTCTGCTTTGTTTAATTGCGGGACTGTACTTTATGCTCATAGAATTAGTCTCTCCTAATTCCTTCTCCAATTTAGGTTCACCTAGTGAACAATATAACGACCTCTCCTATTACAGTTTTATTACAACATTAACAATTGGTTATGGCGATATTCTTCCCCTTACCTTGCATGCTAAAAAAGCAACTATGCTCATTGGCTTGGTGGGAAATTTCTATTCGGTAATTGTAACGGGTATAATAATTGGGAAATATCTTAAACATAAAACATAATTCAACCCTGTTTTATGGCCAAGTTCCCTAAAACGAAAAAAAAAATAACCCTCAAAGAATAAGTAGTTTATAATTAACTTAGCGGTAATTACTTCTAAAAACGTGAACGAATTACCACAACGCAAAATAATTCACATTGATATGGATGCTTTTTTCGCATCTGTAGAACAATTGGATTATCCTGAACTAAAAAGTAAACCGATTGCGGTTGGTGGAAGTGAAAAACGAGGTGTTGTAGCAGCAGCAAGCTACGAAGCTCGAAAGTTTGGTGTGCGCTCCGCTATGTCAAGCGCTTTGGCGAAACGCAAATGCCCAGAACTGATATTTGTACCACACCATTTCGACCGATATAAAGAGGTTTCGAAGCAAATTAGAGAAATATTTTTGCACTATACAGATTTAGTTGAACCGCTTTCATTAGATGAAGCCTTTTTAGATGTTACAGACAATCGCTATGGTCACAATTCGGCCACAGAAATAGCCACAGAAATTCGCCAACGGATTTTCGAAGAAACGGGGCTAACAGCATCTGCAGGAATTTCAATTAACAAATTTATGGCGAAAATCGGGAGCGATATTAACAAACCCAATGGACAGAAAACCATTAAACCTGCGGAGGTCATTCCATTTCTAGAAACCCTATCCATCAATAAGTTTTTTGGCGTTGGAAAAGTCACCGCCAAGAAAATGAACAGCTGGGGTATTTATAACGGTCATCAACTCAAACAACATTCAGCCGAATTTTTAACACAACATTTCGGAAAATCGGGCATTCATTTTTATAATATCGTTCGTGGCATTCAATACAGTGAAGTGAAGCCTAACCGCATTCGAAAATCAGTCGGGACTGAACGCACTTTTATTGAGAACAAATATGACAAAGCGGACATTATTGCCGCTTTGGATAAAATTGCCGTAGAAACGGAAAAGCGCATGCGTTCATCAAAATCTAAAGGGAAAACCATTACTGTTAAAATTAAATACAACGACTTTACTGTTCAAACTCGAAGCAGAACCATTAACAAATATATTGATACAAAAGCTGATATTTGGCCGGTAGCATTAGAATTGCTCGAGCAAGATGAGCTCACTTTGCCGATTCGATTGTTAGGTATTTCACTCTCCAACTTAGCCCATCTTAAAAAGGAAGTTATTCCAAAGGATAATCCACAATTAAAGTTCGCTTTTTAATTGATCAATTTTAGCTTCTAGGTTTTGAATTTTATTTTTGCTTTGTTCCATTTGAAGGCGACTGGGAGCAAGTGATAGGTGGGATTTTAGCAAAATCAACTTTTGCGCGAGCATAGAGATCTCAGCTGTTTTATCAGAAAAATATGTTCCCGCAAAACGATCAAATACATAATCAATAGCTTGTTCATTCGGGTGGATTAAATCGGCATTGAAGAAACGGTAGTCACGCAAATCATCCATTACAATTTCATATGCCGGAAAGTAATGGACAAAGTTGAATTTGTTCACTAAAAAATCGCTCAATAAAAGTAGAATTGACTTACTTAAATTATTCTCGTGCAAGCCATTTTTAACGTGGCGCACTGGGCTAACCGTTAGAATTATTTCTAATTGTGGGTTTTTTGCTCTTAAATCTTCAAATAATGTCAAATACAATTGTTTCAACTCTTCTAAATCAAGCAGTTCTTTGTTAAATTGATTTTGTGGAATTTTATGACAGTTTGCGACAGTAGTATCCTGCTGGATGTGCCGATAAACCCAAGCTGTACCAAAAGTCAAGAATAAACGGTCGCACGTTTCTAATCCTTGAGTAAAGTCTATTTGAATATTACTTAAAACATTCTTTAGAACTGTATCTGATTTTGCAAAATGATTGGCTGAAAAATTGTAGTGATAGTAATGTTCATCTCTTTCAATGATAAGGTTTTTATCCACTTCCCCAGCAATAGCATCACGAATATTTCTTTCGATTGAAACAGGATTAAACTGAATTCCAAACTGCACTTGCTCAATGTTAAACTGTCGAACATTAAGATATGCACCAATATTACTCGCGAAGCAAGATCCAATGCTCATCATCTTATTTTGATGATGGATAAACCCTTTATTCGGTTCAATTTTTATCGTTGTTCTAAACTTCATCCGACTCTAAATTATTGATTCCGAAACTTTCATAAATTGTACTTTTAAAACTACCGGGCTCCTCAATTAATTGCAAGCGATTTTTATCAATGAGCAAAACCGCATGACACACTTTGGGTAAAATATCCACTTGATGTGTAGAGAATAAAATTAGTTTATTCGTTGATTTAGCGATATTTTGCAGTACCTCCATTAACTTATGACGGTTTACCAAATCCAAAAAAGCAGCCGGTTCATCTAATAGAATAATCGGTGTATTCTGCACCACTGCTCTACCGATCATAATCAATTGCTTTTCGCCATCACTCAAAACAGTGTATTCTTCATCTATAAAATTCTCCAACTGTAATAAGGCAATGATTTGATTCACCTGATCTCTATCGGCAGTGGTCTCCTTGGCAAACACATTCTGATACGGCAAACGCCCTAACATCAACACATCTCGCCCGGAGTGACTTCCAAAAATGGCTGATTTTGAATAAACAATTGCAATTTCTTTCGCAAGTTCAGCTGGTTGGAACATTTCCAAAGCTTTACCATTTATGCTAATTTCACCTGAAAAATCATCATGTAAACCCATAATGGTTTTAAGCAAGGTAGATTTACCCGTTCCATTTCTACCCACCAGTGCCACTATCCCATTCGTGATATTTAGGTGTTCGGCGGCAAATAAATGTCGCTTTCCTACTTTTATTTCGAGTTGATTAAAAGCTAACATTTATTCGATTCATTTTTATAATAACCCAAACTATGATTGGCGCGCCAACAATTGCCGTAACGGTATTCAACGGCAAGGTATTGCTGCTCATACGCACAATAAAATCAGCACCTAATGCCAAAAAACTTCCTGCAATAAAAACCGCTGGTAAGATGACGGCGTGATTTTTAGACTTTACCAACACCCTTATGAGCTGTGGGACAGCAATCCCTATAAATCCAACTGGACCACAATATACTGTAACAATTGCCGCAAGTATTCCTGTAATCAATATGATAAGTAATCGTGTTGATTTTACATTAATTCCTAACGAGGCAGCATATGCAGTGCCTGCAACTAAAGCATTCAGCGGTTTTACCAAAAGGAAACAAAAAAAACTAAGCACAATAATTAACGAAGAAAAAATTGCTAATTCCGTCGAACTTAATCCTTCAAAACTTCCCAATCCCCAAACCACATATTCACGGGTATCCGTTTCATTTGCCCATAGAAATAGCACATTAATAAGTGCGGCGGTAAAATATCCAAACATTAAGCCTGAAACCAATAAAGTCACTGAATTTCGAATATATTTTGAAATAAAAAGCAAGAGAAACAAAACCACAACAGCTCCAATAATTCCGGCGAGTATGATTCCTACATTACCTAAAACTGACCCCATGGTTAATCCTCCTAAGATCACCACAGCAACTCCTAAGGATGCACCTGATGTGATTCCTAACACACCCGGACCAGCGAGTGGATTTCTAAAAAACACTTGTAAAATTAGTCCTGAAATACCGAGCGCTCCACCTGCTAAAACAGCAACTAACGAGCGGTATAATCGGCTTTCAACAATATATGACCATGCAGAATTTTCAGCAGTTCCACCTGTTAAAAGATTGAATACATCTTCCGTATTCATGCGCACATCTCCAAAAAGAAGATTCATCCAAAAAAGAATAATAATTCCTAGAATTAATAAACCGATTAATGGTATGTCTGACCTCACTTTCATCAATAATTGCAACGGGACAAATGTAACATTAGTTCTGCCCTATTCCAAAAGGAAAAAATATTGTGGTTCATGTGAATCAATTTGACCAGTAGCATAACACAAATCTTTCAAGATTACGTGAGGTTCAATTGCGCCCTTTGAGAAATAATCGACCTGATTGGTATTGCAAAATATGACTTGATGTTTTTTCACTGATAAAAACTCTTTATACACTGGCTCTTCGTTAATTAGGTCTTCTAAACTATAATCTGCAGAGCGACGCGCAATAATCACCCAATAATCGGCTTCTACACCATCATTCCACACTTGTTCGCTCGAATGTGTTTTGTTCTCTGTTCCAAGTTCATCCTGATAAAAATATTGAAGACCCGCATCTTCAATCAACTCCACCCCAACAGATTTTGAAGATGGCATAAACCATTGATCTTGAAATGGAAGGTTCATGATAAAAGTTTTTTCGGTTTTAGTTGCCGCTGTTTTAAGTGCCAAATAAGCTGTCTCTACTTCCTCAAAATAATCATTCGCTTCCATGGTTCTGCCTGTCAAAACACCAAATAGTTTAATCCATTCTAGCCTTGCCAATTGAGATTTTTCTAGATATTCTGAGATAAGCAATGTTTGAATTCCCTTATCGTTGTAATTGTTACTTTCAGCACTGCCAAAAGGATAGATTAAAAATAAATCTGGATTACTTTGATAAAGATTTTCTAATTGGACTTGATCGGTCATACATAATTCAACTACTAGGTTCTTTTTTAGAACTTCGCTGATTTCAGGATTATTGACATATTCTAATCCACATAAACCGACAACTTCCTCCAAATGATTTAACTCAGCTAAAAAAGCTAAATGTGTTGAAGATTGACAGGCGAAACGAATCGTTTCTTGTTCAATTGTTTTACAAACCGGGTCTAATTTCACTGTAGAGTCTAATCGAACGTAGATGCTATCTTTAAAAAAAGCATTCTTCCCAAAAGATTGCGTGACGATTTTGATTACCCCTTCTTCATATAGAATATCAAATCCTTCGGCATATTGAACAGCTACCTTTTCCAAATCTGCTTGGTTTGAAATATCATTTTCAGTTGAATTCGTGTGTTGAACGCAAGCGCACAAAACCAAAATCAAGCTAAAAATACTGAACCTAACTAATAATCTCATGCCGAATCGAGTCCTTTTTCAACGGTATAATCCAGCACAGCCTTCCAACCTTTCCATTCTCCGCGATTATGAATGGAGCTATTGTGCCAGATTGAGATGAATTGACCTCCGACTGATTTTACTTCCAGCATCAGCTCATCAATAGTGGCTTTAGCTTGGTCTGGATTTAATTTCAAATAATCCTTCATTGCACTATCCATGTAAGTAAATGGATGAACCCAAAGTGGAGTTGATTTATTCGCGATTAAATCGAAATAGTGAAATCGAAAAGAAGTTCCGGCTCTGAACCCAATATTATCGGCAAATCCCATTGAATAATCGTGTTCAATCCCTACTTCTATCAAGGATTTATAGGTTTCTGGAATTTTAAGTCGTAAAAAATGTTGTCTGCTTTTTCGAATTTCGTGTCCAGTAATTTTTTCGAGGCGGTTAATTTCAATCGCAACTTGATCTTTATTCAAGTATGAAGCATAAGACGGATGAATTCCTAGCCCACCTGCTAAATTCAGCCCCCTGATCAGAGACCCGTATGAGAAATTCTCCCAATGAATATTCTTATCATATTTACCCCAATCTCCTAATAAAGTAAAGCTGATTATTTCCTCAGTTTTAGACGCAATGTCTCGAATTTGTGCATAAGTATCATACGGATCTTTCATCACACCGGCAAAAACCTTAAACCGCTCAATTGGCTTTTTACCCTTTAACATTGCTCCAACTGATCGAATAAATTTTCGGTGTTTATATGCCCAGGCAATATCAATATCGAATGTTGGAATATATTTAAACCCATTTTGAACAGTTGTATAATCTAAATTAATTTTTTCCCAAATTGATTTAACTTTCCGATCAACAATTGCCGTTTTATTCAAGCCAAATTGGACTAAAATATTTTGTTCGGCAGTCAATCTGCCATGTGTATCTAAATTTTGAGAAAAATAAGATTTATACCTTGAAAGTAGATAAAATATCACTCCAAAATCATCACTTACGCCATCAATTTTAATATTACCATCACTTAAGCTAAGAGCTTTACATTGGTAAATTTCGCTTTCAAACAGCATCCCTTGTGGATCGATCTGTAATAAGCACTCCAATTCTTGATTCGAATAATTGATGCACTTCACAGGAAGTTTTCTCCATTCCTCAGCGGTAGAAATCAATTGATATTTCTGTCCTTTTTCTGTAAAACAAAAATCGAGGACATAGGTTAATCGTGTGGTTATATGTTCAGTATAAATAGTTACCAACCGAAAAGGATTGTTTAATTATTTGGTCATTCGTTATATGGCGTCAAAATTACCTTTTTCAAATATAGTGTTTCAAATATTCCTATCCCACCACATGCCAATAAAATAAACGGTGTTTATAATTTAAAGTTAAAAACTTCATTATTTTTTTTGTGCTCTTACGGATTTTTTAACTCTAAAATTTAGGTAAGAATTGACTGATCTGCAAAACTGAAATAATCCTTGTCGGTAATAATCAAATGATCTAGAATAGGCATTTCAATCATCCGCCCAAAATTCACAAGCTTTTTCGTTAGTTCAATATCCGCTCGGCTTGGGTTTAAATTCCCTGATGGATGATTGTGACATAAAACTACTCCAGATGCTGATTGCTCTATAGCTTTCTTAAAAATAACCTTACCATCAACAGATGTCCCACTAATACCTCCTACAGAAATTCGTTCAATTGCCTGAACCTTATTTGATCGATTGAGCAGCACCGCATAGAACTCTTCATGCCCGAGATCTTCAAAACGGTCTTTTACATGTTTGTAAATATCCCTAGACTTCCTAATACTTTGACTTATTTTCTCATTTGCCTTACCTTTTCTTCTCCCTAATTCAAGAGCCGCTGCAATTGAAACCGCTTTTGCTTGTCCAATTCCTTTGAATTTCATTAAATCGTGAACGGTTAAGCGTGCAAGGCGATCAAGACTGTTATCAACCGTGTGTAGGATGTCACGGCTCAATTGAACTGCGGACTTCTCCCTCGTACCTGATCCAATTAGTATTCCTACTATTTCAGCATTGGACAAAGACTTTCGCCCATGCTCCATTAATTTTTCACGCGGCCGATCATCCGCTGGTAAATTCTTCAAAGACAAATAACTCATTCTGGATTAAATTTATCCAAAAATAAAAAAACTCGCTTATATAGGCGAGTTTTTAATCAATTTTTTGACGGTTTTATTAGAATTTTATCGACAATCCTGCAGATACTACTGGGCCACCAATTCCTAATTCGGCGTTTATTCCAATGTTATCAGTAAAATAATATCTTGTTCCTATAGCAACTCAAAACGAAACCGGTATTATTGCCCCAGAAACATTTCCTTCATCAAAATTAGGATAATCAGAAGTAATTCCGATTGTTCTGGTATTCGTTCCAGCTCCAAATCCAAGATAAGCATCTAAAGCATCTGTTTGAACAAAGTGGTAATTCGCTCTCAAATGAACTCTAAATCTTCTTGAATAGAGTTTAGTATCATAACTTCTTGCTATAGTTCCATCTCCATTCAATGAATCAATAGTTCCTGTTCCAGCAACACTGTTATAAATAAAATCAATTCCTAACCCGAAGTTATCAGCAAGTAAATACTCTACTCTTCCCCCACATGGTCCTATTCCGGTTAGTTCTACTCCTTGAATATTATTATCTGTTGTAAATAAATCGAAGAATGATTTGCCGAAATTCGGGCCTCCATAATATGGGTCAATAATTACATTGCCCTGCTCAACCTGCGCATTCGCAGTGTTATTAAAGCCCATAGTTGCAATCAACGCTGCACCTAAAAATGTCAATACTTTTTTCATAAATTTTTTTTTAAATTTAATGTAAATATAACACAATTTCAATAATCTAGTCTTTGGCAAATTCCATACCAAAATTTATTTTAGATCATCTAGCATACGAAAGATTCTCATGTAAGTTTCAATACTAATGAAATTTTTAAAATTCTAAGATGTTAGAAACTCGCTACTTTTTAAAAAGTATATCGTTGCCAATTGACTTTTCCCCTGTTGAAAATTTAAAAGAACTTTTGGATAGCACAAAAATTTTCTAGACGACAATAATAGAACCGCGTAATTTAATCCTAAACCCATACCTTTGCAGCATCCGGAAATTAGTCCTTTTAGTTGCACTCCTTTCTGGATTGACTTGCCAAGGTCAAATCCATAATCGGTTGATCAAATTAAATGTAGGTTTTACATCTGAGCGAATTAATTACAAGAATGACATTTTAGCGTTTAACGATACAAGTAATCACCAATTTGAATTTGTCTCTAAATCACCTGCTATATAATACACGCATGAATTTTTATTAGGGGATGTTTTTTCCGTTTCCGGCAAACTTGGTTTTCAGTATTTGAATATTTTTTATGACAATCAGTATTAAGGGTCTCCATTTGTTTATGGGGGTATTAATCCTGCTGTTTCAGTATTTTATAATGGGAAGTTTGAATACTATATCAAACTGCAATTTGGATTTATGTATCGCTTTAATCATCCTGATTTATTGACTGGAGTTTCTGAACGACTTTTCCCTGAAAATAAAGATGTTTTTGTAGGCGTTACGTTAGGAGGATTTAATTATTATATCTCTGATAAATTAGGCTTAAATATGGAGCTTTCTATTTGGTCACCGGAACTACTCACCCTTGGAATGTCATATAGATTCTTTAGGGGAGAAATGCCAACCATTCAAGAACTTCAGGAACTTTGATCCGCTCGTTTAGATATTTCAAATAAAGGTTATCAAAATTCACCATACAAATAAACGATTGACCAACCGCTATTTCCAATTTTGTATTTAACTTCGTTATATGACAGAGCGGATTACCTATTTTGTTGATGTAATACTTCCTTTAAGTATTCCTAATACATACACCTACAGGGTGCCGCACGAGCTAGTTGGCGAAATTGGAGATGGCGCCCGCGTGATTGTTCCATTTGGCAAATCAAAATATTATACGGCGATAATTCGTCGCATTCATCAAGAAGTTCCTACTAAATATACCGCCAAATACATTGAAGGGGTTTTAGATCAGCAACGCATTGTTACAGATAAACAATTTGCGCTGTGGGATTGGATTTCAGATTATTACATGGCAGATTTAGGAGATGTCATGAACGCTTCATTGCCCAGTAATTTTAAATTAGCCAGTGAAACTAAAATTGCTTTACACCCCGAGTTCGAGCGGAATGAACAAGATTTATCGGATAAGGAATTTTTAATTCTTGAATCGCTCCAATTACAGGATGAATTAACGATTAAAGAAGTAGCTGAAATTGTAAAGATTAAAACCGTTCAACCGCTCATTAAAAAGCTGATTGAAAAACGAATTGCAATTGTAAGTGAAGAACTGCATGCGAAATACAGTCCTAAATACACCACATTTATTCAAGTTTCCCCAGAAATTCAGAACGAGGCGGAATTAGTTGAAATCCTGAACCATCTAGAATCGTCTAAACGGAATGAAAAGCAGGTAAACGGCTTGCTAAAATTAATCGAATTAACGGGTTGGAACAATACGGTTCAAGTGCCTGTCATGAAGAAAAGTATTTTGGCTGAAGGCATTTCGGAATCTGCGTTAAACACTTTGGCAAAAAAAGAATTGATTAAAATTTTTTCTGCGGAAATTTCCAGACTTGGCGCTTCGGATAATGATGACCAAGAAATTAAAGGTCTCTCCCCTTCCCAAGAGCAGGCGCACAATGAAATTCAATCGCATTTTCAAGACAAAAATGTTGTTTTATTACACGGGGTCACATCCTCTGGTAAAACTGAGATTTATGTAAAACTTATTGCTGAGCACTTGAAGCTGGGCAAGCAGGTGTTGTATTTGCTTCCTGAAATCGCACTTACAACGCAGCTCATTTCTCGCTTAAAAAAATACTTTGGTGATTTGGTAGGCGTATACCACAGTAGGTTTAATCAAAATGAAAGAATTGAAATTTGGAATAAAGTATTGACCAATGACCCGGATCAATTCAGAATTATACTGGGTGCGCGCTCCTCTGTATTTTTGCCATTTCAGAATTTAGGTCTTGTGATTGTGGATGAAGAACATGAAAACTCATTCAAACAATACGACCCTTCTCCAAGATATAATGGCAGAGACACGGCAATTGTGATGGGGAGTTTATATAAGGCAAAAGTGCTATTAGGATCTGCAACGCCATCAATAGAATCCTATTATAATGCCCAAGAAGGTAGATATGGATTAGTGGAGTTATTTGATCGTTACGGCGGTGTGCAAATGCCTGAAATTCTTTGTGCGGACATTGAAAAAGAAACAAAGCGTAAAACCATGAAATCGCATTTTTCTTCTTTTCTGATGGAGAAAATGACTGAAGCATTTGAAAATAAGGAACAAGTCATTTTATTTCAAAACCGCCGTGGATATAATCCAGTTTGGTCTTGTGAAATGTGCGGCTGGACGCCTCAATGTAAAAATTGTGATGTTTCATTAACCTATCATAAGCTTAGTAATGTGCTTAAATGCCACTATTGCGGTTATTTTGTTTCACCTCCCTCCTCTTGTGGTGGTTGCGGAAGTCGTAAATTGAAGATGTTAGGATTTGGAACTGAAAAAATTGAAGATGAATTAAGCATTTATTTTCCAGACATTACTATTAAGCGGATGGACTTGGATACCACACGCGCCAAAAATGCTTATCAAAATATTATTACCGATTTCGAAAACCGAGAAATTGATGTCTTAATTGGTACCCAAATGGTGACCAAAGGACTGGATTTTGATAATGTAGGTTTGGTAGGCATTATGAGCGCCGACCAAATGTTGAACTTTCCAGATTTTAGAGCTTTTGAACGTTCTTATCATTTGATGTCTCAAGTAGCAGGTAGGGCTGGTCGAAGTGCCAAGCGAGGTAAAGTTGTCATTCAAACTTACGATCCTAATCATTGGATTATCCAAAAAGTGATGGCGCATGATTTTACAGGAATGTATAAACAAGAAGTGATAGAACGCCGTAACTTCCATTATCCACCCTTTTTCAGAATTATTGTGATTAAACTAAAACACCGCAATAAAGACACGCTTGAATTTGGAGCCGCTGTGCTTGCTAAAAAATTCCAAGATATTTTTAAGGATCGTGTATTAGGTCCTGAAGTACCACCAGTTGGGAGGGTACGTAATTTCTACCTTAAAAACATCCGAATTAAATTTGAGCGAGATGCTTCTCCAAAAAAAGTAAAACAGATTATTCAGGAAAAGATTGACCTATTTCTTGCTGATCATGATTTCAGGTCAATTCGAGTGGCCATTGATGTTGATCCTCAATAGTATGAATTCTAACATTTGCAGTTCGATCAATAGCTTTTTCAATTTTCTTAATTAATTTCGTTGCGTTAATTGACCTATGCGAGCCATTTTATCCTTCTTCAAGCTATTAATCTTTGGTATTTGGTCTTTCATTGCCATAATGCTTGGTGGCTTATTATATAATTTTCAATGGAAAGATGGGATGGCATGGATTGCTAAATATTTTTGGGCTCCAATTGTAATTCCTTTAATTGGTGGATGGGCAAAAATTGAGGGGCTTGATAAAATTGATCCAAAGCAGAGTTATTTAATCATGGGGAATCATAATTCGTTTATTGATATTCCTGTCTTGTTCAAAACCATGCCATTTTATACCTATTTCATTGCAAAAAAAGAATTGCGAAAGATTCCGTTATTAGGATGGTATATTGGCGCCTATGGTATGATTTACATTGATCGATCTGATCGTATTAAAGCGAAAGAAAGCATTGCGCATGCTGGTAAATTAGTTTCAGCAGGTAAGCATGTAATCATATTTCCAGAGGGCACAAAAAGCAAGGATGGCAATATTGCTCCTTTCAAAAAGGGTGGATTTCACTTGGCGGAGCAAGCCCAGGTACCAATTCTACCACTAAAAATTGATGGTGCGCGTAAAGTTTGGCCCAATAAGCAACCTTTTAAACTAGGCTTTGGTAAGATTAAAGTAATTATTGGGGACCCGATTTGGCCAGAAGACCTTAAGGAAATGGAGATTAGTGATCAAGCAAAATATGTCAGGGAAATGATTCTTAAATTGTAAGGCTTACACTTTTGCTAAATAATTCTTTGAATAGTTTAACTAATGGTTGTAAAAAAATTGCAAAGAAAATTGAAATCACCTGGGCCCCTTTGAAATAATTAAACGCAGGTTATTATATTTGTTAGCACAAAGTTCATAGATACAAATGACAACAGAAATCAAACATTACGCTGAGTTAACCAAAGACGAATTTCACGATATGATTGCCCTACGGATTTCGGTTTTTGTGGTTGAACAAGACTGTCCCTACCAAGAATTAGATGGTAACGACAGAGATGCGTATCACGTATTAATTAAAGAAGATGACCAAATTATTGGCACGACACGCATATTAAAACCAGGTGTGGCATATGCTGAGACTTCAATTGGGCGTGTTGTCAGTGCAATTGGAAAGCGCCATTTAAAATTAGGACATGCACTCATGACTGCCGCAATGAATTTTATTCTAAACGAAATGAACCATAAGTCCGTGCGGCTTTCAGCACAAACACATTTAAAAGATTACTATGTAAAATACGGTTTTGTTGCTACTGGAAAAGATTATTTAGAAGATGGAATACCACATAGTGAAATGTTGTTCAACGCCTAAATTAAAGCACTTGCAATCAGTTCCTTCCATCTTTGGCAGCAAATTTGCTTCTTAATCAGTAATAAACCAGAGTGTATGTTATTAGAATTTAAAAATGTAATGCCTTTTCCGCTTAAAGATTATAAGCATGACGATACTAGCGTTTGGAAAAGCGAATTTGCTATAGAATTTCCAAAAAAAGTATTATTAAACGCAAATAGCGGTAAAGGAAAATCAACCTTTGTGAATACCGTATATGGGCTCAGAAAAGATTATGTTGGCACAGTCCTTTTAAACGGAAGTCCAATTGACACCCTATCAATTCATGATTGGATTGAACTGCGCCGCACAAAACTAAGCGCGATTTTTCAAGACTTACAACTTTTTCCTGAACTCAATGTTTGGGAGAACCTGACTTTAAAAAATCAACTCACCAGTCATAAAACGGAGGCTGAAATGGAAGCCATGTTAAGTTTATTAGGGATTGGCGATAAGAAATATCAAAAATGCGGCACCCTTTCTTTAGGGCAACAACAGCGAGTTGCAATTATTCGCGCTTTATTACAACCGTTTGAATTATTGTTAATGGATGAACCATTTAGCCATTTGGATGAAGGTAACGCTAAAATTGCGCTGGACTTAATTAGTGCTGAAACCGATTTGAACGGCGGTGGATTTGTACTAACCAGTTTGGGAAGCTACCACGGTTACACTTATGATCATGAACTAAAACTCTAAGCTATGTTGAAAAAGATTTTATTCAGAGACAGCAAGAACTTTCAGTTCATTTTTGCAACTGCTGGTGCGTTAATTGGCTTAACGGCTTTACTGCTCAGCTTGCAATTAATTATGGATGTTCAATCCTTTCATTCAAATGAAGAGGAACTATTTGGACCAAACTCTGTAGTAATTCAGAAAAAGGTGACCAAATTAACGACCATAGGAATGAACTCTACTGAATTCAGTCCTACGGATATTCAGTCATTAAAGGATAAGGAATTTATTACTGATGTTGCTCCCTTTAAGTCGGCTGATTTTAAAGTGGGAATTTCGGAAGTCGAAGGAGATGGACTTCCACATTTTTATGCAGACATGTTTTTTCAAGCCATTCCAAGTCGATTTATGGATATTAATGTGGATTGGGAATGGAACGAAGAAAGCGAATTTATTCCTATTGTACTGCCACGTGATTTTATCATGATCATTAATTATGGGTTCGCCCAAAGCCAGGGAATTAATCAAATTTCTGAGGAGTTATTAATGGCTGCGCGCTTAACCATATATATTGATGGAAACGGCAAAAAAACACAAATGATAGGTCGTGTAGTCGGCTTTTCACACAAAATCAGTTCAATTTTAGTTCCTGAATCATTTTTGACACATGCGAACGGAATCTATGGCAATGGTGAAATTAAAAATTCATCACGAATTTTTATTACGACAAAAGATAATAGCTATGGTGAATTGGACGATTTGATGGATGAAATGAATTTAGATATTAACAAATCTGCAATAGATGTGGCAAAAATCAAAACTATTATAGCAGTTGTGATCGGAATTTTTGGGATTGCCTCCGTATTAATTATGTTGCTTTCCCTTTTAGGTTTTGTACAATACTCACAACTTGTGTTGAGCAAGGCATCATATGAAATAAAAACTTTATTACGACTTGGATACTCAATTAAAAGCATAGTGAACACGTTTATTAAACAATTGAGTATTACCTTTGGAATAATTACCATATCGGCAATAGCCATTATGTTTATTGTGAAATTATTTGTAGTAAACACTTGGTTAGAAAACAACGGAATTAATATTGAAGGATCGAGTTTAGTCACAACAATTATTGTTGCTATTCTCTGTTTTGGATTATTTATTGTGTCGAATTATTTAAACATTAAAAAAACCGTAAACAAACTGGGAGACGCGTAAAAAAGTTAATTTTTTGTTAAACAAATAACTTTTGCTGTTTTATCTTCGTCTCTCCTTTAAATTTAGAGCATAAC
Organism: uncultured Crocinitomix sp.; assembly: GCA_905478225.1. GTDB lineage: Bacteria > Bacteroidota > Bacteroidia > Flavobacteriales_D > Crocinitomicaceae > Crocinitomix. The sequence continues at coordinate 15,744 of CAJQHR010000050.1, forward strand.
ATTGTAACTATTATGAAATATTTAATTTTTCTATTTTCGTTAATTACTGTATTTACGACACAGGCACAATCGACACTGACAATACCGTCACAACCGATTAAAATAACTGCCGACGGCATTCCTGATACAACCATTTTTTTAGCGCGCTATTTTGGTAGTAAATTATTTTATGCAGATACAGCCGTATCAAAAGATGGCGTTTTTGAATATGAAGGCAGCAAACACCGAGGAGGACTCTACGCATTTTTATTACCAAATGGCAAACCATTTGATTTCATTATAGATAATGAGCCAATTGAAATGCATATTAGAGATATTGAAGATCCTATTGGGAGTATAAATGTGAAACAATCCATCAACAATCAACTTTTCTTTAAGTACATGAATTACATGAATAAGAAAAGGAAAGAAAGTCAAGGTTATGGTTCTTTAATGACTGCACCAGATGCTTCTGATGCGGATAAAGAAAAATACAAGGCAGAACTTAGTAAAATTAATGATGACGTGGTTGGGATGCAGCAGGAGATTATTAAAAATCATTCTGATAAGTTTATTGGATTGATGCTTGACATGACCATTGATACTAAGTTACCTGAAAATCCAAGAGATGAGGATGGTAATATCACAGATTCTAATTTCGTATATCGTTATTATATCGAACACTATTGGGATAATGTTGATTTAAAAGATTTTAGAACAGTAAACACACCCGTTTTTCACAATAAGTTGGATAAATACTTCTCAATGAAAGGAGTAATGCAAATTCCTGATACAGTATTCCATTACGCTCAGGAACTGATTAACAAAACAGATATTCTTGATCAAGACAATAAGGTGTTTTATTACATAGTTCACCACATTACCAATAAATATGAAACTTCTCAAATTATGGGAATGGATCGTGTCTTCTACTATATGGCTAAAAATTATTATTGTCCACCAAATAATCTTGCCTATTGGATGCCTGAAGAAAGTACAACAAAGGTTTGCGATCGAGCTGAAAAAATTGGACGTACGTTAGTTAACAACCCTTCTATTCCATTGATTCTAACAGATTCAACAGAAAAAAACTGGATTAGCACATACGATATTGATGCTAAATATACCGTTCTCTACTTTTGGGATCCAAATTGTGGGCATTGTAAAAAAGTAACACCAAAGCTGCAAACACTCTATGACAAAAAATTTAAAGAAAGAGAAGTAGAAGTATATGCTATTGGAAAGGCGACAGGTGATGAGTTTAAAAAGTGGAAAGAATTCATTGTAAAGCATGAATTATCGTTTTATAATGTTGGTGTCACTCCAAAAGTATACAAGGCAGCGACTGATACAGCGAATGGACAGGCTGCTTTGTCTGAATTACTCAGAAACCACACTACTTTGCAAAGTTTAAATTATGCTGATACATGGGATGTATATTCCACTCCGCGCATCTTCATTCTAGACGAGAACAAAAAGATAATTTACAAGCAAGTTAGTATTGGTCAATTAGAAGAAATTATTGATAAACTAACAGGTCATGAAGCAGACGAAAAGTTATTTCCGCTAAGCGACCCTGAAAATGGAGATAACCCTCCTGAAGAGGACGAAGCTCATCCAGAACCGAAATAAAATTTTGATAAAAATAATAATTAAGAAAACCTCTTCAATAAATGTTGAGGTTTTTTTTTGTTTCAAACCGCAACCACAGTAACTACGACAACTCTCGGCGGTTTATGGTCAAAAATATTGTGGCGTTTTTTTTAACGAATAACAGGCTTTTCATTATTTTTTTGACCCCGCTGCGTATTAAAGCTTATTTTTAGGTATTAACACGTAATTATATATCGAAAAAATTTGTACATTTAGGCAAGCAAAAGACAGGATTAGTCAAAAAGAATTAAAAAAGCTATTTGTAGCATCTAGTTAGTATAATTGTTTACTTAACTTTGTCCTAGATTTAAACAACGGTTTGAACTAAAAGTATTTAATGATTGGAGTGAGAAGCCAGAGTAGAAGAAAGTAATATTTTACTTTTTCATAAGTTTTGGGTTAATGAAGAATTCTTCGAAAAGCAACTCACTCCTTCTTTTTTACACATGTATTGATCATCCCGTTTCAAAATATTTAAGAATAGGGGGCACTTGGTTTCTTAATAGATATTACTTTTTCATAAGTTTTGGGTTAATGAAAATTCTACGTTCAATGTGCTCCCTTCTTTTTTTTGCCCCAATTTTTCACTTTAATTTTCATCCCTCACAATAATCTAAGTGTTTATACGTTATATATGTTATAACTTACATTAGATGTAAGGTACTTACTTTAAGTACGTCTAAATGGGAAGGGGAGCGCAGTGGCTTAGGCAGAATGGTATCTTTCATAGGTTTTGGGTTATTGTATGTATCATTTCTGAGTTACTGATTGCTCCCCTTTTCTTCTTAAATAGATTTTAAACCACAGCGTTGATAGACTATCGATCGCTTCGCATTTAGATTAAAGACTCGCTTTGTCCTTCATTATCAAACTACTCTTGCCTAAACAGTCTACCTAACCCTCAAGATTTTATCCTTATAATTCGACTTTGCAACATTTAGATCCACTTTAGTAGAAATTCCATTTACGTTACCGCGTTCGGTGAATTGCCAGATGATAGCATTCTCCATTTCCATATAGGGATTACTTCTATTATAAGAAGCCAACCAGAATAATTCATTATTTAGCGCCGTGCCTCGTATATAGTCTTTGAAAAAGGACACGTATGTATAGATCATTGGGCGAGACTCTAAGATTTCATCTACTCTGTTGATAAAAATAGTTAGTGAATCTATGAGTTGTTCTTTATTTCGATTTCCAATAACTTCAATGTCAACCACTGGAATTAATTTAAAATTGTAACGCTTTATCGTTTCACAATAAAATAAGGCTTGTTTTTCCGCTGAAGCGTCCGGTTGATAATAATGGTAAAAGCCATAGTTCATTCCATGCGCTGCAAAACCCTCGGCGTTTTCGTCATATTTGCGATCTAAAAAATTGGTGCCCTCTGTTACTTTTATGTAAACGAATTGAATACTGTCTTTTGCATTTCCCATTTCAACAGCCTCCGCGTAATTGATTTCTCCTTGATGATGAGAAATATCCATACCAACAATAGGATATTCTGGTGGAATAGCTACACCATAATCGGTGTAAATAAAAGAACTACGCTCTGTTTGAAGTAGGATGTACGTAATTGTACTCAACGCTACTGCTAATGCCAAAAATATGACGACTCCTTTAAACTTCATTTAAATTGATAGCTAAGCCGTCATGTGCGATTACAACGTTTTTAGGCAATTCTTTTGACACATCCTCTTCTTTCCCCATTAAATGGCTTAAATGAGTTAAATAAGCCTTCTCTGGACCAATAGTTTCAATCAATTCAAGTGCCTGTTCTAAATTGAAATGCGAAATATGCTCCGTTTTTCGCAAGGCGTTTACTACAAGGTATTTTGTTCCCTTCAATTTTTCCATTTCTTCATCCGCAATAAAGTTGGCATCTGTGACGTATGAAAAATCTCTCACACGAAAAGCTTTTACGGGCAATTTATAGTGCAATACATTAATTGGAATAATCTTTTCGCCCAAAACTGTAAAGGGCTCATCCCCTATTCTGTTCAAATTTACTTGTGGAATTCCGGGATAATTAAAATCACCAAACACATAATGAAACTCTCTTTTCAAACCTATTTCAACCAAGTCGGACGCATAAATTTCCATTGGAATTTTGGCTCTAAAATTAAACGCCCGAATGTCGTCCATACCTGAGATATGGTCTTTATGCTCATGTGTAAATAAAACGGCATCTAGTGTTTGCACTTGTTCTCGCAACATTTGCTGTCTGAAATCTGGACCGGTATCAATTACAATGTTTCGTCCATCTATCGTTAGCATGAGCGAGGTGCGTAAACGTTTATCTTTTGGATTGTCGGATAGACAAACTTCACAGTTACATGCTATTACTGGAATTCCTTGCGAGGTTCCTGTCCCCAAAAAAGTGGCTTTAAATTCATTCATGAGCGATTAAATTTAGGGATGGAAAATCCAGACATCACCATTCTTTTGATCCATTTCTAATATACCAAACGTGGTGTTGAAATAGATTTTTGTGAAATTCGTTTCACTATCGATTGATGCTTCGGTGCTGGTTAGTGGGTTAATTTCAAAAACGTCATACCTATCGACACCATAAATAGCCAGAGTGTCATGAAATGTTACTAAATCAGCAAAAAAACTGGTGGATAAAACTGTCTTATCAATTGGTGTTTCAAAAACGGTCGTTCTTACTACCGCTGCTTCATCCCGATAAGGCATATAAATAGCCAATGACTTATGATATTCCGTTTCAGCTTGCAAATACCTTAGACGCAGCTCAGCTTCTAGGCCCACATCTGTATTAAATGTCAGAAATGTTTGATCCCATGCAAACGCTTCCTCAGTGGCAAGGCGTTCTTTAAATATTAATGTCAACTCTGAAGTAAAATCGGGCGCCTTTTTAAAGACTTGTTCGCCAGAACCTGTTCCGTAGGGAACAAAGGCAACTTCGCTCGCTTCGTAAGGTGTTGCTCCAGTTGGTAAAATAGGTCCATCTGGTTCGGTATCTTTATTACAAGAAACAATCCCAATCGCTATCGGGACTAAAAACAAACATGCGATATGAATAAGTGATTTCTTCATCTGCAAGTTCACTAGTTCCTCCCCATATAATAGCGATAACCAAATCCTATGCTCAAGTAGCGTGTAATTCCCTCGTAATCTTCAGCCAAAATTGAAGGGATTTTGTTCATGCACAAATCTTCATTTGTGAACTCGTGCAAATAAAAGCTATAACCCAATACCATTGAAAAGCCATGCTCAGAAACTTTATCTGTGAGCATTACCATCTCTACTTGCGGTTCTACAAAAAACGACTGAGAAATGTGTTGTTTCCCCAAGTTGACTCTGCAAGAATCATTAAAATTCATGAGTAATGAATATCCACCTCTGATGCTTCCTGTAAATGAAATTCGTTCTGTAGTAAATTTTTCATACCCTAAAACTACATATGCCCCAGGAGATTGCATTCCACCTGAAATTGCCGTGTTTGGAAAAGCGAAAGAATTTAAGGTGAAGAAAGTATATTTCAACCCCATTCCAACAGTTAATCCTTTGTATACATTATATCGATAATCAAGCCCCGCGTTTAATAAACCTTCCATTGTATGTTCAAAAGCTGGGTTTTGAGGTTTTGCAGGCACGCCCATATCCAAGCTAAAACTCCCTTTAGGTGAAAATGTTGAAGATTGGCTTTGGGCATTAAAAACAAAAAAAAGTGAGAATATAAATAGGCAAAAAATTAAACTGCTTTTTTTCATTTTTTTCGTTCGTTTTATTGGTTTTTTATACTGATTCTTCTCAGGATTGAAGTCCCCTCTGTTTTTAAAGATAAATAATAAATCCCATCTTGATAGTTCATTGGGTCAAAATCAATTACATTCTCCCCAGCTTCAAGTTCTTTTTCAAGCAAGGTGGCTACTTCTTGCTCGTTTTCATCTAATAATTTCAAGGTCACTGCGAGGTCTCGCGACAATTCAATTAAAAACTGTGTTTTGTTATCATAGTTATCATATCTTGATGTTGTAAGCGTCACATCATTTACAGCTAGCATTTTATTACGTTTATAGCGTTTAATAAAATACATATAGCTTACTACAAAAAACATGACCGCAGCGAGGGCATATAAAATGCCTAAAATTATATCTACTGATTCTGTTTTCCCCATTTTAAAGTTTAATTACATTCTCAATTTTAGCGACGCTTTTATAACGGTCAATAATAGCTTCGCTTGTCAACATCATTTCCTTAATAGAAACAGATATATAATTTCCGTTTTTAGAAGGCCGTGTATTAAACTCGGCTGTTTCGCTAAAACATCTTTTAATATCAACGACCTTATTCTGGTCTTGCTTTACAATAAACTTGTAAAGATAAACCGACGGGTAATCTAAGTTTTCTAACAATTCTCTCAGTTTGTCATATTCGTCAGACATAGCTCAAGATTTTATTGGCACGTAAACAGTTAATCACTATAGCATCTAACGGTTTTTCTTGTGCTTTTATTTCGTTGCAAAGATAATCCTTTATTTCGTTCTCTTTCAGGTTTAGTTCATGAATGCGTTTGAGCACGGTATAGGTATCAATGGGTACTGACATCTTTATATCTTGATCAATCCCTTCTTCAAAACAAGTCATATAACTTTGTAGTTTTTTCAGCATCACCACATGACTGATAAATAAAACGTGAAGCGTTTCAAACAGTAAATCAACACTTTGAGCTTGACTCACGTTTTGTTTTATTCGCAATGTATCTTGAATGTGGTGATCAAGGAAAGATTCAAGCGAATTCTCATTTTGTTCCGTAATCAATTCAATTTGATCGAATGTTAGGGCTGTCAGATCGAGCTCATTGTTAATTCGCTTCAAAACTCTCATTTCTTTAAGGATAAGTTTTGGATGCGGAATTTCACGCAAAAATTTTTGCTTTTGCTCAAATAGTTGGAGTTTTAATTCTTCAGTCACTCGGCAAAATTAGTGAATTGTGCGGAGTATTTAGTTTTTAAGTATTAAGTGATTCGTCTTTAGAGAATGATTTTGATTTTTGATCCACCTCACGCAGATGGTATTTTCAAAATTGCCCGTTGATAATTGATTATTGTTTAGTTTTGCACTACGTTAAAAAAATGCGGATAATTGAAGACATAACAAGAGAGTTGAGTGATTTACCTGGTGAGCAAGCGCATAAGGATATGATTCCTTTCCGGTTGACGGCCTCGGAAGCATTAAAAACCCCAATTAATTATAAGCAATCGGCGGTAATGATATTGTTATATCCTCAACAAGATGAATTGCATTTCATATTGACTCAGCGGCAAGATTATGACGGAAAACATTCGGGTCAAATTAGTTTACCTGGTGGGAAATCCGAACCTGAAGACGGCACAACACGCGTTACGGCTTTAAGAGAAACGCATGAAGAGATAGGGGTTCCACCTGGAGATGTTTCAATTCTTGGACAGTTAACAGATGTTTATATTCCTGTGAGTAACTTCCTCATTCATCCATATGTTGGGTTTATTCCAACTAATCCAGAATTAGTTCCTGACCCGCGCGAAGTAAAGTCAGTTTTGCGCTGCGCTGCGGATGATTTGTTGCGTGAGGAAAGCAAAACACTCACCAAAATTCAGCTTAAAAATGGCGTTTGGATGAGGGATATTCCAGCTTTTCAACTTGAAGAGAAAATTGTGTGGGGTGCCACAGCTATTATACTTAATGAGTTTAAAATGATTCTGAAACGACTCAATCTAAAAGAAAACATTCGTGATTAGGATCAAATCGTTTTTCTTATTCCAGTGTATCATCCTACTTTTTGATTATGGGCTAAGGGCGCAGACTACAGAAAAAGGGACTGAGTCACATGATTTTGCGCAAATTATTTATGATACTTGCCACGTTACATCTGGAGGATCAGTACCCCTAGAATTCTGGTTTAAAAATGACGCCAATTATGACCTTGCACGTTCAGTAGACAGTGTCTTGTATTTGAAGCTTTTAAGATTCAATAATGATGTTAGAAATCCAGATGATGTGAATAACGGACCAAAATTATCCGCCATAAATAAAGCGAACAAATTGGAGTTTCTCCATATTACGGATTATATAGAAGCCATCCCAGACGAATTTAATTTTAAAAAATTCAGTGAATTAAGATACGTTAAACTGGATGTCATACCCACCGAACAACAACTAGAAGATCTATTCAATACCGCCTCGGAGTTAAGAGGGATCGAACTTGAACTTAAAGGGAAAATTCCTTCTTGCATTTGCCAGTTAACCCAACTGCGCTACCTTATTATTGATAATTATCAATTTGAAGACAGTATCCTCCCCCCTTGTTTGAAAAATATTGAAAGCTTAAAATATTTAAAAATAATACGCGCTGGAAATTATTTCGATAATGTGATTTGGGATCTTCCTCATCTCGAGTCGCTGACACTATCGGGAGGTGGAACACCTATTATCGCTCCATCAATTAAGAACATGACATCTTTAAAGCAAATAAAAATATCATCCATGGATAGTATCTACTTTCCGAACGAGTTCTTACAGCTAGATTCTTTAGAAATATTTTAACTTGAGCATGTCGAAAAACGAATACAACTTCCAACTGATTTTTCCCAACTTAAACGTCTACGCGGACTATTTATGTCTAACCTTAAAGTGTTAAACTATCCTTATTTTGAGGAGAAGTCCGAATTAATCACGCTGCGTTTAGTGCAGATCTTCAGCAATCAAGAGAATTTAAATTTTGACTTTGATAAACTTCCCCATCTTAAGGATATTTATATGTTCAATCCAAATGAAAATAAGAAAAGAATTGATCCGGAAACAATCCTCTGTTTAAAAGACCTTAGAAGAATCGATCTTTATAACTTTCAATTTAATGAAACACAGCAATACAAAGACCTAAAGAAATCGTTAGCAAGACGTTATCGTTACGAATATGAACACTATTACAGTCATATTTACCGATACTACGAACTGTTTTATTATAAAGGAAAACCACATCAAAAGCATCCTAAAACTTACGAATAAATTGTAGGTGTCCAGTTAATTATCTGATTGATGCAAATTCTCAATATTATCGTCCCATTCTTTAGGATGCGGCTCACCCAATTTGCCCAGTGATTTTGCAACAATCATAGACACCGTGGCATCACCAGTCACATTAACCGTTGTTCGGAGCATGTCCAAAGGACGATCTACAGCGAAGATGAGTGTTAAGCCAATTGCAATTTGTTCGGGCGAGAATTTACCTACGGCTTGTAATACAATAACGAGCATAACCATTCCGGCTCCAGGCACCGCTGCCGATCCTATCGAGGCCATTAAAGCCGTCAGAATAATAGTCATTTGATCCATCAGCGTTAAATCAACACCTAAGGCTTGGGCAATAAAAACTGCCGCCACTGCTTGGTATAGACTCGTCCCATCCATATTAATTGTGGCGCCAACTGGCAAAACAAATGAGGAAACTTCTTTCTCCACCCCCAAATGTTCCTCTACTCGCTCCATAGTTACGGGCAATGTTGCCGCGCTACTGCTTGTTGTAAATGCTAATAATTGTGCGGGGGCCAATTGTTTCAAAAACCAAAGCGGATTCTTTTTCACCACTAATCCAACCAACATTAAATAAAAACCGATCATAATTAAGAGCCCAACAACAACAGTCATTGCATACCAAATTAATGCATATAATATTTCAGGACTTTCAGAGGAAACTACGACCGTTGCCAAAAGAGCAAATACCGCGTAAGGTGCTGCTAACATAATGAGATCTACCATTTTTAGCACCACATCATTGAGTCCATCAAAAAAGTCTTTAATCGGTTTTGCCTTATCCTCAGGAGTCAACAACATGGCTATTCCAAAAACGATGACAAAGAAAATGACTTGTAGCATATTTCCATTATCGCCCAATGCGCCGAATAAATTTGACGGAATCATGTCCACAATAAAATCAAGTGGACCACTGTTAATCTGAGAATCGGCGGTTTCTAATTTCGATACAATACCAGAATTTCCGGCATAGGTATCTGTCATTGTTTTAACGGTTTCATCTGAGATTCCATTGCCGGGTTGGGCAATATTCACCGCTAGCAAGCCTATACAAATAGCAACTATGGTAGTTCCCACATAAATAAGAATCGATCGACCACCAATTTTTCTAAATTTAGAAATGTCTTTTAAATCTGAAATTCCCTTTATTAAAGAGGCTACAATTAACGGAATGGCAATCAATTTTAAAAGATTCACAAAGATTTTACCCCAAGGTTTAATCCAATCAATTACGAATTTTTTACCTCCTGATGCCCTAAAGCGAGACGTTTTTTCTAATTCAGAAATGCGGCTATTCAGAAGATCAATCTTCTCTTGTAAATGTTCTCGCTCTTGAAACTTTTCTAAAGGTGCATTTGTAGTGGCCATTATAGCATGCACGGCGGCTAGTTCGTCTTGTACTTCATGCAGTTCTGCGAGCGTTGTTTCCAACTGATCTTTGTTCTTTTTAGCCTCCGCAACTTCTTCTTTACTTGGGGTGGCAATTCCAATCATCACAATTCCAAAAATTACACCGAGCACCATCCCGATAAGGATTTTAAGATGCAATGGGAATTTTTTCTTTTGATTTTGCGTTGATTTTGAAGCCATAAATGTGGTGTCGTTAACTAAAGATTTCTAAAGACATGAAATTAATAAAAAAAATCAGTCTTTCACATTCGACTTTTGCAAATAATCAGCGGTTGTATAGATCGCCTCAACAATAATATTTACTTCCGGTTTAATTACAAATTCACTCAAGCCAACATGATCAATATTTTTAACGCTACAATCGTAAGTATAACCAAGTTGTGACCAAGGATATTGATCATAGAGTTCGCACTGGTAATAATGATTAATGCGGTTGTCGTTTACCCAATTAATATAGGAAGAGTCTGTTCCATTTGGAATGCATAAATCGCATTTTTGATCGGTTATTTCCTTGTCCGGACAAGGGCGGAATAGATTGGCTGGTTTAACCCAAAACTCAACAAAGTAATTGTACGTTGAATTCGGAGGAAGACCAAGCATTTGTTTTAAACGCATATTCGTATCTAAAACATCCTCTTGACT
>CAJQHR010000051.1 GCA_905478225.1 uncultured Crocinitomix sp.
TTTACATATTACACCTTCGCTTTCCCGTTGAGTACGAAAATGATCCCGACAGCTCTGTTCTGTTGGGAATTCTGTCACAAATTCAAGTATAGTCATTGTTTTTTTATTACAAATTAATGACAGCACTACGTAATCTATTTACGTTCTGGTATTATTGCGACGAATCAATTCTTTAATCACTTTTAAAATTTTGAGCTCTTACCGCAATTATTTTTTTTACTTCTTTGACGATTTGATCATTTCTCACTTTTCCAATCAAAATTCCCTAAATTAGCACCCAAGTCAAAATTGTTATGAAAAACTTACTCTTTATATTTTCTCTTGCATTTACAGTCACATTATCTGCTCAAATTCGTGTTGCCAATAATTGCCGCGCAGACATTAGCAGGATCAAAAATGCATTATTTGAGAATAAAAATGATGTTTCTGACGAGTTACGCGCTAAATTCCCTATCAATACCATCCAAAATGTAGATTATCTATCTCTCTTAGTAAAAGTGGATATTGACTTTGATGCTGCAGCTTTAAAAGCCGAAGGAATCATGGTTGGATCACGTGTTTCGAATATTGTGAGTTTAAAATTTCCACTTCACAAATTAGATGATGTCTATTCCATTTCTGGTGTAACAGAACTTCAGGTCGCCGGAAAAATCAAACCAGAATTGAACAAAGTTTTGTTTGACACGAAGGTAGATAGCGTTCATCAAGGTTTAGGATTACCAAGTTCATTTACGGGAAAAGATGTACTTATCGGAGTCACAGATTGGGGATTTGATTATTCACACCCTATGTTTTTTGATACTTTATTAGAAGACACGCGAATTCTAGCAGCCTGGGATCAATTTAATAATTCAGGACCAACACCAGCCGATTATGATTATGGAACCGAATACAACTCACCAGCAACATTAGACGCCGCACAAGCTGATACCGCCAATATTTATTCTTTCGCGACGCACGGAAGCCATGTTGCAGGAATCGCTGGAGGAAGCGGAGCCGGTACAATTTTTAGAGGGGTCGCGGTTGAATCTCAATTCCTATTCACCACTTTTTTAGTAGATGAAGGTGCCATTTTGGACGCATGGGAATGGATGCACTCAAAAGCAGAAGATGAAGGCAAACGCCTCGTAATAAATATGAGTTGGGGACTGTATTGGACAGGAGCATTAGATGGCACATCTATTCTATCGCAGGCGCTTGACAGTTATTCGGATTTGGGTGTTGTTTTTGTCACGTCTGGTGGGAATAATGGAGATATAGATTTTCACATTAAAAAGGAATTTACGGGTGACACATTACAATCCCGTATTATGTTTTATACAGGCGCAGTGCCCAACCTTTGGGGACAAAGTGTACATGCTTGGGGAGAGGAAGACCAGTCATTTTTAGGAGGTTTTAAAGTATTAAACGGAGCAAATGTTTTTCAGATTGAAACTCCTTGGTATAACACCTTAACCACTGATACCTATATCGATTCCTTTTTATTAGTGCCCGGCACAACAGACACCATTTATTATAACCTTTCAATGGACGCGGCCTACCCAACCAATGGTCGTCCACAAATGCGTTTAAGAGTTAAAAAAAGTGCCCCTGCCTATAAAATCATACTGAAATCGGCTGCATCAGTTGGAACAGTTCATTATTGGAACGTGACTGAATTATCAACAGATGTTGGCAACTGGGGAATGCCATTTAGCTCAATTGGCGCTGACTATACAGCCGGAGATAATTTATACGGAATTGGTGCACCAGCTTGCAGCAATACGGCAATTTCAGTTGCAGCATTTTCAGCCAGTTTTTTAACAGGTGGTGGAACATTAATTGGCGGTGGTCCAGCTTCTTTCTCAAGCGTTGGCCCAATGATGAATGACAATTTAAAGCCGGACATTTCAGCCCCAGGAGTATCGGTAGGCTCATCCATTTCATCATACACAGACGGTAGTTATTCAGAAATTACTTCGGTTACTTTTGACGGTAGAGATTACCCTTTTGCTCGGTTTAGTGGAACGTCAATGTCTGCTCCGGCGGTTGCAGGAATCTCGGCCATCATGTTAGAGGCAAATCCTTATTTATCTCCATGGCAAGTGAAACTTATCATTATTCAAACTGCGCGTGAGGATAGTTATACGGATGTAATTCCAGCAGAGGGTAGCACAAAATGGGGTTGGGGAAAAATTAATGCTTATGCTGCTGTTAAAAAGGCATTAGCAACAACTGGATGGACAGAAATTAACCGATCAATTCATTGGAGCGTTTACCCAAACCCAACTACTGATGTGTTGAATATTGTTGACGCGGATCTTGAAAATGCGCAAATTCAAATCTTTGACTTATCGGGTAAATTGTGTGGGGAGTTTAAAAATCAAATAACCATTAATATTTCAGATTTAATTCCAGGAACCTATTTGTTGCGAATTGTTAAAGATGACAAGGTGGAGCAATTAAAATTCATAGTGCAGTAGGGGTAAATCAATTTTCTTCGACAAAATAGTGTATTAACACTCTTCGGGTATTTCGTTGCATGATTTACAATTTAGGTGGTTTGTAATGAAATTGTTAAATTTACATGAACAACTATGTGATTATGAAACTACTTTTTACCTCTGTCTTACTTTTTATTGGCTCAACTTACCTTTCAGCACAAAGTGTATTTAACATTAACGTAGTACATAAAGTCGAAATTACTTTTTTTGATGAAAACTGGGATCATTTACTCGATTCACTGGCAAGTGAAGGAACTGGAACAGGCAGTGGTACGGGGCGTATTTTGGCAGATGTAACAATTAACGGAACCGAATTAGACAGTTGTGGCGTAAGGCACAAAGGGAACAGTTCAATGGATACCACAAGCAATAAAAACCCATTCAATATTGATCTAAATTATATTGTCGCTGATCAAGAATATCAAGGGAAAGATAAAATCAAATTGGCGAACTGCTTTACTGACCCAAGTATGGTTCGTGAAGCCTTAACCTATGAGCTATCCAATCTTTATATGGATGCACCACGTGCTAGTTTTGTGGAGCTTTATATTAATGACGAATATCGCGGAATATATACCAATACAGAATCTGTTGACAATGAATTTTTAGATAAACACTACGGATCAAGTAACAATCCGTTTTTTAAATGTGATCCTGAATCATTTGATATTTACGGCGACAATTCTAATCTCGCATATCATTCCGACTCCATGGATTATGAGATTTTATATGATATGAAATCTGACTATGGTTATGGTGCACTACAAGATTTAACCTATCAATTAGAGTTAGAACCAGAAACCGTTGGTGATTATTTAGATGTAGACCGTGCATTGTGGTTTTTAGCCGTGAGCAGTGCTTATGTTCATAATGACGGTTATACTGCATTTGGTCATAACTTTTACGTTTATGAAATGGCGAATGGTAAGTGGAGTATTGTTATATGGGACGTCAACATGTCTTTTGGAGGTTTACTTTGGGATGGAACAAATTTATTACCACTTGGATTTGATGCATTGGCCTCTCAGGATCCTTTTTTACATGATGATGCCATAGATTTTAGACCATTGATTGCAGCACTTTTATCCAACCCTAAGTACAGAAGAATGTATGTTGCCCACTACCGCACAATTGTGGATGAAACCATTAGTAATAATCATTATTTAGAGCGCGCTGAAGCCATGCATGCACTCATATCTCCTTATGTTGAAACTGAACCTTATCCTCATTATTCTTTTGATGATTTTAATGCAAATGTATATGACAATTTTGGATTTTGGTTTGATTTACGACCGGGGCTGGAAGCATTAATGGATGCACGTGAGCCGTATTTGAACGGACTACCTGAATTCGGATTTACGCAACCTACAATTAATCCAATTGATATTGCTCCAACTGATCCTTCGCCCTATACCACTGCAACATTCACTGCAGAGGTTGAAGATGCTACAGTAGTGGAATTTAATTATCGCTATAACGAATTTGATTACTTTTTAACACAAACTATGTTTGATGATGGTGCCCATGGAGATGGAAGCGCAGGCGACGGGATTTATGGTGTTGAAATTCCAATTTTAGCAACTGACTTAGATTATTATATCTATTCAGAAAATGCACAAGCAGGGAAATTTTTACCCGTTAGGGCAGCCTATGAGTATTTCACGCTTGTTCCTAAAAAAGGACTTGTAATTAATGAACTATCTGCCAACAATTCCACTATCGCCGTTGATGAGGATGGTGAATATGATGATTGGGTTGAACTTTATAATAACTCAGACGAGACTATTGCTCTTGCCGGTTATCATTTATCAGATGATGCGGGAGATTTAGAAAAATGGCCATTTCCTACAGTTTCAATTGCACCAGGTGAATATCTCATTCTTTGGGCGGATAGAGATTCAATTGTTTTGGACGATCTGCACACAAACTTTAGATTATCTGCAGGTGGTGAAGTACTTTCATTAAGTGACGCTGATGGCCAATTAATTGACCAAGTTGATTTCCCTGACCAATATGAAGACATTACTTTTGGCAGGTTGGAGAACGGAACTGGATCTTTCACTTACCTCCACCCTACCTTCAATGCCGAAAATACTACAGCGATTGGGATAGCGGAAGAAACAATTGAAATTCCAATTTTATTTGCTTATCCAAATCCTGCACAAAACCAAGTCACAGTTGCTTACAGCTCTGAACAAACAACAGTATTGCGGATGTATAGCCTGACTGGTCGATTAATGATGGAACAAACGCTAAAAAATCAAACCACTATTAATTTTGACATCTCAAACTTTGTGCCCGGTCTGTATATTTTAACAGATACTGAAGGACGTTTCTTTAAGCTAATGGTAGATTAGGCGGTTCTGTCCTTTAGATTAGATCCATTGTTCGGGTTTAATTGATTGGCATGGTTGTCCAAATCGTCTTGAGTATATTTGTAAAACGTCAGCCTAATGTTTACCATTTTAGTGAATACAGCTAAGAGTCTATGAATTAATGCAGGTGCATTTGAAATAGCCTTCGATTTCAAATTTCCCTCTTCATTTTTTGCTTTTCTAAATAAAAATCATTATATTTAATCAACATTAAGAGTTCCATATTAGTTTATGGAAGCCAACCGATCTGACAAGGCACGGTGGATAAAAAGATGTGAGGCTAGGACCTAAAAACAATTGCAATCCTCCTTTATATTCTCTTAGTGATTAAATAACTAATTTTTAAAGTATTTTAATTAAATCATCAAAACATTAGGCTGACATTTTACAGTCCTTTACAATGCGACCTTGGCAGATGAAATGAAAATGTCACAAGTAGACAACAAACCTGAACTTAAAACGCTCAAAGCAAAACTAGAACAAATTGAAGGTCGATTGATAAAATCACAAGACTTAATGTTAGACGATATGCTTGAACCCGCCGAGTATGTGAACATTAAAGCACGCCATTTAAAAGAAAAAAAGGACATAAAGGAAAAAATAGCCGATTTAAAGACTTCTACGAGTGAATTTGTAGCGTTATTAGAAAGTGGCATACACTTACTAGAGAACGTACAGGAAGCCTACACTACAAGCAGCATTAATCTCAAACATAAGATCGTGGGTTCGATATTTATGGAACAGTTGAGTTTTGATGGGAAAAAATGTCGAACGCCAAAACTGAATCGGTTATTTGACCTGCTTCCTAATATGGACAAGGGCTTGGGAAAGTTAAAAAGGGGACAAGTTAAAGAAATTTTCAACTTATCCCCTTCTGCGGAAAGAGGGGGATTCGAACCCCCGTTACGTTACCGTAAACACGCTTTCCAAGCGTGCGCGTTCAGCCACTCTGCCACCTTTCCTTATTATTCCCTCTTGCATCTTAGGCGGATCAATTGAAATTTTCATCTCAATTATAGCCTATTGAAAGTGGGTGGCAAATATAATGATTTGTATAAACTGGCAAGCGCTTAGAAATGAATATTAATAGGGGCAATTCATTATTGGTTCGATTGTACTATAAACAGTTAAAACTAATTTTATGAAACGATTAAGGACATATCTTCTCATTACTTTTTTGTTTCTCGCCTTTTTTACTAGCATCTAGAAAGCACAGATTTTCATCATTTTAACGTGCGTTTTGTCTTATTTAGAAATAAAATAAATTACTAATCTAGTAAACGAGTAGGGGAATAAATACATGTCTTCGACTTAAAACTGAAAACTAACTAATTTTATAAATCATGAAAAAATTAATTTTTCGAATATTCGCTTTGGGGCTGGTATTTACCTCTTGCGAAAAAGAAGGCTCTTCGGATGTAAATCAGAATAAGGTATATTGCGAATATGAGCTTTTTTACAATCAAAATGAAGATAAAACGCATGCAGTAGCACGTTGTAGGTTCGGTGGACCAACTGGGACATTATTAGAATTATCAGATACTTCTGGCGCCTCGGTA
Organism: uncultured Crocinitomix sp.; assembly: GCA_905478225.1. Lineage (GTDB taxonomy): Bacteria > Bacteroidota > Bacteroidia > Flavobacteriales_D > Crocinitomicaceae > Crocinitomix. The sequence goes on from CAJQHR010000051.1 coordinate 6,418, forward strand.
TCTTTTAACGGGGATAACCTGCCATATAATGTTTGGTATGGCGGGCATCATAAAGAATATGCAGGTCAAGTGGATGTAGGAACCTTTGTATACACAAATACAAATGGAGTAGTTTACTCAAATGAAGTTCCAACGGGTGAAGCAATTGCTTTTGATCCCGGTTTTGACACAATTACTAAAAGTGTAGCAGAAAATTTAATCTGGGATGGTACAGCATTGTCTGCAGATCAACATGTAGGTGTTTTTGTAGGATCATGGACATGGGGTGAAGACGCTTCGTTCTGGACAGCTGACCTCGGTGCAACGGAAATTGTGATGGGTGTTTCACAAAAAGCTGACTTAGCATTAGGAAGTTCGACTGTGTATATGGATCGTTGAACTGCAATGGATATAGCTGAAGGAACACCTGAAGGTGGAAGAATTAGATATAAATATAGAAGTACAAATGCCACAGTAGTTGAGGTTGAATAAGTAGTGATTTAGTTAAACAGAAAATCCCTGTCCGCTTTTGGGCGACAGGGATTTTTATTTTCTAATGGGTTTTATTTCTTTCGTAACCCTAATTCAATCAATCGCTCGGTCAAAAATTCCCCAGCGGTCATATCTTGATAAAGTTTTGGATTGTTTTCTGAAACGCAATCGTCTAAGCACGTCAAGTCCATATCTGAACGTGGATGCAAGAAAAATGGCGTAGAATAACGTGGTTTCGTCCAAGACTCCTCATCAGGTGTGATTACTTGATGCTGTGTCGATCGGAGGCGATCATTGGTTAAGCGCGCCAACATGTCACCAATATTAATAACAATCTCATCTGACGCAGGATCAACTGAGATCCATTCACCGTCTAAAGATTGCGCTTGCAGTCCTTTCGCACTGCCGCCCATCAATAAGGTAATTAAGTTAATATCTCCGTGTGCCGCCGCTCTCACAGCTCCTTCTGGAATTTGAGATTTGTCCGCTACGGGATAGTAATGCAATAAACGCAAAATGCTATTTCCGTTGTGAATTTTATTGCCAAAATAATCCTCATCTAAGCCAAGGTAAAGAGCAATAGCACATAATAAATTCCGACCTGTGTTTTCAAAAGTGTCAAACACTTTTTGTCCAACAGCCTCGAATTCTGTCACCTCTTTTGGCCAAATATTATCCGGATATTCTTCCTGAATAGGATCATTATCGGTTACCGTTTGCCCAATGTGATAAAACTCTTTTAGATCTGGAACAGATTTGCCTTTTGCACTTTCTTTGTTTTTAGAAATATAGCCACGTTGCCCATTCAGTTTTTCATGCTCGTAGCTCGCTTTGATATCATCTGGCAACGCAAAAAACGCTTTGGAAACATCAAAAAGTTTACTTCTTAATTCAGCCGTTACACCATGGTTTTTTACAATAGCAAATCCCATGTTAGAAAATGAATCGCCAAACTCTTTTATAAAGTTGGCTCGTGTTTCGGGCGTGCCTTGACTGTAATCAAGGTAATCCACATTGGCAATCTTGTTCTTGTCCATAACTATGCAATTTTAAGTTTGGCCATTTTTGATCCAGCAAATTTAGATTCCGCATAGTCCAAGTCTACTCTAAAGGTTTTCACTTCTTTTTGAGAAGGAATATCGAACATAGCGTCATTTAAAATGGCTTCACAAATTGACCTTAATCCTCTGGCGCCTAATTTATATTCAAGCGCCTTACTCACTATAAAGTCCAATACTTCAGCATCTAATTTCAACTTCACCCCATCCAATTCAAATAAATGAACGTATTGTCTAACAAGCGCGTTTTTTGGCTCTGTTAAAATTCTACGGAGTGCTTTTTCGTCAAGCGGATGCAAATAGGTTAAAACGGGCATTCTACCAATCAACTCTGGTATTAATCCGAATTCTTTAATGTCTGTTGGAATAATATATTCTAACAAGTTTTCTTCATCCGGTTTTTCCACGTCTTTTGATGCGAACCCAATCATGTTTCGGTTCACTCGTCGACCAATTATTTTTTCAACGCCGTCAAATGCACCACCTGCAATAAACAAGATGTTTTTTGTATTTACCTTGATCATTTTTTGCTCTGGATGCTTTCGTCCTCCTTGCGGCGGAACGTTTACTTCAGTTCCTTCTAACAATTTTAGCATGGCCTGCTGTACACCCTCTCCCGACACATCTCTTGTAATAGATGGATTGTCAGATTTTCGTGCAATTTTATCGATTTCATCAATAAAAACAATGCCTTTTTCAGCTGCTTCTACATTAAAATCTGCCGATTGTAAAAGGCGCGATAAGATGCTTTCCACATCTTCTCCAACATAACCTGCCTCAGTTAATACCGTGGCATCAGCAATGCAAAAAGGAACGTTTAATGTTTTAGCAATCGTTTTTGCCAAAAGCGTTTTTCCTGTTCCTGTGCGTCCAACTAAAATTACGTTGGACTTGTCGATTTCCATTTCCTCACCTTTGCTTACAACTGATAATCTTTTGTAGTGATTATAAACCGCAACCGAAAGTACTTTCTTGGCTTCATCTTGTCCAATAATGTACTCATCTAAATGCTCTTTTATTTGCGCAGGGTTTAATAAATTGAAATCAGTTTTCAATTCGCTCGGATCGTCAAATTTGATTTGCTCATCAACTATTTGATGGGCCTGTTCAATACAGTTTTCACAAATGTGACCTGTTACACCAGCAATTAAAATACCGACCTCATTCTTAGGTCTGCCGCAAAAAGAGCAATTTATCCCCTCATTTTTTGCCATAACTATTTCTTCTATTTGTCTGGATTATGTGTTTCAGCAACTACTGGTTTACCCAATACTTCATCAACCATTCCGTAATGCTTCGCTTCTTGCGCAATCATCCAATAATCACGGTCTGAATCTTTCCATACCGTTTCGTAATCTTTCTTAGAATGTTTTGCAATAATGTCGTACAATTCTTTCTTTAATTTTTGAATCTCACGCGCTGTAATTTCAATGTCAGATGCCTGACCTTGAGCTCCACCTAATGGTTGGTGAATCATTACACGAGAATGCGGTAAAGCTGAACGTTTACCTTCTGCACCTGCGCACAATAAAACTGCTCCCATTGAAGCTGCCATACCTGTACAAATTGTTGCAACATCTGGAGCGATATACTGCATAGTATCATAAATACCTAAACCTGCATATACGCCACCTCCTGGAGAGTTCAAATAAATCTGAATATCCTTTTTTGGATCAACTGATTCTAAGAATAATAATTGTGCGGTGATAATATTTGCGACATGATCATCAATCCCCGTTCCTAGGAAGATAATTCTATCCATCATTAAACGAGAGAATACATCCATTTGAGCTACGTTCAACTGACGTTCCTCAATAATATAGGGTGTAAGTGATGATGTAATGTAATTATCAACGACTGTACCGTTGATTCCGTGATGCTTTGTCGCGTATTTTCTAAATTCGTCTTTTCCAAACATGTAATTATTTTTCGTTTTAATAAGTGTTTTGTAATTACTTTAATATTGCTGTTCTTTTTGATCAATTATTTAATTGTCATCAATTAAATGCTAACCATCGAACCTAAAACAAAATAGTTCAATATTTTGTTTTCACTTTACGTGGATTTAACGCAAAAAAAATAATACCCTTAAATATAGGTATTATTTTTTCTAATAATAAAGTGTAATTGTATTTCTAGGCTAGTTTTGAGCGAGAGCCACTTTTATGAAATCATCATAAGGCGTTGACTTTTCGTTCAATTTAACCGTGTTTTTGAAAAAGTTCAGCATTTTAACACCGTAAACGTTGTCATAAATTTTGTTTGCTTCTTCTTTATTTTGAAGTACGTTTTTCGCTTGGTCGGTTAAAACATCATCCTCTGGAGCAGGCATACCATATTGAGCGAATTGATTGATTAACAATCCTTTTGTGTACTCAAGAATTTCGTCATTTTCTACTTTTATGTCGTTTTCTTTGATCAGTTTATTTTGAATTAACTGCCATTTTAAACTCTTTTTGTAGTTCTCAAAATCTGCATCAATTTCTTCAGCAGAGATTTCTTTTTCGCTAGATGCCATAATCCAACGCTTCAAAAATTCATCCGGTAATTCAAATGCCGTTTTTTCAATTAATGTATCGCTGATATTTTGACTGAATAGTCGATCAGAATCGTTTCCAAACATTCGTTCTAAATCACCACTGATTTTTTCTTTTAATTCGTCCTCAGTTTTAATGACTCCTTCGCCAAATAATTTGTCGAATAAGGCCTGATCAACTGCTGCGGGAACCATTGTTTTAATTTCAGTAATATTAAATTCAAAATCATCTTCTAATGCTTCTGCCTCTTCTGGAGAAATAGCCAGCATAGAAGCTAAATCATCATTTCCTTTAGAAAGTTTACGCGGATCAACAGTTAATGTAGTACCTGGTTTTTGACCAACTAACATTTTCTTTGCTTCCTCATCTTCAATAAACTCTAAAGAAACGGTAGAAGTATTTTTGATTTCACCACCTACTTGTGCGAATTCACCTAAAACCATATCGTTTTCACCAGCAACATCTCCGGCAACTAACGTACCATATCTTTTTGCTAAGTTTTCAACTTCTTTGTTTAACATTTCATCAGAAACTTCAACTTTTAAGTAGTCAAATTTGGTGCTTTTGGATAGTTTGACTTCAAACTCTGGAGCGATTCCAATTTCATAGGCAAATTCGAATTCTTCTGGATTCGTAAAATCACCTTTTACCTCTTCATCAACCTTTGGCAATGGATTACCCAATACGTTTAGCTTGTTAGTGGTGATAAAATCGTTGATAGATTTGTTCACCACTTTATTAAGCTCCTCGGCTAAAATAGCCTTACCGTATTTCTTCTTAATTAAGCTTACAGGAATTTTACCTGGTCTAAAACCTGGGATGTTTGCTTCCTTACGGTAATTATTAATGATTCCTTTAACTTTATCAGCATAATCCTCAGGAGTAATTTTTACTCTAAGAATTGCATTTAAATCGTCAATTTTTTCCTCTACAACATTCATTGTTATCAAATTTTGTTTTAAACAAAAATGGCCTAGGCTAAGCCTAGACCAATGTTAGTGCGGGTGGAGGGACTCGAACCCACACGCCGTGAAGCACTAGATCCTAAGTCTAGCATGTCTACCAATTTCACCACACCCGCATAATGCACTAATCCTCACTTTTGAAGAAGGGAGTGCAAAGATAAGGAGATTTTTTATTCAGCCAAAAAAATGATTAAAAAAACGAAAGGAATAATTCTGCTGTATTTCCCGTCATCTGCAAGACAGGGTCTCTCTATAATTTAACTTGTTTGCCCTATAACTTTCATGAGCAAAACTTGTGAAGTTCAAAAGTTTCCAAAATGCCTGTTACGCATGTGCAAATTTTTGGAAAGCGTAACGTAGAAATCGAATGTAGTACTTTAAACATCAAAATTTAAAGAACCATGAGCACATTGGAATTGGGAATGAGAAATTATTACCCGAACCCTGGTTTGAAGACCAACTAAAAACAGACACTCCCGCTAGCGAGACTTGAAATGCGCGCCGTTCTGTACTTTGAAATCGCATGCCTGGCATTACAAAAAGGGCTGTTGTTTTTTGATCATAATGTGTAACAACGTGTTCGTAGTTATTAAAGCCGTTTGCTTCACTTGGGGTGATTTCGTTTCTTATTCGTGTGTCATTAATCTGAGAGAAAACCCCGATCATTGAGTCAAATACAAAACTAGCTCTTGCACCCACTTTCGTAATTCCAGCGATTGAAAAAATTGGTCCTTTTACCATAGGACTTGTGGTTCGCTCGAAGTCGTAAAAATACTGATCCTCGGTATAGTAAGTTCCTTCTGTATAAAAGCTGTTCTTATTTCCAAGTTGCAGATAAGCGTATCCACCAGCAATTGTTACATTTTTCATGCGTGATCCAAATGTAATATTCGCAAAATGTAAACCTCCGTAACCTCTAAAATTATTCAGGTATCCTGAAGTTCCCATTAAGGTTCCTAAAGATAAATTGACTTTTTTACTCTTCGTTTTAATACTGTATTTCCCGGCTAAAATCATTGGGCTTACAATCCAACTGGACATAACGCCTAGTGTAAATTTATCGCTTGTGGCAAAATGCACCTCAGGGCCAAATAAATTTATAATGGCATAATTCTCTCTCTTTTTAATCGGTAAAGCGTTGGTCGTAAAGGTATAGCGCGTAGTAAATGGTCCTTCTTCCTGATACTCACCATTAATAATAGATTTTTTATCAATAATTTTGGTGATTCTTTTAATATCTGATTTTCGGATATAAAGTTGGCCTAAGTTTTCAGTTTCAATGAGTATCTCTCTTGAATCATCAGTGAGTATTTTGCCAATATATTCAATACCATCATGCATTTTTATCACGTAAAGCTGGTCTGTGCTGGATGAATCCGCGAATCCGCCTTGAGAAAAAACAGGATTAAAAAGTCCAAGAAAAAAAAAAGTGAAGAGTGAAAAAATTAGAGTTTTCATAGAACTAAAAGTAAGGTTGGTTGTTTAAATGTAGCATATTTATCCTGAAAAAATTGGATTCAATTTTAATTTCCACCAATTATTTAGAACAAACATTAATTTTGTACTGATGTCAGAAAAGAAGAAAATTGCATTATTAGGTTCAACGGGTTCTATAGGGACTCAAACTTTGGAGGTTGTTCGAACTTATCCTGAAAAATTTGAATTCTCTGTTTTAACTGCGAATCGCAATGCTGATTTATTAATTGAGCAAGCCATAGAATTTCGTCCAAACGTAGTTGTAATTGTAGACGAAAGTTTATACGAAAAAGTGAACAGCGCGCTCTTCGAAGCTGACATAAAGGTTTATACTGGAGAAAAAGCATTAGCTGAGGTTACTCAAATGGATGAGGTGAATATTGTGATTACTGCAATAGTTGGATTTTCAGGTTTAAAACCTACTATTGCTGCAATTGAGGCTGGAAAAAACATTGCGCTTGCCAATAAAGAAACTTTAGTAGTGGCAGGTGAAATAATTACCAAATTAGCACGTCAAAAAGGGGTGAATATTTACCCGGTAGATTCGGAACATTCGGCAATATTTCAATGTTTAACGGGAGAATATCAAAATCCAATTGAGAAAATTTATCTTACGGCATCTGGCGGTCCGTTTCGTGGAAAAAAGCGTGCGGATTTAGCAAATACGACAAAAGAACAAGCTTTAAAACACCCAAATTGGGAAATGGGCGCTAAAATCACCATTGATTCTGCTTCAATGATGAATAAGGGGTTAGAAGTGATTGAGGCAAAGTGGTTATTTGGTTTGAAAAATGATCAAATTGATGTGATTGTTCACCCACAGTCAATTGTGCATTCATTGGTGCAATTTAAAGATGGTTCTATGAAAGCCCAGATGGGTTTGCCGGATATGAAATTACCCATTCAATATGCATTAACATACCCGAACCGTTTACAAACAGACTTTGAGCGGTTTAATTTTATGGATTATCCAACACTTACATTTGAACAACCCGATTTAGAAACGTTCACCAATTTGAGATTGGCCTATGATGTTATGGAACAAGGAGGGAATATGCCCTGTGTGTTGAACGCGGCGAATGAAATTTCTGTAGCCGCTTTTTTGAATGATGAGATTAAGTTTTTGGATATTGCATCCATTAATAAAAAAACGGTAAGCGGTATCGATTTTATTAAAAATCCATCCCTTGAGCAATTATTTGAAACGGATCTACAAGCACGCGACTTTGCTTCAAATCTAATCGGCTAAAGCCAATTCCTTTGATTTCATGTGAATTAACATTATTTTTGGTGGTTGACCATCAAAAATTTAGCATAAAAACAACTGTTAATTTTGGTAGCTCTAAATTTATTAAAACATGAAACAACTATTACTCTCTTTTATTTTTGCATTTGCTTCGCTTGCTGCTATCTCGCAACCTACTTGGAGTGAAGAGGCTGCAGCAGTTTTTTATGACAAATGTGCAAAGTGCCATTATCCTGATGGAGTTGCTCCATTTTCAATTTTAGAATACGAAACGGCTTACGATTATCGTGGTTTAATTCAGTCCTATGTGGAGGCTGATATTATGCCGCCTTGGTTCGCTGATTCTTCTTTCCAACATTATTTTGACGAAAGAATTTTGTCAGAGTATGAAAGAAATACAATCATTGATTGGGCAAATGGCGGTGGATTAGAAGGTGATCCTGATTTGGCTCCACCACCACCTGTTTTTGATGCTGATCAAATTTTACCTGGAGCACCAGATTTGGTGGTAGAAATGCCAATGTATATGAGCAAAGCAACGGAATCGTTTGATGATTACGTTTGCATTTCAATTCCTACAGGTCTCACAGGTGATAGAAAAGTAAAGTCAATTGAAATTATCCCTGGGAATCCATCTATCGTTCATCACTGTTTGATATATGCGGATGATAATAGCGATTATCCAACAGATACCATTGGTGGCAATTGCGGTGGACCTTCTGTTGAACCTTTAATGGCCGGTTATACGCCAGGTGCGCGTCCAACAATTTTCCCTGGTGGAGATGATTTTAATGCTGGGATGATTTTAACTGAAGGATCAAGTGTTGTATTGGCACTGCATTATCCGCATGGTAGTTATGGTGAATATGACCAAACAAAAGTTCATTTCTATTTTTATGATGAACCCGTTGATAATTTTAGAGAGATTTTAGCAGGTGCCTTCCTTCAAAATTGGGAGTTTGATTTACCTGCGGATGAAATAACTCAAGTAAATGCTGCTTATGATGATGTTGCATTTGACATTACTGTATTAAGTTCATTCCCGCACATGCACCTTTTAGGGAAATCAATCGAGGCTTATGCCTTAGATCCAATAGGTGATACGATTCCATTTGTAAGAATTCCAAAATGGGATTTTGATTGGCAAGATTTTTATTGGTTCCAATACATGCAAAAAATGCCTGCTGGAAGTGATTTAAGAGGTCACGCAGTATTTGATAATACCAGCGGAAATCCGCATAATCCAGAAGAACCGCCGGTTGATGTTGGTCCAGGATTTAATACGACAGATGAAATGTTCTTAGTTTATTTCCATATTATGGGGTATGAAGAAGGAGATGAATTTGTTAATTTAGATAGTTTAAACACGATTTATTTAGAGGACTTATATACGAAGGAAGAGGTATTGGCTGAAAAGAATATTACAGTTTATCCAAATCCATTTGACGAAACAATTGCCATTGAATATAACTTGTCAGAAAATAGCTTTGTAAGCCTTTTCATTTATGACTTAAGTGGTAAAGTGGTACGTAAACTGTACCGCGGTGAGCAGGAAAAAGGCGCACAGTCTCTTGTCTGGGATGGTAAATCGGACAGTGGCGCGGAAGTCTCAAGCGGGGCTTACAACTATTCTATGCTCATTGAAGGGCTGCATTATTCAGGAAGAATTATAAAGGAATAACCAACTGTGACTACTTCAACTAAAAGAGAACTAGTTTAATAAAACCCTAGTATACACTTTTAATATGAAAAAGACCAAAGAGATAGAAAAGTATTTGAGATGGAAGTTTAAGTTAAGAGTTTTGAAGTTTGT
>CAJQHR010000052.1 GCA_905478225.1 uncultured Crocinitomix sp.
TCAACCCACAAGTCTTTGAATCTGTAGATAGGGATGGGTTTACGGTAATAGAATGTGGCGGAAGTGAATTAAAATTAGATCCAATTCAATTATGAAATTATTCTACCTTCTTTTAATACTAGGATTTTCTGTAAACGTTAGTGCAGCAAAAGATGCTTCGTTTAAAGCAATCGCACCGTATACTGTTATCTCTGATGCCTATACTAATGATTTATTAACGGGTCAAGTTCGGGTAAAAGGTTTTATAATGGATGCAACGGGTGTATTAATGGCAGGTGCTTTAGTCAGCACAATTGACGAACGCATTTCAGCATATACTGATCAAACACGGGCTTTTGAAATGATTATTCATGACTCTGACACTTCGATTTACGTCTTTATAAAGGGCTATAAGGAAGTGGCAATGGATCGATATGATTTTTTGCCTGGGCATACTGTAGTCGTAAACTTCTTCCCACTTGCTGAAAGTACTAGGAGCGGTATCAATGAATTTATTTCGTATAAACCAGTTATTTATCTTTATTCAACTGCATCTTTGCAAGTTTCATTGGCATTGGATTATTTGAGAGAATTAACTTTTACCTATCCTGAGTATAAAGAAGGTTGGAATGTCAATGTAGATGGAAATGGCATTCATTCAGCTAATTATGATAAATCATTTCCTTATCTTTTTTGGGAAGGTAAAATGGAAGGTCTAAGCTATGAGGAGGAAGAAGGAAAGCTGTTAGGTCAATTAGTGGCAACTGATACTTTAGTTGAATTCTTGGAAATGCAATTAACCGCAATTGGGTTGAATAGGACCGAACAAGCAGATTTTATTACTTTTTGGGCACCAAAAATGATATGCAAAAAATATGTATTTGTGCAGTTTTTACTAGATGATTTATACACGAGTAAAGTGGCTAGTTTAACTGTCAGTAATGAGCCAGATGCTCAAAAACGAGTCTACCTATTATTTTCCGGGTACGATCAGTTGCCAACATTTGAAAGAACTTCACAAACATTCATACCGTTTGAGCGAAAAGAATTTACCTTGCTAGAGTGGGGTGGATCTGAATTAACACCATTAAAATCATTCTAATTATGAAATTATTCACCGTAATCGCTTTAAGTTTAATCGGAATTAGCAACCTGCATGCAGAGTTGGAACTTCCAGGGTATTACAAGGTTATCTCTGATGTCTATTCTGAAACAGTGCCCGCTGGCATGTGCATTTTGAAAGGAAACGCAATTGATCAAAATTCGCAAGAGCCCATTGTTGGTGGAATTGTGGGAGAAACAAGCCGTGTACGCTATACAACAACTGATGAAAAAGGGAAATTTAAGGTAAAACTAAGCGCTAAAGATACAACGTTCTATTTTTATCACGAAAACTACAACGAAATTGTTTGCTGGAATTATGATCTTAAAAGTCAACACATTATAACAGTTGAATTTGTGGTATTGCAACGTCAGGTTTATCCAGGCGATTTAGATCCTGTGGCGGAAAAGCCAGTCATGTATCTTTATTCGGATGTTGAAATTGCTGCAGAAATTTCGCTAAAACCTAAAGGCAATTTCACGTTTACTTATCCTGCGTATGATGATGGCTGGAATGTCAACGTTTCTGCAAATGGACTTACGGTTAATGATGTTAAATACCCTTATTTGTTTTGGGAAGGTGAGATTCAAGACCTTGAGTTTAACAGCAAGAATGGTGAAACTTCGGGTTATTTTATAAACACCGATTCTACCATTCAATTTTTAGAATCAACATTGACAGCCTTAGGACTCAATCGAACTGAAATAACAGATTTCATAACATTTTGGGGTCCTAGAATCAAGGTGCACAATTTTGTCACCATTCAATTTTTAGTTGATGAAGAATATCATAATCAAGTGGCTTCATTGAATGTCACTCCAAAACCAGATTCGCAATTGCGGGTCTATTTGCTTTTTCAGGGCACAGATAATCCTACACTAACAAGAAAATTCACCGTTCCTGAATTACCAAAGTTTGAACGGCAAGGATTTACTGCGATAGAATGGGGTGGAAGCGAGTTTATGCCAGTTCAATACAAGGCCGTTTTATCGCTTCTAAGTGACTAAATGTACCAGAGCGATCACACTTTTATAGAATTGAGCTGTAATCTTGCATTTGTTACACCAAATTAGTAAGCTAGAAATAGATATTCTGAGTCGTCTATAGATTACCAAATGTGCAAGAGGTCTCTGCAAGATATCGCAATTATTCAGTAAATTGTTACGCATTAGTGAACTTTACACGGATGCGAGAAAGTAATTCTAAAGAAAACATAAGAGAAATCTATGCAACATAGAGAAGAGGTATACATTATTGGTGCAGGAATCAGCGGATTGATTGCGGCATATGAACTAGAACAAGAAGGCCACCGGACGATTATCATTGAGCAAACTGATGAAGTAGGCGGAAGGGTTAAGACGATTCATGAAAAGGGATATGCATTAGACCTTGGGTTTCAGGTGCTGCTTAGTGCGTATCCGTTAGCTAATAAGTATCTTGATATGGATAAACTTCAGTTGAGCAAATTAGAGTCAGGCGCATTGGTTTATACCAACCAAAAATCCTATCTAATTGGAGACCCATTTAGGAATTGGAAAGTACTGATTCCAACGCTAATGTCAGATATTGGATCCATTTGGGATAAGTTGAAAATCTTAAAATTGAACAGAAGCTTAAAGAATAAATCCCTAGAAGAAATTTTCGAATCCCCTGAAAGAACAACGCGAGAATTCCTAGTTGAATTTGGTTTCTCCTCCAAGATTATTGATCGATTTTTCAAGCCGTTTTTTGCAGGTATATTTTTAGAGCCTGATCTAAGAACATCAAGCAGAATGTTTGAATTTGTTTACAAGATGTTTGGCGAAGAATATGCAACCATCCCTAAATTTGGTATTGGAGAAATTAGCAAACAATTGAAAAATAAATTGCTTCACACTGAGTTCATTTTTAACTGCGAAGTCGAAGAGGTTACAAGTGACCATATCTTAATTCATTCCGGTGAAAAAAAACCACACAAAGGGGTGATCATAACTGGTAATGCATCTTCTTTGTTACCTAGCCTTAAAGACCAGGAAATAGTATGGAAAGGTTGTATGTGTTTGTATTTTGAAGTGGATCAAACAAACATCCCCAAAAACACTATCGCACTAATCACGGAATCCGGTAATTATGCCAATAATCTTTACGCTTATACAGATGAGAGTTCGGGAAAAACCATACTATCCGTTACAACCCTCAGGCATAGCAGCAAGTCTGACAAGGAGATCATTGATACGATTATTGCTGAAGTCAAGAAATACGCAGGATCCTCCGAGGTAAGCTACATCCAGAATTATAGAATTAATCAAGCGCTACCTGATGTTAAAGACCTTAGAATGTCAGCAGAACTCGGTGAAATTCAAGTGATGGAAAATGTATTTCTTGCTGGGGACTATCTATTTAATGGTTCATTAAATGCGGCAATGGAATCCGGACGTTTGGCCGCACAGGGAATCACGCAAAGAAAAAGGAAGCAAGGAGATTCAGTTTTTAGAATACAAAATCAATAAGTTATTTACAGGGTTTACAAAAAAATTGAATCTGAATGAAAAGATACAAATAGCTGGAATATTGAATAAAATTGGAAACTAATAAATGACGAGACACGGCACATTTTAGAGTTAATCTACTTTATGCAATTGCAATTCCGCCTCTGGATATAACGATTGGTATTTACCAGATGTGGGTGAGTTAAAACAGATGTATACAAAACTCCGTAAAAGAGGGCGCGGCAATTTCTCGAATGATTATTATTGGTCGTCAACTGAAGGGACAGCTGACAATAACGTACAGCGTATTTTGTTCATGGGTGGAACCATTGGAGCGATTACTAAAAGTAATACACATAAAGTGCGGCCTGTAAGGAATTTTTGATTTGAATCAGAGCACATTTCTGTAATATTTATTTTGATCTAGCAGCGAAGCAATCTAAAATTTATGCTCTAAGAGAGTAATAAAAATAATTTTTTTTACGGTCTATTTAATCCCTAAATAAACAAAGGCCGGGGGAATATTTATCGCTACAAATCCCATTTTTAATTTGCCAAATTTCTTTTCAATGAGCTTTTTGGCATTTAACGAATACTGATATTGGACATAAATGCCGCCTTCTCTCAATGCGTCATATGATTTTATAATGATTCTTTTTCTAATTTGGTCCGGAATCACAGCCAATGGGAGTGATGATAATATCGCATCCGCTTTCTCTGCGCCGTGACTCGCTAAAATAGCATCCAGATTGTCGGCGCTTTCTTTTAACAACACAATTCGAGGATCGCTGAATTTTTTCGATAAAAAGTTGTAAAATTCTTCGTTTAGTTCAATTACAAAAATTCGACAATCTTTTGATGCACGTTTAAGTAATTCGGTTGTGAACACTCCAGTTCCAGGGCCTAATTCAACAATGTTTTTTGCAGTTTCGAAATCAATTTTATCGCACATTTTTTTCACCAAAAAACGTGAACTTGGTGCAAGCGCTCCAACTTGTTTGCGCTCCTTAAAGTAAGTTTTAAGGAAATTTCCTTTATGTGCTTTTGCTTCTTTCAAACTATTATTTTAGAGATAAAACACCTTCACTAATTAATCCGTAAACATTACCCATCAACGTTTTCCCGATCAGCGGAGTGTTTTTGGATTTTGACAGCAACATATCGGCATCAAATTTCACTTCCTCAGAAGGATTAAAGAGTGTTAGATCTGCAATGTTGCCCACTTTCACGGAATTATCAAGCAATCCGAAAATTGCACGTGGATTTTTACTAATTAACGCTATTTTTTCATTTAGATCTAATTCAGAAACTTCGTTTAGTAGAGGGAATAAGGTTTGCACACCAATCATTCCAAATGCTGCTCCGTCAAACTCTACTTCTTTACATTCGACATCCTCAGGGGTGTGATCTGAACAAACAAAGTCAATTGTGCCATCTTTTAAACCCCCTATAAGCGCCTTACGATCTTCTTCAGCACGAAAGGGGGGCAATACTTTATAAGTAGAGTCAAAGCCCATTAAATCATCTTCAGTAAATACGAGGTTTTGAACGTAAACATCAGCTGTTACAGCCAACCCTTCGGCTTTAGCTTTTCGAATGAGCTCAACACTTTCTTTCGTTGAAATACCTGTAAAATGGATAGAACCTTCTGTGTATCGCACTAAGTTTAAATCGCGTTCAATCGTCATGTATTCCGCAAGTGAGGGGATAGATTTTAACCCAGTCATCACACTCAACTTTCCTTCATGCACAAATCCTTCGCCAAAAATGCTGTGGTCGAGTGGGAAAGAGACAACCTTGCCATTAAAATTTTTTGCATATAAAAGTGCGCGGTATAAAATCCCTCCGCTAACTGGTTCGTGCATATCCGTAAATCCAATTGCACCTGCTTTGGATAAATCATACATTTCAGCCAAGTTCTTTCCCTCCATTTTTGAGGTTAATGTGGCGAATGGGTGAACACGAACAGGGGAGAAGGCCCCTTTCATTTTTAAATATTCGATTTGTGATTTATTAGAAACCGCAGGGGCTGTATTTGGCGTAACACCTACAGCCGTCATTCCGCCAGCTTCGGCAGATTTAAGACCTGAAAACAAATCTTCTTTTACCTCATTGCCCGGGTCGCAAAAATTGACACGCGCATCAAACCATCCGGCTGATACATGTAAATTTTCTCGTTCAATAACGTGATCAGCCTGATCTGAAATTTTTGGTGCAATTGCTGCAATCGCTCCATTTTCTATTAAAATATCTTGCTTGCCGTCATACTGTTCTGACGTTGATACGATTGTACATGATTTTAGAATTACCTTCATAGTCAAATAGTGCACATTAGCGTTTCCAAAGTTTTAAGAGAAGTATTTCAACTCCTACAAAAATCAAGGCCAAAATTAGTAGAATTCTCCAGTATTCTGTCGCTTTTAGTTGATTAATTTGAACCTTTCCTTGTGCATTTAATTCAAAAGCCTTTGCGTTTGTCCAGCCTGCATTCAAAAACTGCTCATCCACTTCTTCGGCTGAAAATGGGTCAACGTATGATTCGGCACGGCTATAATTCAAACCTACCGTTTCAGTAAATTCATTTTGGTCGGTTAATTCATAAAACCCTGCTGCGGAAATTGTATTTTCAAGATGACTGAATGAAATGGCCCGTGCATTAGCAACATTAATGAGTAGAGGAATCACATCTACTTTTAAGGCTTCATTTATTAAATGAATGGGATCTTTTTCTGAAACAGCCGTTTGTAACGGGAAATTATTCATTTTACCAATTGTCATATACAACGGTTTTTGAAAGGACGCTGTTTCAGCCACTCTTAAAAAAGTAGCAGCAAATAAGGCATGGTTTTGAAAGTTGGTGAAAGCCGGGTCTAAAGGGGCAGATAACAGGACAATTTTCCCGTTCCCGCGTTGCCCGTATAGCATGAAAGGTGAAGTAGGGCTAGTTCCAAATAAAGTGATGAATTGTTGGCTATTACTTAATCCTAGGCGGTATTTTGAAAACACTTTTGGATGTTTGTAGTTTTCTGGTTTACTTTCAAATACACCGGTATAGAGTGGGTCGTCTGAATTAAAATAAGATAACTCCGTCCGGCTCGTGTCCAAACCGTTTAAACTGGGGAGCTGTTGTTTTCCTAAATACGAGTTCCAGCTTGTGGCGTCAATGTTTTTGCCGGGAATCAAAACAACTGTGCCGCCGTTTTTCATTCCTTGATCCAAAAGCTCCATGATTCCGCTTGGTATCTTATCAATGTTTTGCAATACAATCAATTCTTTGTCTTCAAAATCCTCAGGAACGAGACTTTCAATATTGACATTAGAGGCGTTATAATAATCTTCTAAACCATAGAGTTGGGTTAAATTATTGCCAGATTGGTCGCGGTTATCAACTAATAAAATATCAACAGATTCTTTAATGGTATAGGTAAAAAAGAAATCATCATCAAAAAACAATTGTCCTGTTTCAATACTCAATTTCGCCTCTTTAATTCCTGGAGATCTGTCTGTAAAGGTTATTTTGTCCTCTATAAATGAGTTTGCCGGAATCGACAGTCGTTTTGGTCCCGGCTCATTTCCGTTAATGGAGAGCCGAATAATTAAATCGGTCAAATCGGCGGGTGAATTGTTTTGAACTCTAAAATGGACTTCAACAGGACTATTTACTCTGTGCACCGGACTTTCAAACCAAACGCTATCAATAAATATGTTTTCAACATTCACGGCATTTGCTTTATAATAGTAAGTTAGAATTTCAGGTAAGTCAAGTTCAGTTAAATCATTGGTTTCTTTTTGGAAATCACTTAAAATGAAAATCCGTCTATTGCCTTCTTCGGCGGCATTATTCAAAATGTCGGTTTGCATGCGCAAGGCGGCCTTTAAATCCGTTGATTTGGCGGAATAATTCACTTCCTTAATCCGATCAATAATCTCTGATTTCGAATAAAACCGTTGATCAATTGAATTCAAATCTGTTGTTAATAAATTAACCCGTTCATTCTCTGCAAAAGATTTTACAATTTCAATCGCTTGGTTCTTAACTTCATTCAACAAATCACCATCCGTCCCTTCAGACTGCATGCTATAACTATTGTCTAGGTAAATTGAAGTTAAATTCTCAGTCATTTCGCCTTCCTCAGCAGGTATATAAGGTTGAGCAAATGCAAGCACTAAACAAGACAGTAACAAAAGCCGAGAAAGTAAGACAAGCAGATGTTTTAACTTGGCGCCTGATTTAGAATCCTCAACAACTTCTTGTAAAAATTTTACGCGTGAAAAATAAATGGTTTTGTAGCGCCGAAAATTGAACAGATGCACAATCATTGGAATCAGTAAAATGAAAAATGCCCATAGAAAATTAGGGTATACAAAACTCATGTTACAAATATGCAAAATCGGATTTGATTTACCTTGGAATGAGACTCTGAATTAATGAGTTTTTTAGAAGTATTTAATATCTCTAGTAATATAAGATACAACCACGGTTTGTTCATAAGCCGTTCGTTTAATCCAATTCCCTTTGTCATCAAACTCATACCGATAGGTTCGTGTGCGTTCTAGGCCGCCTTCTTCGTCATAATTATGGACTGTCTCTGTTGCCAAATTCCTGGCAGAATCGGATTCATATAAATATTCGAAAGTCACGCGCTCCGTATTCATGTCTGCATATCGCGTGCGTCGATTTTGATCATCATATTCAAAGAGACTAATCGTTGTAAAACCCCAATGAGGATTTATTTTTTTTGAATAGTCACATTTCCAAATGCATCAAATCCTAAACTGTCGCTCATCATAAAAGCGTTCAAAAAAATCACGGCTGCGAGTCATCCAGATTTCCCCCGATTCATTATAATAATGGATTTTGTTAATTTTCGCGGCTCGGCCCTTAAACTCATAGCTTACGCAAGCTGAATCTTGAGAGTTCCGGTCTACTATTTCTTGCTTTTCTACCAGATTAGAATCGCTATCATAGCGTTCCAATTTTATCATTTCTCCACCCTTGTCTAACTTTATATAATTGATAAATTGATCTGAACTTCTTTCCTCTTTACAAATAACTGATAGATTGTCTTTGTCCCAAGTATACGTCCTTATTCCTGGCGCGCCTGATCCTCCGTTTGAACCATGAAGAAAAAGAATGTGCCCCAAAGAATCAAAGTTGGATTTAAGTTCATACCTTTTTTCTTCTACCCCTGCGGACAAGGTAATTTCAGCTTCAAAGACGGATTGAACAGGCCCTTTTAAATCGTGCCCTTTTGCAGTTAATGCGGGCTTTATTCGTAATCCTTCTTGCTGTGCTAAACCATTAAATGAGAACAATAATACGAGAATGAGTAAACGCATACACAATAATTTTAAAATGTAAATTAGATCCTACCCGACAGTCCAAATACTAATATAGTTAAATTTCACCTGTCACACCCAAGCCAAACAAAGCATAGTCGTATTTGCAGGGGTCCTTTGGATCAAAATTACGGACAACGACCATTAACTCTTCTAGCGCTTTCCAGTCATTGGCTTTGCGCTTAATTAGTCCAAGTTTTCTGGCAACGTTTCCAGTATGCACGTCCAATGGAATATATAATTCTGAAGGACTGATTCCGCTCCAAATACCAAAATCAACTCCTTTATTATCGTTACGCACCATCCAGCGCAAGTACATGTTAATTCGTTTTGAAGCCGAGCCACTTAAGGGATTTGAAATGTGTTTTTCACTACGCTTATCATGAGCGGTTTCAAGCATTGCTTGACGAAAAAAATAAATTCTTTCTCCCATACTTTTCCCAGTATTGAAAGCCTCCTCCAAACCATTATTAGACTTTTCATAGATCGATCTTAAGCCGAGAATGAAAAATCGTAAGTCGTCTGTATTAAAGGTTCTATGTACAAAGTGAAAAGAATCCAAGTCCTTGGAACTCGCGTTCATTATAAAGTCAAAAGGCGAGTGCCCCATAAGATCAACTAATTGATGCCCGTTTTTAATGATTGTTTTTCGTTGCCCCCAAGAAATGGTTGCCATAATCAACCCAATGCTCTCAATGTCTTCTTTTTTGCTGAATAAATGAGGAATAGAGATGGTATCATCTATGATGAAAGCGGCATTGTTAAATTCTTCGCTCTTAAAATCTAAATACTCTTTTAGTTCTTGTTGGTTCAAGGTTCAATGATTTAATATGAGAATATTTTATCTATGGGGAAGCGATTCTTTGTCTAACATCTTATGAGGCCAGCGGTCTAAATTATAACGCCATCTCGCATCTCAAGTGTACGATCAGACATCTCTGCTAACTCACGATTGTGTGTCACAATGACAAATGTTTGCGCCATTTCATCTTTCAACTTAAAAAATAGTTCATGGAGTTCGCGTGAATTAACCGAATCTAGATTTCCAGAAGGTTCATCTGCGAAGATGATGTCAGGATCATTTATTAGGGCGCGTGCCACTGCCACACGCTGTTGTTCACCACCCGAAAGTTCCGAAGGTTTATGCATTAAGCGATCGCCAAGTCCAAGAAAGTTCAAGAGTTCACTTCCTTTTTCGGCAGATAAACTTTTAGATCTATTTCCTAAAAGTGCCGGAATAATCACATTTTCCAAAGCCGTGAACTCAGGCAATAGCTGGTGAAACTGAAATATAAAACCAAGTCGATCATTTCTAAATCGCGCCAAATTATTCCCCTTTAAACCAATCACGTCTTGCTCGGCAATGATGAGTTCACCGCGGTCAGGCGTATCCAATGTCCCCAAAATTTGAAGAAGTGTTGTTTTTCCAGCTCCTGAAGCCCCAACAATAGAAACGACCTCTTGTTTTTTTATCGCTAAATCTATCCCCTTTAAAATTGGTAGATCGCCATAATTTTTATATATTCCTTTTGCTGTCAACATAGGTCGATAAAAATAACTAGTTTTGCCTTCTAAAACAGCATTTTTGTAAAAGTGTTTGAAGAAAGTGAAAATATCTATCCTGTAAAGCCCAAGCTTCTAGCAGGAACAATGGGCAAAAATCGCAATGGAATTATCCTGTTTGCTCTTGTTTTTCTATTTGTTGTAATAAACTATCTTGCAGATTCTTACATTATTTTAATTGAAGTGTTAATTGTACTCGCTTTACACGAGTTAGGTCATTTTGCTATGATGCGTTTTTATAAAGTAAAAGCGCAAGGCATGTTTATCATGTCTTATTTTGGAAATTCCATATCAAAACTTGGTTTTAGCAATTCACAACGCCAACAAACATTCATCAATTTAATGGGACCATTGCCGGGCATACTTATAGGAACAGCAACTTTTCTTTACGCCATAAATGCGGAACCCAATATTTATGTCATTGAAGTAGCAGTGCTATTAATTGCAATAAACATTCTGAATTTATTACCGATTGATCCGTTTGACGGAGGTAGGATAGTGGGCTCGTTTTTCTTTAATCGAAATGATCATCTCAAAATGATCTTTACCTTGTCCTCTTCAATATTAATGATTGGTGTGGGTGTTTACTTCGGTTTAATTCCATTAATTGTTTTTGGATTTTTAATGGGCTTAAAGGTGAGAGCCTTCCAAAAAAGCAAAGATTTGCATGAGCAATTGGAAGAAACCAATGTAAATTATAAAAAGGAGTATAAAGATTTAACCGACGGTGAATATTGGAAAATTCGAAGCATTTTTCTTTTAAACAACCCTAAATTAAAAGAAATGATTCCGTCTGGCTATACCCTTTGGGATAATGAAAGACTCTTAGTAGAGCAGGTGCGACAAGTACTTCGGATTGATTTGAAACCAGATTTAACCCTTTCGAGCAAAATCTTAATTTTGCTCTTTATGGCCGCATTGATAGTGATTCCCGCTGTATTGGTGTTTTCAAATCTAGAATTGATTGAATGGTATTTTGAGAATGCAAACATTTAAAGTAGGTGATTCTGTAGCGGTGCTGCACGACACCATTAAGGGGAAGATAGTAGAATTAGGAACTGCATCTGTTAAAATTGAAGATGAAGATGGATTTATTAGGCCTTATCCATTCCATAAAATCGTCTTACAACAATCGAAAAAGGATTATAAAATTGAATCGGACTTCATCCATAAAGACAAAATAATCAAACCGCTCTTGACTAAGAATGCTGTCATCAAAAACAAAGCAACAGTGCGCTCTGAAATTGATTTGCATATTGAAGAGCTTATGGATTACACAACACATTTACCCAATTTTAAAATTGTTCAAATACAAATGACCGCCTGTCGTGCTTTTATTCAGGAAGCTTTGGCCGCGCGTTTAAAAAAAATAGTGGTGATTCATGGCAAAGGTCAAGGAGTATTAAAATCTGAAATTCACCAATATTTAGATCGTCTCTCTAGCAATCAAGGCGTTCAACTAGACTATTACGACGCGCCATTTAACCGATATGGTATGGGTGGCGCAACGACAATTTCGTTCAAAGGTTAAATTTAAACTCTGAGATTGCACTTTTTGCGAACCGTTTCTTAAATTCAATTTGGATTTAAATTTATATCGAAAATTACGACGTAAAAGCCTCAATTATAACTCCGTACAAATACGGAAAAATGGGCAACTTATCCACAATCCAAAATTACCCCAACTAATTGTTTTTCTTGACTTTATCCCTTTAAATGAGGAAACGTTCTACAGTCCGAATTCAAGCGGGTTTAGAAGGCAGTTATTTTTTTTGTGTTTTAGCGTTGTAAACTACGTTCAAATGACTGGATTGTTGGTGGTTAACAAACTGAATAGTCAATTGGACAAACGCTTAAATAAATGAAAAAACTTCGCATTTTTAGGGTTTTTCCAAATAGGTCACTCACAGCATTGGTCAATAATGAATATTGCCGGTAATGGTTCATCAACCTTTACCCCAGGAGAACCGCCATTTGATAATGGATTTATAAAACCTGGAGCACTTGCAAAGGATTCTGAAAACAATGTTTATTTCAGTGTGGCTGATGGGTTTTCAGGCAGCGCGCAAGGCGATATCTATAAATTAAGTGCTGATTATTCTACCTTAGAAGTGATTGTACCTGATGTGTACTCAGTAAATGGAATTGCTTTTGACCAAAATGATAACCTCTATTTCTCAAAGGGAGGCAGTGTGGCTACTGACGGCTATACTTTAGAATATATTTATGTCTTACTTGCTGGTGAAACAACGCCAATAGAGTTTGCTGGAAATAGTTTCCATGGTATTCCTTCCTATCAGTGGAATGCCGGCTGATGAGCAGTCAATTGGAAATGCGGGCTCTTTGAAAGTAATAACGGATAATACTGATGGTAAGGAATATCTCTACTATGTGTCTGTGTTGGATGCGACCAACTATATTTAGTGAATTAATATTGAAACAGGTATTACCGAGAGAGTAGCTGGAATAGCTTTTGATTTTGATGCGGTACTTATGAAGCTTTCGATAATGGAGCTGTTGCTACCGATCCTGATGCTGATAATTATATTGCAGAAGCAGATACGGAAAACAATAGTTGTCAATATGGAATTGATTTAACATTGTATATGGCCGATTCAACGGCTGAACGCTTAATGTCTGAAGGTGCCGTTCCGCCGTTATTATATTATATAGGCTCTACGGATGTAGCCATTCAGACTGCGGCAATAATTAACTGGGATACTGATTCAACTTCTAATATTGCACCAGATTGTGGCGCAAATGGACCGCATGTTTATCACTATAGATTTAAAGATTTCACCAAAGGTTTAAGTTCGGTTTATTTCAAAGGATCTTATAATGGAGGAAGCATTCAGTATGGCACAAGGTCATGCTGGGTGATGGACGTTGTGCTATAATCCGAATGTGAATCCGACCTTATTAAGGGTCCAAAACACATATAAATATAAGGCATAAAAAACCCGTAATTACATTGAGGTTCTCGAAATGCACTTCTGGTTATACTATTCTTAAAAGGAAATAATTTAATCCTCTTTTTTAGATTCTTTTTTCTTAGGCGGTTTTTTGCCTTTTTCAATTTTGATGATGATCTCTTCTTTCTTTTTATCAAAACTGATTGCAATCGTATCACCTTCAGCCAGTTTAGCGTTAATTATTTCCTCTGCTAACGGATCTTCAATGTATTTCTGGATCGCACGGTTTAAGGGACGCGCTCCATACTTTTCATCATATCCTTTATTGGCAATATAATCCTTCGCCTCATCCGTAATCTTCATTGTATACCCCAAGTCATTCACTCTACCATACAATTTTTTCAACTCAATGTCGATAATTTTATGAATATCAGTATTCGTTAATGAGTTAAAGATGATCATATCATCAATACGGTTTAAGAATTCAGGAGAGAACGCTTTTTTCAATGCATTTTGAATGATTTTTTGCGAATTCTCTTCAGCTTGATCAGCTTGCGACTTCGTTCCAAAACCAACCCCAGTTCCAAAATCCTGCAATTGACGCACACCAATATTTGATGTCATTACAATCACCGTGTTTTTAAAATCTATTTTACGACCTAAACCATCGGTCATATGTCCATCATCCAACACTTGTAATAAGATGTTAAACACATCAGGATGCGCTTTTTCAATCTCATCTAACAAGATAATAGAGTAGGGCTTCCGTCTTACTTTTTCAGTTAATTGTCCACCTTCTTCATATCCGACATATCCCGGAGGTGCTCCTACCAATCTTGAGATCGAGAATTTCTCCATATATTCTGACATATCCACACGAATCAACGCTTCTTCAGAGTCGAACATAGTACGAGCTAACACTTTAGCCAACTGTGTTTTACCAACACCAGTTGGCCCTAGGAAGAAGAATGAACCAATTGGCTTATTCGGATCTTTTAAACCTGCGCGGTTACGCTGAATCGCTTTAACAACTTTCGCTACCGCCGCATCTTGTCCGATTACATGCCCCTTGATAGTCTCGCCCAAATGTTGGATTTTACCATTTTCAGATTCTGAAACCTTACGCAAAGGAATTCCCGTCATCATTGAAACCACTTCGGCCACATTGTCTTCAGAAACCATTACGCGATTTTCTTTCGCATCTGCCTCCCAACGCGCTTGTGCGTTTTCAAATTCAATCTGTAGATTCTTCTCAGTATCTCTTAATTCTGCAGCTTTTTCATATTGCTGACTCTTAATGACATTACCTTTTTCATCCTTAATAGCCTCAATCTTCTTCTCTAATTCGGTAATCTCTTTAGGTACATTAATATTCGTAATGTGTACACGAGATCCTACTTCATCCATAGCGTCAATCGCTTTGTCTGGCAAATTACGGTCAGACATATAACGTTCCGTCAATTTAACACAAGC
Source organism: uncultured Crocinitomix sp. (assembly GCA_905478225.1). GTDB lineage: Bacteria > Bacteroidota > Bacteroidia > Flavobacteriales_D > Crocinitomicaceae > Crocinitomix. The sequence goes on from CAJQHR010000052.1 coordinate 14,838, forward strand.
ATGAATGGCTTCCTCTGTATATGTAACATTATGATGATCTTCGTAACGCTCCTTAATATTGTTCAATATTTCAATTGACTCTACAATATTAGTAGGCTCAATTAATACCTTTTGGAAACGACGTTCCAAAGCACCATCTTTTTCTACATATTGTCTAAACTCATCTAAGGTAGTGGCTCCAATTACTTGAATTTCACCTCTTGCCAATGCCGGTTTAAACATATTGGAAGCATCTAAAGAGCCTGAAGCTCCACCTGCACCTATAATGGTGTGAATCTCATCTATAAACAAAATAATGTCTCTAGACTTCTCTAATTCATTCATAACGGCTTTCATTCGCTCTTCAAACTGACCACGGTATTTGGTCCCAGCAACTAATGCAGCTAAATCTAAAGAGATAATCCGTTTGCCAAATAAAACACGCGAAACCTTCTTTTGAACAATTCTTAATGCCAAACCTTCAGCAATTGCAGATTTTCCAACTCCAGGTTCACCAATTAAAATTGGATTGTTTTTCTTTCTTCTCGATAGAATTTGAGAAACACGCTCAATTTCTAATTTTCTACCAACAATAGGATCCAATTTATTTTCTTCTGCCATAGCAGTTAAATCACGTCCAAAATTGTCTAAAACTGGTGTTTTTGATTTACCATCAGATGCGCGCTTAGCGCCTGTTTCACCCTTATTGCCGTAACCGGACCCTTCATTACCCTGATCATCATTATCGTCTGTGTTGCCAGGAAATTCGGCTTTTGGGTAATTTTGTTCTTCAATCATTGCTTCTAGTTCTTCTTTTATATTTTCGTAAATAACGCCATATTTGTTCAATATACGCGTAGCTAAATTATTTTCTTCTCTTAAAATTGCTAACAAGATATGCTCCGTTCCAACTTTGCTGCTTTTAAAGAGTTTTGCCTCTAAATAAGTAATTTTCAATACCTTTTCAGCTTGTCGCACTAAAGGTATGTTGTTGGCGGTTATGCTTTTGACCCTGTTTTCTTTTAAAGTTTTCTCCAGTTCTAATCGAATGCGCTTCAAATCAACTTGGAACTCTAATAATAATTTAATTGCTAACCCTTCGCCCTCTCGAAGGATTCCCAAAAGGATGTGTTCAACACCCAAATAGTCATTCCCTAGGCGCAAGGCCTCCTCTCGACTGAATGATATGACATCTTTTGCTCTTGCAGAAAAATTTGCATCCATAGTTTTTCAATTATCTTACCAGTTATAACACTTAAACTGACGTATAGATTTTAATTAGTATGAGGATTTGTGCCTTTAATTTACTCAATTTTAGTTACGCAACTGCCATTAAGACGGACAAAATCATTCAAAATTTCAATTTTTTAAATTATTGTTTCGGTTGATCCCAAAATAACCCAATAATTTTGGATTGTCAAAATACGAACAACAAATTTTGTACCGATTGTTAATAAACAATATTTTCCTGCCATTTTTGTTAATAAGTCGCCATTCTGACATGGATTTTATAGGGAAAAAATGTCTATTTTCGACCTTTAAAACTAAAAAGAAATATACTATATGGCCGAAGGAGAAAATATCATTAAAATAGACATTGATGAGGAGATGAGATCAGCCTACATTGATTATTCAATGTCGGTAATTGTATCAAGAGCTTTACCAGATGTAAGAGATGGTTTGAAGCCTGTTCATAGAAGGGTGTTATACGGAATGCAAGATTTGGGTGTTTATTCAAATCGACCACATAAAAAGTCTGCAAGAATAGTAGGGGATGTCCTGGGTAAGTACCATCCGCATGGAGATTCTTCTGTATATGACACCATGGTGCGTATGGCGCAGCCATGGTCATTGCGATATCCAATGGTTGATGGACAAGGAAACTTTGGATCGGTAGATGGTGATAGCCCTGCTGCCATGAGGTACACTGAGTCTCGTTTGCAAAAAATAGCTGAAGAGTTATTGGCCGATTTGGATAAAGAAACGGTTGACTTTGCGTTGAACTTTGATGACTCTTTGACAGAGCCTACAGTTTTACCCACTAAAATACCTAACCTTTTATGTAATGGTGCTAGTGGTATTGCGGTTGGAATGGCGACGAATATGCCTCCACATAACTTAACAGAATGTGTTGATGGTATTACAGCATATATCGACAATAGAGATATTGACATTGAAGGCTTAATGGAATACATTAAGGCTCCTGATTTCCCAACTGGCGGTATTATTTATGGCTATGAAGGGGTTAAGGATGCTTTCAACACTGGTCGAGGTCGCGTCATCATGCGCGCCAAAGCTGTGATTGAAGAGATTCGGGAAGGTAGAGAAGCGATTATAGTAACTGAAATACCTTATCAAGTGAACAAGGCTGAAATGATCAAGAAAACAGCTGACTTGGTCAATGATGGGAAAATTTCTGGAATCTCTGATTTAAGAGATGAGTCTGATAGAAATGGAATGCGCGTCGTTTATGAGTTGAAGAGAGATGCCATACCAAATGTTGTGTTAAATAAATTATTTAAATACACAGCGCTACAAACCTCATTTTCAGTAAATAACATTGCCTTAGTTAAAGGTCGTCCTGAAGTTTTGAATTTAAAGGATATGATTGTTCACTTTGTGGACCATAGACATGAAGTTGTCGTAAGAAGAACTCAATTCGAATTGCGTAAAGCTGAAGAGCGTGCTCACATCTTGGAAGGTTTAATCATTGCTTCGGATAATATTGATGAAGTAATTAAGTTAATTAGAGGATCTAAAAGCCCTGAAGAAGCGAGAGAAAAGTTAATGACTCGTTTTGAGTTAAGTGATATTCAGTCGAGAGCAATTGTAGAAATGCGATTAAGACAGTTAACTGGACTAGAGCAAGACAAGTTAAGAACAGAGTATGATGCATTAATGATTACCATTGCTGATTTGAAGGATATTTTATCAAATGAGGATCGTAGAATGCAAATCATCAAAGATGAATTACAGTATGTAAGAGATAAATATGGTGATGAGCGCCGTTCTATCATTGAATATTCTGCGAATGAAATGAGTATTGAGGATTTAATTCCTAATACTGAAGTTGTAATTACCATTTCTCACGCAGGCTATATTAAACGTACTTCATTAGATGAGTACCGTGTTCAAACTAGAGGTGGAGTCGGAGCAAAAGGATCTGCAACAAGAGATAAAGATTTCTTAGAGCATTTATTTGTAGCGACTAACCACAACTGGTTATTGATCTTTACTGAAAAAGGAAAATGTTTCTGGATGCGAATTTTTGAAGTTCCAGAAGGAAGTAAAGGAGCGAAGGGAAGAGCATTGCAAAACTTAATTAATATCGAACAAGATGATTCTATTAAAGCATTCATCAATGTAAAAGATATTAAGGATCCTGAATACATTGAAGACAAGTACATTGTAATGTGCACTAAGAAAGGGGTAATCAAGAAAACGAAGCTTGAGGCTTATTCTAGACCACGTACAAATGGTATTAACGCTATTGGTATTCGTGAAGGAGATGAGTTGTTAGAAGCGAAGCTGACAAACGGTACAAATGAGATCATGCTTTCTTTAAGGTCTGGTAAAGCCATTCGATTTAATGAAGAAAAGGTTCGATTCATGGGCCGTACAGCTTCAGGTGTTCGCGGAATTACCTTACAGAATGACAAGGATGAAGTTGTTGGAATGATTGCTGTTGAAAATGATGAAGCCAACGTATTAGTTGTTTCGAGCAATGGATATGGTAAACGTTCATCAGTTTCTGACTATAGAATTACGAATCGTGGTGGTAAAGGTGTTAAAACCATTAACGTAACTGATAAAACAGGATCGTTAATTTCCATGAAAAACGTAACGGATGATGATGATTTGATGATCATTACACGTAAAGGAATCACAATTCGAATGCACGTTGATGTATTACGTGTTATGGGTAGAGCAACACAAGGCGTGAAGCTGATTAGCATAAGAGGTGGTGATGAAATCGCTGCTGTTGCTAAGGTTTACCGTGACAGAGACACTGAAGAGGATGAAGTTGAATTAGATGAAGAAGGAAATCCAATTATTGTAGAAAACGCTGAAGGAACTGATGTAACGAACGAAGCTGAAGGAGCTGCAGATGATACAGGTTCTGACGAAGAATAGATTCTGATTTATAATAATCTAAAAGGAGTGCTTTTGGTAGCACTCCTTTTTTTATTTCTTAATGATTCTACTATAAAAACTTTTTCCTTGTTTATTCTGGAAGTGTAGGATATATGAACCAGATTCAATCGAACTGACATCAATTGGGTCGCCATTCCATTCCTGTTTGAAAATGATTTCGCCAGTTAGACTATGAATTGTGATATGACATGGGCCTAGTTCTGCAGTAAGTTGCAAATCACTTATTGTAGGGTTAGGATAAACAATAATTTCCTTTGGCGCTTCGCTTTCAATCCCCAATTCAGGCAATAAGCAATAATGCGTGGCAAATCCAGGAAAATAATGCAGCTCAATATATTGAATTAAAGATAAGGCCAAGCTATCCGCCAATTGGTTTCTTAGCGTCTCATCCCAGCGGACATCTGAATTAAACTCTAGCTGAATAGCATCCACCAAACCTCCATTTTTTGAACCATGTAAAACGGTATTATGACCTCCGTTAAAATAAGGTTCTTCATCTAAGGGAAAAGGAATCGCTGCACTTGGAACAGATGGAAACCCTTTTACTTGAAGCATTTCGCCTAAACTGTGTTCGCTTCTTATCATTTCTGAACACGTTAATTCGCCGCTATTATCTGTCACCAATTGTTTAATCGCCGTTTCATCAATCAAATCCGCTGTGTTCAATTCTTCATCACTTAATTGAAGTTCACTTCTTGTAAACAAATATCCTAATTCAATCCTTTCAATATCGTGCGCATGTCCATGCATATCAAGAAATAATCCTCTTCCATAATTTTCAATTATTGTAGCCTTAGCCGTGTCAATAAAGGCATGATAAGTATACCATGACTCTTCCACATCAGTATTTCCATCCGCAGCTGTCTCAATAGAACGATTGGCATCAAACTTCTTTCTGTGTAAAAGGTTGATAACCGTGTAAGGATAGCAACCTGTGATATTATAAATCTCTTCTCGCAGCGCCATTGTTAATTCTTGGGTATAACTGTCCCTGGCATAAACGCATCCATCACAATCTCTATCTGGTATAGAATCGGGTTCTATATAACCACCATGGGGAGAAGATAGTACAATGGGGATATTGCCCGGAAGATATTGTACATAATTATTTGAATCCAAATAACTTTCTCCAGATTCAAATCCTTGCGCCCTCGCAAATGAAGAATTCATAACAAGGACGACTCCTAATACAAAAGGCAGGATATACTTCATCTTGTCAAATTACAACTTATATCAGACTTCGTTTTCCGTTTAGTCAAAATTGAATACAAAATGTACAAAACTCGACGAGTTTTAATCAATACATCCTATGATCTTTGAAATTCTCATTGTCTTTAAGTATTTTTGCATTATGGCACAACTTTTGGATTGTGTCGTGTGGAATCGAAAGCGATTCTGCATCTATTAAAAAATGATAAACAAAATAAAAATGAAACAAATCGTATTTACGCTAAGTCTTGCCTTTATCGCGGCAACTGGGTTTAGCCAGAAAAGTAATGTTACAAATGCTGCATTAGCATACAAGTCTTACGAAGGTAGCCTGATCGACCAAGATCAGGAACAAGCGGTTAAAGATATTCTGGAAGCAAAAGGATATATTGACAAAGCAGCTGTGCATGCCGACACGAAGGATGACGCTAAATGTTTAATGTATTTAGGTAAAATAAATATCGGTGTTGGTTTTGGATACGCAATGGATAGTTCGGCATTTACTGGAATTGACGTGGAGAAAACGTTTAAGGCAGGATTTGCAGCACTAAAACGCTCTAAAGAAGTAGATAAAAAAGAACGCTATGTTGATGATGTTAACGGTTACGCCAATTATTGGAGATCAATGATGGCAAACCAAGGAATTACGGCATATGGTGAACAACAATATGAGGTTGCCATGGCAGGACTTTTAGGAGCTGCTGAATATGGAGACGTAATTGGTATTGAAGATTCAATGTATTTATTCTTTGGCGCTCAAGCGGCATTAATGGAGAAAGAATATGAAACTGCAGAGGAAGCATTTAAAAAATGTGTTGCACTTAACTATAACACGGCTGAAAGTGTTGGATTCCTTTCAACAGCAATGAAGGAGCAAGGTAAAATGGAAGAAGCCGAGAAAGAATTGGCTGCTGCAGTTGCTTTATATCCAGACAACTTGGACATCTTAATTCAGGCCGTTAACTTCTATATCGATCAAGGTAAAAATGAAGAAGCTGAAAAATCGTTATCTGCTGCAATTAAATTAGCACCGGATAATACAGCTTTAGTTTATACTTCAGGAATTATTTATGAAAAAATGGGACGTATGGAGGATGCGGAGACGGCTTATAACAAAACGTTAGAACTTGACCCTAAGCATACCAATGCAAAGTACTCATTAGGCGTTTTCTTTTTCAATAAAGGAGCAGATGCGAATAATGAAGCTAATACTTATGATTTCAACGATCCGCAATACAATGCGAAGTATGATGCTAAAATCAAGGAGTCAAAAGAACATTTTGCGAAATCAGTTGATTATCTAGAAAAAGCAGAGGTTGAAGAGCCAAAAGATGTTCAGGTTTTAGAAGCACTTAAATCTGCATATGGTAAAGCCGGAATGGTTGACAAATTCAAAGAAACAAAAGCAAAAATTGCTGCTTTAAAAGGATAATAATCAAATAGAACAACATTTAAATCCCTACCATGCATTTCGAGAACCTCAATGTACGGTAGGGATTTTTTATTTTCAGTACATGCTAAGAATCCAACTCGCAAACGAAACCAACGTAACGCTTGAAAACCGCAAACAATTGCATGAAATATTGCGCATTGCTTATGCTTTAACTGAGATAGAAGTGTGGGGAGAAAATTACGTTCGTATTACCTTTGAGGAATATAATGAACTCATTGATAAGGGAGAAATTTTAATTGCTTATTTGGAAAACCAAGTGGTTGGCGGCATTCACTTTTATGAGCGTAAAAAAGGCTTGTACAGTTTTAGTTTACTCTGTGCTGACTTTGATAAAAGCGGCTTAGGAATTGGCAGGGCATTGGTTGATTGGGTTGAAGCAGAAGCTTTGAAAAACGAAGCAACCGCAATTCAACTAGAAATTTTACGACCAAAAGGAATTGAGGTACCGTTTAAAAAACAAATTAGTGATTGGTATCAGCGCATGGGATACAATTATACTGGTTCTCAAAACTTTGCTGAAGTGAAACCTGTTAAGGCGAGAAACCTAATAAATCCAAGTGATTTTGATTATTACCTTAAAACCTTGTCGTAAAACCAAGTTTCTCTAGCGCTAAATTCCACGCTACCGAAGGGGAAGCTTGAAATTGAATAAACTCACCAGTTTTAGGATGCTCCACGGCAAGTTGGTAAGCGTGTAAAAACATCAAATCAAAACCCAACTCCTCTTTAAACATCTTATTATGATGACGATTTCCATATTTATGATCGCCAATTATGGGATGACTGATTTTATTTGCATGGATGCGTAATTGATGCATACGACCAGTCTCTGGGTAGAATTCGACCAAACTATAGCGACTTTTGTCATAAGGTTGAACAGCAATATCCACCTCAATAGATTCAAACTTTTCGTAATGTGTTTTCGCTTCCTTATACTTTCCGTTTTCAGGATTTTTCACTGGAGTTTCAATTATACCTTCCTCAGCAACAAATCCGCGCAATAAGGCGATATACGTTTTTTTAATTGTTTGATTTTCAAATTGCTTTTGTAGTTGCCCTGCCATTTCTGAAGATTTGGCTAAGACAATGATTCCTGAGGTTTTATAATCTAGACGGTGAGCAGGATACAGCTTTGTATTCACCTGTTCCTTTAAACGATCTATTAATGATGGTTCTTTGATATTTCGAGCATAATATGACGCATGTACCAATAGGTTATTGGGCTTGTTTACTACGATTAATGATTCATCCTCGAAAACCACTTCTATATTCATGCGTCAAAATTAAAGTTTTTGTTCTATTTCAGACCGAAAACCATTAAGGATGACTTATTTTTGAGCTTTGCTAATAAATTCAATTGAATGTCAACTGTCTTGCTTTCTTCACCATTGCAAAGTTTTACCGAATTCCGGTTTAGAAATGCTTTAGATAAATATTTCGGAGGAATTGACACTTATTACGCACCTTATATTCGTTTAAACGGTAAAATGGTCATAAAACCAAATTACGAACGTGACTTATTGCCTAAAAACAATACCGTTAAAGAGTTAATTCCACAAGTAATGACCAATGACGCAGATGAATTTTTATTCGTTGTTAAATATGTGCAAAGCCTAGGATATAATGAACTCAATTGGAATTTAGGCTGTCCTTATCCTATGGTGACGAAGCGTTGCATGGGATCAGGATTGATTAATGATCCAGCCCGAATTGATGCTGTGTTGGAGCGTGTGCATAATGAATCAGACATCATAGTCTCCATGAAAATGCGAATGGGCTATGACGAACCAACTGAGATCTTAGATGTTTTGCCTGTTCTGGATAAATATCCAATTAAAAACATAGCCATTCATGCCCGAATTGGCAAACAATTATACAAAGGAGGAGTAGACCTTGAATCCTTCACGAATTGTTTTAATACTCGCCATAAAATCTACTATAATGGCGACATTACATCTGTTGAAAGCTTTCGGACCATGCAAGAAAAATTTCCACAAGTGGATCATTGGATGATTGGGCGTGGATTAATTACAGACCCATTTTTGCCTTCAATGATTAGAGCGAATACCGCCGAATATCCTGAAGATCGAGAAGAACGTTTTCAAAAATTCATTGACACACTTTTTGAAGGATACGCCAGCGCATTATCCGGCAAAAGCCACGTGCTTACCAAAATGACATCCTTTTGGGAATATTTTTCCCATACATTTCCAAATCCGCATAAAACGTTCAAGAAAATTAAAAAAGCAAAAAGCATTGAGGCATATCACGAAGCTGTGGAAATAATAATGGGAGAGGGGTTCGGTACTAGTCTTTAGTCACTAGTATTGAGTATTGAGTCATTAGTACTTTGTTTTTTTTGGTTTTAAACTAGAGTTTGGTAAATAAAATTTCATTATCCAAATTCGTATAAAGCTGTAGTTGTTGATCTGTAAATCCTATTCGATACATATTTACGCGGAAGCTTCTTTCCCTAGCGGTCCCCAATGCACTATTGATTAGTAAAACAATGTCCCAACGTGTCTTTAAAAAGTCATTTTGCAAATTGATCAAACATTCCATTTGATCTTGATAGAGTTTTATATATTCAGGCGATTCTTTAATTGATCTTTCGTAACTCATGATTAACTTTTCATATTTCTGATTTAGTAGACTATCAGACACAAGAAAACATTCATAAGAACAAACATTAATGTCAGTTGTGGTATCCGCAGTATCTAAACAGGGGAGTTCCCAAAGCTTTTTCTGAATTGTATCTTCCGAATTTATGTAAACTGTATCCGTGTGGTAAATATGTTCGACAATAGTTTCTGGAGGGATGGTATTGCTTATGCAGCTAACTAATGAGCAGATTAAAAGAATAGGAAAGATTTTCATAATCCCAATTTATTCAGATGTAAGCCAAAAGTCATAAAACATTAAGCAATTCCGCCTAGTTTTTATTATCCGTCTAATTATGATAGAAATATGATGTTTGGAATTTGATAACCTCCACAATGTTTCAGTTATTGAAATGTACGGTGTTATGTTTTATGTGTTATGTGTTTGGGATTTGGGATTTGGGATTTGTGATTTAAAAAAGTGCTTTTATAAAACAAAAAAAGGAGGTCCAAAATTGAACCTCCTTGACATTAATTAAAATTTCTTTTGCCTTTTGCCTATCTGCCTAATTCAGAACCTATTGTATAACAAATCGTTGATACGCTATTTTTCCATTATTAGTGATTTTCGCAATATAAATGCCGCGTGCAACATTTGGTAGGCTAATTTCATTTGAACTGCCCGTAAATAAAGCCGTGTAGACAACTTGGCCTAACTCGTTAATGATTTCCAGATTCGAGTAACCTGATTGTTGATTCTGAGAAATTGTGAATGTTCCAGTATTCGGGTTTGGATAGATTGAAACATTGCCATCAAATAACAATTCATCTACACCAGAATCATCAATCTCGTCGCTACAAGTCCAATCAATTTCAAATCCTTCATGAACAAGTATGTCATCCGAATGGAAAACAACTGTCACGGCTCCTCCAGTAGAGGTAAGCGTTGCAGGTGGTAAGTTATCATTACAAAATTGCCCTAGAGAAGGCTCAGTGTCATCAGCTCCATCAAAAACCTCTAACCAATCATATGAACAATCCACTTCGCCTTCAACGTCAAAATCAACAAAAGTCAATTCTACTGATGTTGCATCTGTTGGTGCAATGGTAATTTGTGAATCTTCTGATATACCATATTCACCTAAAGATCCGCCGCTATCAAATAAAGTTCCTTCACAATCAATTTGGGTTGGACCAATTCCATCAGTTGGCATTGTTAATTCATCTCCTGGATCATCAATCTCACATTCCCAGAATACTTCGAAGCCACTTAATGCATCAGCCGCATCAGAATGGAAAACTATTGTTACCGAACCGCCAGTAGAAGAAAGTATAGCTGGAGGTGGATTGTCATTACAATAAATACCTAATAATGGATCAGTCAAATCATCTCCGTCATAAACGGCCATCCAATCCAACACACAATCAGTACCACCGTCAACATTAAATTCAGCAAAATCTAAATGAACCACAGATGCTCCGGTTGGAGAAATCGTTATTTGAGAATCTTCACTGTCCGTATAATCACCACCTGATCCACCGCTATCAAATAAAGTTCCTTCACAATCAATTTGGGTTGGACCAGTTCCATCAGTTGGCATAGTTAATTCATCTCCTGGATCATCAATCTCACATTCCCAGAATACTTCGAAACCACTTAGTACATCAGCCGCATCAGAATGGAAAACTATTGTTACCGAACCGCCGGTAGAAGAAAGTATAGCTGGAGGTGGATTGTCATTACAATAAATACCCAATAATGGATCAGCCAAATCATCTCCGTCATAAACGGCCATCCAATCCAAAATACAATCGGTACCACCGTCAACATTAAATTCAGCAAAATCTAAATGAACCACAGATGCTCCAGTTGGAGAAATCGTTATTTGAGAATCTTCACTGTCCGTATAATCACCGCCTGATCCACCGCTATCTAATAAACGTCCTTCACAAGATGTTTGAGTAGGAGCAGTGCCATCTGTTGGCAAAATTACGGCATCACCATCATCTCCATAAATAAAGCAGTCAGAAGTATCAATACAACCCGTTTCGTTTTCAACAATTACTAAGTACATACCATCAACTTCCGGTTCGTAGGTGAAAAACGGTTCAAATGGGATTATTTCAAATGGATCGCAAAATGCCCATTGGAAATAAATTCCGCCTTCAGCTGTAGCCTCTAATACACCGCCTCCTGCATCTATAATTTCATTATCTGGAATTCCGTCCAATACAATTAAATTTGTTTCAACGATACTATCACATCCGGCATCTGTAGCAAAAACATCCGTATAAGTTCCTGTTTCGTCATATTCAGAATCACCAACTTCGTAAACTTCACCGGCACAAATTTCTACGGTAGAAACAAATGGATCGTCCGTAATAACAGTTAAATATGTAGTCACAATACTATCACATCCGTCAACAGATGTAAAGGTATTGCTATACGTTCCAGTTTCATCATAAACATCACCGTCTACCACAAAAGTCTCTCCCTCACAAATACTTGGTGATTGTGAAGAGAAGACAGTAGGGCAGGCTTCGTCTTCCAAATCTTTAAAGAAATAAGCGGCTCCGGCATCTTCAAAATATTCATCTCCTTCTGCGTTATAATCTTGTTGGAAAGCACCTACTAGTATTATTCTATCTGAAATAGAAATAGAAATTCCCATTTGATCTTCAATTGCACGATCGGAAAGGTCAATTTTATCATATTGGGCATAGGTATCACCAACCAATTTATAGATATAGCATGAACCGGCATTTTCCAAATCATTGTCTGTCGTTTTATCGTGATTGTCTTGATGCGCTCCGGCTACAATATAATTGTCGTCAACCGATACGCTAATTCCAACATGATCTCCTGCACTTCGGTCAGCTGCAACTAATTTTTGTAAGAAAGTCCATTCACCAGGACCAGTTCTTGTAAATACAGCGACACCCCCAGCATTTTTTCTATAATTATCTCCAAATTCATCTGTATCCTCAGTAGATGCGCCCAAAGCGCATGTTGTTCCGTCTATAGAAACTGGTGCAGCTCGGTCTAACCAAGAAATTCCAGGAAAAGTCAATTGATCAACTTCATCCCAATCACCACCTTCACGTTCAAACATATAAGCTTTAGATGCAAATGGCCCACCAACAATAAGGTAATCGTTCCAAATGCCAACTGATTCACCAAAGCGATCGTTCCAATCTTCATGCTCTGGGGCAAATTCAAACCCAGGACTTCTATCTGAAGCTACAATCTTTTGAGTTTCGGTCCATTCACCGTCAACATCACGATCAAATACATAAGCAGAGCCTGCGTGGTACATATAACCGAGTCCGTCTTCATCTTTATCATCATTATGCGCTCCAACAACAACTGTTGTTCCGTGCACGGCTACTGACCAACCAAATTCGTCACCAGCTGCTCGATCTGTAGGGACTAGTTTTTGTACTTCAACCCAAATGCCGTCATCACCACGTTCAAAAACATAAGCTGAACCCGCTTTTGACAGGTTATCCTCTCCATCTGCATCATCATCTTCACCATATGCACCGACAACTACTGTTTCACCATCAATTGCTACAGACCAACCAAAACGGTCATAATTCTCTTGATCCGAATTGAAAAGTTTCTGAACAAAGGTCCATTCATCTTCTCCCGTGTTTTGATAGATATGTGCCGATCCCATATTTGGGCTTGCACCATAATCATCTGCATATGCACCGACAATAGCAAATTCACCACTAATATCAACAGACCATCCGTACCGATCTTCGGTATCCCGATCTTCGGCAGTTATTTTTAGAAATTCTAGGATGGGTTGAGAGAAACCCGTCGTTGCTAGTAATAGCACGATAATAAAGAGGAGATTTTTTTTCATAATTTATATTGTTAACCTTATTTTTAATTGGACTATGTTGCGCATATTTTATATGATAACAGCATAATCTATAAATTTAGTTAATTAAAGATTGGATTCAAAATTAATAGGGAAATTGATGGAGGGAATTTTTTTTGGCTTTGAAATCGGATTTCATCAAATGCGATAAGCTCGTAACTTTTGAAATATCTCTAAGAGTTCAAGGGATTTCAAAATAGCAGACTTTCTAAAAAGTAAAAAAGGAGGTTGAAACGTTTTTCACCCCTCCTTTTTTCGCAACCAACTTTAACTATATATGAAAATTTTTAATCTACTTTATATTTGGTTGAAAGGGGGGGCAGAACCTAAGTTTTATCCCCCTTTACCGCAACCAACTTTTTAATATGAAAATCTTCTACTAATCTTCGGTATGATTACATACAAGTGGTGTTTTTCCCCTAAATAAAAGTGGTTTTTTTTTGATTTATTTTTAAACCCTTGATAAACCGTTGGGGACGCGAAATTGCGCAACTGAACTCCATCACAGATTCTTGGGATGGAACGGATAAAGGTGGAAACGACGTGCCAGACGGGGTTTATTTCTATACCTACAATGCCATTTTTACAAATAGTACGGCATTTAATGGTCAAGGCACAGTAACCTTATTGCTTAAATAGGGCGGGTGGCGCGCATAGTTCTGGCGATTTATTGAAGATCGGAAAATTTATTATTACAATGCCTTTATCGAAAAGCACATAAAATGGATCCCCATTTAACATGGAAATCGTAGAGTTGGCGTTTTTGATTGTTTCTAGCGTGAGAGCTTTAGACATGTGTCAAAATTGACAATATCTTTTTAGTTCGGATTTTCAAGGCCTGAATTTACTTCATCATCATTTCTATAATTACTTCAACTTATGATGCAAATACGCATACATCAAAGCAGAATTAAATGCAGATTGATCAATCGTAGACGAAGCCCCATGACCACCTTCAACAGTTTCATAATAGAAGAGGGGGTGACCTTGATCAATCATTTTTGCTGCCATTTTACGTGCATGCGCGGGGTGAACACGATCATCTTTTGTAGAGGTCATGAATAAAACCTCCGGATACTTTTTGCCTTTATGGACATTGTGATAAGGTGAGTACATCTTGATAAACTCCCAATCATCCGTGTCTGGATCTCCATATTCGCCCATCCAACTTGCGCCTGCCAACATGTGCGAATAACGTTTCATGTCGAGTAGCGGAGCACCAACAATTACAGCATTAAACAAATCTGGTCGTTGCGTGGCAACAACACCGGCCATTAAGCCACCATTACTCCAACCAAATGCCCCCAAATGCTCTGGTGAGGTTATTTTCTTATCAATTAAATCCTCACAAACACTATAAAAATCATCATACGCATTTTGACGTTTTTCTTTTAGTGCGGCTTGGTGCCATGATGGTCCAAATTCGCCGCCGCCTCTAATACATGCCACAACATAAACGTTTCCAGCTTCAATCCAACCAATACCAGGATCTGTTTTGTAGCTTGAGCGTTGAGAGATATTGAATCCACCATAAGCATAAACTAACGTCGCATTGGAGCCGTCCAATTTCATTTCAGGTGGATTACTTTCTTTATACACCATGAAGTAGGGGATCATGGTCCCATCTTTTGATTTGGATTCATGGTATTTTACAACGACACCTGCCGCGTTAAAGCGATCTTTTTGCTTTTTAATAACGGTGGAATTTATTCCATCAGAAAAGTAGATGGTCCGAGGGGTATTAAAATTGCTGTAAACGTAATAGAAACCTTTATTTTCTTTGCTGTATTCTACCAATGATATACTTCCAAACTCAGGCGCTGCGAAATCTATTTTTTTCCATTCCCCATCTTTCAACACCAATTTAGCCACAAAACTTTGTACGTTTTTGTAATAATTAATCAAAACAAAATCTTTGCAAGCAGCAACACCATTTACACTTGATCGAGCATCTGGCTCAAACATTTTAACTGGATAGACTTTACCAGCAAGTAATTGTTTAAAATTCAGACTTACAATTGATCCAATCGGAAAGGTTTCATTGTTAATTTCCCAATCGGACTGTAGCGTGAGAATTAAATTCCCTTTATAATCATCACTAATCTCAGCGTCTTCAGGAATAGGCAATTCAACCAATTTGTCATCCACCATATAATGCGCGGAGTGTTTATAAAACGTCTCATATAATATTATGCCATGTAAATACTCGCCATCAGTGAAGTCAGAAAAACCCCAAATCCCCATATAGTTATCAGGTCCTTCAAAAATGGTTACGGCATCCTTAAGATCTGTACCACGTTTCCATTTTTTTTCAATTCTAGGATAGCCAGAAGTAGTCAAGCTTCCTGTACCAAAATCTCTTGAGATAATCAGTTCATCTTTTGACAACCATCCTACAGAACCTTTGCTAGGAGGGAGGTAGAAGCCATTTTTTACGAATTCCATTTTCTCTAAATCAAATTCGCGTACTTCATTTTTATCTTTACCACCGTCAGAAAGTCTGATTAAGCAGCGCTTGTTATCTGGCTTGAACATTGTCGCACCTTGAAAAACCCATTTTTTATTCTCCTCAGCAGAGAGTTCATCTAAATCAAGAATCGTTTTCCATTCGTTCATGTTGTTGTCATAATCTTCCTTGGACATGGTTCGCCAAATTCCGCGAACATGATTTTCGTCTTGCCAAAAATTATAAATCGTATTCCCTACAAGGTTTGGATAAGTGAGTTTATCCTTATCACTGTACACCTCCTTGTATTTATTGAAGAGCTTATCGAATTCAGGTGTAGCTGTAATTTTGTCTTTCGTCAGTTTATTTTGGGCCAATACCCAATCCATAGAACTGTCGCTTTCAACTTCTTCAAGCCAGAGGTAAGGATCGTTTTCCTGCGTATAAGCCTTAGAAGCCAGCACAGATAATAAAGAGAGAGTAATAATGAGGATATTTTTCATTAGAAATGATTTTGATTTAAAACAAATATAAGGTTCGAATCCAATAACACAATTTAATAAATGACAAACGGTTAAAAGAGCTTCTCTGTGTTTTCGCCAAGCTTTAGGATAGCGCAGCGAACACCGCAATATTCGTTGATTTTTTTTAAGATCTTTGCTTTGCGATTGGTTGATCTACAATTGGTTTAATCGCTGGTTAGTTTTATATTTATGGCATTCGTTTTTAGTAATGAATCCAACCCTTAAATTTAATTTGTAAGACACAATGATTGCTCTGATTATATTGGTTTTTGTTCATTTGGCTGTTTTAGGTGTTTGGATACCACGCTATAAAATGATGCGAGACATGAAACGCATGGACGAACGCGAGGAAATGGATGTTTTGGATAATCTAGCCGATTAATTCTAATCGCGCAGAATTGGGTCTAATTCCCTATCCACCTAATTTTATAGGCACAATACAGTTCCAAATTTCAACCCTAATTATTGTTTTAACCAGTTATTTGATTTTGGTGAGTAATATCAGTTTACGCCTTGACGCAACTCATTCATAAAGGACTATTTAATCCCGAAATTTGATGAATAGATAAAAACATACCAAATGAACATCTGATTTCCAACAGATTTTTCAGAGAATTAAAGAACGGCATTGAAATATGCCAGCAATTTAGTGACACGCCTGAATGGTGCACTAACAATCGTCAAGGCCTATGACGTTCCGGCAATGGAATCCCTAGGGATAAACGCGAAAGGTACATTTGATACCGGGCCAACAGGACGATTGCAAAAGAGAGTTGCTGAGGATAAAAGGGCAGCTGTTGAGGAAAAATTAGCCGAAATGCAACTAGAATCGGGATTGTCCTAAGACCAATGCAAAGTTGTTTCTAAAAGTGGAGTTATAAAAACCGAATTTGACAAAATGCTCCGAAACGAAAAATATCATTTAATCGTTATGGGAACGCGGGGAGAAGGCACACAAAAAGGGCTTTTTTTTAGCGGAATTGCCAATCATCTCATCAAAACAGCGGGCTGCCCAGTATTGGCAGTGCCAGAAGACACGAATTATCAACCAATTGAGCGCATACTTTGATTTAGCACATGACGAAACATACAACTTAAAATGGTTAGTTGGCTATGCAAAGCTTTAGAATGCAGGAATCCATTTATTGCACGTGAATAGTAGTAAAGCAGACAATAGCCAGGAAGAGCTAAATCAACTGATCGACGAATTGTAGTAAGATAGAATCACGCATCAAATTATAACAACTAAGGATGACGTTTCGACCATAATACTTGATCATTGTGAAAGTAAAGATGCAAACCTAATTGCCATGACCACGCATAGCACCAGCTTATTTGATAAACTTTTTCATTTCAGCGTCAGCACAGATATTTTGAAGAAAGTCAACATTCCGTTCATGGGATTCGCTGACAAGAAAACGGTGTATTATCATTTTGAATAATTACGCCTTGTTTTTTTATTGGGCCTAATTGTTAGGGCTTTGCGCATATAGTTAATTGGGCAGATGTTCAGAATTTGATATTTGCAGGGAATGGAGCGTTTGGAATATTCTAGGCGATTCTCGGTGATTCAGTATTTGAGGTTTTTGGCGTGTTGTTATTAATTGGGCTTTTTTCAGAAATTGATATTTACGGGGAAATGGTCGTTTAAAAATTTCTAGGCGATTCTCAGAGCGTTAAGTTTTGGCTGATTATAAATTGAGATGAGCGTGCAAAGATTTGTTCGGCGGTTTTATTTTTTAGCAGAAATTTTGGTTTGAGAGAAGTGGGGCTTTAATGAACAATTGGGCGTTGATGATTGTTACGGTAGAAATGCTATTTAACATAATATATATTATAGGCTAAAAAGAGCATTTTCTTTAATACGGGAGATTCTTCTCTTTGAGCAACTATAATGTATCTTATGTCTGCGCTAATTCTGCAGCGCGCACAAAGTCCAAGCAAAATTAGCTTGCTGAAGTAAATAGATTCTTTGATTTGAAATTCTCGCTCTTTTAATGAAATCCGTTTGGCGTCTATAGTCCAGCCTATAATTCGCCGTTATGTTAAATTGCCTCACAGCCAAACACACTCATTGCTTTGTAAATTTTTAATATTTGAAATAATATTAAAAATTACACACAATATGCCAACGCTGGCCAACACACAAGTTTTTATTTCTGCCAGACCACAAAAAAAGGTTTATTCTTTCTCTCCCAACGCACACATAAGCTATAGCAAATTCTCTCCATTGCATTCCGTTCAGTTTGCCATAACTTATATTACTGCTTGGATCACCAATCGATTGACATTTTTTAAACTACTCCTCATCAGATGCGAAATTCTTTACATATTCTTCTTTTCTTCGCTCCTTAATTTCTTCAGGCGTGTAATTATAATTGGCAGCAGCATCTATATCTTCGATCATTTTTACAGCCTCGGCTTTTGGAGGGTAGATTTTGGAGACAATTATTCCTACAATCATGGCAATGGCAAAGGAGGGTCCTAATACAT
This sequence comes from uncultured Crocinitomix sp., assembly GCA_905478225.1. Taxonomy (GTDB): domain Bacteria; phylum Bacteroidota; class Bacteroidia; order Flavobacteriales_D; family Crocinitomicaceae; genus Crocinitomix. The sequence goes on from CAJQHR010000052.1 coordinate 33,587, forward strand.
CCAACTGTTCTAAATAGGCCGCAATAGATTCAATTTTAGAAAACACAAACTTGAACAAGATGACCGACGTAAACCCGGTGATCATAGATGCTATGGCGCCCCTTTCAGAATACCCTTTCCAAAACAACGAAAGAATTATTACAGGACAGAATGTTGCCGCGATTCCAGACCAGCCAAAAATCATTATCCAAAAAACCTTTCGCTCTGGATATAAATTATATAATAAAATGGCAATACCAAGAGCCGCCAAAGCCATAGCCACAGTAACTAATCTTGAGAACTTTGTTAAATCCTTGTCCTTTAAATTTGGTCTAAATATTTTTTGATAAAAGTCACGCGTTATTGCACTTGACGCAAGAATTAGAAGCGAGTCAATTGTTGACATAATTGCAGATAATACGATTGCAATAAAAATCGCCACTAGGACAGTTGGTAAGACTTCATGTGTTATCATGCTTAAAACATCTTCTCCTCCTGTACCTAAAATTACCTCAGGATCTTCGCCATGACTTGTGAAATATATTCTAGCAAGAATACCTATCGTTACAGCTGCAGCATCCGTTAATAGTGTAAAAACCAAGGCCACCCATTTTCCCTTATCAATTTCTTTCTCACTTTTAATAGACATGAATCGAACATAGACTTGAGGAGCACCCAAGAAACCTAATCCTATCATTGAAAATCCTAAAATGGTAAAGATATTCATCCATAAATCGTTACTTCGGCCCATGACTTGAGTCAAAGTTGGATCTATAGCTTTTAGTCCTTCTGTGATATCGGTGCCGTGATCCATTGAAAACCAAATCACAATCGGCAGCAGCACTAAACCAAAAAACATTAAAATTCCCTGGAACATATCAGACCAAACTGCGGCGACAAAGCCACCAATAAAAATATAGAGGAGAACAATGACGAAGCCAATCAACGCACCTAACCTATAGTCGATATTAAGCATTGATTCAAATGCAATGCCTGTTACATCCATCTGTGAGGCCACATAAATGACCACAAAAATAACAAGAACAGAAGCCGCAATAATTCGAAGTGTATTGGTAGATGATTTGAAATGACTTTGCAGATAATCCGGGATAGTTATGGCTTTGTAATTATCAGATCGCCTTTTAAAACGTTTTGCCATAAATTGCCACGAAAGATAGACACCTAGCAATTCTCCAACAACAACCCAATAGGCCGAATAGCCCGCCATTGCTCCCATTCCTGTGAGCCCAATTAACAACCAACCAGATTCTCCCGTTGCTCTTGCCGAAAACGCAACAGCCCAAAACCCCATGTTTTTTCCACCAACGTAGTAATCGCTCATGCTCTTAATGCGTCGTGAAGCCAATATTCCTATCAGAAATAAAATTCCGACATAAACAGCAAGTACGGCTACCTTAATTATTAAATTTTCATCTTGCATAGTGATTGAAATTTTAGGTTTTGCTTTCGAATTAATGAATCATTCAGAATCGCATGAAACAATTCTGAAATATTGCGCAAAATGCTCAAATAAAATGGAATAATCGGCGAATTGTGCAAAAAAATCGATAAAAAATAGTCGAAAACTTATGAAAATGACTAAATTAGTACTACGCTTACGATTGATAAAATTGTATCAAATCGATTAATTGGGTTTAGGGACTAACCTTGGATTTGTACATTGATTGAACATAAAAAGCAAAAAGTCACTTGAGTTCTACAGAGCAAAATCCCTTAATATTACAATCATTAGACGAGTTATCCTCTGCTTTATCTGAGGTAGAGAGGACGACTTTTGACAGCATCATACGAGCCATGAAAATACCGCGCAGCGTTTATGAGAATCGCTGCTCTTGGTCTCAGGAATCGTACACCCGAAATTGCATTATTGAAAACGAGAAATTTGAACTCATCCTACTCTGTTGGGAAAAAGGCCAATTTACGCCAATTCATGACCACGGCGGTGAGGAATGCTGGGTAAAAGTGATTGAAGGTGAATTTAAAGAAACAATTTACCAAAAAGATGATTCTGGTGAGTTAAAAATGATAAAGTCGGCCATTTCAAAATCGAATGAGATCACCTATATGATTGATTTCATGGGATATCATAGATTGGAAAACCTGTCAAACGGAAGAAGCATGACACTTCATCTGTACGCAAAACCTATTCACAGTTGTAATATTCTTAACGAAGATTCGGGAAAGTTTGTGAAGAAGGATATGACCTATGACACAGAATCTGAAAAAAAAACTATTTAAAACAATAAAACTGCATGTCCAATATAAGTAATGATTTAGCCCTATTTAACGAGTTAGCTGAAGCTTTAATAAATGAAGAAGAACAGCATCCAGTTGCTGATCGTATAGATTCTGACAAGCTTTATGATTCCATTGACCTTTCACTGAATGACGGTGGAATGATTGATGATGAGTTTAAAGCGGTATTGCAAGAAGTTTTGATCGCAACACCAAAAACGGCGACAAATTTATTTTTCAATCAGCTTTTTGGAGGAAGACAAGGAAAAGCGGTTTTAGGAGATTTATTGGCGGTATTGCTTAATAATAGCATGTATACCTACAAGGTAGCCGGTCCACAAGTAGGAATTGAGCAAGAAATTATAAGACAATCATGCGATTTAGTTGGTTATGGTCCAAGGAGTAATGGTACATTTCCAACAGGAGGCTCCATGAGTAATTATATGGCCTTAGTTATGGCACGTGATGCGAAAGATCCGAATTGCAGATTGACTGGAATGTCTAAACCCTTGGTGGTTTATACTTCAAAAGAATCTCATTACTCAAATGCAAAGAATGTAAGTTTTGCGGGAATTGGTAAAAACAATATTCGATACATTGGAGCTGATGCAAAAGGTCAAATGATTCCGGAGAAACTGGAAGCACAAATTATTAAAGACATCAATGACGGATTTATTCCGACATACGTTAATGCAACCGCAGGAACAACGGTTTTAGGAGCTTTTGATCCAATTGATAAAATTGCAGATATCACTGAAAAGTATCAGATTTGGCTCCATGTTGATGGCGCATATTCTGGAAGTGTAATTTTTAGCGATAAGTATAAACATTTGGTAAAGGGAGTAGAACGATCAAATTCATTTAGCTACAATGCACACAAAATGCTTGGAACGCCAATGACGTGTTCAATCATTCTAGTAAATGATAAAAAACAATTGCATGATTCGTTTAGTAATGAAGCGGATTATCTCTACCAAACAGATGGTGACGATTTCAACCTTGGCAAAACATCTTTCCAATGCGGAAGAAGAAATGATGCGCTTAAGTTCTGGACCTTATGGAAATCAGTAGGCACGAGTGGTTTAAAGCAGATTATAGATCAACAATTTGAATTGGCAGATATTGCGCGTGGGTATGTAAGCAATCATCCAGATTATACTTTATATAGTTTTGAAGATTCAATATCGGTTTGTTTCAATTATAAAAATATTGATCCAATAAAACTTTGCACAGCACTGTATGAGCACCAAATCACTGTGGTTGGTTTTGGGTCATTTAATGAAGACACTTTTATTCGCCTCGTTACCATTAATGCCAACAATTTAAAGGCAGATATTTTAAACTTCTTTAACGTTTTGGAAGATTATGCTGCGAATGAGATGGAGTTTACCAATGTGAAAGAAAAGATGATGGATTAATTTTTTGGGAACCGCAGCGCATAATCTATTTGCGTTCTGTTAGAATTGCGACGAATCAATTCCGTATTTTAAAAAGATTAAAATAAAGATTAAGTCGCATATGCATCTTCCATCTCGGATAAAAAATAGGGAATGCCATACTTTATTGATCGATAGTTTCGCATGACACCCAAACTAACATCTAGTCCCATCCGCGTTTCTTTAAACCCAAAATGACTCCCAATTACTCCACCATACTCATTAAATTCGGAGCTATACCCTTCTTAAGGAATATTAACATTTGGACCAACGCCATCATAAAACCACTCGTTTTGGCGTCCAAATTTGGTAAGCACATTCAAATAAGGCATTACGGGAGACCTAAGCCAAGTAAAATAATACCGATAATCAATCAGTACATAGTTTCGATCTCTGATGTCAAACGTACCGTCGTTTTCGTAATAACCTGCCTGGACCGAATAGCTTTCACGCGAATACGACATATAATAATTAACGTAATCAACACCAATGGAATGGTGATTGAAAAAGCGTGCTTCCCCGCCAATCGTCCACATTCTTCCGTATCTATTTTCATTTGAAGTTGGTCCGGCGTAAAGCTTTCCACGCACTAAAAGACCATGTAAATAATCATCCGTTTCAAATTGCGCATTTGCAAAACAAGGCGTGCCCATTAAAAGAAGCAGGACAATTCGTTTCAAACTGGCTCGATTTATTCGTTTCATATATTTAACACCACAATCCCATCTTCATAACCCACTTTGTTCTCACCACTGTCACTTGGTTCATAGTAGGTGATTCGAATTTTGGATTGACTGACATCAAATTCATCACCACAAAAATAGAAAATATTGAAAGGCTTTTGGGTCTCATAGTTTCGAACTGGAGAAGTAGCTGGGTTCGCATCAATCCATAACATATTATCTTCGGGTATATCGGTAGCACTTACGTACAATTCTCCAGTACCTTCACCGATTACTTCTGTCTTCTCACTCATCATTTCAAAACAAACCAATAAGTCCCCTCCTGCATAACCGCCAAGTGTAGAAAAATCAACGCGTATCTTTACATCCGTCATTGGGCAATAGATTTGCGTGACCTCTTCCCCATTATTGGTCATATAAAAACTTTTACCACTTGACTCGTCACAAGCGTAAACTGTTAGTAATAGAAATGAAATTAGAATGAGATTTCGCATAGTTTTTTTTCTGAAAAGATAGTCTTTTCATAGACTTATTTGCTTTGTTAATTGTCTTTCACGGCGCTTTTAATATCGGAATCATGTAGATTGAAAAAAAAATCCTGCCCGCTTAAGGCGGACAGGATTTCAACATATGATAATAAAAACTGGATTAATCTATTTCAAGACATCCATCTTTAATAATTACTTTTTGTCCATTCTTTACTTCAACCCAACCGCAAGAGGATTTAATTTCACATTTATCGGCACTAGGCAGACAATGCGCTGTACCAGTTGTACTGACTTTAACTCTTATTTCTCTCGTACTCCCATTAATCTTTACTTCAAAAGTATAATTCTTAGAGGCCTTGTTATAATAAGGAACAGAAAAGGCACTTGCAATTCCGGTTATGAAAAATAACACGGCAGTCATCAAAATCAGTTTAGCTTTCATAATTCTTTTTTTTCTTAAACGTAATTAATAATAGGCTTCTTGCGCCACTTCACTGATAAATATGTCCATTAATTGTTTAAGTGCTTCAAACTAACTGATAGGTGTAGCTTTTCTTTTATTCGATACAAGTGTCCAAACCTTCGTTTCAAAAAATTGCACAAAAAAAAGGGATCTCAAAAATGAAATCCCTTAGTATTAAAAACTTATATCGTTGGAATTAAACCACGGATACTTTTACTGCGTTTAATCCTTTTTTTCCTTCTTCTAGTTCGAATTCTACATTGTCACCTTCGTTAATTTCATCAATTAAACCAGATACGTGTACAAAATGTTCTTTACCTGTTCCTTCTTCTAAAATGAATCCAAATCCTTTGGTATCATTGAAAAATTTTACTGTTCCTTTATTCATTATATTTTATTGTTTCTGCAACTTGATTGTTACAATTATACCGCAAAAGTACGTTTAAGTTCTAACATACAATCATAAATGTGAATTATTAATCGATTAAATTAAAAGCATTGCATTTTAGCTGCTCGATTAATGTGCCCAAACGCGTACCTATAATAATTGAAATGTTGTAGCGAGTAAGGTCTATTTAATCACAATCTTAAACTCCTCTATCGATTCACCTTCACCTATCTTTAGCAGGTTAATACCAGTGGTTACTTGAACTGCATAATAATTGAATCCATTTTTTAATTCCATTGCTTTAACTAAACGACCATCCATTGAATACAATTCAGAGGAATAATTATCGTCGTTTACAACAGTAATGTAAAAATTACCACGATTTGGATTTGGAAAAATGTTTAACTCAAGTTCATTCCCATCCGTTTGGGCGGCAACTTGGTTTGTACTTGTAATTGCAAAAAATAATGAGAAAAAGAATGCGAACTTAAATGAAGTGCTCATAAGTGATGGTTTATACGTTTAAAATTTGGTTGTTGTTGTTGTTGTTGTTGTTGTTGTTGTTGTTTTGTCAGAATTAGCTGATTGGCTGAACTCTTTTCTCTTCTTCTAACGGGGCAAAAAGAATGGGGTCACATTGAACCACAGGCACATGTAAAAAAAGAATGTTAGAAATAACTTTCTCTACTAGAAAATAAAAGGAAAAAATAGGTTTGTTCGCCTGACGCTAAAACGACCTTATGGCAATGGCTCTTCGTCCGTAATCCTTTAGATAAGTGCCTGATGGAATACCTTCCGATTCATTGGTCCAAAGAAAAATAGCCCAAGACTTTAAAGTGTCTACAGATTGGGTTGAGCTCCAATAATGACCACCTGGAATAGTTCCTAAAATGTCAAAATTTGTGTCAATTTTTTCTAATTCGCGGTTACTTGGTAAATACCAATCTGAAAATCCATCTGACTCATAATTATCACACAATGTGGCTGCGGTAACTTCTTCGCCACAAAGGGCAACAATGCTTGTCGTATTTGTTGTTCCGGTTCCTAACTCCGTGCCCGTTGCTCCACTCACATAGACGGAGTCACAACCCCAATAAATTTCCTCACCAAATATTTCATTGGCAATGATTAAACCATGTTCCGTGCTCGCATCATAACCAGGATCTCCAGGTTCAAAAAGATAGGCCACCGTTCCCCCACCGAAACTTTCGCCAATTGCATGGCCAGTTGAGAATGTGATTTCGTTCCCATAGTGCATTTCATCATTTACAAATGCATACGCTCTAAGGTAATAAGCTGGCGTACTCGGCACAGCACCCGCGCCTCCTTCTATACGTCCGTCAACGGGAGCGCCACCAGGAATATGAAGCGAATTTTGAAGTGTTGGTTCAGGTTCTGTTCCAAAAAGGAATCCATTCACACTGGTCGTTACTCCGTCTATATTCGCCTGCAGTATCACTTTATCGCCTCCATCATCGATTACAGGAAGTGTTTCAACGACAATATTAGCAGGTGCAGGACCTTTGTTGCAACTTACAAAAACTAAAATAATAAAACTGAATATGAGCGCAGAGAATCGGATAGTCGTGTTTTTAAATTTCATTAATTATAAGCATTTATTGCCTTAATTATTGTTTAAGTGCACAATAGAGCGCTTGGCATTTCAATTGGGGCAACCTTTCAAACGTGAAGTTAATTATAGAAAGTGAGTTTTTCAAGTTAAAATCAGATCAATTCACTTTTAAATAGGTGGCGTGATTTAAACTTTTAAAATTTAAAATAGACTTCCACCGAATCTTATACCTGCATTCGCGCCTGATTTTCAAAAAACGAAAATTATGAGAAGGATTAATGCCTACAAAAAAATGTTTAATGTTGAGGGAGATCTTAATCTTAAAGAATTGAAGACGACTTACCGCAGATTAGTTAAGAAATGGCATCCCGATAAGTTTCAAGACGGCGATTCTCTAAAAGCTGCGACTGAGGAAAAAAGTCAGGCTATAATTGATGGTTCCCACTTTTTAGTGAGCATATCACCCGAAACGAAAGAAGCGGATTTGGATTCTTATAAAACTAGAACCACTGTAACTGGCATTTCTGATTTTCAATTTGAAAAAAGCGTATTAGAGGTTACTTTCATGTATGGCGCGGTTTACGAGTACTTTGGAGTTTCTCCTAAAGTCTTTCAAAAAATGGTAAATACGGACAAATTAATGCGCTTTTCAAAACGAAATATATTCAATTCGTATTTGGATCGCCAATCTAAAAAAGGAATGGTAAAAGCAGAACCGGTAAACGTTTAAGCTTTCACTTTGGCTTCAAAATTAGCCGAAAACTCTTCTGTATTAATATAGTACCTGTGTTTTATTTTGCGCTCAAGAAAAATGTGACGCACTTCAAATTCATTGCCTTCGCCAATTACTAATAACTTGCACTTGCCATTATCACTGCAGCTTTTGCTGTTAAACTGCGAATCGGTTTTTAATTGGAAACCAATATTTTCGAACCTAGGTTCCGCCCAATCAATTTGGTATTAATTTCCTTTTTCATCTAAAAAGAAAGTTTTTGCCTTTTCATCAATCTCTTTTGTGATTTGCTTAACTAATATTTCCATAATAAATTTCTATTGTCTTAATGCGTTCTGTTATTCTCTTGGCTTAGAATGTGGGATTTAGATTTTGGCTTTCGTTAATAGAACGGTTCCGTTTTCATCCTTTAATGTAATTGATTGAATTTTAGAATGATCTATTTTGAGAGCTTTTGCTTTTCGTTCTTCTTCGGCGTTTGATTCATCTTGATAAAAAGCAAGATTATTCAATAAGAAATAGGGCCAAGAAATGACTTCGTTCTTTTTAAAAGCACCACCGTTTTCCATTTCATACACCACTTCAGCGGATTCAAACGGCAATAAAGCACATCCAATTTTACTCAACCACTCTCCTCCTACTTCAAGCTCTTCAATTAACTCAATTTCTGCCAACACACCTGGAGAAGTCGCATTCACTTCACGCCAGTACATGGCATCTTTATTGAAAAAGTCATTTTCATTCATTTTGCAAAGTTAGTGTTTTTATTGTCTACAATACACCTCTTAATACAAGGATTCAAATATTAATGCACGAGCACGATTTGATACAAGATCTAAGCTACCTTAATATTCTAATGGTCTCCTTATCAATTTTTAAAAGATATATTCCACTAGATAAATGAGACAAGTTTATTGAAGATTCAGAAGCATCAAGCGTAAAATTCCCCACTTGATTTCCTAACAGATCGTAAACATAAATGGGTTGCGAATTTGCAATTGTATAGTTCCCGCCAACTATAGTAAATATTCCATTTGAACTTGGGTTAGGATAAACGCTATATTGATTCAATGTTGTAACTGGCAAACCGGCATCATCTGTCACATCTACTACTACTCCAAGGTCATTAATTCCGTTAGCAGCATCCCAAGTGCCCACATTCGCAAACCGAATAGCATAATAGGTATTGTTTTGCAATGAAGGATAAATATCAGTCATTTGGAGGTACAGACTATAGGCACCTAAAGGCATATCGCTTGGAAGCGTAATTTCTGCTTCAATTTCATAACTTTCATTCCCGAACAAAAAACGAGTATTCACATCCAGATTGAAATAAATACTGGTATCCCCGTTTTTAAATACCAGGTTCACCTCCTTTTCAGCAACAGTTGAAGCAAAACCGATATTATTCAACCTTAAATCGAAAAGAAAATTGCTGGCTGGAGCTGCAAGCGTATCATAGTTCCCAGATTCCATCACAAAACGATAACCAAGCCTTTTCTGAATTTCTGAATAGCAACCTTCTTCCTGCCAGCGGTCTAAAACATCTGGATGATAATCGTTATTAATATAGGTCCAGTGTGCGTTTTCTAAATCAATAAGTGCGTTCTCACAATTGGCATAAGTTGGGTTATCGCCACATGTTTCGCCGCCCATTATCGTATACTTGCTTTCGGTTTCCCAAAAGGGTTTTTCAGTCGCAATATCACCAAATGTAAAATCGTTTGCTGCTACTAGAAAACAATCGTTATGATAACCCAACCTGCTCAATACTCCGCCGTTATGAGCTGTTTCAAGCGTCAACGAATCATCTGGCATAGTGAGTTCATAAAAGTTTGCTTTTAGCTCTGGATACCTTAAAGATATGATTGACTTTTCAGGCATTACTGATAATAAAGTGTCGGTAATCTCCTTTCGATCGAGCCATTGCGCTGGTGTCACTTCAGCATCTTCGTAATCAGTGCCAAATTCATCACTAAAAAAATTCTCTCCCCAAACTCCCCAAAAACCATTTTGAAGGGTGAGAATAACATCTGCATTGGCCTGAAGAATTGGACGCAATTGTTCTATATGTTCAAGTATTAATGCTTTACTTGGTGAATCGTTGTAGGGAGGCTCATCAGGCAAAAAACTAGTATACGCAAAGCGCAGCACCACTTTAAATCCTGCTTTCCGAAGCGTAGAAAAATCCTCTTCTATTGATTCTAAAAAAGAAGCTGAAATGAGCGTGTCTAAAAATGTATCCATATAAACATATCTAAAAATAATGGAGACACTGTCAGAAACACGACTATTCGCCAGCCATGCCGAATCAAGTGGATTGGGTGAAGAAGAGTTAGTTCGTGTGTAATTATAAAAACCTCGACTCGGATTTAAGATGAAAGCATCAGATTCAACATAAGTGACAAATTTATCTTGCCCAAAACTGAGGTTTAAAATTAAGCAAGAGAATACTGTGATCAGAATCGTTTTCATAATTGGGTATGCTTTTGGAATTGGTGTAAAGATAAGTTATTAATTTGTACTTCCTTTTTTGAAGTGGAAACTAGGAATATAAATAAGCTTCAGTCGAGATCAGTCTAATTACTTGAGTCGGAAATTCATAGTGGAATTCCGATCAAAATCATTAGTTTCGAAGAAATTCAAATTAGAACCTATGCGCTTGCTCTTATCCTTTATATCATTATTCCTAGTTCTTGGGGCGAATCAAATCACTTATGCGCAAACCAACCCAGTGTTAGAGGACGGCGAAGGATACGTGGCCGTTAATGGTGGCAAACTTTGGTATCGAATCATAGGTGAGGGAAATGAGACACCGCTTTTGATGATGCATGGTGGACCAGGTGGAACAAGCCGTTCATTTTATTTATTCGAAAAATTAACAAAAGACCGCCCAATTATATTGTTTGATCAGTTAGGAACCGGAAGATCGGGACATCATGAAGATACTTCACTATTAAAAGTGAATGAATTTGTAGAACAAGTGGCTGATTTAACGAAGCATTTGAATTTGAATTCCGTTTATTTATACGGTCATTCTTGGGGAACAGCATTGGCCTTGGAATATTTCTCGGCTTATTCAAAAGGCGTGGAAGGAATTATTTTCAACAGTCCCTATTTTAGCACGGCTATTTGGGAAGCTGATGCGGATACACTTATCACGTTTTTGCCTTTAGCTACGCAAAAAGCCATTGCAGAGGGCGAAGCTTCAGGAGATTTTTCAGCCAAGAGTTATCAACAAGCAAACAGTGTGTATTTGTCAAATTACGGTTCTAGAGGTAAAAGGCATTCGAGCGATTTAGACACGGCGAAAGCACCTGGAAATTATTTCATCTACAACTATATGTGGGGACCAACTGAATTTACCGCAACAGGAACATTAAAAAATTACGACATTATCGATAAGCTAAAAAAAGTAACCGTACCTACTCTATTTATTACTGGAGAATATGATGAAGCAAGGCCTGCAACCGTTCGTTCTTTTGAAAAAATGGTGCCAGGATCAAGCACAGTTATTGTGAAAAGAGCCGGTCATGCCACTATGCATGACAATCTTTGCCAGAATAGAAAAGCCATTCGTAAGTTTTTGAAAAGTTTAGAAAATTAAAGGATCATGGATGATTTTTCGAATGCTGCTCGTGGCTTTAATCTCACTCTTCCTTTGGCAATGTGCGTTGCGGGATCAACCAGTCGAGAAAGATGTTTCAGAAAAGGAGTGTGAGGTTGAAGACTTAGACCTATCCACCATAGAAGAAGAGACGACATTAATAGCGGAAGAAGCAGAAATCCAATAAGATAAGAATCCAAAAACGTACTCCTTCACCTTACTTGAAGCACAGGTATAAATAAACTCCATCCAATGGAGACTTATTAATGTCGATTTGAATTGAGGCATTGTATAATAGTTTTTAAGTTCAATTTTTCCACTCATCAGTAACTAGCGTAAACAATGAAGTTCTTGATATCTTTTTGAGTTTTAACAATTGAAATTCAAAACTTGGCGGAAGAGACACATAACAATGAGTTAAATATATCCAAGATTTCGAGCGGTGTACTTTCTAAAACTTCAGTAAATAAATCGGTTCATTGACAAAAATTATTCTAAATAATTCTAATTTACATGTGGTGAATAGAAAGTCGGATGCGAATTTTAGTGCCGATTTATTAAGCCGCCACCTTACCTACTTCATTTCTACCCAGACTTTTTAGCCTGCGAAGATGAGAACGAAAAGCAGCGAAAGCTGTGTTTTTGCAATGATATGGTTGGTCGTACTCTTTAGCTGTTTGTTCTACGATTTTAGAAATGGCCGGATAATGGACATGACTGATATGCGGGAACAGGTGATGTTCCACTTGAAAATTTAAACCGCCTACATACCAGCTAAACAAGCCACTTTTTCTACCGAAATTTGAAGTCGTTTCCAATTGGTGAACATGATACTGATTTTCAATAATTCCCTCGGCGTTAGGCAACGGTTCTTCCAAACCCTCTACAATATGTGCCATTTGAAAAACGGTTCCCATAATTAAAGAGGCCGCAGCGTGCATTACAAAAAAGCCAATCAATACTTGCCACCAAGTGTAATCCGTAAAGATAAATGGCAATACAAAGAACACTGAAATGTAAATGAGTTTTGTTAGAATTAATGAACGCAACGCTTTTTTATAGGTGGTTTTAAATATGGCCAAAGCCCCCATTTCACTGTACATTTTAAGATGTTTAAAATCCAATAGAAAACGCATCAATGTCATCATGCTATATAAAAATGGCCCGAAAATATGTTGGTATTTAAATATTTTTGTATCACCTTCCCGATTCGAAGTTAATCGCAAGGCTTTCGAATCTATGTCATTATCCCATTCGTGAATGTTAGGATATGTATGGTGTAAAACGTTATGCTGAACTTTCCAATTCAATACATTACTTCCCAAAAGAAACATAGTATTCGTCATTGCGGCATTCAACCATTTTTTTCTCGAAAATGAACCGTGAGCTGCATCATGCATTACACCCATTCCAATGCCAGCCTCACCTACACCCACTAGCACCATTAGTATTAATGCGTACCATGCGGGCAAATCAACCAAAAAGACAATGGTCAAGCCTGAAAGATAAATTCCTAGCATAAAAAATGCCTTCACAATCATTCTAGAATCACCAAAATGAGATGCGTTATTTTCTTTAAAGTAGCCTCTAACGCGCTTTGTTAGTTCTTTTGAAAAATCGACTTGTTTTTTATTCTGAGCGACAAATTTGATTGAATTCATAAAATATCAGTAAGTATTGAACCGAGACACTCGTTTTATCTCAATTATCGCACAAGATAAGCTTATTTTCAAGAGCAAAGCCCCCCTATTCCATCGTTCACCCGTCCAAATACGCTGTTCTAGGTGTTTAATTGGAGAAACAAGATGAGTTAGCGATTATCGGAACAAATTGAACCACAACCTGTTGCCTCATAATTAAATCGTTTGAGGAAATTCAATTCGGTTGCTAATTAAAATTGAAAAAAATCGCTAAAAAGATTCGATTTCAACGAAACCGGCCATTTACGCCTAAATTTTACTTAATAAAATAACTCTCTATCTTATTCTTAAAAAATTAGATCATTCTATTTGATTACTAGAATGAAGAATTTAAAACTTACATTATTAATACGCACCAAATGCACGAAATATTGAAAAACGCGGTTAGCGAAGTTAAGGACGGAATTAATCCATTTTAGGCTTTTGGCGAAACGTCTTCTTTGCGCTTTGAATCTTTTTACTTTTTTGCTTGCGCAGTTTTGAACCTTTTGAAGGTTTTGTTGCCTTGCGAATCTTTGGACGAACCAAATTCTCGGTCAATAGATTAAACAACCGCTCGGTTACAAGGGCTTTGTTTCTGAACTGGCTCCTACTCTTTTCGGCGTTAATTTGTAAAACGCCCTCTTTGGTTAAACGCTTGGCTAACTTTTTTAATAAAGTCGATTTTTCATGTTCGGTTAATCCTTGCGAATTGGCTAAATCAAAAAAAGCCATGATTTTTGAAGCGACTTTATTGACATGTTGGCCTCCGGCGCCAGAGCTGCGCGCGGCTTTATAGGTAATTTCGGTACGAATGATCCCTTTTTGCATTGTGAAAAAAATGTGCTCGGAATTACAATATACAATCTTTTATCGTATTAATATCTTCTGCGCTCAAACAGCCAAAATTAACTGTCAGTTGAGCAATTAGTAGTTTGAAGATTTTAATTTTAAGAATTAAAATTAATGATTGCAATAGAAAACTGGGCTATAATATGGCGGTTTTATTGTACAAAGGGTCTTACACGTAATTATTCACAAAGGCAATGATTTAACAAACAAGTAATCATACGCGTAAATGTATCTCAAATTGAGTCTATCTTTGTTTCGTTAACCCTGCTTGGCGTCGCTGCTCAGATTTCCGCGCTATTTTGATTTAGATGAATAGCTTATTCACTACTCAACTGGCAAAGCTTTAGGTGCCGTTTGCACACGCGAAGCCAAATCGGTTAATGCGCGCACAAAAGTATCTAATTCCTTCGTTGTGGTAAAAACGTTGGGCGTTATTCTGCAACCACGCACATTAGATTGGTTTATGGCAACGGTCCAAATTTGATAGTCATCCATTAAGCTTTTCGCCATTTTATTCGGGCTCATGTTGTTAATACTGACATTGGCAATGGCACTAGATCGTTCTGTTTGCCAAGGCGTATTCAGAGAAACATTAGGAATATTTTTGACTTTATCGGTCCAATAGGCTTTCAAATAACGCAAACGCTCTTCTTTTCTTTTAGATCCAATTACGTTGTGATAATCAATGGCATTAGCAATCGCTAAGTCAACATGTACAGGCTTTGTGCCCGTATGTCCCAATCGATCAATATTATCAACAGGCATTACATTTTCCGCGAATAAAGGCCAGAGTTTTTCAACTTTGTCCTTTTTCACGTAGAGAAAACCAGCACCTAATGGAGCGCTCAACCATTTGTGTAAACTTGTGCCGTAATAGTCACAGTTTAAATCTGGTATTTTAAAATCGAGTTGTGCAAAAGCATGTGCCCCATCAACCATCACCTCTACTCCTCTTTCATGCGCCATATCACAGATTTTTTTAACCGGCAAAACATGCCCATTAATATTAACGATATGGCTAATTAGAATCAATTTCGTTTTCTCAGTAATTTTTTCAGCATAAAGCGATAGAATATCTTCGTCTGATTCAGGGTGATTGGGCAACGTAACCCGCTTTGTGACAACGCCGTAACGCTCATGCACCTGCCTGAACATATTTCGCATGGCACCGTAATCTTGTCGTGCCATGATCGCTTCATCACCTTCGGACCATTTATAGCCGCCAATCACCAAATCAAGCGATTCCGTCGTATTCCTTGTTAAAATCAGTTCATCAGCCTCACAGCCAGCCATTTTTGCAAGTCGCTGGCGAATTTCTTTTTGATTCGCTGCCATTATGGTACGCATATAACGCGAAGCTTGGTAATTAACGTCCTTTACATGTTTTAAATAATTCGTCAACGTTTCCTCTGGCATCATGCAGTAATAGCCATTTTCAAGGTTAATGTAGTCCGGATTAATGCGGTATCCTTCACGAATAGTGCTCCAAAAATATTCATCTGCAGCTAGCTGACCCGGTGGAATATGTTCATATTGGTGAACGATATTTGAAAGAGTTTTAACTCCAGGCATTGTGGCCATTGAAAGCAAAGAGAAATTCTTGAGGAAAGTACGTTTGTCCATATCTTATATTTGATCGTTTATAAAGATAATGCGTCGTAGCGTAAAAACAATTTTTATGGCGCCAAATCGCAGGTTTGCATCCTGATAATGATCAGGACATGCTTAGTCTCATTCAAAAAGTGCGCCATCCTTGAATCTGAGTTGGAAATAATAAGTCCAGCCCCCGCCTTGGGCGGATGGACTGGACTCTGCGCATAGCGATTAGTTCATTATTTAACTTGAAACGTGGTTCGGCACGATCTCATAATGCGAAAGCTTCAAATTAATAGTAGCACGGCCACTGGTGAGTGTTCGTAAATCACTGATATAACCAAACGTTTTGGCTAAAGGAACTTCGACTTGAATAACCTTGCGGTTTGCTCGCTCTTCAATTCCTACAACAGTTCCACGTGGAAAATGCAGTAGAGTATCGTTTTTCATTCCACCAACGTTCATCATCCACTCGTTCCCTTCGCTCAGCGCTAGCACTAAACGTCCCCCTGCATCCGTTTTAAATTCTTTGCGGGAAAAAGTCGAAGTCTCAATTAAGACAATTGGCAAATTCGCCTTGGGTCCTTTTGAGTCATTCACTACAATTGAGTAGTTTAAAGTTCCTTCTTGAGCAAATACTTGGCTGCTTATTAGTAAAAAGCTCAATAGCGTCAGTAATCGTTTAATTTGTTTCATAGCACGGTTTTAATGCGGTTTATTGTTTCTTGAGTATTCATTTAATGTGCGGGGCTTAAATAGGTTACAATTTGATGCAATGTGATATGTGTATCGTGTCACTCGTTTAGCTGAAACATGTGAAATTCAGTTTTCAAAAAATTTATTTATTAAAGATAAAAAGGAGATTTTAGATTTCAAATACGGTATAAACCCTATTTTTATCTAAGATGTTAGTCCACCCTAGATGCATGGATCTTGATTTAGGCCATTTAATAACACACTGATAACGACCGTTTACAATGATCTTGAAAATGTTAACTGTTTATTCGAATCTGTGATTCCGTTGTTAGACTTAAGTACTATCATTGATTATTTGAAATCACTAGACTCACCGCCCTTTCAACTCTTACCTATTATTTAGATTAATAAAAATAAGGCTCGTCAGAATTTAGTAAAACCACTTTAGTGCCTCCAGGAATGAATTCCTCTAATAACGGAGCTGGTAGATCATTGTCTAAATTCAAGACCTCCTCTAATTCTAGAGCAGACTCGATCTTTTCGCCATTTTCATTGCATGATTCTGAATGTTTCGAATGATATCCAGTACCATTATTCAAATCATAGGTATAGGTTTCACTATAAACGCAATTTCTAAAGAAAGACAAAGTTGCAGCGGCTAGCTCCCAATTCCCTTCAGAATGCTCGAACGTATGAGAATAAGACCATTTATCTGCACTGCCTCCAAAATGAAAGATTTCCAGTTGTCCTTTTCTAATCTCCAACTTCTCGAAAGGATCTCCCATCACTCCTCCACTCTCACTTGACAAAATCGGTCCAACAGCCGTGTGCCATAAAGACCATAAGCCTTGATGTTCCGAGTAAATTCTGAGTTCTCTTTCAAATCCCATTTCACCTTCACGTCCTGTATTAAAGGCAATTGCCTTTTCATTAATACCGTCACCGTCCAAATCGCCTACGGCTTCACTCAACAAGTCATAATTTTCCGGAATCTCTACTTGGGGCAACCCACCTAGATTAGATGTATTATTATCACCCTGTCCTTGATCGATTTGTTCAGTATTATCTGCTGAGTCTGCTGAGTCTGCATTATCTGCATTCTCAGGCTCTGGATCACTACAGGCAAACATAAATATCATTGAAAAAGTTGCTAGCGCTATTACAGCTCTCTCTCTAATTGGAGCTAAGGCTTCATATTTTTTGGATAATTTGTACATAGATCAAGGTTTGGTTGCGTATAAACTTCTGTTCGTCAGTTAATTTACAAAAATTATTGGATAATTGATATCTCTAGCGAATCAATAGTTGTAAACAATTGCCTGTTTTTGCTCAAACGATTTAGTTTTAGACAGGCGTTTAGAGACAAGAAGCTCAATCAAAACAAACTACTCAAAAACAGACTGAACTAGAAGTTAATAGATAAAATGTGATGTTTATTTGATTAAAACCTGGGAACCCTGGAAGTAACTTGCTTAAAGAATAAAAGTGACGCCAAGAGATGCCCAATGATGCCAGCGTTTGCTCGGGTTTAAGGGCTCTCCTTCAAACGTGTGAAGTAACCCCTCACTTTTATATTCTGGAGACTTCATACTGTACCTATAAAAAATATTCATACTTGGAAATTGCAGCCCCAATGTTAGGTTATTGAAGAGCACTGCGCCAGAACATTCCTTTCGTAAGCTTATTGAAGCCATATTTTGGCAATTTCGAGATTAAAACTTTCATTCTTTTTGTTGCTAATTAGAAAGCCAATTTCACTTAAAATTTCGGCTTCATAATTAGGCAGATTTGGTCGCATTCCTCTGAAAGTAGGAACCATTTCGCTTAATGGAATAACTATTGTTTGCCAATTACCAATGGTGGAAAACTCATATTTATAAGCGTGGCGGTCAGTCAATTGATTTTTAACACGGAATTGATATTTTTTTTTATCGCCTTTTAACTTGATGAGGACTTTTGTTGAGCCGCTAATGTTTTTATTTTGAAAACTATAACGGATGGACGTAAAGCCTCCATTGTTTTTTAGTGATACGTCTCCTTTAAATATTGCGGTTCCGTTTTCAGTTGTCTTAAATTTACCCTGTGACTTACCCCCCATTACCCTATCATTAATAATGGTCCAGTTTTCAATTTCAGACATTTTAGAAAAATCTGATAAAACGTCTTGCGTTTGAGTAATATTAGAATTGAACATGGCAAGTGATAAAAGTAATGTGATCATAGTATTATTTTCATTAGAACAACTAGATAAGAGAATGGTTCGCCATTTTGTATTTCAAATGTGGTAAAGCTCACATCACCCACCCCCGATAACAGTGACATCCTTTTTTAAAGCGTAGCGCAAAAAAAAGATAAAACGAATAGCGGGAAAAGGTGGCCAAACAAAAAGCCCCCTAAACTAAAATGCTTAGGGGACTTTTAAATGTGTTTTATATTTGGCGATTAGGCTTCAACACCTAATAAATATTTATCTACAATCTCTTTTAAATGGGGTTTTTGTAATGCGCCTGGTTGCATCATAAGTTGTTTATCCATGGGTATAAAAAATATTGACGGAATGCTACGGATTTGAAAAACTGCAGAGAGTTCTTACCCCACCTCTGTATCTACTTTATAAATGACAAGTTGATCGCCATATTCAGCAGCAAGTTCTTCTAAGATAGGAGCAATCATTTTACACGGACCACACCAATCGACATAAAAATCTATTAGAGCCGGAACTTTTCCTTTAAACGCCCACTCTTTTTTCGTTGCCTGACGGCAGTATTACGAACATTAAAATTCGAAAAGGTGCTTCCGCTTCTTTAAACAAAGAAGCGCTTCGAGTGATTGGAAAAATGTCGAAATGGACGCTGGGGATCAATCATGGCCGCAACAATCCAATTGTTTTTACCCTGCCGATTCATTTTAGATTAGGATAAAGCCCTGGCTCATTTTAAAACGCCAAATACATTTGATGATTTGGGTTACTATGCGTTTCCGAAATCCTAAAATCATGGCTTCCAATAATTTTAAAGGCCATTTTTTCGTAAAACCGAATGGCGCGTTTATTTTCAATCCACGTAAACAGCCAAATTCCAGCCTGATTTTTTTCTTTTGCCTGGTTCATGTTAAAATTGAACAGCTCCTCTCCTAAACCCAATCCATGAAAGGCCTCTAGAATATAAATGCGCGCTAACTTTGCTATATTTTTAACTTCAACATTGGCCGCGGGTTGATCAAATACAATTTTTGAGTAGCCCACCATCTCGTTTTTATAAAACAAGAGCCGATAGGCCGCATTTGGCTGATTGATTTCTGCTTTAAAAATATCACGTGTATAATTCGCATCTAAGTAGAGCTGAATATCAGCAGTGTTAGCATTATGTCCGTGCGATTGTATAAATGTTTCTTTGGCCACTGAGGTGAGTTCGGCTAAATCTTCGTGCCCGACTTTTTCAATTCTAATCATTCTGGAATCAAAGTTAGAAATACTAAGCAGCATTGAAAACGGGTTTAAAAATGACTTGTCCGGTTGTTTGAATTACGAATCTCAAGTGTTCGCGAATGTGCTAATTTCTAAAATGAAAGCTAGTCAAAAGGACGCAGATGAATCAGATTCAGCTAGAACTCATTTATTTTTCATTACTTGTGCAACACTTGGATTCTCAATTATCAAGGTTATTAAAGGCAAAGGTTCCGAATCCAGCTGAAGCAGTCTTAACGCTTTAATCCAAACCTAGCTGATTTCGATAAGTGCTATCGGCTACCGTATTTTTTGTCCAATAATCTACCCGTATACTTTTAATTAGCGTGGCGCTAGTCGTTAATTCTTGGCGGCTGTCTCCCCAGCCACTAAAATAGCTTTCATTCCACCCTATTATTTTGTGTGGAAAAGCAGTTTCATAGGTAATGGTCACGTTACGTTCTAAACCTGGAAAGTTTAATTCATATTCTGTCTCCTCGCCATTGGGCTGTCTTGTGAGCTCGCAATCATAGGTCTTCAGATCTATATGTGCTAGTCTAACATAAAAAAAAGAGGGAATTACTTTCGCGTTGCCAATGGGCAAATTTTCAGGGTTCAATCTAATCACCGACCAAAAATCATCCTCTAAATAGGTTTTATTCAGTTTTATTTCAGGACTTGATTCACCTTCAAAATAGGAATCGATTCGAACTTCAAACTGTTTCTTATTTCTTAATTCCATATAGGTATGCCCGCACCACTCTTGCATTGATGCCGAAACTTTTATGGCATGTTTTCCTTCATTAAATGGGAAAAATGTGCTTAACATCATTGAATAAGGATAAATTCCAGTATTAAACTTCTTGGTGAAGTTCAATTTCAAGACTGGTACATCCGCGTTAGTGGGCGTATCAGCTTTTGTCCATGACTCTTTAGAAAAATCCTCTGTAACAAAAATCATGGAAGCCTGACCTTCATGCATTTCACCGTAGCGAGCTTGTTCCAGTTTATAGCTCGTTATTTCAGCTTTTCCATCATGCCATAACTCCTTGGCTAAAGGGTCGGTTGGCACATTAGTCTCAAAAGATTCAGCACCACAAGAAGTGAGCAGCAAAACAGCAATCATTAAACTCAGCATATTTCGGTTTTTAGTTCTATTCATATTAAGGAATCATAAATTTTGAAGATATGACTATCCACTTGTTAGACATAAACAACCCATTTACCTTACAAAGCAAATAAAAAAAATTGAATAGAACTCAAAACCTAAATTTGATTATTAAAACAAAGTTCCTTGTTCATTTAAATCAGGGTAGATATATTCCTTGGTAGCTTCTTCCGAATCACCCACACCATTTTTTCCTACGAGGCGTCTAACCGTATGAGCTTTTAATTTTCCATCTGGCAGTGGTTTAATTAATTCTTCTACCTCTCTTCTATTTTTGGTTGTTAACCATTGCTCAAAATCAGTTGCCTCTAATATTAAAGGCATTCTCGGACCCGTTGCCTTAGGATTGTTGTGGATAGATGTCATTAAGTCGTTTCCTTTTGTAGTCACAATAGCTGCTGATTGAAATTCGTCACCAGTTGTATGATCCGTCCATTCGCTCCATAACCCGCCAAAAACTAAAGGCTTATCTTTTTCTTTATATTGAATGAAATTGGGAAATGCTTTGCCTTTATGGTGATGATATTCAAAGAATCCGTTCACAAAAATCAGACAGCGTTTATCCATAGCCGACTGTTTAAATGACGCTTTTTCAAAAAGCGTTTCTCCTCTCGCATTCAACGTCTTATTTCGAATTTCTAACGCCTGAGTTTTGTCTTTGGTCCATTCAGGGATGAGTCCCCAAGTAAATCGTGTGGCGCGCAATTCAACTCCTTTAATTAATGTAAAAAGCTTGGGGTGTTCAAACCCGCTTACAAAGGCCATTGGGCTTTCTGTGTCTCTTTCAGTCTCATCTTGCTGAGCTTCTTGCCAATCCTGATAAAGTCGTTCTAATTCATCTCCAGGCACTCCATCTTTTAAAGCAGAAAGGTAGGCATTTCTTTTAGCATGTGAAATACTGTAGCACATGCTTTAAAATTAATCAAAAAACGGTTTAATTGTCTCCAACAATACATTCAATTGAATGACTTTTCAGCTGTGAATGTATCTAAGGTTGAACACTCGACTGAATTTTAGAAGAACGAGTTGTCAATTACCGCCTGTGGCTAAACGCTAAAATGATGCTGGCAATTAAAGATCCGTACAAACCAATACTCAATAAGTTTAATACATCACTAAAAACCAGGTTCTGTCGCATCTGTCTATTTTTTTGCTTTTCTTTAAGATAAATAGAATCAGATAAATAACTAAAATGCTAATTTTCAATTGAATTTATTTTGTGACATTTGATTTTATCAGTTGAAAACGGTTAAATTTGGTAGATGCGACAGAACCACCAAACAAACGGAAACATAAACAAAACAAAAGAAGCAATGCAAAAATTGCTAAATGATTAATAAAGCTTCTAACAAATCCTATACGCAATACCCTTCGGGATACTGCGCATAGCCAAACCGTTATAAACAATAGAAAAATACAAGATTTAAAAATTAATGAGCGAGTAAAACAAAAACACAAAACAAATCAAATTATCATCAAACTAAGAAATCTAATCGTTTTTATAAACCGCTGTTATTGTTGGTTTTAATGTGTTTTGGTTGGATTTGGTTGGATATAATTACTTTCCTATACAAAAAGTAACTTTCTATTGTTTATGGGAACCTTGAGTTGTTGGGGTACAAATAGGGTACAAAAACACCTTGAGAAGTGTTGAAGTTATTTCGGCCTCTGAATAAACTTATAACTGCAATAGATCTATAATCGACACACTGAGGATTAAAAGAGACTTCTTTTGACAAAAAAATATGAATATTTTTACCTTTCCTTCTTTCTTGGGATAGAATCTTTTCGTTTTAAGGCCCAGAAAATTCCAATGAAAAAGATCAAAGACCACACGCCTACGGCAATAAAATCAAGTTCTATAGTAATATGCAAAAATTAGAAAAATAAAGCAGACAATGCAGCTTTTAGCTGTTTAAACTAGTGTTATTCCCTCATAAAAGTAGAGTGATACAAACCAATTCATATTTTCTTTTGATTTTCATTTTTTATTTTTGAAATAATTTGTATTTTTGGTCTTACGAAGTAATGAATCCTCGATAGGTGATTATCGTTACTGGCCCACAATTTCTGCCAGAAACCACTTTTTTTATATTACTGAATATTACTGGACAACTTGTTATAAGCTGATTTCCAGAAATTAACTTGACTACAATGGAAACGAAAGAGAAAATGGACGAAGTAAAAAACTTCATCAATGGGAAATTTAAGCGCAATGGACAAAAGACTATGAATGTAGAAAGTCCAATCGACGGAGCTATAATTTCATCGATTCCACTTTCAAAATATGCCGATGTAGATAAAGCCGTTCAGGCTGCATCCGAAGCCTATAATAGTTGGTCAGCTACCACAATGAAGGAGCGGGCTCAAATATTTTTTAAATATCGGTCTTTGCTTGAAACACACATGCACGAGCTTACTGAACTAATTGTTCTGGAAAATGGTAAAAGCTATGGCGAATCAAAAGCTGAAGTAGAAAAAAGCATGGAATTGTGCGAGTTTGCGGTTTCATTACCCCAAATCGTGAGCAATGAAGTACAAGAAGTCAGTTCAGGCGTAGAATGTCGTACTGAACGCAGGCCAATTGGAGTCGTAGCGTCGATTGCTCCTTTCAATTTTCCAAATATGGTTCCTCACTGGACGATGCCAAATGCATTAATGCTTGGTAACACGATGATAATGAAGCCGTCGGAACTTGTTCCGTTAAGTGTTGTTCGTATGGCAGAACTATTAAAAGAAGCTGGCCTTCCAGATGGCGTTTTTAATGTCGTAAATGGTGGGAAAGATGTCGTTGAAGCAATTTGCGATCATCCTGGAATCGAAGCGGTTTCATTCGTTGGTTCTACGAGCGTTGCTAAAATTGTATACAAACGTGCTACTTCAACTCTCAAGCGTTGCGTTGCTCTAGGTGGGGCAAAAAATCACCTTATTGTATTACCAGATGCGCATATGGATATGACCGCATCAAATGTTGTTGCCTCAATGTCAGGTTGCGCAGGCCAACGTTGTATGGCGGCCTCAGTTATGGTTGGTGTTGATAAAGTACAGCACATTATAGATAAAATGGTTGAGGAAGCGAAGAAAATAGTTCCAGGTGAGAATCTTGGGTCTGTTATCAGCGCCGCAGCCAAAGAACGAATTGAAAATTATATTACTGCCGCTGAAAAATCTGGGGCTACTATTCTTCTTGATGGTCGCGGAGCAACAGTTACAGGTAAAGAAGGTGGATATTACGTTGGGCCGACAATTATTGATCATGTTACTCAAGAAATGAGTGTTGCTTCTGAAGAAATTTTTGGACCC
This sequence comes from uncultured Crocinitomix sp., assembly GCA_905478225.1. Classification (GTDB taxonomy): domain Bacteria; phylum Bacteroidota; class Bacteroidia; order Flavobacteriales_D; family Crocinitomicaceae; genus Crocinitomix. Next base: position 57,929 of record CAJQHR010000052.1, read on the forward strand.
GTGATTTCTATTATTCGCGCAAAGGATTTAGACGAGGCATTGGACATTGAGAATAGTTCAAACTATGGGAATGCTGCTGCTGTTTTTACACAAAGTGGTGGCCTTGCTAAGCAAGTTATGGACCGCGCGAGTGCTGGTATGATTGGCGTGAATATAGGTGTTCCTGTTCCAAGAGAACCTTTCTCATTTGGCGGATGGAATGAATCCAAATTTGGTGTCAGTGATATTACTGGTAGAAGTTCGATCGAATTCTGGACGCAAAATAAAAAGACAACAATTAAGTGGAATCCAGAAGCGCAGACTAACTGGATGAGCTAATTCAATTCGCTAGGCAATATTTCAATAACTAATTAGAAATAATTATGAGTGAGAAAAACTCTACACAAAGTTCAACCGTCCAAGATTGTATGGATTACACTTTGTTTTCTTGGTCAAAGCAGGGAGGGTTAAGCCCTGTTCATGCAGATCGTGCAGAAGGTGTGTACGTGTACCCCGTTAAGGGATCTCGTATTATAGACTTCTCATCGCAATTGATGAATGTGAACATTGGACATGGTAACCAGCGAATTACGAAAGCTGTGTCAGACCAAATGAAAAGCTTGTCTTTTGTCTACCCTGGCATGGCAACTGATGTTCGTGCTAAACTAGGTAAGAAACTAGCTGAAATTACTCCAGGAAATTTGACAAAAGCATTCTTTACCGTATCAGGTGCCGAAGGAATTGAGAATGCAGTAAAGCTTGCTCGTATTTATACAGGTAGACACAAAATTATCGGCCATTACCGCGCTTATCATGGGGCAACTTATGCTGCAATGGCAGTAAGCGGTAGTGATCCACGCAGATTTCCAATCGATGCGCAAGGAGCACCAAATTTTGTCCATGTAGAAAACCCATACGCATATCGATGCCCATGGGGAACAAGTTCCGTTGAAGAGTGTGGAGAAATGGCATTGGCAAACTTGGAGCGCATAATACAATTCCAAAACCCTGAAAGTGTCGCTGCAATCTTATTCGAAGGAGAATCCGGGTCATCCGGGTGCATAAAATACCCTCCGAACTATTGGAGTAAATTACGCGTTATGGCCGATAAATACGGCATTCTGCTAATTGATGATGAGGTGATGAGTGGTTTTGGAAGAACAGGAAAGATGTTTGGAATTGATCATCACGATACAACACCTGACATCATGGTACTTGCGAAAGGACTTACTTCTGCTTACATTCCATTCGGCGCAATGATGGTTACAGATAAAATTGCAAAGCACTTCGACGATATTCCAATGGTACTCGGTCTTACTTGTGCTGCACACCCTGTTGCATGCGCCGCTGCTCTTGAAAACATAGCCGTTATTGAAGACGAAAACCTCGTAAAAAATGCTGCGAAAATGGGCATTTATATGGAAGAACAAATAGCCAAATTAACTGAGCGGCACCCATCCATAGGTGACTTTAGAAATACTGGTTTACTCGGTTGTATTGAATTAGTGAAGGATCGAGAGACAAAAGAACCATTAACTCCTTGGAATGCTTCTGGGGCAGATATGGAACCAACCCTTCGAATGCAATCGAAATTGAAAGAATTAGGCATGCATACATTTGTGCATTGGAACTGGATTTTCATCGCTCCACCATTAATTATAACAAAAGAAGAAATAGACGAGGGAATTAGAATCATTTC
>CAJQHR010000053.1 GCA_905478225.1 uncultured Crocinitomix sp.
GCAATGCCAAAACTTTAGCGGAAAGCCCGACCCTTTTTTTTTGAGATAATATATATAAGGTATAACCAATTTGACTTTAGCCTAACCCATCTAAATGCAACAGCCGGCGAAAAACGCAGTAAAAAAAAGGGATTGCCCAAAGAAAAACGAACTTAATAAATGCTGAGTTTACGGATTAGTTTGAGATAGTCCATGTTTTTTGGTGGTGCAGCTTCTTCTGCAATGGCTAAGTTTTGGCTATTTACTTTACCGCGGGTAATGCCAATCATTAGGTTTGTTTTGCCTTGCAATAATAAAACAACAGCCTTTTCACCAAAGAGTGTTGCGTTTAACCGATCTTTAAATGCCGGTGCCCCCCCACGTTGCAAATGACCGAGGACGGAAACCCTAACGTTTTCTGTTAATTCTTTTAGTTTTAAATGTTCATACACCTCTTTCGCGCCTCCAATTTGGTCGCCCTCTGAGATGACTATTATACTTGACTTGTTCGCGGCATTGGCACGCTTTATTTTCTCTTCAAAAAAGGCCAGGTCTTCACGGAGTTCTGGCATGAAAACTTCCTCTGCTCCGCAAGCCGCAGCAGCATTAAGTGCTAAAATTCCTGAGTTGTTTCCCATTACTTCGACTAAAAAAATGCGGTGATGTGAACTTGCGGTATCACGAATTTTATCTAGGGCCGAAACGATATTGTTTAGAGCGGTGTCAAAACCAATGGTATAGTCTGTGCCGTTCACATCATTATCAATAGTGCCAGGAATACCAATTATTGGCATATTAAATTCTTGACTAAAAACAGATGCACCTTTAAATGAACCGTCGCCACCTATAACGATTAGGGCATCAATATTTAACTTTTTTAGGTTGGCAAATGCAATTTTTCGTTGGTGGGGTTGAAAGAATTCTGGACAACGGGCTGTACCCAGAATAGTGCCACCATGTTGAAGAATGTTGGAAACGTCATGATATTCAAGGCGTTTAAAGGCGTCTTTAAGGAGTCCGTTGAAGCCGTCAATTACGCCAAAAACTTGAATACCATGATAAATTGCTGCTCGTGTAACCGAACGAATGCAAGCATTCATGCCTGGTGAGTCTCCTCCAGAAGTGAGTACTGCAATATTTTGTATCTTTAGCATCTAAATTTGATTTAATATATGCGGTTTATTTTAGTTTTAATTTTTATGGGTTACGGTTTTAACCTGATGGCCCAAAAAGAAAAAGGGCGGTCGCTTTTTTTTGGTGTAAACGTTGGAACAAAAATAGCAAATAAAAATTATGCTAAGAGATACAGCGGGCTGTACAGCTATTTTGGAACAAACGCCACACAACTGGAGGCGGTATTATACAATAATCCAATAAATTATAATGCCATTAAAGACCGACTGGAAGGGATTGATTTTATTATACCTTATGATGCTTACTCAACAAACATACAATACACCCCTGGTATATTAACTGGTGTCACCATAGGTTATCAAATTAGCCCAAACTTGCAAGTGAGTGCTGATGGAAACTTTAATAAGCTGAAGGTTAAGACACAATATACGCTGGAGGTTTTAGATGGGGGCATTGGGATAAGTGATGAGCAAATTGTGTTAGGTAATATTTATGCGGAAGAAAGTAGGTTTGATGCACGCTTTAATTTTGATTATGTAGCGGACGGAAATAAAGCCAAGTTTATGATAGGCGGGAGTGGTTTATACTCTTTTTGGAGGATTGACGAACATATTGCCGAATTTCGCGGATTAGAACATCAGCTTTTCTCTAAATTCTCAGATGTGCCACCCAGTGAAACGAATGTCGTGAGAGGCTCTGGCTGGGGACTTGGAATTAATATAGGGGTTGAATATCGCATAAATGAAAAAATTGTGAGTCAAATCTTGTATCAACCTTATCAAAGTTTTGTTGATTACGGCATTAATATTAATAAGCGTGTTCTTCTGCAGCATGACTTTACTGTGCGGTTTTTATGGAAATAAGCATCTCGCAATGCTCAACCAATGTTGCAATGTGCAATGGACAATTATCAATTCAATTTGACGCGGTTGGTTTACTGCGTTAGGTGTGCGTGCTCTAAACGATTCATTCATTAATGCTGCGAATAAATAAACCTTGGAAATGAATTCCTTCATTTTAAGAATTAAGTGTTTTGTATTTGATAATTGATAATTTAAATACACATTCATACCTTCTCATTATAAAGCAATATTATTTTTGTGGAATTATTACAAGTAATGCATCTAAGTTTTGAAACCAATTTAAACTTGATTAAGATGCCGACCATAACTATATGCTTTTTAGCGCGCTATTTAGAAGAAATATTAGCTCACAAAGTGACTCAGGCTTAATTGACCTGATCAATAAAAGCAATAGGAATGCTGAAGGCGAAATATTTAAGCGGTATAGTGCTTTAGTAATGGGTTTGTGTTTGAAATACATGAAAAATCAGATGGTAGCTGAAGATATGACCATGGAAATATTTGAAAATTTACCTGAAAAGATTCGAAGAAGCGACATTAAAAACTTTAAAAACTGGTTGTTTAGTGTCGCTAGAAATAGCTGTCTGATGGAATTAAGAAAAAAGAAAAAGGATACTGCCGAAATTGATCAAGCACTCCTCTGCGTCACAGATCATAGCGAAGAAGTTTTACAAGACTCACTATTGAAAGAGGAGGGATTGAGTGAATTGGAAGCGAAGATGGAATTGTTAAAACCGGATCAAAAACAGGCGTTAACTTATTTTTATTTGGAAAACAAAAGTTATGACCAAACATCTGAATTAATGGGTGTTCCTACAAAATCTGTGAAAAGTTTAATACAGAATGGAAAACGTAACTTAAAATTGAAACTAGAGAACAACGAATGAGTTCGAACAACGACCATATCGATATAGAATTATTAAGGCGTTATTACAATAACGAACTGAGTGAAGCTGGCAAGAACGCACTTGAAAAACAGGCCTTAACGGATCCGTTTTTAAGAGATGCAATGGATGGTTTTGATGAGAACCCTGGTAGTTTCAATCAATTTTATGAGGCGAATAAAAATAAATTCCGTGGCAAGAAGAGTTATACGTTTTTAATTGCAGTAGGAATTTTGGTGGCTTTATTTGGTATTACCGCCTTGCTTAAATTAAATAAGGATATACACCCGGATCTTATTGTAGAGGGTGACAGTGATATTATTGAGCAGATTGATACAACAGGCCTGAATGAAAATCTAGCCATAGATATTGTTGATGAAGTTGAAATGATTCCAGCAGCGATTGAAACTTTAAATTATGTTCCTCAGGCAGATATTGTAACGCCGAATGAGGTCGTAAGCCACCAAGAATCAGTTGCTAAGATCATTAAAAACCAAGATGAAGAACCGATTGTAATTGAAGAAGATTTTAACCATGAAGAAGATCTAACCATTGTAGATGAATCTGCCCATTGGCATAAGTTTGGTCAGATCACAACCAAAACTTCATACTTATTTGATTTAATGGTGGTTGACTACCGCGAATTAAAACGCGAAAATCAAAAAATCACCTATAAACGTTTTGAACTTAGCGGGGTATCGGCTGACCAAGAGGGTGGGTCGAAAAACGAGAACGACTTGATTGAACGTGAAGTAAATGTTCCTTACTATGACTATTTGCGTAAAAGCATGTCCTTTTTTGCTGACGGGAATTACAAAAAAGCATTGAACCGCTATTTATTGATTTTAGAGCAATATCCCAATGATCAAAACGCACTCTTTTATGGCGGGTTAACTTACCATAATCTTGGTAAAAATGACGAAGCGATCGCTTTTTTTGACAAAATTATCAATGGAGATATTTTTGTATTTAGCGAAGAAGCACTTTGGTATAAAGTAAAGGCGCTAATTAAGCTTAAAAAGAATAACGAAGCAAAATCAATTCTTCAGGAAATTATTGCCCATGGCGGATTCTATTCAAAAGATGCAATCGCTCTCAGAAGGAAATTATAATCCTGATCGAACAATACTCAATTATTAGGCTGATTGCTCTACAATAATTTACCGCTTCAACCTATATAAATCCGCCTAAAAAAGGCTTTTTATCCGATACAATTAACTAAATTTGTAGCTTGATTTAATACAGATTTTGAGTTAAATGGATATACCTAAACAATACGAGCCAAATAAAGCTGAGGACAAATGGTACGCTCATTGGATGAAACAAAACTATTTTCATTCTGAGCCAGACGACCGTGAACCATACACAATTGTAATTCCGCCACCCAACGTAACTGGCGTCTTGCACATGGGGCACATGTTAAATAATACCATTCAAGATGTCTTGATTCGCCGTGCGAGAATGCAGGGGAAAAATGCTTGCTGGGTACCTGGTACTGACCATGCTTCGATTGCCACGGAGGCCAAAGTTGTGCGTAAGTTGAGAGATGAGGGCATTAAAAAATCTGACTTGACACGTGCTGAATTTTTAGGGCACGCCATGGAATGGAAAGAAAAATACGGTGGTGTTATTCTTGAGCAGTTGAAAAAACTCGGCGCTTCTTGCGACTGGGAACGGACTGATTTCACTATGAACCCTGAATACTCAGAAAGTGTAATTGATACCTTTTTGGATTTATTTGAGAAAGGGAAAATTTACCGTGGTATTAGAATGGTTAATTGGGATCCGGCTGCACAAACAGCACTTTCTGATGAAGAAGTATTGCACAAAGAGGTAAACTCAAAACTCTATAATGTTCGTTATAAAATTGATGGTACGGATGATGAATGGCTAACCATTGCCACTACTCGACCGGAAACAATTTTAGGAGATACGGCCATTTGCGTGAACCCCAATGATGTGCGTTTTGCGCATTTGCATGGTAAAAAAGCGATTGTTCCAATTGCAAATCGGGTGGTGCCAATTATTCAGGATGAATATGTTGAAGTAGAATTTGGAACCGGATGTTTGAAGGTGACTCCAGCTCATGACGAAAATGATTATAACCTAGGGAAAAAACATAATTTAGAAACCGTTGATATTTTGAATGACGACGGAACTTTAAATGCCTATGGTCTTCAATACGAGGGGAAAGATAGATTTGAAGTAAGAGATTTAATTGCCAAGGAACTAGACGAATTAGGTTACTTAATAAAGGTAGAAGACCACATTAATAAAGTAGGTTATTCTGAACGCACGGATGCAGTCATTGAACCAAAACTGTCATTACAGTGGTTTGTTGATATGAAGCAATTCTCAAAACCTGCTTTGGATGCGGTAATGAGCGGCGAAATTAAGTTTCACCCAGATAATCAAAAAAACACCTATCGTCATTGGATGGAAAACATCAAAGATTGGTGTATTTCAAGACAATTGTGGTGGGGACATCAGATTCCTGCTTTTTATTATGGAAGCGGCGAGAATGATTTTGTTGTTGCAAAAACTATTGAAGAGGCGGTTTTAAAAGCATGCAAAAAATCGGGTAAAACAATTACGACGGAAGACTTAAAACAGGACGAAGACGTATTAGATACTTGGTTTTCTTCATGGTTATGGCCCATCTCTGTTTTTAACGGTTTAACGGATCAAGGAAACGAAGAAATTAAGTATTACTATCCAACAAATGACATTGTAACTGCTCCAGAGATTATGTTCTTTTGGGTGGCGCGAATGATTATTGCTGGAATCGAATATATGGATGATATCCCATTCAAAAATGTTTATTACACGGGAATTGTTCGAGATAAATTAGGTCGAAAAATGTCGAAATCTTTAGGCAATTCTCCTGACCCAATTGAGATCATTAATGAATACGGTGCTGATGGAATTCGATTGGGAATTTTAATTTCGTCTCCTGCTGGAAATGACTTACCGTTTGATAGTTCACAATGCGAGCAAGGACGAAACTTTTCAAATAAAATTTGGAATGCCTTGCGTTTGGTTAACATGTGGGAGGTTAGAGATATTCCTCAACCAGAATCAAGTAAAATGGCAATTGAATGGTTTGAAAGTAAATTGAATCAAGCCCTTGTTTCAATTAACGACAACTTCGATAAATTCAGACTATCCGATTCCTTAATGACAGCTTATAAGCTAATTTGGGATGATTTCTGTGGTTGGTATTTAGAAATGATAAAACCAGGTTATCAACAACCAATTGATTCCGACACGTTGGAATCAACAAAAGTTTTATTCGAACGTGTATTGAAAATTTTACATCCGTTTACCCCCTTTGTAACAGAGGAAATTTGGCATTGGTTACGCGATAGAAATGAAGGTGAAGACATCATTATAAGCGATTGGCCAGAACCAACTGAAACGAATGAAGATTTACTCACTAAATTTGATGGAGCATTTGAGGTTATTTCAAATATCCGAAAAATTAGAAAAGACAATAATATTGCGAACAAGATTCAATTGGAACTTTTTGTAAAAAACAATACAGATTCCACGGCAGACTTAGATTCAGTTATTCAAAAAATGGGAACACTTTCTAAATTGGATTATACTGATAAAAAAGTTTCAGATACATTTTCGTTTATTGTGAAAAACAATGAATACTATATTCCATTTGGCGATACTGTAGATGTTGAAGAAGAGAAGAAGAAAATAAAGGCCGAGTTAGAATATGCCGAAGGATCGTTGAATATAGTCCGCAAGAAATTAACCAACGAACGCTTTGTAAACAATGCCCCCGAGCAAGTTGTCGAAAGCGAGCGCAGAAAAGAGGCAGATGCCTTAAATAAAATTCAAATATTAACTGAAAAATTAGCTGATTTGTCTGTCTAAGGCAAATGATTGCTTAACTAAATAGAACTATTATGAAATATGATGTTGTTGTTATAGGTTCAGGACCTGGAGGATATGTTGGAGCCATTAGATGTGCGCAGTTGGGATTGAAAACTGCAATTGTTGAAAAGTATAATACATTGGGTGGAACTTGCTTGAATGTCGGATGTATTCCTTCAAAAGCATTGTTAGATTCCTCAGAGCATTTTCACAATGCTGCTCATAGTTTTGAAAAGCATGGCATTGAGATAAATTCGCCTAAAGTGAATATGGCGCAAATGATTGCACGTAAAAACTCAGTTGTAAAACAAACTTGTGACGGTGTGCAATACTTGATGGACAAGAACAAAATTGATGTACATACAGGTTTAGGTTCTTTCGTGAATAAAAACACCATTAAAGTGGTTGACAGTGAAGGTAAAGAAACATTGTTGGAGACAAAAAACACAATTATTGCCACAGGATCAAAACCTAATTTTTTCCCTGGAATGGTGCCTGATAAGGACCGTATCATTACCTCCACTGAAATATTGAACCTAGAGGAAGTAGCTCAAAACTTAATTGTAATTGGTGGTGGCGTAATTGGATTAGAACTTGGAAGTGTTCATGGGCGTTTAGGCGGAAAAGTAAATGTACTTGAGTTTGCTGACAGAATTTTGCCAACTATGGACAAAGCTGTTTCGAAAGAACTCACTAAAGTATTGAAAAAAGAAGGTTTCAAATTTAACATGAACCATAAAGTTCAGAAAGTTGAAAATACAGGAACTGGTGTAAAAGTAACAGCACTGAATAAAAAAGATGAAGCCGTTGTTTTTGAAGGAGATTATTGTTTAGTAGCAGTTGGACGTAAACCGTTTACAGAAGGACTTGGTTTAGAAAACGCCGGGATAGAAATGGGCGAACGTGGAATGATAAAAGTGAATGATCATTTAGAAACGAACGTTCCGGGTATTTATGCAATTGGAGATGTTGTTCGTGGAGCTATGCTAGCTCACAAAGCAGAAGAGGAAGGCGTTTATGTTGCTGAAACATTAGCTGGACAAAAACCGCACATCAACTATAACTTAATTCCCGGTGTGGTTTACACGTGGCCAGAAGTTGCGGCTGTTGGTAAAACGGAAGAGGAATTAATTGAAGCTGGTGTCAAATATAAAGCCGGTTCATTCCCTGTCAAAGCATTGGGAAGAGCGAGAGCAAGTATGGACATTATGGGAATGGTGAAAATTTTGGCTGATGCTGAAACCGACGAAGTCTTAGGTGTACACATGGTATCTGCTCGAGCTGCTGACATGATTATGGAAGCTGTAACAGCAATGGAATTCCGAGCATCTGCAGAAGATATGGCACGAATTTGTCACCCGCATCCAACTTATACAGAAGCGACTAAGGAAGCGGCTATGGCAGCAACCGAAGATCGTGCTATTCATATTTAATTCCATTTTTCTTGAACAGATTGCGCCTTTCTTTGTTAATAACAGTATAACTAATTGATCTATAATGGTTAAAAAGAAAACTTGTGTTTTACTCATTAATCTAGGAACTCCTGATAGTCCTAAAACGAGAGATGTTCGCACTTATTTAACTGAATTTTTAAATGACCCCCGCGTAATTGATATCAATGCTATTGGAAGAACGGCTTTAGTGAATGGAATTATTGTTCCATTTCGCGCTCCCAAATCTGCCAAGATCTATAAAGAGTTGTGGGATTTATGGGATGGTGAATCACCTTTATTGACTTTTGGTAAAAGTTTGAAAGAATTGGTTCAAGCAAAGTTTGATCCTTCAGAGAATGTAACGGTTGAATTCGCTATGCGCTATAAAAACCCTTCTTTGAATGAGGTTTTAAAACGCGTCCAAAAGGCAACATACGATCGCATTATTATCCTTCCACTATTCCCGCATTACGCAAGTTCATCTGCAGGATCGGCAATAGAAAAAGCCATGAATATTATTCGTAAATGGTGGGTTATTCCAGAACTGAAAATTATTCAAAATTTTTACGATCACCCTGGTTATATAGACGCATTTGTGACGAATGCGAATGAACACGACTTGACTGATTTTGACCATGTTTTGTTTAGCTACCATGGCTTACCAGAGCGGCAAGTTGATAAAGTACATCCAGAATTCGCGTGCAATTCGTGTAATTGCCATGAGACCTACAAGCCTGATCAACGTTCGTGCTATCGAAATGCTTGTTATGAAACAACGCGTTTAATTGCAGTAGGATTAGGATTGAAAGAAGATAACTATACGGTTGCTTTTCAATCGCGCCTTGGAAAAACACCTTGGCTTCAGCCTTATTCCGACAAAGTTGTTGAAGACTTGGCGAAAGCAGGTATGAAAAAGCTCTTAGCCTTTTCGGCGGCATTTGTTTCAGATTGTTTGGAGACTTCGATTGAGATTGGAGATGAATACCAAGAGATCTTTGAGAAGCACGGCGGTGAAAAAATTCAATTGGTTAAAAGTTTGAATGATTCTTCAAAATGGGTAGATACAGTTCACGACTTGATCCTTAGTCAGCTTTAAATGTCAGCTAAACAGTCGATAGTTGCACCTTAGTCGATTAGAACCCTACAGTGCAATTCTTATATGTAGCTTTATAATATGAAAATGGTGATATCCTACTTACTAACACCGCTTTTCTTTTTGTTTTTCGGTCTTACTTTAGCCGTTTTTCATCCTATACAGGTCATTACTAGAAACTTGTTTGGTGCGAAAGCGCACGATAAAACAGTGGGCGCTCTTAATTTTTGCTTAACCAAGTGTTTACTCATTTTAGGAACTAAAATTAAATTTAATGGTTTTCGAGAATTACCCCTGGATGAGCCAATATTGGTAATCAGTAATCATCAAAGTATGTGGGACATATCTCCCGTAATTTGGAAACTTCAAAAAAAGCGCACCAAATATATCGCTAAGGCATCATTGGCTAAAAACATCCCAAGTATCTCCTACAATCTTAAATATGGTGGATCTTTATCAATTGATAGAAATGATCCAGCCGATTCTATTGAAAAGATCGAGGAATTTGCGGGCTTTATTGCCGAAAACAATTTTGCTATTTGCATTTATCCAGAAGGAACAAGAAGTAGAGACGGAAAAGTAAAACCTTTTAAACTGTCAGGAATTGATGCTATTCTCAAAGTAATACCGGACATTAAAGTTGTTCCAATTGCCATAAAAAACACTGGGGAAATTGACAATGGCGGTAAATTCGCGAAGAACTTAGGTGTAAAAGCCTCGTTTACTATGTTGGCCGATCGTAAAATTAATCGTGGTAATTTAGAGACAGACCTTGAAGCGATTCGACAAGAGATTATGGCGGTTATTCGGGTTTAATAATGTGCAAGTAACAATCCGTGACACTTCTTTCAACGTTATAAACATCACGCTCTGTGCATTTTGTATTGACAACAACCTTTCTTTTCCGAGAATTTCGTAATTTGAAAATTCCTATTCACCTACAATTATGAAACACACATTTTTTATTGCAATCGCTAGTCTATTTTTTTCAACGACAGTAGTCGCTCAAATAGCTAAACCAATCCCCTGTTCCGACACTGAAATTATGAAGCGTCATTTGGATGAGAATCCACAAGCACTGACAGAACGTGAGGTAAGTGAACAATTTATTCAGAATTATATTCAGCAAATTCATCAAGAGCAAAGGGAAAACAGAAGCCATGACAGCACGGCGCAGTATATTATTCCCGTGGTGTTACATGTTTTTCACAATCGAGACGACGGCTATATTGAGTTAGAAGATGCTCAATCTGGTTTAGATGTTTTAAATGCAGATATGCAGGGTTTAAATATTGATTGGGATGATGTCGACCCGGCATTTGAAGGAGTAAAAGCGCCGTTAGATGTTCAATTTTGTTTGGCCTCCATTGATCCTGAGGCAACCCTACAACGTGAGTAAATTATTACGAAGATTCATTAAAAATGCTAAACGAAGGTGACCTATTTGCACATGCTTGGGATAATTTTAAGTACCTCAATATTTATATTCCAAAATATACAGGTGGAGAATGGTCACTATTCACAGCTTATGCCTACTACCCTAGTTTATCATGCGTGGAAGATAATATTGATGGCGTTTTTTATTCCTCCATTCGTTGGGGCTTTGGCGCACATTCCGAATTAGAGGATGGACAAGAATGGTCTTCTGTAATAACGCATGAAGTAGGCCATTGGCTTGACTTGAGACATACATTTGAAAACGGCTGCTCCGCTCCTGGAGATTTGGTAGATGATACGCCTTACACTACTGGCGGTTCAATTGAGGTTGAAGGCTGTTTCAATAATGATTTAAGCTGTGAGGAAAGTACTAACGGTGAAAATTATATGGATTATAATCATGATTGCAAAAAGATGTTTACCGTAGGTCAAGTAGAGCGGATGACAGCTGCTTTGCACTTGCCTGCAAGAAGTAATCTATGGTCAACAGAGAACCTCATTGCAACTGGATGCGCTTCTGCTTCTGCCTCCATTGAAAAAGAAGTTGAAAATAATATTCTTTCCGTTTATCCGAACCCGGCTAATTCAGTGGTTCATTTCAATCTAAATGCGGCACCTGAAAGTATCATTGTTTCAAATGCACTCGGTTCAATTATTCAAATAGATATAGATGGCAGCTTAATTTACACCTTGGATGTTGCCGATTTACCCTCAGGCATTTATTTCTATCAAGTAGATTTTGGAAGTTCGAGCGAAAATGGGAAGTTTCTTGTTCAATAAAGCTTTCAATCCTTCTGAGGCGAAATAAAACCCATATGGGTTTTATTTGGGTTCTGTCCTTTAGATTAGATCCATGATAATCACTGTGGATATTTTAAGTGAAGTTTAGAATAATTCAAAGTAAGTATAATCATATTATCTTAATAAAAAAGAACCATCCTCCGCTCCTTCAACCCATATTTCTTGTTCGCGTTCGAAGCCAAAAACCTGAAAATTTTCAGGTGCAATCGAAGCTACTGGAACTCCAGCAGCTGACAAGAATGTATAATCTAATTTGTAAACTCCATTTTCATGGACTTGAAAAGTATAGTACTGTTGACCGTAATCAATCAACTCGTTACCGAATTGTGAAAACCCAAAGCTGTTGTACAATATAAATGATATGGTTAACAGTTTATTCCACACTTTTATTCCTCTTTTTTCTTGGGATCGTTCAACTTAAATCGCAATGAGAACACATGCGAATAAAGTGCTACAGAAGCATCTCCAATGTCTGTAAAAGCATAATCAATATTGATTCCTTTAAACCCAACACCAATTCCAATATTAGGTTGAAAAGTGAGCGATTCTGATAAGTCGGCATTTTTAATCCATTGCATATTTCCAGCTCCAAATCTCAGAGCGACCCATTTGCCATATCCAAACTCCACACCCATTGTTGGGTCAATACTAATTGGATTCGTGCGAATTAAAACGTTTCTTCTTCCATCTGTATTCAGTGACATATCAATTTCAGATTTCACATAGAATTCTTTAACAATATTGGTTTTAAACTGTGCGCCTAAAATGAATTTTGGGAGTGTAATCTCTAATCCATTTTCTGGTATTTCGTTGCCAGTGGCTTGGAAAGTCTCAATCATTTCATCATCTAAATTGAATGACCAGGCATTAAAGGTTGTTGTAACATCTCGCGCCAACAAACCGAACTTCCATTTTTCTCCTAATTTGTATTTTACACCGCCATCAATTCCAAATCCCCAAGACCGCGCAAAATCTCCAACATGGCGATACACTACTTTAAAACTTCCACCAACACTTAATCCTTCAATTGGCAATTTACGGGCATATGAAAATAGAAAGGCATAATCCCCAGCCGAAAATGTTGTGATATTATCGTAATTAATATTGCCGTCTTTATCTATAAGTTGTGTTGTATTTGGAATATCATCCACTCCAAAACGGATAAAAGTGAACCCGGCTGTACTCATTTCATCAATGGGTTTTGCAATACCAAGATAATCGTACTTCGCAATTCCAGCAAAATATTCAGAGTGCATAGCACCAATTTGCATAAAGTCATCAATCTCTGTCAATCCAGCAGGATTCCAGTATCCAGAGGAAACATCATCCACACCAGCAACAATAGAATTAGATAAACCTAGGGCATTTGCACCTACGCCAATTTCAAGAAATTCATTCGAATATTTTGGAGTGACATCATTTTCCTGTGCTATGGAAAAATGTCCAGCAAAAGCGATTAGAGAAAATATACAGAGCTTTTTCATAGTTGAAGCGCAATAAAGATAATAAATAAAAAATGTACCGTCCTTAATAACTGTTGTTTTAGCAAAAAATTGTGTCTGTTATTCGACGTAATCACATCTTTTATCGATCTTCTAAGATTACTAGACGTGATAAATATCAAAAAGCTTTCAATGTTTATCAATTAATTCTGCATTTTTGCAGTATGAATGCCATTAAACGATTAATACCTAACATGTTTACAGCAGGAAATTTAGTGGGTGGAATTTTAGCAATCATTTTTGCCTTAACGGGTAGAATTGATATCGCGCCCTACTTCATATTCGCCTCTGCCATTTTCGATTTTTTAGATGGCTTTATCGCTCGAGTTTTGAAAGTACCTAGCGAACTAGGTAAACAATTGGATTCATTGGCGGACATGGTAACTTTTGGCGTGGCTCCTGGGATAATTGTTTATGAATTAATCCGAATGTACTTCGCGCGTCAAATTTACTATCAAGAAGATTTACCTTCAACTTGGACTGCCAATTACGATTTCCCTCTGAACACTCAAGGATTAGGCGGACCCGATTGGATCTTTTCCGGGTATGCCTCTGGAATTTACGATTCATGGGAATTCTCTATCCTTCCATATATCGCCTTTGCAATCCCTGTTTTTGCTCTTTTTCGTTTGGCCAAATTCAACCTAGACACTCGACAAAGTGACTCATTTATTGGATTGCCTACCCCTGCCATGACTTTGTTTTTTGGCGCAATCCCACTATTAGCAAACGCTACTTTTGCCGGCATCATGACGAACGAAATCCATGTAAGTAGTTGGCGAGCACAGGCCGCGGAATTGATTTTAAACCCATGGTTTTTGGTTTGCTCTGCAGTGATCATGTCCATCCTAATGGTAGTCGAATTGCCCCTCTTTGCACTCAAGTTCAAAGACTTTAAATTCAAAGGAAATGAGATCAGATATATCTTTTTAACAATTTCTATTTTATTGTTGGCAACTTTATTCGTTTGGGCGATACCATTGATAATAATTTTATACGTAATTTTGTCCCTAATTAACACACGAATTGCAAAATAGAACAGCATGAAATTTAAAGCAGAAATTGACGTAATGCCTTTAGAGGCTTTGTTAGATCCACAAGGAAAAGCAGTAAGCCAATCAATGGGTAACTTAGGCTTGTCTGAAATTACAACTGTTCGTATTGGAAAGCATATCCGTATTTTTGTTGAAGCAGCTTCGAAAGAAGAAGCAGAAGCAAAAACAACTGAAGCGTGTAAAAAATTATTGGTAAACGAAATCATGGAAGGTTATACGTTTACTGTGACTGAAGCGTAGTCTTCTCCACCCTATTTTGATCATTACCCTATTCTTGTTTAAAAGAATTTGCACATTGGTGTCGTAAAGCCAAATTATTTTGATTTTATTTAATGTCTGAATAAAGCGGAATTATGCAAATTGGAATCACTGGTGCCAGCGGTCACGTTGGAAATGTACTTTGTCGCTTACTTCTCGAGCAAGGCCATACCGTGAATGCACTTTACCATTCTGATGATACCGCCTTGCAAAATTTAAACGTCAATCTTTTTCAAGGGAGTGTTTTGGAGTCTGATTCCTTAATCCCTTTCATAAGTGGTTGTGACGTGGTTATTAACTCGGCTGCCATCATTTCAATTCACGGAGATCCTGCTGGAATTGTCTTTAAAACGAATACCGAAGGACCAACAAACATACTTGCCGCTTCAATTAATGCGGGAGTGAAAAAAATAATTCATTTAAGCAGCACCCACGCCGTTTTAGAAGAACCACTCTATCAACCTTTTGAAGAAAACCGTCCGTACAAAACAGCAAATAACTTTGCTTATGATTATTCAAAAGCAACCGGTGAACAAATAATGCTCGAAGCTTTCCGCACAAATAAAATTGAAGGTTGTGTCGTTCGTCCAAGTTCCGTCATTGGTTTATTCGATTATAAGCCATCTGAAATTGGCAAGGCTTTAATTGATTTTTATAATCGGAAAATACCCATGCTTCCTCCAGGTGGTTATAATTTTATTGATGTACGAGACATTTCACAGTCCATTATCAATAGCATTGAAAAAGGCAGAAATGGCGAAGTTTATTTATTGAGCGGTGATTATTATACCTTGAAAGAATTTGCTGGTATTGTGACAAAGGCCTCAGGAGTTAAAACACCTCAAAAGGTTATGCCGTTTTGGTTTTTAAAGGGGATTCTACCCTTTGTAAAATTATATGGTAAGCTAAAAAAGGCCGCTCCTATTTTTACAATCGAGGCGATAACGGCTTTAAAATTAGGACATCCTAATATGATCAATGAAAAGGCAAAAACGGAATTAAATCACACCTGTCGCCCATTAGAGGAAACCATTCGGGATTTTTACGATTGGCAAAAAAAGAGAGGAATCATTCAATGAGCTTATCTACTTTAGAAATTTGCGCGTTTACTTGGCTGTCAATTGCCATTGCCGTGCACGTAGTAATGTTTTTTGTTACGGCGCCATTCGGTAGGCATAGTTCCAAGAATTGGGGACCAATGGTGAACAATAAATTAGGATGGATCATTATGGAGCTCCCTTCCTTGGGAATAATGTGTTATTTCCTTTTTTTTGGATCATATTCATTTCACTCCTTTGCTCCGATTCTATTCGCTTGTTGGATCTTTCATTATCTAAATCGCACATTTATTTATCCCTTTCGAATTAAAGCTACAGAAAAGAAAATGCCTTTATTTATTGTGCTGAATGCTATTCTTTTTAACTGCGTGAATGCAGGTCTGAATGGATATTTTTTAGCCGAGTTAGCTAATCCCGCAATGTACAATCCAGATTGGTTAACTACGCCGCATTTTATAGTGGGCGCCGTTCTATTCACAT
Organism: uncultured Crocinitomix sp.; assembly: GCA_905478225.1. Taxonomy (GTDB): domain Bacteria; phylum Bacteroidota; class Bacteroidia; order Flavobacteriales_D; family Crocinitomicaceae; genus Crocinitomix. The sequence continues at coordinate 15,866 of CAJQHR010000053.1, forward strand.
CTGGCATGGCGATTAATTGGCGTGCGGATCATGTGTTGATTAATCTTCGTAAACCGGGCGAAACGGGTTATAAAATTCCAAAAGGTTTTTTATTCAACTATATTTCCTCACCAAATCTATTTGGTGAAATAATTGAATGGAGCGGTTTTGCAATAATGGCTTGGAATCTTCCGGCTTTAACTTTCATGGTTTGGACTTTTTCCAATTTAGTTCCGCGTGCTAAAAATCATCACGATTGGTACAAAGAAAAATTTAGCGATTATCCTAAAAAGCGCAAGGCCGTATTTCCATTTATATTTTAAACAGTTCTAATTTAAACCGTTAAATATTCACCTCAAAATTCGATTCTAAGGCTTTTCCGTGCGACTAATCTATTCATACAGTAGACGAACTTAAAAGGGCCAAATTCTGCTTTTTATTCTTCAATTAAATCCGTAATTTGTAGGACGAATTAAACTATCTACATAAATTTACTGAAGTTGCTAGCCTTATATCTTTTAATAAGCACATCAATATTTGCGCAAGACGCCGCACGTGAATGGACCGTTGAAATGACTGCAACAGTGAACGAAGATCCAGCATCAATCACATTAAATTGGTTGCCCAATTCAAATGACACACCAAATCGCTATTATATTTTCCGAAAAGAAAAAGGAACGAACGGCTGGGGAACATCAATCGCCCTGCTCGACTCTGAGGTTTTAACCTATACAGACGAATCTGCTGAAATTGGAGTTTCTTATGAATATTATGTTCAATTAAGATTGGGTGGAACTATTTACGGTTGGGGTTTTATAAATAGCGGAATCAATGTTGAATTGGATTATAATAAAGGTGATTTACTTTTAATTGTTGATCAAACATTTGAAGCATCCCTAGCAAGTGAAATCGGAAGTTTAGAACAGGATTTATATACTGACGGATGGATGGTGACCACGATTTATTCAGATCCGTCGGATACTCCTCAGGATCTAAAGGAGGAAATCACCATTTATTATGAATCCCTGCCAAATCTAAAATCCTTGTATTTACTCGGCAATATTCAAGTGCCATATTCTGGTGAACTAAATCCTGATGCGCATAACAACCACATTGGCGCATGGCTAGCTGATGTTTATTATGGAGACATAGACGGCAACTGGACAGACACAGATTTGGACAACACCACCGCCTCTAGTTCAAGAAACTACAACATTCCAGGAGATGGTAAATTTGATCAAAGCAAAATCCCATCAAAAATGTAGCTTCAAGTAAGCCGAGTAGATTTTAACGATTTACCCGTTTATGGAGAAACTGAGGAAGAATTACTACAAGACTATTTGGAGAAAGCACACGAATTTAAAACCGCCGAATATGTTCCAATGGAACGTGGTTTAGTGGATCAAGGTACTTTTACTGGAATGCCAGAGGGATTTGCTCAAAATGGATGTAGAAATTTTACCGCCTTTTTTGGTTCAGACAACGTGGATCACATTGATTATTGGACAAATTTAAATGGGAATGATTATTTGTGGTCGTACGGATGTGGCGGAGGCAGTTATACAAGTGTCGCTGGTTTAAATGATGGTGGTTCTTTAACCTCTGCGGGAATAGTAGCTGGTTATAGTGGATCAACCTTTACTATGCTTTTTGGAAGTTATTTTGGAGATTGGGATGTGACGAACAATTTAATGCGAACGGCGGTTGCAAATGGCAGAACGTTGGCGTGTTCATGGGCGGCTCGTCCAAATTGGTATTATCACAATATGGCGCTTGGAGAAAATTTGGGCTATTCCACCTTGTTATCGCAAGATATAGATGGTGATTACATCTCTTTAACACTCGGCGGAGGTGATTTTGTTACTTGAGAAGGTGTTCATGTGAATCACCTTGGCGATCCTTCATTGCGCATGTATTATTTAGCACCGCCGAGTAGTGTTGCGGTCACGAATGATGTGAGCAATGCCGAACTCTCTTGGACCGCTAGTACTGATGGTTCAATTGATGGTTCAATTGATGGTTATAATGTTTACAGGCGGGCTTCAGATGAATTATGGACTAAACTGAATACGGAGATTATTGCCTTAACTAGCTTTACGGATGTTGATTTACCCGGCGCGGCGGAATATGAATACCTCGTAAAATCGGTGAAACTTAAAACAAATTCAAGCGGTTCATTCTACAATGAAAGTTTGGGGGCTATTGGAGTAACAACATTCTATTCCGGTTTAAATGAGCCAATCGCGTTGGAATTTAAACTTTATCCAAATCCGAGTAATGGGGTTTTCACAATTCAAACGAATAAATATATCGATCAAGTAGAAATTAAATCTATCGCAGGAAAATTGGTCTATTTTGATCAGTTAAACGCGGCTAATGTTCAAATCCAACAGGATAATTTAGAATCTGGAATTTATTTTGTGACTGTAAAATCTGAGGGCGAAGGGTTAACGCAAAGAATGGTTATTCAATAGAGTCATAAACGTCAATTCGCATTCTTATTGTATCGTTAAATACGGATTTTACATCAAATTTTGTTTGCAAAACAAATTCAAAATCTCTTTCGAATAATTCGTCATGGAAAATAAATTCCTCCATATCTGGCATAACATCTATTGCCTTTTGAAATGTAAAATATATCCTTGTTGAATCTTGATTCAATCCGTAATGAAAGGTCCCATAGCTCCCAGCATGTTCCATCCAAGGGTCCCAAATCACAGAGCTATCTGTCACCATCATCTGCATTAATGAACTTTTGCAGTCATTTGTGGGAGTTGCAAAGCATTTGAATCTCTAGAATTAAACAAAAATTCAACAATAACATCATGAGAAGTGGAAAGCCTCCCTAAATAATACCCTGGTACTAGATATTCTGTCGATTTTATTTCACTAAACGAATCGGTTTGAATTACCGTAATCGAATCAACTTCTTGATTAAAGGAATCTTCGAATTCTGCGTTTGACTCATTTCGATATTTATCCTCTTTTGAATTGCATGCAACCCCAATTATTAATAGAAAGATGGCAGAGAATGATTTCAATACTTAAAGTCCTTTAAATTTCAGCTCGTTTGCCAGTATCCGCATTTCACTGAGCAACTTTTGAGTAGCTCTTGAGCACTCTTCCATTCGAAATTTATAGACAAAATACATTATCCATCCATAAACCGGGATGAGCAACAGCGACAAGAGTTTTGTTTTTGTTTTTAATCCTTTATGGAAAGTTCCGTCTTGATCATATTGCATTTTATGTAACAATGAAGAACAACTTTCGGGGAGTTCATTTTTTGAATAGAGCGCTTTTAAAGATTGCAATTTTTCAGATGTTAATCGGAGATTGGTTTGCATGTTTTCTAAATTATCTTTCTCTTCTAAATTTCTCATTAATTTCTCCGCAATCACACACATTTCATCCACATCAGCGGACAATAAATTTTGAATTTCTTTTAATTTCGAATCTTCAATCTCCGTAAAATCTTCCCCATCAAATTCATTTGATGGTCGTAAAACAAAGTTTTCACCTAAGTAAACTTTACGCACCATTTCATCAGCGGCTAAAGACTCCGCCGTTCCTTCTCTTAAAATGCTTCCTTCAAAAAGCAAATAAGTTCTATCTGTAATGGACAATGTTTCTTGTACATTATGATCGGTAATTAATACTCCTATATTTCTTTTCTTGAGTTGATAGACAATTCGTTGAATATCCTCCACCGCAATAGGGTCCACTCCCGCAAAAGGTTCATCCAATAAAATGAACTTTGGATCAGTAGCCAAAGCTCGTGCAATCTCTGTTCGTCTCTTTTCTCCTCCCGATAAACTTTGACCTAAATTTTTGCGTACTTGATTTAATCCAAATTCATCTATGAGCGATTCTAATTTTGCATGGCGCTCGTCCTTATTTAAGTCTGTCATCTCTAAAACCGTCATGATATTATCCTCGACAGACATTTTTCGAAACACAGATACCTCTTGGGGCAAATAACCTATTCCTAATTGAGCACGCTTATACATGGCATGGCGTGTAATGTCCAAATCATCTAAATATACAGTTCCAGTATTTGGACGAACCAAGCCTACAATCATATAGAATGATGTTGTTTTTCCTGCTCCGTTTGGACCAAGTAATCCAACAATCTCTCCTTGATTAACTTCAACAGAAACGCCTTTTACAACTTGCCTTCCTTTATAACTCTTTTTTATTGAATCTGTACGTAATTTCATTTAATGCCTTGCTGTATTAAAAGTCGGATGTAAGCACAAACTTTATCCCAAAATTGGAAACCGGATTGCCATACAAGTCAACATTGTCACGATAGGATAAACGCCATATCGCATCAACTCTGATAAATTTAAGAATATTCTCCAAGCCAACACCAACTTCGTAATATGGGCTGCTTAATTCTTTTGAGTAAAACGGTAATAAAAGTTCTTTATTATGTTTTTCCGAGTAAGATCCGATTACCATTTTTCCAGAATAAACCATGCGCAATTTTAATTTCCGCACTAAAGGCAGCCGATCCATCACGAATCCCTGTAAATGATGCTCAAAAAGTACTCTCACCCATTGATCACTAATAAATTCATAATAATTCATGAGGTTGAAATTATTGTCCTGAATATAGTACGTTTCATTTCCTTGATGAATTTGCAGAAAGGGATAAGGTACGGTTCCGAATATTTTCCCAGCATGAATGGTATACTCCAAGCGCCCTGCCATTCCCAAACGCGGTCTGTGATTCCAAATTAAATCCAAGCGGTGAAAATCATACTCACTGAATAGCACATCTTTTATTCCCCAAGTATGGGTGAGTGAAATAATTGGATATTTTGAACCCAAAGAGATGCGATCAAACTGACCTTTCAGAAACTTCTCTTCTTTCACAAACATGATTTGATTCCGAATCTGAAAAGATGTCAAACTACCAATTCGGCTGGTATCGCCAGATTCTGGATCAATGCGGCTATAGTCTGAACTTCCTAAAGGAATAAATTTTTTCCATTCCACCGTATTGAATGTGCGCATGTCAAAGCTCCAATCTTTTTCTAATCCAATCGAACCTTGATTTACCATTGTCAATTTATCCAACGGAGCAGCGGATAAAAGTGTGCTAAATGAATTTCCAACATCACCCACAGTGGCAATTAAACCCAATTGGTCAATTCGTTTTCGATAGGCAAAACGCAGCATTTCACGAGGGCTTTCTTGTAATTTCCACCGCAATGAGCCGCCGTACTTCCATTCCCGGTCCAAGGTTCCATACCCCACAAATCCAGAAATCTCCACCTTTTTACTGAACTTGTTTGAGGTTCTTAAGGAAAGGAGTAAACGATTACCTTCGACTACATTTTGGTTGTAAGCTGAATAAATATTCCCATATTCCATTGGTCCCAATCGCCAAAAACCTGTGTAGGCCATATAGGTCAAGTTTTCATAAAAACGGTACGAGCGATTGTCCTTTAAAGAATCAACCATAGCAATCAATCCCGCCTCTTCATTTGATAGATCAGAATGTCTTTCCGTTTGCCAATATTCATCCTCGCGCTGGTCTGCGCTGTCCAAAATCACAACGTCTCGCACGTAAAAATCAAACAACTTGGGCTGGTTTAAAATGAAGTTTTTCCGATTCACATCCTTATGAATAGTCACCCCCATTAATTTAGATTTCTCGGCTTCATTGAAGGGGTCAAAGTTTGCCGTCATTTTCTCGTTGGTCAATACATAATTGGCGCCGTCAAAGCAGGAATAATGCTGTTCTACATAAAAATCAGACACGTAGTTTAAATTTACGTCATCAGGAATTATTGCGTTTACCTGTTTCACCGCAAACGTTTCATCAGCAATCCAAAACTCTCCTTCAAACAAAGCTCCGCCTTTTCGCTTTGGAACAAATCTTAAATGATAATAGGCTTCCCCATCTATCGTGTCTTTTTCCAGTAAATAATATTTATAGAATAATTTGCCTTCATCTGCAATTGGACTTAAAAACTCTTTGTTAAACAGTTCAACATAATCATTATAAATATTGACATTTTGATACATGTCACCGGTAAATTGTCCAAGCTGTAAATTATCAACTCCAGTAATTCGGGTGGCTCGAATCACTTCTTTTTTTTGTTGCGGCGCTTTCTTAAAATAATAATCGGAAATAGACTCGGACAAAAGCACAGGCAAGTAGCGCTCTCCATTTACGGTGTCCATATAATCCATCATGAAATCAAACTTCTTAAATACTCCCCTGTCTTCAAATTTTTCAGACATATTGTTAATGTCAAACTGCATTTTATTATACACCTCGCATTGGTAGGCTTCTAATTTTTCTGGATTGTTAAACTTTTTGTTTTCCTTTATTTTACGAAGGATTTCAAACGCAGGGTTCTCCCCAGCATCTATTACAACAGTATTTAAATTGGTGTTGGATTCAACCAAATAAATGGTCAGATTCAAATCCATTCCTTGAGAGTAAGCAATAGTCTTCTCATTATAACCAATAAAACTCAGAACTAATGTATCTGTTAATTCAGTTGATGAAATCTTAAAGTAACCAGCTGTATCAGTGCGTGCATAGGTACCCTCATTTTCAAACTTGAGCTTAACAAATGGGATGGGTTTTTTTGTAGTCGAGTCCTTGACATAGCCTTCCAATGTTATTTGAGCATTGCCATAAAAGCTATATACCAAAAACAATAATACTAGATATGCCCGATAAGAAAACATTGATTAGACTAAACTTTCTTTGTATCGCTTCTTTTCAATTCGCTTGGCAATTAAAACACCGAATTCGTACAGCAATAAAATTGGAATGCTCACAACGATTTGGGTAAATAAATCGGGGGGTGTAATAATCGCCGAAATAATCAAAACGGCTACAAATGCGTGCTTCCTGTATTTCTTTAAATAAGCCGAGGAAACTACTCCTAGTCTTGAAAAAATCATAATCACCACTGGCAATAAAAAGAGTAGTCCTGTAAAAAATACGGTGGAGATAATTGTGCGCAGAAAAGAATTAATCGCAATGTCATTGGTAATAGATTCTGCCATTTTCCAATTTCCTAAAAACTGCACTGAAAGAGGAGCTACTACAAAATAACCAAACGTTACACCGAAAAAAAATAGTACAGACACGAATCCAACAATCCCCCTGACAGACTTCACTTCTTTCTTTTTTAATCCTGGTTTGATGAATCCCCAAATTTGAAAAAACACAAATGGAAAGGCAACAATTAATCCACCAATTAACGCCATCATTAAGTTGGTGCTAAATTGACCTGTTAATTCAATGCTTTGTAAATCAATATCTACGGGTTCTGAACAAATATTAAAGGCCCAACAAAAAAACCGGAATATTGGAAATTCAGGTTGGGTAAGCGTTAAGAATATATTGTTCGTAATCCACTCTGTAAAATAGAAGATGGCAATGGCCACTATTAAAATAGCAATGACACTCTTTACCAAACGCCATCTTAATTCTTCTAAATGGCCTAAAAAAGGCATGTTATTTCCGTTCTCTTCTGACACGTCGCAAAATTAGTATTATTTCTACCAATTTCATAAAGAAATCAACGAAACTGTGAGCTTAGAATACGTGGCCGCTTCATGTCCCAATTTCTGGAACTTTACTGGGTTCTCCACCACACAAAAACTCAACCTTTTTTGGTTTTAATTTCTTTAATTTAGAAAGAATTGTGAGCTGTTCACCGCTATCTTCTATCCATTTCGGAACCAAACTCTTCAATAGGTTTAACCAATCCTCGGCAGCTTTTCTAGCTCTAATTCCACAATAAAAATCCACTTCATTCATGTTTGGGTTCTTTGACTTTGCCTTGATATAGGAAGCTTGGTAGCTCGCAAAGTTTTCCGGAACCATTGCGTCGTCAAAAACCGATACCGATAAAGTTAATTCAGTAGTGAGGGTTCCATCATACTTAACTATTCCTCGATTGGTAGCTGCATCTTTATTAAAGGGAACAACCTTTTTTGTAGAATCCCTGAAATATTCCGCTTTATCTTCACCTACAACTCCACCAGAATAAAGACGTAAACTTGCCTTGGCATCATCCGTCAACAAATATTTAAAAATCTCCATAACTTGAATGGAATCCGAAACAGTCAAAGCTTTTCTTCCTTCGTCTAAAACAATTCTTTTTAGTTTGTGTTTTGAAAGGTGAACGTGTTTTGAAATGTGAATATGAGCGAAATTTTCATCAATTTTATCATCAAAAACTTCTTTACCAAATGAAATGTGATAGATCTGAAACACTTCCTCACTTCTATCTCGAGGGAATGTAAAATCTTGCGTTAAATAATTAAATTGGGCGCCATCCTTAAAAGTGTAAATATTATTTTCTACCTCGTATTCCATCATTATATAACCAATATTTTTGCGCATTCCGTCTAACTTAGTTTCCCATCTCGCCAATTTAATATACGCCTCTTCCATATCTATTTTAAGTTGTTCCAGTATTGATTTTTGCCCACTTAAAATCCCCTCTAGTTGCACAAGCCTATTTTGCTCAATATTCTTCTTTTTATCTAACTTCGTTAGCTTACCTGTTGGATGTCCGCTCCCATCCTGATCCGACATTCCTAGGTTTTTCTTCTTCAGTTTTTTCTTCTTTATTTTCGGCGGCGGTGCAGGAGTATGTCTCAATTTATCCAAACGTTGCTCTATTTTTTTAATTTGAAGTTTGGTTGTCTCAATTCTCCTTTCAAACAAATCAATTTGATATTCGTATCCTCTTTTCCCGTATAAATCTTCCTTGATATTTGCAATATGATAAAACTCAAGGTTATACATTAATCGCCAATAAGTCGTTCCTTCACCATAAGTCGAATCTGGCGAAACGAGGCGGTGTTCATTCTTTCCGTATAGCACATATGAATTTCCTCCTTTTTGAATAGCAATCGTAGTTTGTCTCTCAGGATGATATCCGAATACATCAACATGAACAACAGTTTCTTGGTCACTATGTGTTGTAAATTGCTTAATCCCAATTGCGTTAACTTCTAAATTATTGATCTCTTTTTCTTTATCAAAAACTTGTTCAATTCTAAACTTAAAAACTCCTTTTTCATCTGGTAAGCCAATAGAATATGGTGTATTAAATCCTACCGTTACATCTGCCCAGTTAGATCCATCTCCTACCGCAGAAACGTAGTTTTCACCTGAATTAGCTCCTCCTAAAGCAATAAATATCTCTTTCGCTCTAACATTAATATACTTTTCTTCAGCAGCCATAATTGCATTGATTATTAGCATTTGATCCAATTGTGAATAGCCTGAATTTAAAATAGCAGCAAGTTTATTTGAAACGGTTAAAGACGCGGCATAATATCCTTGGAGCGTTTCTGCAAGAACATAATCTCCGTTATTTAAAGTTCGAATAGCACTTTGAGGTGCTTCTTCTAACACGTATTTTTCAAAAACTTTAAGTTTTTCCAAAAGCGGTTTATCTTCCTCGGCTGTAGAATTCCGAAATTGTAATATTTGTGAAAGTTCCCATATAGCGTATCGGGCGGCCAAATCACTTACTATCCCGTCCGATTTGCGTTTCATTTGAGCTGAATGTAGTTTTAATAAACTCGGATGTTGCACAATTTCCTTCTCAACATAACTATAATCTGGTAATGTATCGTTGATATAAGGAATCGAATCAGTGAATTCAAATAAATGAAATAATTCAGTCTTCAATATTTCAACTCTTCGTGTTTGGTGGTATAAAAATGCCTTTTCTTTCCCTGTAAAATCATCCCATGTCTCTTGACTTAAACTAATCGAACTAGTAAAAAGCAGCAATATATAAAGGTACTTCATTCGTTATATTATTCTATGTAATTCAGCCCTGCAACGCTCCAAAGCCTTTTCGTTACACTAAATTAATCAAATTTACAGTGGGTTTTTATACGCAGTAAAGAGGTTATTAACATGTAACTCCTTAGGGCATAATTTTATGCTTTTTTAATTCATTCGTTTGTAATGCAAATCGAAATGTTTAACTTTAAAAAGGTCAAGTGGTTTCTGAATAGGACATTCGGCAAGAAAACATAATCGTTACACTATGGAGACAGAAATTATTCAGTTTGAAAAAATAACGTTAGTTGGTATTAAAATCAGCACCTCATTGTCCGAGGATAAAACGTTTAATCTTTGGAATTCATTCATGAAAAGAGTATCAGAAATCAAAGGAAGAAAAGACGAGAATTATTATTCTGTTCAGCGCTATCCGAATGATGCAGATATGAGTTCATTTACTCCAATTACGGTGTTTGAAAAGTGGGCGGCTGTTGCTGTGAAAGATATTGCAAATATTCCTGCAGGAATGGAATCCGTTCAAATTGATGCTGGAACATATGCAAAGTTTCGACACAAAGGCGTGGCAACAGATTTTTTCAGAACTTCACAATACATTTACGGCACTTGGCTGCCATCATCAGGTTATGATTTAAGAACGGCGCATCATTTCGAAATCATGAGTAGTGATTACAAAGGACCTAATGATCCTGATTCAGAAGAAGATGTATATATTCCTGTCAAATAACTGACATGTTCGCAGTATTATATGTTTTTTTAAATGATGCCTGAAAATTTAAAAAAATGTGTCAAAGGTAAAAGCTGTTTCCACATTAAAAAACTTGATTCTGACCTAAAATATCTCAGATCTGATCAATACGGCAGCTGGTCTCTATAAAAAAGACGGTCCACTCTCGTAGACTATAGTCTTTCAAGGCTTTAAATCATATCATTTAGGGCAATCCCTTTTCTTTTCTAACAAGCATTCGCTTATCAATAAAAAGCGCCAACTTATTTTTTAACTTGGCAAGACCAATCAGCCAAAAAGGTCGGGCTATCCGCTTTAGTTTTGGCA
>CAJQHR010000054.1 GCA_905478225.1 uncultured Crocinitomix sp.
CGCCAAGTATCTCCTTCATCAAAAGAAACGTCCCAACCAATTGCGAAAGGTTTAAAAAATCGGGCTTCATCTGCTTCGAATTCAATATCTGCGTACGTTGAAGGATAATACATTGAATGTAGATCACCTCCCAAAGCTTCTAGGGCTAATTTCCTTGGTTGAAAATTAAATCCTTCAGGCCCAATTCCTCTTACCCAGATAGAATCTGGTGCATTCTCACATTCAAAATTGAAATCCACATTCACTCGCGGTGCATTTCCACTTACATAAGCAACGGGAACTTGCATAACTTCATCAGCCACCCAATGTGGTGTTCCATAGAAACTAGCACCTTCATCCATTCGAATAGGTAAATTACCACCTGTAAATGTGGCGCTTTCAGCAGTTACACTGCCGTAAGAAAAATCTTGTCCGATAGCATCTATAGATAGAAAAGTGAGAGCCGTTCCAATAGCCCAAGTCAAATTAGTAAACTTAAAAACCTTCATAATGGCATAAATGTAACTAATTTATGAGAATAATCAATCGTAAAAGAAGCAGATTTCACTTGATTCTAACTACAAATTTAACCGCTTATAAACACTTTTATGAACAACTTATTGAATGAAATTAAAGGGTGTAAAATCTGCAAAGATCAGCTGGTGTTAGGACCGCGTCCAGTTTTAAATGCGCACGAAAAAAGTAAAGTATTAATCATTGGTCAAGCACCCGGCACCAAGGTTCATAAGAGCGGCATTCCGTGGGATGATCAAAGCGGAAAGCGCCTGAGAATATGGTTGGGCGTGGATGATATTGATTTTTATGATCCTACCAAATTTGGAATCGTTCCAATGGGATTTTGCTATCCCGGCAAAGGCAAATCAGGTGATTTACCACCACGTAAAGAATGCGCCCTACAATGGCATAGCCAGTTATTTGAAAAAATGCAAGGCGTTGAACTCATGCTGCTCATTGGACGATATGCCCAGATGTATTATTTAGAAAAAACCGTCAAGAAAAACCTAACTGAAACTGTCTGGAATTATGCAGAATATTTACCGAAATACTTTTGTATGCCACACCCGTCTCCACGTAACGGCATTTGGTTAAAGAAACACAGTTGGTTTGAGCGTGAGATTGTTCCTACTTTACAAGATCGAATTCAAACGATATTTAAGGATTAATAAGCCTTGCGTCCTATCACGTTTCCATGCGGATCATAGTTACAGACCCAAATTTGACCGCCATGTTTACAATTTGCGATTGCTCCACCTACGTGGGTAGTTTCGCTCCAAATAATTTGTGAATAGTGTCCTGATTTGCGCCCAGACCCTTTTTTATAAGTGGGGTTGCGGTGATTAAAGTACTTTTCTTCGCTTGCCCAGTAATCGACTACCAACGCTTCAGTTGAGCTGCCACTTGTCCAATAAATATTCTCACCATAGGGACCACTACTATGATACATATTACATTTTTTTGCCAATTTATCGGCCCAATTTTGCGCATATTCTGCTAACTCGTCAGACCATTCTAAATGCGGCACACCAACTTGATCTCTATAAAAATTGTGTTGTTTTAAAATGGCTTCCTTATCAATTGCGTTCACCATTTTGCTCGCATTTAATGTAAAACTGCAAACCGTTGCAAGAAGTACGAACACTAAAACTATTTTATAACTCTTCATAATATTCATACGCATCTATTATATCCAAATACGTGCCATCAAATCCTAAATCTAAAAGTGAGTTCAAATACGAGTTTTCATTTCCATAAATGATGTTTTTCCAAGACTCCATCCAATAAAAAACTTTATAATTTCCTCTCCACTTCTTATTTTCCTTATATAGCCAAGCTGGACTTGTTTTAAATTTTTCCCATTCTTTTTCCCAATAGCCTCTATAATCTTCTGCCTCACCAATACTCATATAGCAAACCACAATTCTACGTGCGCCATTGTTCTTCCATTTCAATTCCTCAATATCAAATGCTGTATACTGTTCATCATTAAAATCACGATCTAGAATTAATAAATCATAATTTGTTTCTTTTATAGCATTAATAAACGTTTGCTTATCACTAAACTCCTCAGTCGGATTAATGAGGCAAAGAAAATTCTTTGCTAGACTTAAATTTTCGATCTCCTCAGTATTCTCATTGTGTACGTTAACTGTATAGTCAGGAATGTTGGTTAAGTTGCGCTCTGTAGCCGCAAAGCTGACATAGTCTTTCGCCTCGTTTTTCCCGTAAGAATCTAATACCTTATCTTGAGTAGAGCAATAATCCGTGGTTAACACCTCAACGCCTTTTGCTTCCATTAAATCCAAATAATAAATCAAATTTGAATTTGCATCACTTGGTGTTATTTTATCATCTTTATCATAGCCATAAAACAAATCCTCTTGTCCTTGCCCATCAATTGCTGCTAAGTAATCCTCTGCCAATAAACCATCTTGACCTCTGCTAACCGTTGCTAATGGTACGCCGTTTTGCGGAATAATCAAAAAATCTGGATCAACCGCTTTAGCAGCCTCCGAAATTTCAATGACGAATTTTCGCATTTCATTCGCATAATCAACTTTGGGTACATCCTTTTTTCTACAGGTAGCCATTGTCAAGCATATAATGGTCAAACTGACTATGGCGGTAATTTTTTTCATGGTGTGTTATTCTTCCTACAAATTTATTCTTTATTCACTTGAAATGAAAATTAAAATGGCCTATTCTTGCCATCCCTATAACTGAAAAGAATATTCTAAAATTAAGGGCAAGAATTTCACTATTGCAACCGTAATAATTACATTTGCCATGGACAAGGATTGCAATAAAAATGAAGATATCTTATAATTGGTTAAAAACCTATATTGACACTGACTTATCGGCACAACGTGTAGCTGAAATTTTAACAGAAACTGGATTAGAGGTTGAAGGCCTAGAAAAGGTGGAAACCATTCAAGGTGGATTAGAAGGTGTTGTAATTGGACATGTATTGACAAAGGACTCACATCCAGACGCTGACCGTTTGAATGTTACAACTGTTGATGTTGGAACAGGTGAACCCCTGCAAATTGTTTGTGGCGCGCCAAATGTTGACGCTGGTCAAAAAGTTTTAGTGGCTACTGTCGGCGCCACATTATATCCTTCTCCAGACGAACCTTTGAAAATTAAAAAATCTAAAATTCGCGGTGTTGAGTCGTTTGGAATGATTTGCGCCGAGGATGAATTAGGACTTGGGCACTCACATGACGGCATTATGGTTTTAGATGCCAGTACTGAAATTGGTATAAACGCGCGTGATTTTTTCAAAATTGAAGATGACTATTTAATAGAAATTGGATTGACACCAAACCGTGCTGATGCTATGGGACATTTGGGTGTTGCCAGAGATTTAAAAGCTTATTTGAACTATCATGAAAATGCGAAATTAAGTCTTGATTTACCTGCTGTCGCTGAATTAGCTGAAGGGACTGAAAACGTTTCTATTACTGTAGACGATACGGATGGAGCACCACGCTATGCGGGTGCAGTTATCACGGGTGTTACCGTCAAAGATTCACCAGATTGGTTACAAAACAGATTACGTTCTATTGGTCTTGCACCAATCAATAATATTGTAGATATCACCAACTTTGTGATGCACGAAATTGGAAATCCACTACATGCTTTTGATTTGGACGCAGTAAATGGAGCCGTTGTAGTGCGCAGAGCTAAAAGTGGTGAAAAAATGGTCACTTTAGATGAAGTTGAGCGTGAATTAGATGAGAATGATTTAATGATTTGCAATGCGGATGAAGCCATGTGTATTGCTGGTGTATTTGGTGGATTGAAATCAGGAGTAAAGGCAGAAACTACAGGCATATTTTTAGAAGCGGCTTATTTTAACCCAGTTTCAATACGTAAATCGGCGAAAAGACAAGGATTAAATACAGATGCCTCTTTTAGGTTTGAACGCGGAATTGATCCTAGTTCATTGATCTTATCTCGAGATCGAGCGATTAGTTTGATTTTAGAAATTTCAGGTGGAACCTTAGGCACATTGCATGATAATTACCCCACAGAAATTTCAGATTTTGAAGTGGTATTTAGTTTTGACCGTTGCAGAAAGTTGTGCGGGGTTAATATTTCAGATGAAGACATTGTAAAGATATTAGAAGAGTTGGATATTAAAATGATTTCTGACTCGGAAGAAGAAGTCGTTTTGAAAGTTCCAGCTTATAGAGTAGATGTTCAACGTGAGGTTGATGTCATTGAAGAAGTATTGAGAATTTACGGATTTAACAATGTTCCTTTACCTGAGAAATTAAATACCTCTATCTCATATCAAGACAAGCCAAATAAAGAAGCTATTTATAACATTAGCGCCAATTTATTAGCCGACAATGGATTTTCAGAAATCATGAATAATTCATTGACTAGTTCTGGTGTTTGGGATGCTGTTTCTTCAGAAGTTTTAAAAGCCGAGCATGATGTGACGCTTCTCAACCCATTAAGTAATGAGCTAGATGTAATGCGTCAAACTATGCTTTTTGGCGGTTTAAGAAGTATTGAATTCAACCAAAATAGACAACAACCGAATTTAAGATTATTTGAATTTGGATCTGTTTACAATAAAAAAGAAGGGAATTATTCTGAAGCCAAAAAGATGGGACTTTGGATTACTGGATTAAAAGAAGAGGAGAACTGGTCATCTAATAGCCAAAAATCATCTTTCCATACCTTAAAAGGAGCTACAGAATCTGTTTTAAAGAAGTTAGGCGTATTTAAAGCACCGCGCATTGGTGAACTTACGAATGATTTTATGGAAGACGGTTATTCTTTATCCATTGCCAACAAATCTATTGTAGAATTGGGTTGGATCAAGCCGGAAATTCTAAAAGCGTTTGGAATTAAACAAACGGTTTATTACGCCGAGTTTAATTGGGATGCTGTGATTGAAATTTCAATCATGAATAAAATCAATTATAAACCAATTCCTAAAACGCAATTTGCTAGGCGAGATTTTTCTTTGCTCATTGACAAATCGGTTCAATTCGGACAGATTTACGCTATTGCTCAGAAAGTAGATCGAAAAATCTTAAAGGAGATTGGTTTATTTGATGTGTATGAAGGCAAAAATTTGGACAAAGACAAAAAATCTTACGCGGTTTCTTTCATTTTTCAAGACGCAGAAAAAACACTGAAAGACAAGCAAATTGATGCCATCATGGGCAAAATTCGTCAAGGTCTAGAAAGCCAATTGGGTGCTGAGTTAAGATAATATGAACCTAAAGATATATATAGTGTGTTTAGTCATAAGCACGCTATTTTCTTGTTCTGACGATTCTAATTCGGAAGAGGTAGGTCAAGAAAGGACAATTATAGAGGAAGTCATTGAGGGGGAAGAAGTTGAGGAAGATGAAAAAGACGACCTTTTTAGCTCACATCTGCGCGATTTCAGGGATGGAGATTATACACTTGAATTTCCTTTAGATACACTTCAAATTCTCGCTGAAATGAATTTGTTGGACAAGGTGGACCGAACAGATTTAATGAATACTGATTCTGAAAAACCACTACTATCTGAAAAAATAGACACGTTTGAAATGTACAGTGTGACATACGGTTGCATTTGTCCTAATTGGAACGTAGTTGATTTTGACAATTCAGGTGGGGATGGATATAGCGGTCCGTGTCAGTATTATATCGAACCCGCTCATGAAGATTTAGAAATTACAATCCCTTATGATCAGCTCAATTCGCATGTCCGTTTTATTGGTAAGAAATATTTGAAAGATGCTGAAGATAGCGATCACGGTGAAGGCAGTCACGGAGGTCAAGAATTTAAGTATTATAGTTTTGAATTTATTCGCCCATACATGGTGTATGGACCTTTGTATAATGATACTATTTTTAGCGAAAATGGAGTTGACACGATCTTAGAGACATTACCCACCTACCTCACCGTGGACTAAACAATGCTCAAAGTCTTTTATTTTTTGTGCGGCTACGCTTTCCCAAACAAACTGTTTCTCAATCAACTCAATTGATTTTTGTTTCAGCCTCGTCAAAAATTCATCCTCCAAATTTGCAATGGTAGTCATGGCTTCTTCTAGCGCGTTGATATCTGCTTTTTCAAGCAATAAACCATTCCCCTGAATTTGGCGTTCAACAGCCCCAACGTTGGTGCCTATTATCGCCAAACCACAAGCCATAGCTTCAAGAATTACGGTTGGCATTCCCTCAGCGTGACTGGGGCAAACGAGGCAATCTTGACTTAAAAGTACGGCTTTTATTTCCTCAGCATTCCGAATCTCGCCCAAATAGGTAATGCGATCATCTTTGATTTGTGCTTTTTCTGGAATGGGACCGATAAACGTAAATTCAAAATCGGTTTTCATTTCCATTAAAAGCACTATGGCTTTGTTCAGCTCCTCAATTCCTTTTCGGCGTTCGGCCCTTCCTACAAAAACGAATTTTCTTATCTGATTATTTGGTGTAGGGTGCTCGGCTAACCAATCTCCAGAAACTCCGTTCGATTGCTGTAAAATTTCATGCGCCTTCATCCCTAATTCGAGTAAAATTTCATCAATTTTCCCTCCGAAAGAATAAACGTAATCAGCATTCCTCAAATTCCATTTTACTGCATTTTTAAACAAAGTATACTCGGCGCGAACTCTCATACTTGGCGGAGTTTGAAACATTTCAAGTCCGTGAAAATTTACAAGTATTGGTAATTCCCATTTTTGTTTATGCTTTTCACGAATGAAACGCCATCCTGAAAATCCCTGTGCGTATATTAAATCGAATTCACCAATTTGTGTTTCTAACTCTAAAAACCCATTTTTAGAATAGGCTTTGTTCTCACGGATATAATGACCTGGAAAAGGATCTGTTTTAGGGAATTTAATTACCGTTTCTGTAATAAATTCGAATTCTTCTGCACTGAATAATGCGGTAAAGGTCTCATGGCTATATTCTGCGCCTCCACAATGCAAAAGATGTACATGAATTTGAGATTTAGCCAAAAGCCTTGCTAGAATTAACGAATGCTTTTGCATACCCCCAATTTGAAAAGGATAAATACCATCCGTTAAAAACAAAACTTTCATACGTGGCTAAATTAGTGAAATTCTGCCACGTATGAGCGTTTTACATTCGGGTAAATCCACTCTTAAAAGCAGATAACTGGTTGGTGCGGGGTATATGACCTAATAATATTTTCGTACTATTGTGAAATTACTTTTGACATACTTCTGTCAGAATATATATATATACTTTGAGACCTGAATAATTCGCATCAACTTCCTCTCCCAAGAGGTTGATAATTTTTTCAATTTCCATTTTTACTGAACCACTTTCCATAATTCCTGCTATTGAAAATTCATATTGACAATCCAAATGAGGCCCCTGAGAAAAACTCAAAGTCCCTATAAATATGGCAAAGCTAACTATAAGTGTTTTAAGCCATTTTGAGGATGTTTAATCGAAAAGTAAAACGACTCTTCTTAAATTCCAAACAGAATTCGACCAACAATTTAAATATTACGACAACAGCTACATATCTTACTTTCAATTTTTACATGAAAATAAAAAAAACAATAAGACGGGGATTTATGCGACTTACGTCACAGAATTTGCAATGCGTGCATAAAAAATATATCTAAAAATAAAAGTCCCAACCAATTTGGTCAGGACTTTATAAAAAATATTATTGAATGGAAAATATTAATCTAATAAACTTCCAAATACTTTTTTCAATAAATCAGTCACCTGTGCAACAGGATCTTTACGAATCTTCTTCTCCTCTTGTTTCACTAAAAAGAATAATCCACTGATTCCTTTTTCAGTTACATAAGTATCCAAATCAGCTTCTACTTTATCTTTACCGAATAAGGGCGCCCAATTATTATAACGGGTTGCTACAGGATTCCAATAGCTTGTTAATTTAACTGTTTCAATGGCATTGTGAACAACAGGTTTAAATGCTGCTGTTAATGGACTTGTTGTCTTATCCATCAAGAATGTTGTTGCCGCGGAATCTGATCCTTTTAGAATTTCAAATCCATCCGAAATGCTCATATTCTTTATCGCATCAATGAAAATTGGTGCGGCTTTTTTAGAAGCTTCTTCAGCCGCCCGATTCAACGTTAACGTAATCTCATCAACTTTTCCTTGCAATCCCCATTTAATGGCTTGCTCTTTCATAGCGTTTGCAGATGCAGGAAACGGAAGTTTAATAAAGTCGTTTTTAAAAAAGCCGTCAGTTAAACTAGCTTTACCTGCTCCATTTTTAATTCCTATCGTCAATGCCTCTTTTAATCCAGCTATGACTTCACCATTCGTTAAAGAAGGGGTTGTAGTACCTCCATCTCCTCCGCCATTGATAACTTCTCCCGCCACATCCTCCAAAATATCACATTGTGTAAATGTTAACATACTGAGGAGTCCTAATACTATACTTAATTTTCTCATCTTGATCCTTTCTTTATATTTGGTCAAACTTAATAATTTCTTTATGTTTATCAAAAAGAATACCACGATTAAATTCAACAGAACGATAATACCTTGATGGACGCAATAATTATTACAATAGGCGACGAAATTCTTGTCGGCCAAACAGTCGACACAAACTCAGCGCACATAGCCAAAAAACTCAACCTACTCGGCATCTCTATTAAGGAGATTGTCAGTATTTCTGATACCGCCCCACATATTAAAAAAGCATTAGATCAAGCAATTGATAATTGTGACTTTTTAATATTGACAGGTGGCCTAGGACCTACTAACGACGATATCACCAAAACTGTTTTGACAGACTATTTTGAAGATGAACTGGTGATGTACCCCGAAATATTAGTTAGAATTAAAACTTACTTCGAGCGCTTCAACAAGCCATTTTTAGAGGTCAATGCCCTTCAAGCTATGTTGCCCAAACGCGCGAAAATAATCGAAAATGATTTAGGAACAGCAAGCGGCATGTGGTTTAAAGAGAAAGGATGTCAAATCCTTTCTCTGCCCGGCGTGCCTTATGAAATGAAGGGGCTCCTTGAAAAATTCACTGCTGCAATTTCGACTGAATTTGAAGTAGGTAATTTTTATCACCGCACGGTTCAAGTAATTGGTATTGGCGAATCTTACTTTGCACAAAAATTAGAGGACTGGGAAGCAAAAAATAGAAACGAGGACATTAGCGTGTCATATTTGCCCTCTGTTGGAACCTTAAAATTACGGCTCACTGGAAGACTTGATCAAAAAGAAGTGATTGATGAGAGAATTCTCTATTTGATAAATAATTACAGTAAATATGTAATAGGCGGAGAATTTGAAACCATTGAAAAAGTAATCGGCAACTTATTGGTGCAAGGAAAAAAGACATTGGGTACCATAGAAAGTTGCACGGGAGGGAGTATTGCAAAAAAAATTGTGTCCATTTCAGGATCTAGCGAGTTCTATTTGGGTTCAATTGTTTCATACACCAATAAACTGAAAGAGGAATTAGTTGGCGTGAAGAAAGAAACGTTAATTGCAAACGGAGCAGTATCCGGTCCCGTGGTCGCAGAAATGGCCGAAAATGGCAGAGAAAAACTAGGTATTGATTATTGCATTAGTGTATCAGGTATTGCTGGTCCAACGGGAGGAACTTCCGAAAAACCGGTGGGAACTGTTTGGATCGGAATAGCTACACCTGAAAAGACGCATTCAAAGCAATTTAACTTTGGATTAAACCGTGAGCGAAACATACAAGCTTCTGTATTGGCTGCCTTGAATTTTTTAAGACTAATATTAACAGACCAATACCAACCAGAGTAGAAAATTTGAAAAATAATTGAGCCATTATAGTCTCATTCAAAATTAAAGAATTATTTTTGCCTTTTATTTGTAAAACCAGAAAATAATGAGTTACTTTGCACTCCATTTTTGGAAGTAGTGCAGTAAATATATAGAAAATGTCAAAAATTTGTCAATTAACAGGAAAGAAGGTAATGTCTGGGAACAATGTTTCTCACTCAAAAAGAAGAACGAAGAGAAAATTCTTACCTAACCTTATTACGAAGAAGTTTTATATCCCTGAGGAAGATCGTCACGTAACGCTTAAAATTAGTGCTTCGTCATTGAGAACGATCAATAAAATTGGAATCTCTGCTGCTATCAAAAGAGCAAAAGAACAAGGGTTTTTAAAATAATCTTTATTAAAAGAAATTAGAAATGGCTAAAAGTAAAGGAAATAGAGTTCAAGTTATTTTAGAGTGTACTGAGCACAAAGAGTCTGGAAAACCAGGCACTTCAAGATACGTAACTACTAAGAACAGAAAGAATACTCCTGACAGAATGGAATTGAAGAAATTCAACCCAATCTTAAAGAGAATGACTGTTCACAAAGAAATTAAATAAGAATAAGAAACTAGATAAAAGGTAAAGAATAAAGAGGTCATCAACTTTTTTGATCCATCTTTAAAACTTTGCTCTTAAAAACTTTAATCTAAATAATCATGGCTAAGAAAACAGTAGCATCATTGCAAACCGGAGGAGGAAAAGCACACACAAAGTGTATCAAGATGATCAAGAATGACAAAGGATCATATAACTTCAAATCTGAGATTGTTCACAACGACAGAGTTAAAGATTGGTTCGCTAAATAACCAACTTGAATAATATATTATAATCGTAGCTTCTTTCCGCCTAAGGCGGAGAGAAGCTTTTTTGTTATATTTGATTATGGGAATTTTTGATTTTTTTTCTAAGGATAAAAAGGAGAGTCTAGATAAAGGGCTTGAAAAGACGAAACAAAGTTTCTTATCTAAACTTACACGTACCGTTGTAGGTAAATCACGTGTTGATGATGAAGTTTTAGATGAATTAGAAGAAGTACTAATCACCTCAGACGTTGGGGTTGAAACAACACTTAAAATTATTGAACGCATTGAAGAACGCGTTTCAAAAGACAAATATGTTGGAACCGACGAGCTAAACGGTATTTTAAAACAAGAAATTGCCGCCCTACTAGAAGAAAACAATACGAACGATTTACATGATTTTGTTACTCCTTTTGTTGAAGGCGGAGAACCTTATGTGATTATGGTTGTGGGTGTAAATGGTGTCGGTAAAACGACAACAATTGGCAAATTGTCTCATCAGTTGAAAACAGCAGGTAAGAGCGTGGTGCTTGGTGCCGCAGATACATTTAGAGCGGCAGCAGTGGATCAATTAATCATTTGGTCTGAGCGCGTTGGAGTACCAATAGTTCAACAGGGAATGGGCGCCGATCCTGCTTCTGTAGCTTTCGATACACTTCAATCTGCAAAAGCACTGGGAGCAGATGTGGCCATTATCGATACAGCAGGTAGACTTCACAACAAAGTGAACTTGATGAACGAATTGACCAAGATTAAAAACGTAATGGGTAAAATCATACCTGGCGCACCGCACGAAATTTTATTAGTATTGGATGGTTCAACGGGCCAAAATGCTTTTGAACAAGCGAAACAATTTTCTTTAGCAACAGAAATTAACGCGTTAGCAATTACTAAATTAGACGGAACTGCAAAAGGTGGCGTGGTAATTGGTATTTCTGATCAAATGAAAGTTCCAGTAAAATATATTGGTGTAGGCGAAGGAATTGAAGACTTGCAAGTTTTTAATAAAACTGCTTTTGTCGATTCATTATTTGACTAATATGCGCATTTTAATTCTACTTTTCACATTCGCCTGCTTGACAGCTGCCCATGCTCAAAGCATGGATTCGACGAACTGTGATTATAAAATTGGAGAATTTTATGTAATCACCAAAAGTGACACATGCTGCATTACAAGAACCAAAGACCGCCAAACGGAAAAGTGCAATAGCAGTGATTCTTCTTACGAATTAATCGTTATTTGGCTTTCTGACAAAAAATACATTCTTAGAGATATTCATTACAATCCAACCACCGCCCCACGAGTTATGCGAAATGATGTGGTAATGACGGTAATGGAAATCAATCCCGATTAGCACGTGGTTAACGTGAAAGTTAAAGGGCAAAAAAACCGCACAATGACTGTTTATTGCAATAAGTAATTCAGATGAAAACAAAGACATTAAAAAAGAACAAAGTAAATGTTGTAACCCTAGGTTGCTCTAAAAACATTTTTGACTCTGAAATAATGATGGCGCAATTACAGGCCAACAAATTCACAGTTGAGCATGAAGCACAACAAGATGATTCTGAAATTGTAATCATTAATACGTGTGGATTTATTGACAATGCAAAGCAAGAATCAATCGACACGATCATTCGTTATGCTGATGCAAAAGCGGAGGGATTAGTAGAGAAAGTATATGTTACAGGATGTCTATCTGAGCGATATAAAGAAGAATTAAAAACTGATATTCCTGAAATTGACGGTTATTTTGGAACGAGAGATTTGCCCCGTTTATTGAAAACATTAAAGGCAGATTATAAAAAAGAATTGGTAGGCGAACGCCTGTTGACCACACCGTCTCATTACGCTTATTTTAAAATTGCTGAGGGATGCGATCGACCTTGCTCTTTTTGCGCTATTCCGTTAATGCGAGGTAAACATGTTTCCACACCAATGGATCAATTAGTTGACAATGCAAAATCGTTGGCAGGTCAAGGTGTGAAAGAACTCATGCTAATTGCGCAAGACTTGACCTATTATGGTTTAGACATTTATAAAAAGCGAAACTTGGCAGAGTTATTAGATAAACTATCTGGTGTAAATGGAATTGATTGGATTCGATTGCATTATGCATTCCCATCTGGTTTCCCAATGGACGTTTTGGATATAATGAAAGAGCGTGATAATATTTGTAACTATTTAGACATGCCCTTGCAACATGGTTCAACCGCTATGTTAAAAGCTATGAAACGTGGAATTACACGTGAGAAAACCGAAGACTTAATTGCCAAAATTCGTGATAAAGTTCCTGGCATTGCCTTAAGAACAACTCTTATATCAGGTTTTCCTGGAGAGACGGATGCTGATTTTCAAGAAATGTATGATTGGGTAGAAAAGTCGCGTTTTGAGCGCCTAGGTATCTTTACTTATTCGCATGAAGAAAACACCTCTGCTTATGCTTTAGAAGATAATGTACCTGCCGAAGTAAAGCAAGAACGTGCTGACATCATTATGGACCTGCAAGCTGGAATCTCGCATGACTTAAACCAAGCGAAAGTTGAAAAAACATTTAAAGTATTATTTGACAAAGCGGAAGGTGATTATTTTATTGGAAGAACAGAGTTTGATTCGCCTGAAGTAGACAATGAAGTTTTGGTGAAAATATCTGAAGAAAACCAAATTAGAATTGGTGATTTTGCGGCTGTTAAAATTACGTCTGCCGATCATTACGACTTATACGGAAACGTGATCAAATAAAGATTATAATTCCTTTAAGTCCATTTTACAAACACCATTCCCCCAGGTAAAAACATGAAGAACGTTGTTATGATCGATCCATAAATCGGTGATGGCATCAAAATCAATGGCTGTCATTTTTGACCAAGTATAATCGTTTCGCATTAAGTAACATCCGTCATTCCAACTGCCAACTACCACGAACTGTAAGTCCTCAACAACCAGCGCTTCATTCATTGAAATAGTGGGCGTGTTATTTGTTTTAATCCAATTCTCACCTTGATCATAGCTAAAAAAGAAGACGCCGGAACTATCATTGGCACCTGCTAACCACAACTTTTTTGAATTCACTGTTGAAACGGCCATGTCATAATACATAATGCCTTCTGTTGTATGAATTGAATACCATGAACAACCTTGATCTGTCGATTTGAGAACACCTCCGCCAAACTACATGGCATAAACGATAGAGTCATTTTCTGGATCAATTTCTAATGACCACGAGGCGGTAAACTTTTGTAAAGAATCATCCGTACAAGAAATCCAATTTTCTCCGTTATCAAAAGATTTTAGAATCCCTTTATCAGCAGTTGTGGCATAAATTAATTGTGATTGTTGACTTACTTGAATACAGCGAATAACTTGTGATGGAAAATTAGTTAATTTCTTCCATGATTTACCAGCATTTCCGCTAATAAAAAGTCCGTTTTTCCAGGTTCCTGTGTAAGCTTCCCCAAAAACAGGACTGTTTAAAAGTAGAATAATAATTCATAAATTTAAACAGTATTATGAGACGAAGTAAATTTTCACCACAACAGATCGCCAAGATTTTAAAAGAATTTGACAAT
>CAJQHR010000055.1 GCA_905478225.1 uncultured Crocinitomix sp.
AAAACGCAACAAACCGTTTTGTATACCCTCTTTCTCGGATTTACGAATCAGCTTTATATGAATTTTTTTTATTACTTTTTGGAATACTCTCAGTTGTCAGCGCTTGTTCAAAAAACCAGCAGGCGATAAACAGGATAGAAGTGTCCTGGTTAGTTAGCAGCCTCGAAATTATCGAAAATGGGCTTGTGGTATTCAGTCCAGAAGAGTATGATGGCTCGTTAGTTGCTACTTTTTTCAAGTGTAAGTCGAAAGAGAATTATTATTGCGGAGCGGACTGACTTGCAGCTCCTAATGGTTTGTCAGTTACCTACGAGTATAGTATTTCTGATGATGGCACCATTTTGCGCATGGAGTCGAACTTTCCGGTGGCTGAATTTCGTGATACGCTAATATACGATATCCTTGAACTGGAAAAGCAAACTATTACCTTGAGATTAGGTGATAATGACAATCAATTCACATATACCTTGGTGAAAAAATAACATTAAATAAAGCGATTTAATAGACCCTACTGCTTTATAAATGACCTGCTCATCATCACTTGGTTGTCTTTTGTCGCAAGAACGATATAATTACCAATATCTAGTTTTGTACAATTAATTTAAGGCGCATTTGGATGGGTTAGTTCCTGCAGGTTTTCGCCTTGCATATTCAATGCTTGGATAGTTCGTTCTGAACGCAAGTAATTCATGATTCAAATGACAACGCCTGGGTTGAACTAGCATCTTGTTGTTAATACTCAACAACTTCAATAACATAGCGAAAACCCCGTTTTGAAGAAGCCGATTGCTCACCTTTATAAAATTGGCGAGCAGAATTTTGTAAATAAGCTCCCGGATCTCTCCAGCTTCCACCATGTGTTATCCCAACTTCTGCCACCATTTCACAAATATTTCCAGCCATATTATACAAGCCGTAATTGTTTGGCCAATATGAAATTGCTGGGGCTGTTATGTCAGCCGCGTCATTTAATGCGCCTGCTGCCCCCATATAATCATAACGACTTGCACGATAAATATAAACTTCTTTAAATTCACCATTTACGTCTTTTTCATAGAGCGTATCTCGATAGACGCCTTCTGTGCCAAAGTTTGAACAATTTGCCATCATATCACAATTGCTTGCACGCATGTATCTGCCAGCCCATGGGTATATGGCTGATGCAGAACCGCCTTGGGCAGCATATACCCACTCATGTTCTGTTGGTAAACGGTAAATAACCTTTTTAAATGCATGATCTGGGTTCTGATTGTACTTTTTAGTTAACCATTGGCAATACAATTTGGCTTGTTCATGTGAAACACCAACTACGGGATAACCTTGATATGATGGATGTCTTAAATAGTATTTGGTATATGGTTCATTATAGGCTAATGGAGTTCTCCAAACCAAGGTGTCGGGCAATACGGTTTTGAGTTTTAACGAGTCGCTGGATTTGAATGAATCCAGAAATTCTAAATAATCTCCGTTCGTGACTTCACCCTTTTTCATAAAATAATTACCAACGGTAATGACCGGGCTCTTGAGGTTTGCTGCAATGGAATTGCCTTCTAATACGGCTATAGTTATCGATCCTGCGGAAATCTGTATGTTGTTTCTTTATAAATTTTTTATTCTTCTTCTCAATCGTTTTGAGTGAATCAAGTGCTTTGGAAAAGCCAAATAAAGAGAAGAGTAGTGTGCAAATTGTGGCCAATTGAATAGCTTTGGTTTTCATATTTTCATGTATATGAACGAATAATCCATTCGGAGTAAAAAGTTACAGAAATGGGTATTTGGCGCTTAACAAGAGTTGGGTCAGTAATTAATTCTCACCGTTTTCTACAACCAAATATTTTACTGCTTGATAAAAGATTGACTAATCACGGATTCATTATCTTTTGTTATGCGCACGATATAGGTGCCACTTTCCAGTTCGGAAATATGAAATAGCGCTTCATTTGGATGGCTAATTTTTGAAACAATTCCTCCATCAATTCGCATGATTTCTACTTTTGTTATTTCTGTCAAATCAACACCTCTCAATACAATATAATCGGTCGTTGGATTTGGATAAATGTTGAGCGTGTGATTCTTAAATTCTTCAATCGAAACGCCGGGTGCAGTAAATTCGTGGGTTAAAACTGTGCCAAAATAACTACCCATAAATCCGCGGTTTTCATAAAAATCGAGCGTATAAAAGTTTTCACTGATGTCGGTAGTCATGTTGGTCCATGTTTCACCACCATTCTCTGTTTTTAGTGAAACGCCCGCAAATCCACATGCAAATCCTATGTTTGGATCCCACATCCGAATGTCTTGAATCGATTCCGAAGTCCCAGTTTCTTGCAGCATCCATGTTAAGCCTCCATCTTCTGAAATCCATATAGCGCCTTGGTCTCCGCAGGCATATGCTAAATTATTATTTAAGAATTGAATCCCTCTAAACGCAAACGTTGCATCTCCTGGTGCAAATCCGACCACGAAATTCCAATTGAGCCCGCCGTCAAAAGTGACCTGCAGAAAGCTATGGCCTCCAAGAAATCCATGGGTTTCATTTAACATTTCTAAACATAATGGCGAGTAGGGTGCGTCTAATGTGGCTCCCAGATCGAACCATGTTGCGCCGCCGTCTGTGGTTTTTAAAATGGTGCCGCTATCTCCACCAATGAATCCAGTGGTGCTATTCACAAAGTAAATTGTTCTTAAGTTTTCTAATGTTCCTGAAGGAACTGTGGTCCAAGTATCTCCTCCCGAATTGTGAATTATTATTCCGCCGTTTGCAACTGCGAAAATATCAACACTATCAGGACTGGCAAGTTCATAATAGTTCATAGAGGTGTGACCCGCATATTGCTCCGCCCAGCTGTCTCCATTATCTGTTGTCTTTTTAACGTTGAGTGCAGTTCCGCTATAGAGCGCACTAATGCCATAAATCGTTGTGGGACCAATGGCGAAAATATCTTTAAGGGTCTGTCCAGGTGTAAATATGTGGTTTGATTCCCAGTCGGTTTGTGCTTGAGTCGAGGTTGCAAATACTAACCCGACTATTAGAATGAATGTTTTTTTCATGTGATCAATGTAAATTTGATTTACCCAAGATAAAACAAAAAAAGCTGACTGATAATTATCAGTCAGCTTTTTAACACTTTTAAAGTTTATCGTGTAAATCCTTATTTGAAGAATCCGCCTAATTTACTTTTTAAGCCATCAATCATTTCGTTGTCTGTAAACATGTCCATCAAACCGTTTCCTTCTTTATCGCCTTTTTCAGCAGCAGAACCAGTAAAACTTCCAAGAACTTTCGACATTACCACTGATTTGATTTGATCAATAATGCCATCAGACATTCCTGATTTATTTTTCAAATTATGCGCTAAATCTCCTTCTAATTTTTTCGCAACTTTATTCGCGTCATCATTATTGTCCTTTGCAGAGAAAAGGTTAGCCATTGTTCCGTCGTTTCCTCTAGCTTTTTCCTTGTTCGTGCGCTACTTAATGGCATCCGCAGCTTGATTTGTAACCTCTTTTTTATCTTTGTCAGATAATCCTACTTTTTCTAGGATATCTCCTAAATCTACATTTTTCATTAAATCTTCTAATCCAAACATCTTATTCTATTTTTTTGTTTTTAAATTTTCCAGCTCATGCGAGAGCATGGCTAATGTAGTGCTTTTCAAACGGTTTTATTCCGTTTTATCGATAGAAATCACTGAATTATCTATAGAACGACAAAAAACGAATACTTTATCGATTTACAAACTCTTGTTCAGTAGGTTTTCTTTTGCAGCAATTTTATGCAAGTATGGATTTGTGCGCATCTGGTCTATCAACTCTAAGTGATGAAAGTGATGGCAATCGGATCCAATTAAATCTATCCAATCACGATCTATGAGTTGCTCAGCCATGCGTTTTACTTGAGGTCCATAATGTCCTGTTAATGATAGCAAATTCATTTGCAGTAAAACGCCTCTATCTCGATATTCTTCTATACGTTTCCAATCGTTATTATAAAACGAATAGCGTTCAACATGCGCCAATATCGGTTTGTATCCTTCTGTAATTAATTCAAATACGATTTCATTGACATTCGGCTGTTCCTGAGAAAATGAAAGTTCGAAAAGCACATAATTATCGCCAAACGTCAAAACATTTTTCTCTTTAATTAAATCACTTAAATGAAACTCTAAATAATACTCAGCTGCAGCCTCCATTTCTATGGTAATACCTTGCTTATTTAGTTCGGCTTTTACGGTTTCTAATCCACCTAAAATTGTTTCGGGTGAATTGCGATAAAAATCGCTCATTACATGGGGTGTAGTAATTACCTTTTTATATCCCAATGAGGCGAATTTTTTTAGCATTGCGATAGAATCATCCAGTGATTTTGAACCGTCATCAATTGCCGGAATTAAATGGCTGTGCACATCTGTGCCTAAAATCGATAAATCGATAGGTGGAAGCTTAGGGGCAGTTTTGAATAGCGTTTTGAAAAAATTCATTAATTGTTCAAGTAGGTTTTAAGTAAAGTTAGCCATATCATTATTAAATTAGTGTTATGGTTCATTATAAATTTGTCTTCTTCTCTTTTATTCTTTTAATGGCATGCAATAATCCAGTTGCCCCTGCTGATTCAGAGCAGGAGCACGAGCTTATGGTTGGACCTAGGAAAACAATACGACTTGTTGTTTTAGGAACGGTACAGGATGCGGGTTCGCCTCAAATAGGATGTCAAAAAGAATGCTGTGCAGATTTGTTTGAGTATCCTGATCCTAAAAGAATGGTAGTTTCTTTGGGTTTGATTGATGACACATTTAGAAAAACGTATTTGTTTGAAGCAACACCTGACATGCCTAAGCAGGTGGAGATGTTAAATCGACAAAGTGGCTCGGATTTAAGTAAAGTGCCTGATGCTGTTTTCTTAACGCACGCGCATATTGGTCATTATACGGGGCTCATGTACTTAGGGAAAGAAGCCATGAATGCGAATAAAGTGAAGACCTATGCCATGCCACGGATGTCTAATTTTTTGACAACGAACGGACCTTGGAGTCAATTAGTCGCAAGTGAAAATATTGTGCTTGATGTCTTGGATACAAACCGTATAATTCCTCTCGGCCCAGAGATTACGGTTAAACCAATTCTTGTTCCTCACCGAGATGAATTTTCTGAAACTGTGGGCTATATTATTAAGGGTCCAAATAAAAAAGTGCTGTTCATTCCAGATATTGATAAATGGGAAAAGTGGGAAACGGATATTGTTGAATTAGTAAAATCTGTTGACTATGCTTTTTTAGACGCTACATTTTATGATGGTGCCGAAATTAACAACCGCGATATATCTGAGATACCGCATCCATTTGTTGTGGAGAGTATGAAGACGTTTGGATCCTTAGCACATGAGGAACGCCAGAAAATATATTTGATTCATTTTAATCATACAAATCCACTACTTGGTGATGACGAATTGCAAACTGGTGTTGTTCAGGAATTTGGTTTTAAAATTACGAAAACAGAAATGGTTTTAGAGCTTTAGTTCAATTCTTACTATTTTTTGTGTAGAATTTGCCAACTTAAATTCAATACAATTGTAAATAATCCGTTAATATTGCCAAATGCTAAAGTGGTTCGTTTTCCATATTAAGTTGACATGATTAAAAGGTTTTTATTTCTAGCAACTCTTTCCGTTTTATTCTATGCTTGTGCAGATAAAAAAGTGCAGGCAATAAATCGTGTAGGACATTTTGAGAGTGATTTGGAATCCATTACCACTGTGGATGAAGTTGATAAGTTTGAGACATCTGATTCCGATATTTTATTAGGGGGAGCCACTGGCGTTTCAACCGATTTTGCACGAAGTGGTTCGCACTCGGTCAAATTGGATTCTGCTAATGTTTATGCAATGAATTCTAAGTTGAAAGATTTGATTGTTGGTGAATTTGTTCAAATGTCAGTCTGGGTGCATGAGGATAGTGAAGATCCAACTTTGCAAGCGCACCTGAAAGGAGAAGAGGTGGAATACCGCTATCGCACAGTAACAAATGAGCATGACCCAGGAGTTGATGGATGGAAAAAGCATAATTTAACGTTTACTATTCCTGACGGTATTGAATCGGTATGGATTAATGTTTTTTCCGGAAAGCAAGTGGCTTATTTTGATGACTTTTCGTTAACACGTCAACTAGAGGTTCCAAAAAATGACTTGCTGCATGAATTGGTGCTGTCTATTCCAGATTCTTCTGCGCAAACGCTGAATGAGTACATCATGATCGCTTCCAAATATACTTCAATCCCGACAAGCTCAAAAAAATATGTAAATGCAGCAATTGTAAAAGGGCAAGATTCAGCCAAAGTTCAAATGAAATTGAAGGGAGACTGGACAGATCATTTATTTTCTGGGAAAGAATCCTATCGCGTTAAAATTAAAGGAGACATGTCGTTTATCGGACTAAAGAGTTTCTCAGTTCAGCATCCACGTGCAAGAAAATATTTGGGCGAGTGGGTCATGCACAAAATAGCAGAACGTGAAGGTGTGCTCACTACAACTTATGATTTTGTGAATGTTAAAATTAATGATGTTAATCACGGTGTTTATGCCTTAGAAGAACATTTCGACAAGCAATTATTAGAAAGCCGTGCAAGAAGAGAAGGCCCAATTTTAAAAATGGATGAAACCAGTTTTTGGGCAGCTACTAAAAAGAATGAGGCGGCTGTGGAAGGCCTCGAATATCCGTTTTTTGAGGAGAGTTTTGTATCCGTGTTTAAAAAGAATCGCACTCGAAAATCTGAGCAATTATCAAAGCAGTTTGATGAAGGTAAAAAGTTGTTGGCACTATTTAAAAGCGGTTATATTGGATTGGCAGATTTGTTTGACATTGATCAATTGGCAAAGTTTTACGTGCTTATGGAATTGAGCGGAAGTTACCATGGGTTGAGATGGCATAATCGTCGTTTTTACTATAATCCTATCACTCAAAAATTAGAGCATATTGCCTATGATATCCTTCCATTTATTAAAGGCAGAAATTTTGAATGCGCCATGCTTCGCAAGTTGAATGAAGAGAATGTAATCCATGAATTTTGTTTCGATAATGCCATTCTTTTTAACGCCGATTTTCAAAATAAATTTTTCTATTATCTCGATCAAAAAACACAACCTGCTTATTTAGATTCTGTCTTTTCAGAGCTAGATGATGATTTAAACAGAAACCTTGCAGCGATAAATGTCGAGTTGCCCGATTATAAATTTCACCGTGAATTGTATTTTTATCAGGCGACGTACCTGCGAGAGATAATGCCAGAGTTAAACGCAACTTGGGATCAAAAAATCGTGGAGCATTCAAGTCCTAAAGCATGGGAGAAGTTGAGCGTTTTCAAACCGCATGATGGATCAATCTTCCTTAAAGATTTGTCGGTAAATGCCTATCTCAAAAAACAAGACAGTGTGTATATTGTTGAATTGGAAAACTACCATGCCAATGACATTCTCGTTCATGGGTATAGTGTCAAAAATAAGAATGTGGGTGGGGTGACCTTGGACGAGCCAATTCCATTAGCCGGATTCGCGACTGAAGCTGATACGGCCGTGTTCTTTGCTGCCCATAAACCAAAAAAGATCTACTTTACCGTCTCAAATAATCCGGAATTGCTCATTGCAAAATCTATAATGACATGGGAAAAACCAAGGGGAGTTTCAACACGAATGCAATTGAAAGGGCAATTCAAAGCGCAGCGTAGTTATTATTCTATTCGCAATAATGTGGTGGTTTTTAATGGAAATGTGGTGGTAGATCAACTATTATTGATTCCAGAAGAATATAAAGTAGTTGTTCAGCCGGGTACTATTATTGAGTTTAAATCGGGTGGAGGAATTATTGCAACGAATAGCTTTTATGCAGAGGGGACAAAGGAAAAACCCATTCAATTCATCTGTAGGGATTCCACTTCAAATGGCCTAACGGTTTTAAATGGAGAAGAAGCCTTACTTTCTTATGTGAGTTTTAAAGGATTGTCAAATTTGGATTATGAAAATTGGGAGCTAACCGGTGCCGTAACAATTTATGAAACGCCTACAACCATATCCTATTGTGATGTTGAAGGTAATTTGTCTGAAGATGCTCTGAATATTGTAAGGAGCAACTTTAGTATCTTTGAACTAAATATTTCTAACACTTATTCAGATGGTTTTGACGCCGATTTTTGTACAGGAAAACTCGGATATTCATCTTTTACAAATACGGGAAATGACTGTATAGATTTTTCGGGATCGAATGTCGAGATTAGCTTCGTGGACATTAAAAATTCTGGCGATAAAGGAATTTCGGGAGGTGAAGCATCACAGCTAACAATCAAAGAAATTAAGATTGATGGCGCCGTGACAGGAATTGCCGCAAAAGATGGAAGTGTAATTGAAGGAAAAAGTGTTGTCATAAATAACGTGGAATATGCTTTTGCTGCCTTCAGGAAAAAACCTGAATATGAAGGTGCTCAGATTGATTTGAATAAAGTTACTGTTGAAAATGCCGTGCAAGAATTATTGGTTGAATTAAAATCATCAATAATGTTAGATGGATCCTTGGTTGAAGGGATTGAGAAATTGGATATTGACGCGCTTTATGCGCGTTTTGAATAGCATTTTTAGGCAAGTCGTCTTGCATTTATATTGCGCAGTGGTAAAGCATCTTTAAATATCCTGTTAACCTTGTGTTTAAAGGTTCTGTCGCATTAATTATTTTTCGACCATTTTTCATCAAATTCCTTGAATGTTCAAAAAGTTAACTCACATTACTTCAACGGTTTATGATTTTTCGTTTTGTATGAATTAGGCTTCAAATAGTGATTTTTTAGTTAATGCGACAGAACCCCATTTTCATTCTTAGTAATATCTGCCAAATGCACTATATTTTTTGTTGGCAACAGTACTTCTTTATTGAATATCATCATCTGTAATTGTAAACGCACAATCTTCTCTCGAATTTCTGCCATCTTTACTTTCTCTAATCCAATTGTCAGGATTCATTATGTCTTTGGTTAGAGTTTTGCTATTAGTAATTGTTATTTCTACTGAGTCAATCATTTGCGTACAAGTGAATGAATTATCAACAAAACTCCCCATCTGGTCATCCCAAAAGATTTCTTTAGATTCATTTGACATAATAGTTACAGGCTCATTACTCCCATAAATCGTAGTTAATTTAATTGTAATTGATTCTGCTGTTTCATTGTCAATAGTTTTCGTAAATGTAGTTCCTCCCTCGCAGGATATCAATGATATTATTAAGGTTATTAAACTGATATATAAAATACTTTTTATCTTCATTTCTTATGTTTTTTAATGCGTCAAACTTTAAATTACCACCTTAATAGATGGTAAAATTCTGTTTTGGTTGTCTGTCTTCATAATATTTTATGCAATCACTCTTGTCAGTATTGTTGCCAACGGTTTGAATATGGTGCGTTTGGCGTTAGACAATGCAACTTTTCAAACTGTTACTACTTATTTTAGGTTTACTAATTTTCATATTTTAACTCAACTGCCAAATGCACTATATTTTTTGTTGGCGTGTCGTTATTTTTATTTGTCAATAGCTTTCTTAAGGTTCTGTCGCATCTGTTAGACAAGAATTTAAAAGTACAATTATTTTTTAATTCTAAGCGGCCAATGACATGAACGATTTAAAGGGGGTTAGACCAGTAGCTAAATAATTATTTTAGTTAAATTAGATGCGACAGAACCTTTTTTATTTGTTTATAAGAAATTAAAGTGCTAATATAGCCTTAGTATTTTCAGAACGAATCCAAGTAGGTTCTATTCGTTTATGAGAAAGTAAAAAAATGAATTTTTAGAACCCACCTTAAATAAATATCTTATGAAAATTAAATTATTATTAGGAGTCACATTAGGTTTAGGCTTAATGGCAACAAGTTGTAAAAAGGAGGGATGTACAGATGTAGATGCTACAAATTATAACTCAGAAGCAAAAAAAGACGATGGAACTTGCACATTTGAAGGGAAACATGTTGTTTGGTATGGCGAAGAGGCTTCCAATAACCTAGTTATGGACGATGCTACAACTTTGACATATTATGTTGACGGACAAATTGTCGGTTCTGGAGCTTCGAATATTTTTTGGACAGGCGCTCCCGAATGCGGACAAGACGGATCAGTGACAATTACGAAAGATTTAGGCTCTGTAAAAACACAATCTTATACATACAGCGTTTTGGATCAAACAGGATGGGAGTATTGGAGTGGTGTTTTTAATTTTAACGCGAATACTTGCACAGGTGTAGAATTAACCTGGTAAACAGGAAATAATTTAGAGAACTAAATAGAATCAGCTGTCCGCGAATCCGGGCAGCTGCATTCCAGTTTATGAATTGTATAACGTCAGCATAAAGTGAACTAATCATCACTTGAATTTAAGAGAGAGGTTTTATTATTTTTATAAACCTTTAAATCTGGTTCTGTCGCATTAACTTCATTAAAGATAATAAATTTAATTTTTAATACATTGTTAAGCAACTAACGAACAGAATGTTTTGAACGAAGTAGAACAAGGATTAATGATTTGATCCTTTTTAATTATGCTTACTACTTCTATTCCTGAGAGGGTTCGCTGTGCTGATTCAAACTCCTTGAATCCTGTCATTATTCTTATTCGCCTTTTTATTCTCCGGTGGTCTTGTTCTATGATATTATTCAAGTACTTGACCTTTCGTATCTTTATTTTCTTTGAGCTTAAACTTCTTTTGTTCACTGTCAAAATTGCTGAACTATTAGCCCCACTTTTGTCTATGTTTATCACTCGAGGCTTGCCATTATTACCTATAGCTTTGTTGAAAAACTTCTGTGCTGACATCTTCTGTCTCCGCCTAGTTAACAAGAAATCTACTGTATTTCCATACTTATCTACTGCTCGGTATAAATACATATCTCTGCCTTTTACCTTGATATATGTTTCATCCATTCGCCAACTATCACAAACCTGCTTTTTTCGCTTATGCATATTCTTCTCTACTTCTTTAGAAAATTTAAACACCCATCTTTGGATAGTGGAATGGTCTACTTTTATTCCTCTGATTGACATCAATTCTTCCACATCTCTATAACTCAATGTAAATCTCAATTTGAAATAAACAGCTTGTAATATAATTACTCTAGGATATCGGTGACGCTCAAACATAATTTCAGTATTAGATGAAGTTGTAATCTAAACATTTATTAGTTACTCCAAGTTAATGCGACAGAACCTGAAAACCTTCCTTTAAAACAATTCGTTAAGTCTGCTACTTGCAAAACACCTTTTACTGGTTATTTGGCAAAGAAAAAAGAGATATATTATTATAAAAATAATAGACCTGGCTCTAAAGAAAACAGAAGTGCTAAAAAAATGCACCACATGTTTATTGAACTAATATCACAGTATCAATTATCGGATGATAAACTAAAGCCTTTAATTAAAGATGTAATGCTTAGTACTTTTAAAAAACAACAAAAAGAAACATTTGAAAATATTGTAATAAATAAAAAAGCAATTAATTCTATTGATAAAAAATTAGAAAGGTTGGAAGAGCGTTTTGTTTTTGAAGAAATAAATAAGGCTCAATACGAAAAATTCAAATCTAAACTCACCCAAGAAAAAAATGAAAAACTAAAGTTTTCTGAAAAAGTTGGATTTAATTTATCGAACCTTGACAAAGCTCTTGATATCGCCCTTAATTATGCTCCGAAACTATCGTCATTGTGGACAAATGGAAATTTAAATGAAAAAAGAAAAGTTCAAAAAATGATATTTCCTGAAGGAATTGAGTATGACCGTAAAACTGACCAATATCGAACTTTAAGGGTTAATTCGTTTTTCTCCTACATCCCAGTCATAACAAGAGATATTGACAATAAAAAAACCGGGACCTTTCGTGATAAAACGAAAAATTCCGGTTTTGTACTGAGACACGGACTTGATTTTAATTTAAATCGTCTTGGCTTTTGCCGAAGATGTAATAGCAATATTATATACTACTAAACCGAATCCAATTTTGTTGATAGCATCTGCAATATTGTAGAATAAATCTACATTTTCAGAGCCCCATCCAAAAGCAGTATTCAGCCATCCACCAGGCATACACATATATCCTACGGGATAAATTGCCCAACCAACTAACACGAACCATGCAAGGGTTCTAACACCTCTCTTGACAACAGCGCTTTCGCTGTCAGCTGCAAGTTTTGCAACCTCACCAAACCATGCCGTGTAAAGAATGTAAATATAGCCCAGCGTTGAAAGTGCACCCCACAGAACAGAGTGACCAGCATCACCACCTTTAGGATTGTAAGCTTCTCCGATATATCCAGCTACTAGCATCCATACTGAAGCAAGAATCAACTTCCAAAGTAAAGATTTTTTTGCTCCTGCAACTTTGGTTAAAAGGTAAAACTCAACGCACATCAAAGGAACTGTTAAAGTCCAGTCAATATACCTTAATGAGGTAGGATTTTCTCCTGTAGCAAGATAATAATCTCGCATGTAATAATAGTGGACTGCGGCTATAAAAGTAATGAGCCCTGAAATAAGTAATGATAGTTTCCACTTATCATCCACTCGTCCCCTCTCGAAGAAGAAGAAAATTGAGGCTGCCAGCATTGCCATGTAGCCAATAAAGAAAGTAAATGCCACTGCATCATCTTTCGGGATAATTAACACATCTAGTAAAGTCATAATGATTCTTTTAGTTTTTATTGTAACAACTTAAATTTAGAATTGTTTAAGGTTCTGTCGCATTAATCAATTCTGATTGTGAAATTTAGTAATTATTTATGAGTTATGCTGCCAAAGAACAAAATTTTTTGAACGTTGTTTTTCTCGAATCAGCGATTTGACCCTTCCTAATAATGTTGACAACTTCGATACCTGCTAAGGTGCGTTGTGCTGACTCAAACTCCTTGAAGCCGGTGTCTATTGATATTCGCCTCTTTATATTTCGGTGGTCTTGTTCTACTATATTGTTTAAGTATTTACATTGTCGGATTTTGATTTTTTTCACGGTCAACAGCTCACGATTAATTGAACGGATTCCTGATTTGTTCGCACCACTCTTATCGATATTAATTACTCTTGGTTTACTATTGTTACCTATAGCTTTGT
>CAJQHR010000056.1 GCA_905478225.1 uncultured Crocinitomix sp.
TGCGCCTTGACCACCTCCAGCACCAACCAAGGTGTGAATTTCATCAATAAAGAGGATGATTTCTCCACTTGAATCTGTCACTTCTTTGATGACCGCTTTTAGTCGTTCTTCAAACTCACCTTTGAATTTTGCACCTGCAACTAATGCAGACATATCCAATGAGTATACTTTACGCGATTTTAAATTCTCAGGTACATCACCGTTTACTGTTCTATGAGCGATACCTTCAGCAATGGCAGTTTTACCTACCCCTGCTTCCCCAATTAATATCGGGTTGTTTTTTCTTCTTCGTGTTAATATTTGTAAGACCCTTCTGATTTCCTCATCTCGACCAATTACTGGATCGAGTTTTCCAGCAATAGCCATTTCATTTAAGTTATGACCATATTTGTCCAGTGCTTTATAAGTGTCTTCCTGCCCCTGAGAATTAACACTTTGTCTATTTCGTAATTCCATAATTGACTTTTTCAGTTCTTTTTTATTTATTCCTATGTCTTTTAAATAATTCGCAATTGAATCATTACCACTCAATAAGCTATAGAAAAGAATTTCCATTGAAAGAAATTCATCTTTAAACGTTTTCATTTCATCAAACGCTTTAGAAAATAGCTTGTTAGTGTTGTTAGACATATAGATTTGTTCTCCATCAACCTTTGGGTAGGTCGTAACAATACTCGTCACGGTTTTCTTCATAAGATCGATATCCTTCTTCAAATCTCCCATTAAAAATGGAAGCACATGATTGTCTAACTGGAACATGCCCATGAGCAAATGTCCTGGTTCTAGCACTTTATGCCCCATGCCTTTAGCAATCTCTTGCCCTTTTTGTATGACTTCTTGTGTTTTGGTTGTTAATTTATCAATGTCCATTTTTTATTTCTCTTTGAACAATAGCGCTCAAATTAAGAACCAAAGTGGTTTTGCAGCATAAAATCTGAAAATATGGCATGTTTAGGCTTTTTAAACTGCCATATTTTCAGTGCTTTCAGGCCATTTTACAATTTCCGTCATATCGCAACAACTTAACCGAGTTAATTGGTATTTTTGTATAAAATTACCGACTTGATTAAAGTTCACGACAAAACATTTGTACCCTACATTTCAGCAGAAGAAATCGACACGATTATTTCGGATATCGCCAATCGAATTAATGCTGATTACGCGAATAAGAAACCTCTAATTGTAGCGATCTTGAATGGATCGTTCATGGTTGCATCTGATTTGGTTAAAAAAATTGATTTGCCTTGCGAACTGAGTTTTGTAAAATTCACATCCTATCAAGGAACGGAAAGTTCAGGAGAAATTAATGAGCTCATTGGGTTTGATCGTGATATAGCAGGAAAGGACCTCATAATTGTGGAAGATATTGTTGATACAGGACAAACGCTTGAAAAAGTTTTGAACATACTTGAATCAATGGGTGCGCGTAGTGTTAAGATCGCGACACTGCTTTTAAAACCTGCAATTTTTAATAAAAATTACCCTGTAGACTACGTCGGTAAAAATATTCCCAATAAGTTTGTAATAGGTTTTGGTCTCGATTATGATCAGTTGGGCAGGAACTATGGAGAGATTTATCAAATTCAAGAAGAAAAACAGCATATGTTAAACATTGTATTATTTGGACCTCCCGGCGCAGGGAAAGGAACTCAAGCAGAGCGATTAGTTGAAAAATATCAACTTTTTCATTTATCAACAGGAGATGTATTTCGTTCTAACATAAAAGCAGAAACAGAATTAGGAGTATTGGCAAAAAGCTATATGGACAAAGGTCAATTGGTGCCTGATGAAGTTACCATTAAGCTTTTAATCTCAGAAGTGGACAAACACCCCGAAGCGAAAGGATTTATTTTTGATGGATTTCCGAGAACAACCCCGCAAGCTGAGGCTTTGGATAAAATACTACCTGAACGAAATACGATCATCAGTATGATGTGTGGTTTAGATGTTGAGGAAGAAGAATTGAAAAAGCGTTTACTGAAACGTGCAGAAACAAGCGGACGAGCAGATGATGCGGATCCTGCAGTTATTCAAAATAGAATTAATGTCTATAATATTGAAACTGCTCCAGTACAGGCATTTTATGAAGCACAAAATAAGTATGTCCGAATTGATGGGATGGGAGAAATGGATAGTGTGACGAGCCGTTTATTCGATTCTATTGAGCAGGTGATATAAACCTATTCATTAAACATATTAGGAACTAATGTCCAATTTCATAGATTACGTAAAAATACACTGTCGTTCTGGTAAAGGAGGAGCAGGTTCGCGTTATATGCGCCGCGAAAAATATGTGGCTGCAGGTGGACCCGCTGGCGGTGATGGTGGTCGTGGCGGACATGTCATACTAAAAGGGAACGCTCAACTTTGGACTCTTTTGCATTTAAAATATAAAAAACACATTAAGGCAGAGCATGGCGAACCTGGTGGTAAAAACCAGCAATTTGGTAGTGAGGGAGCTGATGTTTATTTAGAAGTTCCATTGGGTACAATTGTTAAAGATTCTGAGACAGGTGAATTTATAGCAGAAATAAAAGAAGATCAAGAAGAGATTATTTTATTGAATGGTGGAAAAGGCGGAAGAGGAAACGTACATTTTAAAACATCTACCAATCAAGCACCGTCATATGCACAACCGGGTATTCCTGAACAAGAAGGCTGGTATGTATTGGAGTTAAAAGTGTTGGCAGATGTTGGATTAGTTGGATTTCCAAATGTGGGAAAATCAACGCTTTTATCAGTGGTTTCAGCTGCCAAACCTGAAATTGCAAACTATCCTTTTACAACTTTAACGCCAAACCTTGGAATTGTAGCCTATCGTGATCACCGTTCATTTGTGATGGCAGATATTCCCGGAATTATAGAAGGAGCGCACGAAGGAAAAGGGTTAGGGCTACGATTTTTAAGACATATTGAGCGAAATTCCTTGCTTTTATTTATGGTGCCTGCTGATGCAGATGACATCCATAAGGAATATGATATTTTGGTCAACGAATTGATTCAATACAACCCAGAGTTAGGAGATAAACCTCGGTTATTGGCAATTTCTAAGTCTGACATGTTGGATGAAGAGTTGAAGGATGAGATAAAAAAAGATCTACCTGATTTGCCGTATCTATTCATTTCATCTGTTGCTCAAATTGGATTAATAGAGTTGAAAGATTTGATCTGGGAGAAGCTGAACTAACTAAATTTTTATTTATTTTAGGAGTCTATTTATCACCGTGAAGTTGAAACAATTGACATATCTCATTTTTATTGGATTCATGCTGTCTTGCGGTGATGCAAACAGGCATGAAACCGTTGGAGGTGGATTCGGAATTGGTGAGAAAGATGGAGAAGAGCGAAAAGGCGAATGGATTTTTTATCGCGCCGATGACAGTAAAGTTTCTGCAGGTAGTTTTGTCAATGATTTAGAAGAAGGGATTTGGCAATTTTGGTATCCGCATGGCACATTAGAAGAAGAAAGTGAGTGGAGCGCTGGAGAATTAAATGGCACCTATAAAACTTATCATGAAAATGGTCAACTTAAAGCGGTAGGTTTTTTCCGCGACAATTTGTTTGATGGTAAGTGGACTTGGTATGATACCAGCGGATTGGTTGAAACAAATGGAATCTATTCCAACAACTTGAGGACCGCTAAATGGGAATGGTATTATTCTAACGGAAAATTGAAAGAGTTTGTACATTATGAGGATAGCGTTTTTAATGGTCCCATTGCAAGTTGGTTTGATAATGGACAACAAAATTCCAAAGGGCAATATGTCAATGGGAATAGCGATGGAGAATGGACATTTTGGTATTATCAGGGTCATTTAAAGGACATCTCTATTTGGGATAATGGGAAATTGAACGGTAAGTCAACATCCTATCATAGAAATGGGGCAATAGATTATGAAGGGAATTATGTCAATGGACATGAGTCGGGCCTTTTTACTTGGTATTATGAACAAGGTGTAAAACGGATGGAAGGAACCTTCACTGATGGAAAAAAGAACGGAACATTTAATTATTATAATGATTTAGGAGAACTGCAAGTGACTGAGACGTATGAAAACGACGAAAAAGTTGAAGCAGATTGATATTAATACAGAATTGAAGAGACATGAAAATAAATCCGAAGTATACTACAAAAGAAGCCGCCTTAGAACTGTATAACAGCCCACTGATGGAGTTAATCTATCAAGCGGCAACGGTTCACCGTGAGTTTCATAACCCGCTAGAAGTGCAAATGAGCACCTTGATTTCGATTAAAACAGGTGGCTGTCCAGAAGATTGTAGCTATTGTCCGCAATCTATGAAGTATAATACGCACTTAGAGGTGCAGGCCTTAATGCCAGTAAAGGAAGTGGTGGACTTGGCGAAAAATGCCAAAGTCAATGGCTCGTCGCGAGTGTGCATGGGAGCAGCTTGGCGTAATGTACGAGATAACCGCGATTTTGACAAAGTAGTTGAAATGGTACAAGAGATTAATGGTATCGGAATGGAAGTATGTGCCACACTAGGTATGCTAGATGAAAAACAAGCCGAGCGATTGAAAAACGCAGGTCTATATGCCTATAATCACAATTTAGATTCGTCTCAAGAATTTTATAAGGATATTATTTCGACGCGCCAATATCAAGAGCGTATTGATACCATTGCAAATGCAAGAAACGCTGGTATTTCAGTTTGTTCAGGCGGTATTATTGGAATGGGCGAAACGTCAGAAGATCGCATTGGAATGTTGATGACGTACGTGCACATGGAACAACCACCTGAATCTATTCCAATTAACGCATTGGTAGCTGTGGAAGGAACGCCGCTTGAAGAGCAAGATTCAGTTCCTGTTTGGGAAATGGTGAGTATGGTAGCCACGTCAAGAATTATGTTCCCACAATCTATTATTCGATTATCGGCTGGTAGAACTGAAATGTCGCAAGAAGGACAAGCGCTTTGCTTCATGGCAGGAGCTTCATCTATTTTTGCAGGTGATAAATTATTGACTACACCGAATCCCGAATTCAACGAGGATACTAGTTTATTTAAAATATTAGGTTTAACCACTAAATCACCATTTCAAGATGGTGAACAACCAGAAACTAAGGTGGATGACAAGGTGGAAGCGGCCAAAAAGATTCGTGTAGAAAAGGAAGCAAGAATTGCCAATGCAAAACCAAAGTCTGCCGATTTTGAACCGAGAAAGGTACGTGTTGAATGAGACATTGTTTATTGACAATCGTTTTATTTTGCGGGCATTTAACTGTTTTCAGTCAACACATTGATCTTTGTAAAATAGATAAAACGAATGGAAACGTAGCATCTGTCGGGATTTCCGAATGGAATGAAGATACAACAGGCATTGCTCGGTTTGTCAAAAGAACATTTTTCGATACTAACGGTCGAGCTGTTAGCGCTATTTACGAAAGACCAGATTCTTTTAAAAAGGAGGTCATAATTGCATATAACCAGAATGGTCTCATTTCAACGGAGAAGTATTTTTCCAATGATGATAAGGATACAACTCTTAAAAGTTATTCTTATGATAGGGAGGGCAGACTTATTCGTAAGGCGACGCAACGTGAGTCAGAGTCTCAACCTCACTTTGTAATTGAATATACCTATTCTGCTAAACGAATAATTGAAGAAAAATTCAATGCAGACCGAACTTTTTACGCTTTTGAAGTAAAATATTTGAATAGTGATGGAAAGGATTCTTTAGTTCTGAATAAGGATAAAAATGGTAACATTTCGAACCGTACCAATTATTACTATTCTGATGGAGGGCGACAAGAGTTGCGGAATTATGGGGTTGGGAAAAGTGAAAAAGTGGAGAGTTATTGCAAAACCTTTAATGAATCAGATACTGTTTTTATAGATAGCTGTTTTTCAGGTGACGGCATATTAAAAGACAAT
Source organism: uncultured Crocinitomix sp. (assembly GCA_905478225.1). Taxonomy (GTDB): domain Bacteria; phylum Bacteroidota; class Bacteroidia; order Flavobacteriales_D; family Crocinitomicaceae; genus Crocinitomix. The sequence continues at coordinate 5,896 of CAJQHR010000056.1, forward strand.
GTAAAGATGGTGTTTTACGAATTTGGAGAACTATATTATATGAAATTTGACGTTATGTTTGATGAGTTACATGACGAATCATTTTATGAGTACGTTTTTGATGATCGTGGCAATTGGATTGAACAACTTGCTTACATGCATGGTAAATTTTGGTTTAAAAAAGAACGAGAAATAATATATTTCCATTGAAAACACCAAAAGCAATATTAAAAAAACTAAATGAGCGAAAGGAAGCCGATTCTTTTCGCTCATTGTCTATTGCTTCTGATGGAATTGATTTTTATTCAAATGACTACTTAGGGATTGCAAAGTTGAAAAATGAAAGTTATCGGCTAGATGGATCAACTGGTTCGCGCTTAATTTCAGGCAATTCGGCTTTAGCTGAGCAAGTAGAAAAAGAGGCCGCCGAGTTTTTTAAATTTCCAAGTGCAACGCTTTTTAATTCTGGGTATGCTGCCAATACAGGTTTGCTTTCATGTTTGCCGCAGCGTGGAGACACGATCATCTATGATGAATTATGTCATGCATCTATAAGAGATGGTGTTCAATTAAGTAAAGCAGATGCGTTCAAGTTTAGGCATAATGACTATGATCATTTGGAAGAACGAATTCTTGCGGCAAAAGGAGAGGTTTACGTTATAGTAGAAGGCATTTATTCAATGGATGGCGATCAACCTAATTTGATGCTGCTAAATGTCATCTGTGATAACCTTGGAGCTTTTTTAATTGTGGATGAGGCACATTCGGGCGGTGTTTTTGGAAATGATGGAGAAGGGTTGATTGAAGGATATGAAAAAAATCATTTATTAAAAGGAGCTGCCTTTGCAAAAATTATAACATTTGGCAAAGCCTTTGGCAGCCATGGCGCAATAGTTTTGGGAAGTAGCGAATTAAAAGATTATTTGATCAATTTTTCTCGCCCGTTAATTTATACTACTGCATTGCCGCCGAGTAGTTTAGCGCGCATAAAGTTTGCTATCCAAACGGTTGCTAAATCGAAAGATAGGCGATTAGAATTAAAGGAAAATATTATTTATTTCAGGCAGGAAGCCAGGGATCGAGGTTTGCATGTATTAGAAAGTACTTCAGCTATTCAAGGTATAATCATTCCAACCAATGAAGCAGTTAAGGAAAAGGCGAATAGACTAAATGAAGAAGGGTTATTAGTAAAAGCAATTCTTTCCCCAACCGTCTCAAAAGGGCAGGAGCGAATTCGCATTTGTTTGCACAATTATAATACTAAACAAGAAATTAGAACATTGATAAAAGCGTTGTTATGAAACGAATATTTGTAACAGGAATAGGCACTGAGATTGGAAAAACATTTTGTTCTGCCATCATTGTGGAGGCTTTAAAAGCAGATTATTGGAAACCTGTGCAAGCCGGGGAACTCGATCAGCTTGATTCGGACTTTGTGCGAAATGCCATCTCAAATAACCAAACTAAAATTCACCCGGAACAATATTTATTAACCGAACCCATGTCGCCTCACGCGGCGGCAAAAATTGATGGAATTAGGTTGTTAGTAGAAAATTTTAAAGTTCCAGCAACTGAAAACGATCTAGTGATAGAGGGTGCAGGGGGATTAATGGTGCCACTCAATCATGATGGAGATATGTTAGTCGATTTAATTCCGAAAGTGGCAGATGAAGTGATATTGATTTCCAAAAATTATTTGGGCAGTATCAATCATACATTGTTAAGCATTGAATTATTGAAACAACGCAATATTCCAATTAAAGGAATAATATTCAACGGAGATTCCAATCCAGAAACAGAAGCTATTATTCTTTCAACAACCGGAATAAGCTGTATCGGTAAAATTCCTATGATGGATCAGGAATTGAAGGGGTTTGTTAAAGAGTGGGCAGGGAAATTGTCGCTTTAAGTTTCGGTGATTACATATTAAAAGCAACCGCTAATCCAATTCCGGTGCTATTCCAACTGTTCAGTAGAATACCTGCTTCGGAATCTTCAAAAGCATTGCTCAGCCTATAGTTTTTGAAAATGGTTGCTTCAACGCAAATAGATTTTTTATTATTAAATGTATAGGCATAGCCCGGTCCTAAAACAACGCCAAGAGTATTAAAAGCTTGTTGACGATACCTTTGGGAATACTTGAGATTTCCGTCAAAATCTATGTATTCTGCTATGCTCATAAATTCATCTTTAAAATATTCATATTTCGCTTCAAGGGTAGCGTACCACACGCGGTTATTCCGGTATCCATCAAATTGAAATTTATACTTTAGGGCAGGCGAAATATACTCATCTACTCCGCCCAAGGCATAATCCAATCGTAAACCGACGTAATGTTTGTGCCCAAAATAGCGCCCACCTGCAATTCTGATATTATAGGGGATATACCAAGGAGAAGTTCCTAACGATACGTCATAATCTGAACCTGCGACACCATTCATTTCAAAAACACTGGTTGACAAACCAAAAGAGAACTCAAAATCATTCGTTTTTCTCGTATTGATAACGAGTGTATCTGAAAATTTCACATTTAGTCTTTCATCTTCTATATAATACTCATATTCAATGCGTTTAATCTCAATTGTTTTGCCATTTTTGGAGGCAAAAATTATTTTACCGTCAGATTCATCAATCTTAACAATCTCTCCTTTCAAGACTCGTCCATCTTTCAAATAAATGACATCTCTTGTTCTAATATCTGGGTGATTTTGAGAAAAACCTGTAGCACAAATTGAGAGAAAAAGAATGGAAAAGACGATCAGGTTCAATTTGAAACTCATATTATTTCGTGTTTGCTGTCTAAAAGACATAAAGGTAATTATTTATTAGGCAGAATTTAATTTGTGCTAGAAAACATCCTTCACTTCAATTTTCATCCCGTTAAATGATGTTTCGTCACCTTTTTTTAAACCGTTTAACACTTGCCCCATTGGTGATGTTGGAGAAATGGCGAAGTATAACTTATTGCCTAGTTCAATTTTACCTGCACTAATTGCAATATAAAAGTTGCCATTAGAAGCAATGACTAAACTTCCTAAACCAACGGTGTCATGAACCGATTTTGGATCAATTAAGGTCAAAGCATGATTCAGTTTTTTTGCAGCCGCAAGATGCTTCGTATTTTGCTCGGCCGCCAGTTGCATCATTGCGCGTGCCGTGTCGTGCTTGTCTCCTGCCGTGCTCTTTGTTTCTGAATTAGCAGATGCTTGGGCATCCTCAACCGCATGACTAGCAGTCTCAATCCTTTCCTGCACATAGGCCGCACAAGCATTATAAAGTTTATGTTTTATCTCTTGCATGTTAATTGCAAACCTAATTCTTTTACTTAATTAAGAGCAAATTATTGCATTTATTTTAAACCAACAGACCGATAATAGGTATCTAATCGGTCTTGTTCATCAGGATTATTGGCGTGCTCAATTTTATTTATTTTTCCTGCAGCGTTAATGATTAGCTTTTGTTTACAACGGTTAATGTATTTCTCATTTTTAGTTTGAGATTATCTGCAAAATGAACAAAAAATTCATGTTCTTATATGCGCGTAATTTTGCTCATAACCCATTCCAATTCATCCAATTTTTACGACCAGCAATCATGTTTTCTCCATAAGAATTACAAATTTCAGTCGGGCCATTTAACGGGGATGTCCCGATTTTATAAACCCATTTTTCACTTAAGACAGATGCTGTTAAATTGAAATCGTCTTGATCAAGTGAGGTTCCAAAAACTTTTGCAATTGCAATCATAAGCTCAGTATTTTTAAGGTTGGATGGCTTTGGATAAATATAATCCTAGATAAAGTTAATTGTATGTTTGAACAAAGGAATAGAATGATTGTTATAGAACATGTAATGTAAGCAAGGCACAATCTTTGCGTCTAACTTAACGGGAACAAAATAATACGTAAATTTGCATCTAGTGATGAAGAGTAAACAAACAAATCACTACCAATAAAATAAATAATGAAAAACGGTTTAGACATAATTGACGAGGTGGGGGACAATCATATCATGACCTCTATAGAGACTCCAATGCGGAGTGACGCCTTTGAACTGTCCTACGAAGAAAAAATAGCTGAAATTGAATTGCATTTTGAAAAAATTATGCAAACACTCGGCTTAGATTTGACTGATGATAGCCTAAAAGGTACGCCCAAACGAGTGGCGAAAATGTATGTGAAAGAAATTTTTGGAGGGCTAGACCCTGACAAGGCGCCAGTGGCTTCCACATTTGAAAACAAATATAACTACACAGAAATGTTGGTTGAAAAAGACATTACGGTCTACTCAACCTGTGAGCATCATTTCTTACCTATAGTAGGAAAAGCACATGTAGCTTATTTTTCAGAAGGGAAAGTGATTGGTTTATCAAAAATGAATCGCATTGTAGATTACTATGCACGACGTCCGCAAGTGCAGGAAAGATTAACGATTCAAGTGGTGAAGCATTTGCAAAAGTATTTAGGAACAGATGATGTTGCCTGTGTTATTGATGCGAAACATCTTTGCGTGAACTCTAGAGGAATTAGAGATATTCAAAGTAGTACTGTAACCAGTGAATTCGGTGGTAAATTTAAGGATCCAGAAACTAGAAAAGAGTTTTTGAATTATCTTCAAATGAAAGTGAGTTTGTAAGCAATTTCAAATTAGAATATTAAAGGGATTCCATTGGAATCCCTTTTTTTATGAAATAGATTTATATTTCATTATTTTTAAAGGAAAAACGGACCAATGAAATATTTCCTTTACTCTTTTTTACTCCTTGCGATTTCTTGTCAAGAGCAGGGCGAAAATAGCTTAGAACCTTCAACTGATACCTCTGAAGATGTGGTTGACCAGCCAGATGAATCTGAAATCGCGGACACCTCTATTCCAATGGATTTTGGTTTAAGGACAGTTGATGGCGTTGACATTCCGGATTTAGATTATAGCGGCAACTTAACCGATTGTTGGAACTGGGATGATAAAAACGGAGCCAACTATCTTATTCGTACAATTGATGAACCGGAATTTAAATATCCTGAATCGGATGGAGATGAACTATACGATCAATATTTACATGTTTACCATTATGCGAAAGGTGATGATGGTGAGGTTCTTTTACTTCGCGACCTAACGGATTTTATCAAAGATTGTATGTTCGATTTAATTATGAATCATATTGATGCGGTTATGTTGAGTGATATTGACAATGATAATTACGGAGAAATTGTTTTTGGATATCGATTAGCATGCACGAGTGATGTTAGCCCTAGTACTCAAAAAGTATTGCTCTTTGAAAATGGTGATAAGTATATTCTAAGGGGTGAAGCTGTGGCAATCGGTTATGGAGGAGATTATGAACTAGGTAATGAATTTGAAACTGCTCCTGAAGGTTTTTTAGAACACGCAGAAGCTTATTGGGAAGCGAATAAGGTCGAATATGCACTTGAGGATAATGAGTTTTAAACAAGCGTCAAGACACGGCGTATGTTAGACAGAAGCCTATGGAATTAGATGAAATACGAAAAGAGTTGATTAATAGAGGCTTGTATACTTATACTGATGGTTCTAAATTACGCGCAGGGAACTACCATGGAGAAGAGGATGGTATTATTACAATGCGCAACATATTTGCTCTACGTCAAATTGGAAACGACATTCAGGTTGATTACCTTGAAGGTAACCGGCGTCTCGAAAAACGATTTGAAAAGGCAACAGCGTTATTTAATTTCATAGGTGAAAATTTAGAATGAATAGTTATTTAGCATCCATAAAAAAACAGTTTGAGTATTAAAAGTCCTTAGGCGATAAAACATTTACGCAATTAAGCGACGAGCAATTGTTTTGGCAGCCGAATGCTCAGAGTAATAGCGTAGCCATAGTTGTCAATCATATTGCTGGAAATATGCTTTCACGTTGGACCAATTTTTTAACTGAAGACGGTGAGAAAGATTGGCGCAAACGTGATCAGGAATTTGAAACCATTTTGAAAACCAGAGTTGAGTTAGAGGCCAAGTGGGAAGAGGGGTGGAAGTGTTTATTTAATGCGATCAATACTTTAGACATTGAGGATCGTTTTGATTTATGGAATAAAATTAATGAAAAATAACTTGAGTGAAGACTTTGTCTTCTCGAAATTATAAGTGACTTGGTCGCCTAGAAAATTCGACAACTCAAAATCGCCGTGTCATCTACATAATTGCAAGGGCCTCTCCAATCATCTAGTTTACTGAATACTATTTCGTTTAAATCCTCCATGGACAAAGGATAGAAGCTTTGAACAATTTTAGTCAAGCGATCCGTTTCGAATTGTTCTTCCGTTGTGTTTTCTAATTCAACGACTCCATCTGTATACAGAATGAGCGTAGTATTGGTTGCAATTTCAACCTCTGCGCTTTCTAAGAATGGAATTTCGTCTAACATCCCTAATCCGATACAGCCTTTATTAAGAAATTGCGATTCACGCCCTCTAATCAAAAGCGGCCAATTATGCCCGGCGTTGACATATTTTAGTTTACGCGTTTTAGAATTGTATTCGGCTATGAAAAAGGTGATGAATTTTTCTCCATTGGCGCTGGTATATACTTTTTCATTGAGCACAGTCACCAATTCCTCTAATTCTAATCGCTGGAAATTATAAAGTGTACGAACCGTGGCTTGAAAATTTGCCATAAGCATTGCCGCCGAAATTCCTTTACCAGATACATCTGCTATACAAACTATAAACTCATCCTCGTTCAGCCGAATATAGTCGTAGTAATCGCCACTTACTTTGTGATGCGATAAATACTTTGCAGAAATGTCTATGGTTCCATTAGAAGGCAAATCGGAAGGGAAGAGGAGGCGCTGCATTTCTGATGCCACTTCTAATTCTTGTTTGATGCGCTGTTGCTTCAAACTTTCATTTGCCAATCGTTTATTTTCAATGGCAACAACAATTATATTGGTTAAGGTTTGTATAAAGTTGAGGTTGCTAAATCGCTCTTTGTTTTCTGAGCTTTTGTCATTAATTCCGGCCAGAAAAAGATAGGCTAGAGGTTTCTCTTTATGAAAAACGGGAATAATGACGTCAAAATTATTGAGGGACTTTTTATAAGATGATTCAATAACTGTAATTTCCTTAAATTTCAGAATATCACGTTCAATATTGATGTCTTTGATTTTACCTTTAATCCCTAGTTTTGTAATGACGTTCCAGTCAGTTTGGTGATTGTACAGCACAAACTTTCGAATGCCCAATTGTTCGCGCAGAATGAAACTGTAAATTTCCAAAAGTTCAGAAACAGGCGCATTAAAATTGATGGATTTTGTAATCTCTAACAATGAATTGAGCTTAAATTCATTTGTCAATAATTTATGCTCTAATTTTTCGACTCTATTTCCTAGTTTTGTGATCATAAGTTTTCTATGATCGACGCTAATCTCTTAAATGCCGCCAATTCTTTAAATTTTGATCGCGCTTCACCACAAGGTGATCCAAAATATGTTTTTCCTTCTTTCAAATCCATGCCAACGCCAGATTGACCCAGAACGGTAACATTGCTATTGATGGTAATATCACTCACAACACCCACTTGCCCCCATAAGGTGACATGGTCTTTAATAATAACACAACCCGCAATTCCAACATTAGCTGCAAATAGGCAGTTTTCGCCAACAACTGTATCATGCCCAACATGCACTTGGTTGTCAATTTTAGTTCCTTTGCCAATAATGGTATCACCAGTAACGCCTCTATCTATTGTACTCAAGGCTCCAATCTCAACATGATCCTCAAGAATGGTTTTACCGCAAGTATGCATGCGGTTGTATCCGCCTGATTTCTTCTTATAATAAAATGCGTAGTGTCCAATAACTGAATTTGGTCCAACTACTACATGATCTCCAATAATCGTGTGGTCACCAATCACAGCTCCTGAATGAATGATGCAATTGCTTCCAATACTTACATCATGTCCGATTGAAACATTTGGATAAATAGCCGTGTTTTCTCCAACTTTAAAATTGCTGCCACTTGGAGAAACCCAGGGGATATCTGGAGAAAAATGTGTTGTAATTTGATTAAACGCGTCGAACGGTGCTTCACAAATAATGATTCCTTTACCAGCAGGAACATCCGCTTCTTGATCGATCAAAATGACATCCGCAGCGCTTTCAAAAGCCTTTTTATAGTATTTGGGATGATCCACGAATACTATTTCTCCATATTCAATTTTGTGAATTTCGTTTATTCCAGTCACCTCTAAGTTAGCGTCTCCTTTAAAAGGTGAGTTTAGCAGGTCTGCAATTTCTTTTAATGTATATGAGCGTTCAAATTTCATTGGCATACAATTATCCAAAGATAAAATTACGCTATTCGGAGACGCAGTGCACAGTGTGCTTCAGGTACTTATTAATGGTGCTTTGTTAATGATTGCGGTTGTTAACGCTATTTGTGTTGGTTTGTTCTGAGTTTTAAAGTGAGAGTTGTCCGAAGCTGACTTAGGGTGTTTATAATCATGGAACAACAAACGAGTAGAATTTGTATAATTAGTGGAGATCGAAGATTCGTTTAGATGTGATTGTTAATTAGAGATTAATTTCAAAAATATCTGCAAAAAAAATAGAGAGTGATGAGCTCCCTATTTTTAATTGTTAATTTAAATTAAGTTCTAAAGACCTGAAACAGAGTTTGCTAATTTTGTCTGAATTTCTGTCATTCTTGTCAATTGTTCAGTGCCAAATTCTGAAGATGATTCTGCCATTTTAGTAGTCCATTCAGTACCTTGTCCCATTAATTCCATTGATTCTGTCATTATAGACATATCAGAGGGATCATCTGCTTGTTTTTTTAGAATAGCAATATAACTATCAACGTAATCTTCATAACCGTCTAAGATTTCATCCCATTCTGCATCACTTCCTCCTTCGTCCATTTCTTCAACTTCTTCACTTTCAACCTCGATATCCCCTCCCATGTCATCTTCGAGTTCATCCATCTCATCTTCTAATTCATCTATGGTATTTTCGTATTCCGTTAGAATGTCATCTAAAGTCTCAGGAGATTCGTTTGTTTCTTCGCTCCCGCAGGATACTGCTAACGTCGCAAACATAATTGCGATCATAATAAAGTTTAATTTTTTCATATTTGCTTTTATTTTTTATCAAAGTTATCGTTTCTCTGAAATAAGTTTGGTACATTAATGGTACAAATAAGTTTATGGAGGAAAAATTAATTGATGCCGTACAAAAAAAATATGGTGTTAAAATATTAAACCGAGGAGATTGCGAAAAATTATCGGAAATAATTCTTGAACAAACGAATGAAAATGTAAACTACAACACCTTAAGACGAATTTATGGCTTGGCTCAGAAGGTGAAAACGCGTAGGGATACCTTAGATATTTTGAGTCGATTTATTGGTTATAAGTCCTACTATAATTACGTTAATGAGTTGCCACATGAAGTAAGTTGGGAGAGTCGTTTAAATTTATATGAACTAATTGATAAGAATGACACAAAGAATCTTCTTTTGTTTTTAGAGAATAAGGCGCAAAGCTCCGAAGACATGGTACTACCGCTAATAAATTTGATACGAGAGTATTTATCGGCTAGAAAAATTAATGAATTGAATATCTTGTTCAATTCTGATTTACTAAAAAAAAATATAATTACCTATAACCAAAAATTAATTGTAGGTAATTCGATAGGTATATTATTGCGGAGTATTCAACTAAATAAACACGAAATAACTGCACTGTCCAAAACAATGTTCTATCGAACAACTATTTTTGAAATATTTGTAGACTATTCTTCACTCAACGGGTATTATTCGGAGTTTTCACACTTATTAATCAAAAAACGAGATTACAAAAATAAATTATTCATTAGATGTCTACTAAACTTGAAGGCTTATCTAAACAATTCTAAAATAACCAGTATTCATATTAAAAATAGCGCGCTCATAAATCTTCATCCGGTTCTTAGGGGGAGGTATTATTCCAATTTCCTTCTTGGTGATAAAAAAAGCGAATTACAATTTTTTAATATTAAATCACTTGTATCAAGTAATGATCTCTTTCAGTCTTATTACGAACCAATGGTAATATCTATTGTGACCATGAACACAGAAGTAAAATATTGGCTAATAACGCAAGTTGAAAAAGCATTTGAGCAGAAAATTTATAGCGAACCACATTACATAAATACTTACCAGTTAATGAAAACGCATTACTATGCGGAAATAGGAGAAACAAAAAAATCTAAAGATATATTTGAAGCCATAAATATTGACAATTTCATTTTATGTTATAAGTCATTTCTTCTATATTTCTACTATTCTTTAGGTTATGAACTTTATGAAACAACAGAAATGAATGAACTTATGAAACAGTCTCTCAAAAACAATCCTTATAAACGACTTAAATACAACTATAAAAAGAACTAATATCCTAATTGTAAAGAGTACTTCAATTAGACAGTTTCTGCCACCTTCTTATTGGCAATAATACCAATTAAAAAGGCAACGATTGTCGCAAGAACTGCACTATCAATGACGATAGAAATTTCCGAATAGCGCCATAATACAACAAAGAACACAATCAAAAATAGGTTAGCGAGAATAACTATAAATGAACAAATTTTCGAAATTAAGCTGGGCGAGTTCCCCCATTGCATTAACTGTAATTGAACAAGTAAGATATAGGAAACGCCTATTGCGATTAGCCAATTGTAGGTAGTGAGCAACTCAATAATATTAAAGCTGACTAATCCCGAAAAGACAACCAACACCGCACCGATTGCGCCAATTGCTGCTTTTATTTTAGGACTTGTTTGCGGGCTAAAAGCACTCAATAAATAGCTGCCCGCCATTACAATGGTAATTACGAAAACAAAAATGAGGATTTGAAAATTAACGGCTGAGAAAAATTCTCCTCCCATTGCAATAATGATCGCCATTAGGCACAGCACTGCAATAGATGTGATTGCTCCAATGCCAATTAATTTTCCTTTCATTGTGATTGCTTATCGTTTTTATCGAAACCTAAAGATAAAATTATTCTGGAAAAGGACTCTCTGGTTTTTGTTCAATTTTCCATAAAAATCCTTTAAAAAATAATTCCTTTGGTGGAATTTGATCGATCGGATAAAAGACGCTCGTTGGATTATCGATAAACGATATTTTTTGAATTTCTCCATCTAAAAAACGAAATATTATTTCACTACATTCCTTTCGATCCATTCCTTTTAGCGTTTTAAATTCAACGCCTGCAGAATCGGTTTTAGTCTCCTCCGGATAATACAAACTTTGTGCATTTTGTTCAATCCTAATTTGTTTGATTTTACTAGAGTCGAGTAGGGCAGTCATAAACTTCCCTTTCATTTGGTCATAATGAACGGAATCATTTTCGCGTGCTGAAATAAGCATGGCATTTTGGTACATAAACATTTTGTGAAATTCCCCATCATAATAAGTGGTGAATACCGAATCAGCAAAAAGCTGCATGTCTCCATTCCAAATAATTGGATTTTTGTGGAGTTTAAGAATAGAATCTGCTTCGCTAAAATAAGCCGAATCGCAACGAATAAAATTATCGCCGTTGATAATGGCTACGTTATTTTCAATAATTGAAAGTTTTGTATTCGTAAGGGTGTCTTGTTGATAGGTGATCGTATCTCCCGATAAATAAAGCGTGTCTTTTTCAGAATATTGAAAAACGCGTGCATTGTCTTTTAAAATGAGTTCTTCATTCTGCGGTTTTTTTAATAAATAGTCGGACATAAACTTTACTTGTTCCGTGGTGTCATACATCACCACATTACAAAATCCTTCACCTAAATCCGTTTTCTGATTAAAGAGTAAGCTATCTGCGTAAAAACTACGCCCGGGTTCATTCAGCGTTGCACCGTTCCATAATTGAACCCGTTCTTCTTTTGAAAAATAAATCCCTCGATTACATTCTACAGTTGATGAGTCGAATAGGATAGTGGTGGGCCCATGAAAATGGGCACTCGAATTATTGGTTCTAAATTCTAGCGTGTCTGCAAAAAGTTCATATTTCGGATCTTGAATATGGACACTATCTTTAAAATAAAAAGTTTTTGAAGTGGAATAATAATATCCTTTTACGGATGTTAATTTTAAGTCCGAATTTATGCTGGAAATATTGGCGTGATTCTTATAAGCTCCGATTGATTTATTCCCGTCATAATCCAACAAATCCGTTAACATGAAGTATTCGCTATCTCTGAAGCGAACATTGCTTAAAAGCTTTGATTTGTTTGTGTTTCCATTAAAGATTAATGAGTCACAAAATAGATTTACAGTATCGCCTTGGTTGATTTGAACATCCCCATAAGCATTTACAATATTGGAATCTTGAAAATAGAGCGCAGAATCGCAAAATAAGCGCGTGTTTCCATGCTTAAACTCCACATGTCCCTTTGCCACAGTCGTGTTTTTATGCACGTCTGAATTGACAACATCCTCTGCAAAAACCAAACGAACATTTTCGTTTTGGCTCCAGTTAGTATGTGGAATAAAAACGGCGCTTATTAGAAGCGCCGTTATTAATATGTTTGTTTTTGTAAACAAGTTACTTTCTAATAATCGTTTGCTCTCTATCTGGTCCTACAGACACAATTGTTATAGGTGTTTGCAATTCTCGTTCCAAATAGGTGATATAGTCCAAAAACTCTTGTGGCGCATCTTTCATATCGCGCATTCCAGTTAAGTCTTTATTCCACCCTTTTACACTTTCATAAACAGGTTTAACGTTTAAAGAGTTAATATCGTATGGAAAGTAGTCTAATTTTTCACCATCAATATCATAATGCGTGCACACTTGTATTTCTTCAAAGCTATCTAATACATCCGCTTTCATCATAGAAAGTTGCGTAGCTCCATTTACCATAATCGCATATTTCAACGCTGGTAAATCAATCCAGCCGCATCTTCTGTCTCGTCCAGTTGTTGCGCCATACTCATGTCCAATTTTGCGAATATTTTCACCGACTTCATTGTCCAACTCAGAAGGGAATGGTCCACTTCCAACTCGTGTGCAATATGCTTTAAAAATTCCAATCACTTCACCAATTCTATTCGGTGCAACGCCAAGTCCTGTGCACGTTCCAGCAGTAATTGTATTAGAGGATGTCACAAATGGATAGGTTCCAAAGTCAACATCTAACATAGTACCTTGAGCGCCTTCAGCTAATACGGATTTCCCATCATTCATAGCGTTATTAATATAATGTTCGCTATCAATCAATGTAAATTTAGACATGAACTCCATGGCTTCAAACCATTTTGCTTCTAATTCGGCTAATAATTCAGCATAATCATAATCACCTAAGATTGTTTTATGCTTTTCTTGTAAGGCAGAATATTTTTCTTTGAAATTGGGCGACAAAGAATCTCCCATTCTTAAACCGTTTCTTCCGGTTTTATCCATGTAAGTTGGCCCAATACCTTTCAATGTAGAGCCAATTTTGTTGATTCCTTTTTGCTCTTCAGAATACTTATCTAAAATTTTATGCGTTGGAACAATAAGGTGCGCTTTTTTGGAGATTAACAATTTTGACGTGACGTCAATGCCAATTGCTTCCAGTTTATCAATTTCATCTTTAATGATGATGGGGTCGATTACAACACCGTTACCAATTACATTTATGGTTTTGTCTCTAAAAATTCCAGATGGAATGGTATGCAAAACATACTTTTTGTCATCAAAAATTAAGGTGTGACCAGCGTTAGGCCCGCCCTGAAATCTTGCGATTATATCGTAGTCAGGTGTAACAACGTCAACAATTTTTCCTTTGCCCTCGTCACCCCACTGTAATCCCAATAAAACATCCACTTTATTCATTTGTCTTTCTTTATTAGCTATTTAAGAAATAAAAAAAAAACACCGTCTCGTTTGGAGGATCCAAATTGAAACGGAAGTCTCTCAGTTTTTGAAATTTCTTTTAGATCAAATTAAAATTTTCTTCTGCCTCAGCAGTTGAGTTCGCAATATTAAGAACTGTATTTAACTTAGTAAGCAAAAGTACTTGATTAATTTTCTCAGAGATATTAACAATGTACATATCGCCCCCGCTATTTCTACATTTTGTAAAAATTTTTATCAGTGCATTTATACCTAAACTATTCAATATTCTCACCTTTTCTAGGTTTAAGATCAAATTTGGTTGTGTGTTATTAATTTCTGCCTCTACAACAGCATGTATTTCTTCAAAATCAACTTCGGATAGTCCAGAACCCTCAACCAGAATTTCACTGCAGTTTTTGTGGGCTGTTTGTGATAAGGTTAAACTCATATTTACTTTTTACTCTTATTATCAATTCTTTCACCGTAAAAGTAGAGAGAATGATGATGTACTTTAACGTTGAACAATTCTTCAACAGTAGCTTTAATTTTTTCAATCCGAGGATCGCAAAATTCAATTACATCTCCTGTATCCGTGCAAATGATATGATCGTGCTGTTGAAAACCGTGCGATTTTTCAAATTGGGCAATATTATTTCCGAATTGATGCTTGCGCACTAAATCAGAACTCAGTAATAATTCAATTGTATTGTAAAGTGTTGCGCGACTTACACGATAATTTTTGTTTTTCATTTTGACATAGAGCGATTCAATGTCGAAGTGACCTTTTTGCGCGTATATTTCGGCCAGAATAGCAAACCTTTCAGGGGTTTTTCTATGGCCTTTTTGCTCTAAGAAATCGCAAAAAATGTCTTTAATTTTTTCTTGTAACTGCTCTTTTTCCATGTCGGAATATTAGGATGTTTAAAGTTAACTAATTTTCCCCACTTATCTAATTAGTCGTTCCTTAAAAACAAGTTTACTCATTCTCTAATGGAGAATCGATTGAAGTCGAAAGGCAAATGTTGGAAGTTAAAAGACTTTGCTTCATTCGTTAATTGAATTCAACTGTATAATTCTATACGCGTTCAACTGCCTTAATGCCGTCAATTTGTTCAAATTTCAATATTAATTGATCCAAATGCTCCGTATCGTAAACGTAGAGCATGATTCGTCCTTCAAAAATCCCGTCATTACTTTCAAAGCCAATCGATTTCATGTTTACTTCATGCTGCGCAGAGATGATATTTGTGATTTTATTTACGATTCCAATATCGTCAATTCCAGTGATCACCAATCCGCACAAACGTTCGCTTAATTGATCACTTTTCCAGTTTGCTTTAAGCACTCTATACGCATATTGTGACATTAATTGAGTCGCATTAGGACAATTCGTTCTATGAATTTTAATTCCTTCAGAAACCGTCACAAATCCAAAGACACGATCGCCGGGTATTGGATTGCAGCAATTGGCTAATTTATATTCGATTTCCTTAAAGTCGTCTCCAATAACAACCGTATCTTTTTTGGTGTTAATCTTAGAAATAATTGTTTCAAGATTGGCGCCAGAAGGTTCTTTTCGTGTGACTTTAGGTGCAACAAAATTCTTGTTTTCAATTTTGATTCCACGTAATTTTGAGAGGTTGATTTTTCCTTTCGCAATTTGATAATAGAGTTCCATTGCGCCACCACCTATTCCCAAATGTTTTTCAACGATATGTACGTTTTCTCCTAAAAAATTTACCTTCAACTGGTTGAACTTTCGTTTTAGAATTTCTTTTCCGTCTGCGGCAATCCTTTTCTGCTCTTCTTTTAAGGCAGATTTGATTTTGGTTTTTGCACGTGCTGTTGCCACAAATTTTAGCCAGCCTTCTTTCGGTTTTTGTTTTTTAGAGCGCAAAATTTCAACCTGGTCACCACTTTTAAGAATGTGACTGAGTGGCATTAATTTTCCATTTACTTTGGCGCCAATGCAGGACATTCCAATGTCTGTATGAATATCGAAAGCAAAATCTAACGTGGTTGAATTGGTGGGAAGTACGCGCAAGTCACCTTTTGGTGTAAAAATGTAAATTTCATCACTAAACAAGTTTAGTTTAAACTCGTTAATAAATTCCTCAGCGTCTGTATTTGGATTTTCTAAGAGGTCACGAATTTCGCCTACCCAGCGGTCGAAAGTACTAACGGTGCTGCTATTTTCTTTGTATTTCCAATGTGCTGCGTAACCTTTTTCGGCTACTTCATCCATTCGTTTCGAGCGGATTTGAACCTCCACCCATTTCCCTGTCGGGCTCATCACCGTGGTATGTAAAGACTCATATCCGTTTGCCTTTGGAATAGAAATCCAATCTCTTAATCGATCAGGGTTGGGTTGATAAAAATCGGTAACAATACTGTAAATTTTCCACGCCTCAGCCTTTACATTCTCAAGAGACGTATCAATAATTATTCGAATGGCAAAAATGTCGTAAATCTCATCAAAAGTGACATTCTTGGTATGAATTTTTTTAAAGATGGATGGAATACTTTTCGTTCGTGCTTTAATACTGAATTCGTAATCCTGCGCCTCCATAGCTTCCTTAATCGGATTCGTAAATTGACGAATGAAACGATTACGAACGGCTGCCGTTTTCTCTAATTTCTTTTCGAGTTGACTATAAATAGCAGGCTCTTTATATTTGAAAATGATATCCTCAAATTCCGTTTTAATGGCGTTAAAACCAAGGCGGTGGGCTAGCGGCGCATAAAGGAATTCAGTTTCAGAAGCAATTTTTAATTGCTTATCTGGTCGCATAGAATCCAGCGTACGCATGTTATGCAAACGATCGGCTATTTTAATAAAAGCCACGCGCAAATCATCCGAAATGGTAAGGATAAGCTTTCTAAAATTCTCGGCTTGAATAGAAATGTTATCGTCAAATACTTCTGGGATTTTGGTTAAGCCATTAATAATTGATCGGGCTTTTAAACCAAAAATATCTTCGATATCCTGCAAGGTGATGTTGGTGTCCTCAACTGTGTCATGTAGCAATGCGCAAACAATGGAAGTAGTGCCTAGCCCCATTTCCTCGACGCATATACGCGCCACGGCAATTGGATGAAAAATATAAGGTTCGCCAGATTTTCGGCGCATGCCGCTATGTGCCTCAACGGCGACATTAAACGCCTTACGGATTAGTTTTGTATCCTCCTTATCACGCATGGATTTACTTGCGCGTAATAATCCAGCATAGGCGTTCAGGATTTCAACCCGTTCCTTTTCTAAATCAATTTCTTTGTTCTCACTACCCATTAAACTCTAATAATATTTCGATTCAGTGTATATTCCGCTTAGATTAAACTCTTTCCATTCACCATAACGGTCGCTGTTTCTGAATTTTCCTTCGCGTTGTTTTTTTCCGTTTTCATGATAAAAAATCCATTTTCCGTCTTGCTTTCCGTCTTTCCAGAAACCATGTTCCATTAATTTACCATTGGCGTAATAATACATCCATTCTCCCGACTGAACGCCCATTTCCCAATTACCTTGATTTTTTAGTTTCCCGCTGTCGTAGTAATAAAGCCATACGCCATTTTGATTTCCGTCTTTCCAATACCCTTCTTCTACAAATGTTCCTTTTTCGTTGTAATACTTCCACCTGCCGTTCTGTTTTCCTGCAATCCACTCGCCTTCTTGCGCCAAATTTCCGTTTTCATGATATTTTTTCCAAACGCCTGTTTCAACACCATTTGAACTAAAGTTCACCTCTTCTTTTTTGTTCCCATTTTGATGGTAATAGGTCCACAAACCAATCTCATGTCCGTTAGCCCGTTCTCCAGTTTTTTGAATGTTACCATTTTCGTAATAATAACTCCATATGTCGACATTAAAACCATCAGTCCAGTTTCCCCTCATTTTTACGAAGCCATTTCCATAATAGTAGGTCCATTCTCCTGTTTGTGTTCCGCTTTGCCATCTGCCTGCCTCTTTTAACTTTCCAGCAGGAAAATAGTATTCCCACAATCCCTCAGCCTTGCCGTTTTTCCATTCTCCACGTTCTTCTAAATTTCCTAATGCATTATAATATGACCACACGCCTTCTTGAATTCCTAAATTCCAACTTCCGGTTTTTTTCAAAATTCCATCTTCGTAATAAAATTTCCAAACGCCGTGATTTTTATTTTCTTTCCATAGGCCCGTTTCTTTCATTTGCCCATTTTCATAATAATAGCTCCAAACACCTACTTGAGCGCCTTCATCAAATTGTCCTTCACTTTTCAATATTCCTAAACGATAATAATAACGCCAGACTCCAGTCTCTTCTCCTAACAGGAAAGCACCCTGAGACATTACTTTTCCATTATCATGGTAAGAAATCCACTCACCGTCTTTTTTGCCTTCCACAAAATTTCCAGTTTCCATTAGCGTTTTGGTTTCATGGTAATAGTTCCAAATCCCCACCTTTTCGCCATTCTTGTATTTTCCTTCTGCTAATACTTCACCGTTTTGATAGTAGAATAGCCATTTGCCTACTGGTTTCTCTTCTTTGTATTTACCCGCTTCTTTTAAAGTTCCATCCGCATAATATTCCTTGTGCTTTTGGCTATAAGCAGCATTTATTGTGCCCGCAAATAATATTAAAAATAGTATGCTTTTCATTGAAATCAGATTTACTGTCATTTAAAGACCAGATTATACTCGAAAGTATTTAAAATATGCGGAAAATAAACGCATTAATATGCTTATTTTTAACAAAATGAAAGTTAATAAACATCTGTTTTGAAGGAAACAACTAATAAAATATGGATTGGTTGGCTTGCTTTTTTGTTCATTGTTGTGCATTTCAGTTTTATTATCATTTATGCATTTCCAGCAACTATTTCTCATCCAAAATTAAAGGCTTTTGCAACTCCTTATGTTGAACCTATTTTCGCACAGACCTGGGGCATGTTTGCGCCTTGTCCAACTGTAAATTCAACTATTGAAATTAAGTTTTATTTTGAGAATGATTCAACTGAATGGGATAACCCGGTAACGGATGCGGCCAATAGGCATAGCTATTTAAGAGGTTCACATCATGGAGAGATTGTTTTAGCAGCGTCTAATCTTTATTATTGGTTGAGTCTTGATTTAAACATGCTTAATGTTACTATTGGAGACGATTTTCCAACAGATAGAATGACAGAATTTTATGATGGGTATAGTTATTATAAAATTCAAAATTTCATTAGAGGCAACGGCTGGTATCTTTATAATTCTAAAGTTGAATCGGCCTTAATTCGTTTTTATTTAGAAGATGTTGTCTCAGGTGAGGAAGGAATGATAACGCTCCCTAAATTTTATTTGAACTGATGTTGAAAAGAATTCCCGAAATATTTTTGCGGCCTTTTCCATATTGGGAAAAAATTGAGTTTTTCAGAAAAATTTTATACGTTTTTTTGCTCTTCAATGCAATAACGCTACTGCCAATTGCGCATGAGTTGTTTAGTTATAACGGAATTGTTGGTTCCGTCGGCTGGAATACGAATTACCCTTGGTATGAGCAGGGGAGTAGGGCTTTATTAAATGTTTTAAATCATCCGGTCAATTCTAACCATCCATGGATTGCGTATTGCTTTGTATATGGTCAAATTGCATTATTAATTAGTGGTTTGTTGAACTTTTTACCACGACTCACAGCGGTGCTACTGTATTTTGTTACGGCAAATTTATTCGTTAAAGGCTATTTGATGTTTACTGGAGGAGAAGCATTGATTAGTATTTTATTATTTTACCTTATTTTCATTCAGCAGGCCAGTGGAAAGCAATTGAAAAACGGTGCTCCTCAGTTCTCAGTTCTTCAAAATGTGTTAAATAATACTTTTTATTGGGTAGTAATCATTCAGATTTGTGTCCTTTATTTCTTCTCAACGCTGTATAAATTAATTGATCCATATTGGGTGAATGGAGAAGCTTTAATGCATATTTCTAAGGTGGATACCTTTTCTAGTTCCGCCATGTATGTGTTGTTTGCGGATCATCCTTTGCTTTCAATGATTGGAACTTATGCGGTGCTGCTGTATCAAGGGGTATTTCCAATATTGGTTTGGTTCAAACGAATTAAAATTCCGTTTTTAATGATAGGAGTTATTTTCCATTTATCCATAGCTTTTGGAATGGGAATATTCACATTTGGTGTGATAATGATCCTAACCTATGTGTTGTTTTTGGATCAACACCATATTCACTGGATCAAAAAAAGAATTTTAAGAAAATAGATTAAGGGTTAAACTTTCGAACCTCTAATAGTTCAAAATCGTAAA
This sequence comes from uncultured Crocinitomix sp., assembly GCA_905478225.1. Taxonomy (GTDB): domain Bacteria; phylum Bacteroidota; class Bacteroidia; order Flavobacteriales_D; family Crocinitomicaceae; genus Crocinitomix. The sequence continues at coordinate 25,985 of CAJQHR010000056.1, forward strand.
CCAATGTAGAAAAAGGTTCAACCGGACCACTTCCCGTTTCGCCATAAGCAAGCTCATATGGAATGAAAAAACGTGAGCTTCCGCCCTCCTTCATCATCAAAAGTGCTTCTTTCCATCCTGGTATCACACCAAGTGGAGTAAATTCAGCCGGAACACCAGACTGCGCCGTGGTTTCAAAAACTCTTCCATCAATGAAACGTCCGGTATAATTGACAACACATGTGTCCGTAATATTTGGTGAAGCTCCAATACCAGGCTCAAAAACTTCATATTGTAAGCCACTTTCGGTAACCAAAACATTTTCATTTTCAAGGTTATTGTCAAGGAAAATTTGGCCCATGACCAAATTCATTTCGTTGTAATATTTTGAAACTTCAATTCGAATTTCGGCCAAACTAAGTGTGTTCTGACGGTTATGCATTCCATCCTGAATGCCTTTTAATAAAAACTCTATGTCCATTGATTGATCGATACCTCGACCAACCAATGAACTTACTAAAGTTTGTGCTTCAACTAAACCTATGGCATAACTGGCGTCAGTTTTAGAAACTTGTCTTTCGTCTACTTGACCTTCTTCACCTAAATACAGGTTGAGAATACTGTCAATGCTGAAAATACCAATTCTTAACTCGCCGTCTCCTAAATAATCGACTAAGCCCTCTTCAATATCATTTAAATAGAATTTGCCAGCAGTATTCTGTCCATTATAGACTTGGTTGATTGTAAAGCCATTGTCAAAACCAATGCAATAGCTTATTTTCGACTCAAAACTTTGAAAAACTTGTTTTGGAGCCGGAATTGGTTCATCAATTATATCTACCTCAGGATCGCTGCTACAAGCAAAGAGAAAGAGAGCGAAAAAAAGGAGGAGTAGGGGTGAACGCATGAAATTAATTTATTGAAATCAGTTCAACGTCAAAAATCAAAGCCATATATGGTTTAATTGGACCACCTGGATGCGGATTAGCACCGTAAGCTAGGTTTTCAGGTATATAAAGTTTCCATTTAGATCCTGCTGGCATTAATTGCAAAGCTTCGGTCCAACCTTTGATAACTTGGTTTACACCAAATGTGGCAGGTTCACCGCGGCTTACGCTACTATCAAACACAGTTCCATCAGGTAAAGTTCCGTGGTAATGCACAGTTACTTGAGATTCTGGACTTGGTTTTTCTCCGCTTCCTTCTGTAACTATTTCGTATTGTAATCCAGATTCTAATGTAGTTACGCCTTCTTTAGTGCCATTGGCAGCTAAAAATTCAGCTCCAGCTGTTTTGTTTGACGCAAATCGCGATTTATTTACTGCTTCGAGATAAGTTCCAATTTTAGTATTAGCTTCTTCAGGCGTCCATTTTAAGGTCTCCCCTTTAAAAATAGCTTGGATTCCTTCAACAAATGCTTCCAAATCAATTTGATCCAAATTTTGTCCTTGTAAACTTTGTCCAATGCTCATTCCAACACTATAGCTGGCGTCTTTTCTTACTTGCTCCATCAGTTTTTTTTGAGGCAAAGATAAATAAAAGTGCTTGGCTTATCAGAATTATTAGGGGATTATTTTTGCTCTAATACAAAGAATGCCGTACGTCTATTTCGTTGATGGGCTTCCTCACGTGCATCTTTCGATTTTAAACTTGCAATATAAGCAATGGTCATGGTCTCCGTATTACCTTCCTCATCCGTAATTTCTGCCGGCTTGGTTTCTCCATATCCTTTAGGAATTAGGCGCTCCATTGGAATGTCATGAGCAATCAAATAATCAACCACATCAACAAAGCGCCCTAACACCTAATTAGCGAGTAGCTCCTCATCAAACATCTTCAAGATTCGCCCGTATTCATCAATCCAACTTGTTGTTTCTTTAAAACCGTGCGGTTCAATCGGGTATCCAACTAAATCCCAATCTGTTTTGCCGAGTTCAATAAAACGCTGTGCTAATCGAGCAACATCTTGGTATTGTACGTTATTGTCTACCATACCGTGCACCATTAATAGCCTGTCTTCTAATTTGTCTGCGAAATAAATAGGCGAACTTTTTTCGAATGCTTTTGGATCTTCTAACGGTGTGTTTAATATGTTTGAGGTGTAGGCGTGATTATAATGCGCCCAATCAGTAACCGATCGCACAGCAGCGCCGCACTTAAATTTACCAGGTTCGGTAAGTAAGGCCATTATTGTTAAAAATCCACCATAAGAGCCGCCGTACATTCCAATTCGATTCGGATCAATGTCGTAATCTTCGATTAAAAGTTCTCGGGCGTCTACATAATCGCTCAAATCTTTCCCTCCCATATGTCGATAAATGTCTGTTCTAAAATCGCGACCATAGCCCTTACTCGCTCTAAAATCAATATCCATTACTGTATATCCTTTATCACAAAGCAGGTTGTTAAACATGTATTCGCGATAATAACCACTCCACCAATTATGGGCATTTTGTATATAGCCAGCACCATGCACAAAAAATACTGCGGCCCCATTTTTTTTGTCAGCCGTTGGTTCATAAATTCGGGCGTGTATTTCTTCACCGTCGGCCGCGTTATAAGTGATAATTGGTGGTGTTCGCCATTTGTAGTTTTGAAAAGCGTCACTTGGAGATTTCGTAATTTGTTTTAAAGATGTCTCCTTTGTGTTTTCAGCTAAATACAAATCCCAAGGTTTGTTTTTAAAGGAGTAATTCACCAAGAGCCATTTTTCATTGGGCGAAACAAGTACTTCGTGGTTGCCATCTTCATTTAAAATTGGACTTAGTTTTTTCGATTTAATGTCTAAATGGTAGAATTCTCTATTTCCTGGATGGTTTTTATTGGCGCTAATAAAAAATTTGGCTTTATCGTCTGAAAGGATTGCTTCGTGAATTTCAAATTTGCCTTCTGTTAATGCTTTTGTTTCATTTGATTTAGTATTGGTCATGTAAAGGTGCGAATATCCTGTTTTTTCCGATTGAAAATAATAAGAATTGTCATCCATCCAGCCTACATTTCCTTTCGCCATGTTCCAACTCGAAATTCCTGGTCCACCAATCCATGCGGCATCATATTGGTGGTTTGTCTCTTTCAACTCACCTGAAGCTACATCATAATAGCATAACCAGCGGTCTTTGTTGTCGTAGGATTTTATTTCAATTAAACATTTGTCACCTGAGTTATTGAAGCCATGGAGATGGTAGATCAGTTCTTTTTCATAATTTTCTGTTTCTCTTTCGAGATAATCAGTATAGTATTCAGGAGCATTATTTACACCTGATAAATTCGAAAAGTCAATTTGAATCGTGGTGTCTTGATCGAGGTGCCAAATGAATAGTTCGTGTTTTGGGTTTTCGGCACCAACTTTACTCCGCGCCTTTTTCGCAGCTGAATAACCATCAGTTGATACATAGGCCATGTATTGCGTTTTTGTGTTTTTAGGATTCCTACTTTTACTAATCGCTGCGGTGTTTAATTCGTGATTAATTACTATGTTATTGAGTGACCATCCTTCCAAATAAAATGGTTTTATAAATTGAGGACTTGTGAGTTTTTGATAATCACGTTCAGCTTTTAATTTTGCTTTTTTTACTCGAACCGTTTCAAAGAGGGTTTCTTGTTGTTCTTCTAAATAGTTTAATTCTGCGTCAGGTGCAGGCGTATTTCCGGGTTGCACATTCGTTAATTGCATTAGTGTTCCTTTTGCAGTGTGCAGGGCGTACAGGTTGCTTTCGCGCAAAAGAACCACCTGATCTTCAATGATTGAATGGATTTGAAAGTCGCTTGCATCCGAATAAATTAGCTCGATTTTTTCGCCTTTGTCTATGCTGTAAAGAGATATGCCCGATTTAAAATAGGCTTTTCCATTTCCTTTATCTGACCCACCAATTGGAAGGGCTTGACCGTTAAAATTTATTTTATTGTAAAACCCTTCTTGAATTGAATACACATAATAAGGTGCTACCAATTCGTTGTCTTTATTCCACCTGAAATAGATATGCGCGCTATTTGGTCCCCAATTAAAATCAAAAGGTTGGTGTCCAATGAATTCATTTCCCTTCATGATCTCGTCCATTTTTAGTTCGGAATTTTGTCCGGAAACAGCGACTGAAATAATTAGAAATAAGAGCGTAAGCTTGGATTTTGTTAATTGAAAAATTCGCATATGACAATTGAAAAATGGATAGCACGGGGAAGAAATAAAAAAAACGATAAAACTATGCGTGCATAGGAATAATATTATTATATTTGGTACCCTTTAAAGATAATAAATAATATTGAATGAATAAAGAACAATTATTTGAATTTCATGTTAGAAATAACTGGTTCAAGATTTCCCGCTATTATAATCAAGTGGCTGCTCAATATGATATGTCCTTCTCGTGGGGATTTATATTGCTGAACATTGAGAAAGAAGGCACCCCTAGTACTGCATTAGGACCAAAAATGGGGATGGAACCTACAAGTCTATCTCGTACGCTTAAAAACATGGAAGAAAAAGGACTCATTCGACGTCAAGCTGATGCAGTTGATAAACGAAAGTCTCTTGTGTTTTTAACAAATGAAGGTGTATTAAAAAGAAAAATGGCAAGAGATGTTGTACTCGGTTTTAATGAAAAAGTTTACGAAAGTCTGCCCAAAACCAAAGTCAAAGCATTTTTTGAAGTGATGGAGAAGGTTGATGTTTTATTGACAGATTTATTGGAAGACAATAAAGTATTTGAAAAAAATGGTTTAAAAGTAAAGTAAGTTCTTGCTTACATCCAAAACAAATAAAATATGAATAGAAAAATTAGAAAGGTAGCGGTTTTAGGATCAGGAGTAATGGGGTCCGCAATAGCTTGCCACTTTGCAAATATTGGTTGCAATGTTCTTTTATTAGACATGGTTCCAAGAGAATTAAATGCTGCTGAGCAAAAGAAAGGACTTACATTAGAAGATAAGGCCGTTCGAAATCGGTTAGTGAATGATTTTTTGAAAGCATCACTTAAGTCAAATCCTTCCCCAATTTATAAAAAGTCATTTGCGGATCGCATTGAAACTGGAAATTTTGATGATGATTTTGAGGAGATAAACAGTTGCGATTGGGTGATTGAAGTAGTCGTGGAACGGCTGGATATTAAGAAAATCATCTTTGATAAGGTTGATAAATACAGAAAACCAGGCACATTAGTTTCTTCGAATACATCTGGTATTCCAATTCACATGATGCTAGAAGGGCGAAGTGAAGATTTCCAAAAATATTTTTGTGGGACTCACTTCTTTAACCCGCCGCGTTATTTAAAATTGCTAGAGATTATTCCAACACCAAAAACAGATCCAGCTATTGTGGATTTTTTCATGCATTACGGCGCTCGTTTTTTAGGAAAGAAAACAGTATTATGCAAAGATACCCCGGCGTTTATTGCGAATAGAGTTGGGGTATATTCTATTATGTCATTGTTTCATTTAGTAGATGAAATGGGATTGACGGTGGAAGAGGTTGATAAATTAACGGGACCAGTTTTGGGTAGACCAAAATCGGCAACTTTCAGAACATGTGATGTAGTTGGTTTGGATACATTGGTTCATGTTGCCAATGGTGTTCATGAAAACTGCCCTAATGATGAAGAGAATGCCCAATTCCAATTGCCAGATTATATCGGGCAAATGGTTGAAAAAGGTTGGTTAGGATCAAAGTCTAAGCAAGGGTTTTATAAAAAAGAGGTTGTTGATGGTGAAAAAGCAATTTTATCACTTAATCTTAAAACATTAGAATATGAAGGAAAATCGAAAGTGAACTTCCCAATATTCGCGCAAACCAAAACAGTTGACGATTTAGCCACGCGAACTAAAATGTTGTTCGGAGATAAAGGCAGAGCAGGTGAGTTTTATCGCAAGGCTTTTTCTGGCTTATTCGCTTACGTTTCGAATAGAATACCAGAAATTTCTGACGAATTACACAAAATTGATGACGCATTAAGAGCTGGTTTCGGTTGGGAATTAGGACCGTTCGAAACTTGGGATATCGTTGGTGTTGAGAAATTCATGGAAGTGATTAAGGCACACGGCAAAACCGTTTCACCTTGGATTCAACAAATGTTAGACGCTGGAATCAAATCGTTTTACAAAGTAGAGAACGGTGTCAAAATGTATTATGACATTGCTGCAGGTGATTATAAAGTCATTCCTGGAACAGAAAACTTATTGTTTATTGAGAACCTTAGATCAGGCAATACTGTTTGGGAGAATAACGATTGTCATTTAATGGACATAGGAGATGGAATTTTGAACCTAGAATTCCATACCAAAATGAATACAATTGGTGGCGGAGTGCTGCAAGGAATAAATAAAGGAATCGATTTAGCTGAAACAGAATATAAAGGATTAGTCATTTCTAATAACGGTCAAAACTTCTCTGCTGGTGCAAATGTTGGATTGATTTTTATGATGGCTGTGGAGCAAGAATATGACGAGTTAAATTTTGCAATCAAGCAATTTCAAGATACCATGATGCGTATTCGCTATTCATCATGTCCGGTAATTGTTGCACCGCACAATATGGCGTTAGGCGGAGGTTGTGAAATGTCCATGCACGCAGATAAGGTAATCGCTCATGCTGAATTATACATGGGACTAGTTGAATTCGGCGTTGGTTTAATCCCAGGCGGTGGAGGAACTAAAGAGTTTGCCAAACGTTTTTCTGATAACATGAAGCCTGGAGATGTCCGCATCAATAGATTCAGAGATAGCTTCTTGACAATTGGTCAAGCACAAGTATCTACCTCAGCTTATGAAGCATTTGATTTAGGCTATTTACGTGTAGGAATTGATGAAGTAGTCGTTGATCGCGATTATCAATTAACGAGAGCGAAAGAAGCATGTTTGTCATTACACAACGGTGGATATACGCAACCAGTAAAAGCAAAAGACATTACAGTCCTCGGCCAAGAAGGTTTAGGAATTGTATATGTTGGTGCAGACACAATGGCGCATGGAAATTATATCTCGGAACACGATAAATACATTTCCGAAAAATTAGGCTTTGTATTAGCGGGTGGCGATTTATCTGATTTAACGAAAGTGGATGAACAATACTTGCTGGATTTAGAGCGCAAGGCGTTTTTGGATCTCTGTGCGAAGAAGAAGACATTAGAAAGGATACAGTCGATTGTAACGAAGGGTAAGGTATTAAGAAATTAATTCCAAGATGTTAGAGGTTAGATTTTAGAAGTTAGACAATGCATAATTTTAGAGAGTTAGATATTTGGAAAAAATCTATTGAGTTTTCAAAGAAAACAATTTTGATTACCAAAGATTTTCCATTTTCTGAGTTGTATGGATTAGTAAGTCAAATGAATCGTGCTTCAATCTCTATTCCCTCTAGTATTCCAGAAGGAGCAAGTCGCGATTCGAACAAGGATTTTAATCGCTTTTTGCAAATAGCAATAGGATCAGCCTTTGAATTAGAGACTCAAATTATTTTGGGAGCGGAATTTAGCTTCATCCCACAAGTAAAGGCAAATGAATTAATAAATGAACTATACGAAATACAAAGAATGATGAACGGATTCAGATTGAAATTAAAAATCTAAGATCCAACATCTAAAATCTAACATCTAGTAAAAATGACAACAGCATATATAGTAAAAGCATATAGAACAGCAGTAGGAAAAGCAAATAAAGGTGGATTCAGATTTTCTCGCCCAGATGACTTAGCCGCTGATGTGATTAAACACATTCTATCAGAAGTTCCTCAATTGGATCATGAGTTAATTGATGATGTTATTGTAGGGAACGCAATGCCGGAAGCCGAGCAGGGGTTAAACGTGGGAAGATTTATCTCTTTAATGGGGTTAGATACCAACAAAGTGCCGGGGATGACTGTGAATCGATATTGTTCTTCTGGAATTGAAACCATGGCTATCGCAAAGGCTAAAATTGAAGCAGGTATTGCAGATGTAATTATTGCAGGTGGAACGGAATCAATGTCTGCCATAGCAATGGGAGGTTGGCGCGTTGTTCCTAATGCCAAAATTTCTAAAGACCATGCCGATTGGTATTGGGGAATGGGAAATACAGCAGAGGAAGTTGCAAAACAATTTGATATCTCTAGAGAGGCGCAGGATGAATTTGCATTCAATTCGCATATGAAGGCTTTGAAAGCTATTCAGGATGGAAAGTTTACGGACGAGATCGTTCCAATTAATGTGAATGAAGTTTATCTTGATGCCAACGGTAAAAGAGCCGAACGCGTAAACACAATTCGTGTTGATGAAGGCCCTCGTTTGCGAACAACGGTTGAAGCGTTAGCAAGATTAAGACCAGTATTTGCGGCAAACGGATCGGTGACTGCAGGTAATGCTTCTCAAATGTCGGATGGCGCTGCATTTTGCCTAATGATGTCTGAGGAAATGGTTAAAAAATTGAATTTAGAACCTATTGCACGCCTCGTATCTTACAAAGTTGTTGGCGTACCACCACGAATTATGGGGATTGGACCTGTTGAGGCCATTCCTGGTGCTGTGAAAATGGCTGGTTTGCAAATGAATGATATCGATTTATTTGAATTGAACGAGGCATTTGCGTCACAGTCGTTAGCGGTTATTAAAGAAACGGGAGTGAATCCTGATATTGTAAATGTAAACGGTGGAGCAATTGCTTTAGGGCATCCACTAGGTTGCACAGGCGCAAAATTATCTGTTCAAGTAATGAGTGAATTAAAACGCCGTAACGGTAAATATGGTGTTGTTACTATGTGTATTGGAACAGGACAAGGAGCGGCAGGTGTAATTGAAATGATGTAAGCTTGAGAAATATTGTCGACATAAAGAAAGTAGATGCTAGCCAAATTCGTGATTTGCGTTATAAAGTGCTCTGGCCTCATTTAGAGGGTCCTGATGCTTGTCAAATTGCACCGGATTCTGCTGACTCAACTTTTCACATGGCGGCTATAGCAGATGGTAAAGTAGTGGGAACTGCCACTTTAATTGTGGATATTAACCCTCGTTTTACTGAAAAAAATCAATACCGACTAAGAGCAATGGCGACCGATCCCGAGATGAGGGGATATGGTGTTGGCGCCCAATTAGTCGTGAAAGCTATTGAAGAATTAAAGAAAAAGAATGTAAAGCTCTTGTGGTGTGATGCCCGGTTAATAGCAACTGGATTTTACGAAAAACAAGACTTTAAAATAAAAGGTCGGGTCTACCAAGTGCCCAAAATAGGACCGCATAAATTAATGTATAAAGCGTTGTAATAAAACAAGAAATGGAAGAAAAACAGCCCATCAAAGGAGGAGAATTCATAATTAGAGAAACAAATTGTGATTCAATTTTCACTCCTGAAGATTATAGTGAAGAACAAAGAATGATTGCCTCAACTTGTTTGGAGTTTATTCGACAAGAAATAGACCCAAATCTCGATAGAATTGATGCAATGGAAGAAGGTTTATTGCCTTCGTTAGTTGAAAAAGCAGGAGAGTTAGGAATGTTAGGCATGTCTGTCCCAATGGACTTAAGTGGTATGGGAGCTGATTTCCCTACATCTATTTTAGCGACTGAATATTTGGGAAGAGGACATTCGTTCTCAGTAGCTTATGGAGCACATACTGGAATTGGGACTTTGCCAATTTTGTATTATGGAACTGAGGCGCAAAAACAAAAATACATTCCAAATTTAGCAACTGGCGTATGGAAAGCTGCTTATTGTTTAACTGAACCGAGTTCAGGTTCTGACGCGAATTCTGGAAAAACAACGGCCAAATTAACAGATGACGGTAAAAGTTATGTGATTAATGGTCAAAAAATGTGGATTACAAATGCCGGGTTTGCAAATGTGTTTACTGTTTTTGCTAAAATTGATGATGACGATAATTTAACGGGATTTATTGTTGATGCAGATGCGGAAGGAATCACTTTAAATGCGGAAGAAAAAAAGATGGGAATTAAAGGATCATCTACACGCCAAGTGTTCTTCAATAATGTAACTATTCCAGCGGAAAATTTATTGGGCGATCGTAATCAAGGATTCAAGATTGCTTTGAACATCCTTAACATTGGGCGAATCAAGTTAGCAGCTGGTGTATTGGGTGGAGCGAAAGAAGTAATCAATCACTCGATTAGATATGCGAATGAAAGAGAACAATTTGGCAGATCCATTTCCAAATACGGAGCGATCAGACATAAGATTGCAGAGCAAGCTATTGGAACTTTTGCTTTAGAATCGGCAGTTTACCGTTTGGCAGCTGATATTGATCAGGCTATTGCAGCAAATGTTACTGCAGGAATGGATAAGCAAAAAGCAACTTTAAAAGGAATTGAAGAATTTGCAGCAGAATGTGCTATGTTGAAAGTAGTAGGTTCTGAAGTGTTGGATTATTGTGTTGATGAAGCCGTGCAAATATTTGGCGGAATGGGCTTTTCAGCTGAATCAACTGTTGAAAGAGCTTATCGCGATTCTCGAATTAACCGAATCTTTGAAGGAACCAACGAAATCAATCGCTTATTAACAGTGGATATGATTTTGAAGAAAGCCATGAAAGGTGAATTGGATTTAATGGGACCTGCTATGGCAGTTGCGAACGAATTAATGAGCATACCTGATTTTGAGGATCCTTCTGATGAATTTTTTGCAGAAGAGAAAAAATACATTGCCAACTTTAAGAAAACCTTAATGATGGTGGCAGGTACAGCAGCGCAAAAATTGATGATGCAGCTTTCAAAAGAGCAAGAGGTTTTAATGAATATCGCTGACATTGCAAATAATGTATATGTTGCTGAATCGTTGCTGCTGCGTGTGGAAAAAATGGTGAAAGCAAGAGGGGCAGACGCTTGCGCTGAATATATCGCGATTGTAAACACCTATTTGTTTGATGCGGCTGACCGTATTAATAAGTCTGGTAAAGACGCTTTAATGGCATTTGTAGAGGGAGATGAAATGAGAATGATGTTGATGGGCTTAAAACGATTCACGAAAGTGGCGCCGTACAACACGAAAAATGCACGTCAAGTTATTGCAACAAAATTGATAGAAAAAGGGGAGTACTGCCTTTCAGATGCTGTGAATTTATAAGATTAACAAATCTCAATTAACATAAAAAGAGCGCTCCTAGTTTATAGGGCGCTCTTTTTTTATTTTTGAATTCAATAGTTAGTTCAACTCATTGCGCACTGTTCGCTACCCAATAGTAATTCGTGTAGCTCTCATTTTCTTTCCTTTTCTACCAAAAATGATAGCGGAATTGTCAGAATACTGAACATAAGACATTGGCATTAAAGGCATTTTAACTCCTTCGCTAGCGTCTTTAGATTTGAATAAAACTTCACCGTAAGTACTTCCATCAGGTTTGAATGTATTTAACATTGTAACTGAATTTCTTTGTCTTACAGATTTAGGGTTTTTACCGTCTTTAACACGTTGCTCATTTTTCGGGTTTTCATTATACATGATGTAAATATTATTGTCATTTTCAATAATAGAGATTCCATAATATGGTAGTTCATTTACACCAGGATATAATCCAAAGCCCAATTGTTGAAGAAGGCTCGCACCACCATTTTTAGCAGTACAATATTGCTTTTTCTTAATGACAGAAGCCGTTTCCATTTTGCCGTCAGGACTCATGTACATCACTACAACATTACCAAACAACCAAGTTTCAGTTGTTTGTTGTTGTCCGCTTGAAGAAGTTGTTGTATTCTGCGTATAAACATAGTGCTCTGCAACTACAGCATATCCACCATTGTCTAAAGGAATTGATTTACGAACCACATATGGAGGGAATTTTCCTTTTTTCGCTTTACGCTTTCCTGCTAATTCTTCAATTAATTCTTCGCTAAAAGGAGAAACGTTTGAAGCAACAACTTCTTTTGTTCTTGGATCAATTTTGATGAAGAAAAATCCTTTGTAATTATCAATTAATTGGATTTTTTTATCGCTATAGAATCCCATTCCAATCAATTCGTCTTGATCATTTACATCCAAATCAATTGAACGAATAATGTATTCAGTGAATCCAATTTCGTATTGCTTTAATTCACCTGTTTCGTGGAAATAAGAATAAACATTCGTGTAGTATCTTGATTTTGAATCTTTCTCTTTTTTCTCTTCACGCGACATTCTTAAAGTGGCAATCATGTGAATATTACCAGATCTATCGATTTCAACATCTGTTAATCTAAAATCTTTATCTGCTTCTCCGAACTCAATATCTTTTGCCCAAACTGTAGACATGTCAGGGTTAACTACTTTTAAACCATATCTTACGTTCTCATTTCTTTTCGTAGGATAAGTTGTTAAGATCAACATTTTAGTTGAATCAATACTCGTGAAAGTAGAGAAAGGATTTCTGAATGCTCCAAATTTATCGTCAGTTACTTTACATGCTTCAAAATTCTTTACAAATTTGCCTGTGTTCGGATCTAATTGAGAAGCAAACAACGTATACGAATCTGCTTTACGATCGAAATAACGCGAAAAGAAGAAAGTAGATGGGCCGAATTTTTCAGAACCAATATACTTCACTTTCTTATTATCAATTTTAGGCGTTTCAATATCAAATTTGCTCTTAATATCTAAGTTGCCATCTAAGTTTAATACTCTAAATTTCTTTCCTAATAAACCAGCACTTGTTAAAAATGATGATTGATCATCTTGAACGTCAATTATAGTTCTAATTTGCTCTAAGCTCGTTACTTTAAATTGACTCCCATTCTCAATTTTAACATCTTGGGAGAATGATGAATTTGTGGTAGCCAAAACCATTATAAGTAGGCATAATGACGTGATTTGCTTTTTCATAGTTTTATTTTTACATTAAAATTTTGCCTAAAGATGCGATTTAATATCGTTAATAATAAAATTTAACCGTAATTTTGAATTTAAATTAACTTACAAAATGAAGAATTTATTAATTATTACACTCATTTCTTTCTACGGATTGAACCTTTATAGTCAAGACGAACCTAAGGTAGTTGTTTTCAACTCCCCAAAAACAGAACGTCAACCATCTGATGTAACAAGCCTTTTGAAGTTTGGTATGTTAGAACCTTTTTCGGGCACGTTTTCGGTTTATTATGAGCGTGTTTTAACAGATAAAATATCGGCTGAAGTTGGTTTAGGTTTAACAATTGATGATTATTTAAACATTGCGATAAATGATTTAGATGATTTGTTTAATGAAGGCCCTAGACAGCCAAAAATTGGGCAAGCATTTAGCTTAGGAGTGCGTTATTACCCAGGAATTGTTCCTGAAGAATTTTATGTTGCACCAGAGTTTAGGTTTAAAAGGTATGTGAATACGTTTACGTATGAAGATGCTACTGGCTTACCCGTTGTTGAAAACGAGTCAAGGTCGATTTCAATTGGACGCTTATCATTTGGATATCATTACCTCGTTCAGGATAATATATTCTGGGATTTTTACGGTGGTTTTGGTATAGGACAAGAGAAAGGTCAACGCTACGAACAATTTTATAATGATGTGACAGAAGAATTTGAATACCAAAATATAGTTGAGACTGGTTTAACGCCAAGATTGCACATTGGTATTAAATTAGGGATAGGATTCTAAGAATAGAATTACATCTTTGCCTTACAATAGTTCTTTAAAATTCATTTGAAATTTAATCCAAATCGCGATTTCATTCGTAAATATGTTATAGCTTTATAACTAATGGAAAAATTGACGAATATAGATACCTCCCAATGGGTAGACGAATACGCAGATATGCTGTATAATTTTGCAGTGGTTCGTGTAAGTGATTCAGATTTAGCCAAAGACCTTGTTCAAGACACTTTCGTTTCTGCTTTAAAGGGAATTGATAAGTTTCAAGGGAAAAGTACTGTGAAAACATGGATATTTTCAATACTTAAGCGAAAAATTATCGATCATTGGCGCAAGCAAGAATCACGCAAAACTAAACCCATGTCTTTCTTTACAACCGAAGGAATGATGAAAGGGAAGTTTTTGGAAACCTATTCGCCAAAAGGACGTTTATCTGAGGTTGAGGAGAAAATGGAGAACTCAGAATTACGCGAATTAATCATAGAATGTATCGGCGCTCTTCCACCAAAATGGCAAGGAATTGTCGTTGATAAAATGGTGGATGAAAAAGAAAGTGAAGAAGTTTGTAATAATCATGACATTACTCCGTCCAACCTGTGGGTAATTGTACATAGAGCAAAATTACAATTGCGAGATTGCCTTGAAAAAAAGTGGTTTGTATAGTGAATTGTGAAAAGATAACATATTATATAGAGAAAGGTTTTTTGACAGACTTAAAAATCTCGGAAAAGCTTCAAGTTAAGTTGCACAAACTGTATTGCCAGTGTTGCAAAAATTACGCCCCAGATTCAGATTTCATCAATCAGATTTTAGTATTACTCTGTGAAGAGGACACGTCTGAATCTCTCACAGACGCGGAAAAACAAAAGCTAAAAGATGCCCTACAAAAATTAGGCGACTCTTGATTCTAATTCACTTTGAATTTTTGGTGATTGGATAATTTCTTTTTTGAATAAATCAGAAATTAATCTATCGAGTTGTCAAGTAATCAAAGAGAGTTCTTGTGTTCTTCACAGTGTCAATGTTCTAGTTTTAACTAAGATTCAAACATTCAAACATAAACCCACACGCACCACCTCAAGACTCACACTCAAAACTCAATCCCCACCTAATGCACCATATTAATTCCCGTAAAGTTCTGCGGATTAATTTCTTTCAATTCAGCTTTAATGGCATCTGAAACCTCAAGCGTATTAATAAATTCTGCAATACTTTCAGCTGTAATTGCTGCATTTGTTCGCGTTAAACCTTTCAACGCTTCATAAGGTTTTGGATAACCTTCGCGTCTTAAAACAGTCTGAATTGCTTCAGCAACTACCGCCCAATTGTCTTCTAAGTCTGAGTTTAATTTTGAACGGTTTAAAAGCAATTTATTAATTCCCTTTAAGGTGGAGTTCAAAGCGATTATTGTGTGGCCAATTGGTACGCCAACATTGCGTAGCACAGTTGAATCAGTTAAGTCACGTTGCAATCTCGAAACTGGTAATTTTGCAGCCAAGTGTTCAAAAATCGCATTTGCAATTCCAATATTACCTTCTGAATTTTCAAAGTCAATTGGATTGACTTTATGTGGCATTGCTGATGAACCAATTTCACCTTCTTTAATTTTTTGTTTGAAATAATCCATTGAGATATAGGTCCACATATCGCGGTCTAAATCTAGAATAATGGAATTGATTCGTTTCATGGCGTCGAATAGTGCCGCGGCGTTATCGTAATGTTCAATTTGTGTGGTAGTTTGGCTTCGTTCAATACGTAAAGTATTGTTCACAAAATCGTTTGCAAACGCCACCCAATCCGTTTCAGGGAATGCTACAAAATGTGCATTCATATTTCCTGTTGCTCCACCAAATTTAGCAGAAAATGGTACAGCCAATAATTGTCTTTTTTGAATGTCAAGACGCTCTACAAAAACGAAAATTTCTTTTCCTAAACGAGTAGGAGATGCCGGTTGACCATGTGTTCTAGCCAACATTGGAATTTCTTTCCACTCCTGGCTTAAATCATTCAATGTGTGAATAAGTTCATCTAACATTGGAATGTATTCTTGGTGAATAGCATCTCTTAATGAAAGCGGAACGGCCGTATTATTAATATCTTGTGATGTTAATCCAAAATGAATGAATTCTTCAAATTGACTTAAATTCAATTCAGTCAATTTTTCTTTAAGGAAATATTCAACCGCTTTTACATCATGATTCGTAACTTTTTCAATGTCTTTGATTTTAGACGCATCTTCTTCCGTAAAGTCCGTGTAGATTTTACGCAAGTTTTCTTCTTGGTCAGCAGGGAAATCAGCAAGCGCCGGAATATTATTTTCCGTTAATGCAATAAAGTATTCAATTTCCACTAGTACGCGGTATTTGATTAATGCATATTCTGAAAAATAATCAGCTAAGTTTTCTACTTTTCCTCTGTATCTTCCGTCAATGGGTGAAATTGCTGTTAAGGCGTTCATGTGTCAATTGGTTTTATAAAACGCAAAGATAGGTAAAATCCATTGAATGGAGAGTGGAATAGTGAGGTGATACAGGTACAGTTTTAAAAAGTTATCAGCACTTAATTATCCAATATTTCAAGATTCGGTTTAATGGGGTTTGGTGAAAGTTTCTTTTTCATTCGGACACCATGTACCAATAAACTAACCCCAATTATTAGCCATCCTATGATCCAGATATTGATAGTGCCAAAATACGACAAGGAAAATAAAGTTAGCGCCAAGCTCAGAACTGTTGAAACTGCGCCAAGAATCAAAAACAGGAGGGTTTCTCGCTTTTGTTTTTGATTCTTGTAGTTTTTATCAGAGATGAGACCAAGCACTTCGTCATAATCAGGACAATTCTCACTTGTAGTAAATAAGCGCTGCTCAGTAGTGAGGGAACAAATTATGCCAACTCTCTTGTCAAACCCGCGATTTTTGCATGTTTTTCAATACTCCAAGCTGTCAAATTTAGTCGGCATTCTGTTTTAAATTAATTCATCCAGATTATCATCAACAACCGTAGCGCGTTCATACTGTCGAATAGCTTTTCTATTGATCTCTATAGTCCCGACATTCGTCGGTATGGTAATTGGCGTAAACGTTAGAAAGATAAAAAATAAGGCCTTACTACGATCAAATTTACTGTTTAAGCGAGTTTGACAGATGGGGCTAAATGTTCTTAGGTAGTTTTGACTCCGCTAGGCATCTTGCATCAACGTCGTAATAATTTTCTCCATGGTATAACCTTCAGCTTCAGCACGGTAATTTCGCACAATTCGGTGACGTAATATAGCAAAGGCTACTGCTTTTACATCCTCAATATCTGGAGAGTATTTGCCGTTAATTGCCGCATGACACTTAGCACCGATAATTAAATATTGTGAGGCTCTTGGACCTGCTCCCCAATCCAAATACTTGTCGGTAAGCTCGTGGGTATATTCTGTATTTTTTCTTGTTTTCGCCACCAATTTAACGGCATATTTATATACACTTTCTGGCACGGGAATGCGTCTTACCAAATTTTGGAAATACATAATTTCTTCACCGTTTAGAATCGGGTTTAAGGTTGTTGATACATCCGTAGTTGTGTTTTTTACAATAGAAATTTCTTCTTCGTATGTAGGGTAGTCCACCCAAATGTTAAACATGAAACGGTCTAATTGTGCTTCTGGTAAAGGATACGTTCCTTCCTGTTCAATCGGGTTTTGGGTCGCCAATACAAAGAAAGGTTTATCCAATTCGTAACGAGTACCTGCTGCAGTCACGGTTTTTTCTTGCATGGCTTCAAGCAATGCCGCTTGCGTTTTTGGAGGTGTTCGGTTAATCTCATCCGCCAAAACAATATTCGCAAATATGGGGCCTTTAATAAATTTAAAGGTTCTGTTTTCATCCAAAATTTCTGATCCAACAATATCTGAAGGCATTAAATCTGGTGTAAATTGAATTCGCTTAAATGAAAGTCCGAGTGAATCAGAGATGGTTTGAATCAAGAGTGTTTTAGCTAATCCGGGTACACCAACCAAAAGGCTGTGTCCTCGACTAAAAATTGACATAATAACTTGGTTCACGACTTCGTCTTGCCCCACAATTACCTTATGCATCTCAGCTTTTAGCTCCTTATACTTGTTTGCCAATAAATCAATCCCCTCTTTATCCGATAGTTGCTGCATATAAAATATTTAAGTCCTAAAAATACTAAATTGAACCGATTTTAGGAGTCGTAAAATGTTAATTCTTATTGGAATTTTAAGGAATCCAAATTTACGGTGTACAATTGAATTTTGAAGGGACTCCAAATGGCTTGTTTTCTAGAGATCATTCAGGACACTAGGTGGCGTCTTTTTTGTTTTAACCGCCGTGCTTTTATTCATCATAAATCCAAAGGCAGCGCCAACAACTCCTCCAACAATATGGGTGGTGTGTGATATATTATCATCTGCAAATGTTCCCATTACCTCTTTGCCTATGTAAACCAATACAATCAATAAAAATGTGAGTGGAATTTTTCCTTGCTTAAAGTTCACTAATGAGGCAAGTAGAATGAGCATAAATACAATGCCACTAGCGCCGAGTACACTATTGCTCGAGTACGTTAAATGAATAAGCGAACAAACGATTGCAGTGCTAAATAGCATAATTGCCGTGTTCTTCGCGCCGTACTTCTCTTCAATAATTGGACCGAGGAGTAGAATAAACGCTAGATTGCCCATAAGATGGTCGCTATTAGCGTGACCAAGGGCATTCGAGAATAAACGAAAATACCATTTGCCGCTTGTAAAATCCCATTCCGGCATCAATCTAAAAAGATCCTCTGCTAAACCAAACGGGTGGTTCAGTAAATAGACCCCCGCACATAAAAAAGAAAACGTTAATATTACAGGAGAATTAAAGGTAATCTTCATAAGTATAAGTTTATTCTTTCATTAATTTTACAATATGAAAATCAAATATAGTTTAAATCATACGCTAATCAGTCAAATTTTGATTGCTTTTCTAATGTGTTGTGGGATAAATGGCTACGGGCAAATATCCGGTGGTGACGTAAAACCGGACAAAGAAAAAAAAGAGAAGCAGGATAAAACCGTTCGCGAAAGACCGGCTTTTGAAAAGGACAGTTTAACTGGTACAACTTATTATTTAACTGGAATGGTGCAGCGTTCTTATCGCCTCTTTGAGGATCAATCGGTTTATAATGTTCATGCTGCTTTGAATGATGAAGTTCCTATGATTACTGGCGGAACAACACTTGGTATAGTCATTCCATTGGGTGGTAATTTTGCGCTAGATGCGGGGGTTACTTATTTTGGACATGGTGAAGGTTATAATTATAGCGATCCAAATACTGATTCAATAAATAATTATAAGCATGTGTTCATGCAGGTCGGAATTCCGCTAAAGTTGAGGTATACTTATGGTGAGGATTTGCAGGTTTTTGGTTATGCTGGTATTGCACCGCTCAATATTTTAAATATTCGAAATACATACGAATATGCAGACAGCTTGGGAACACGAGTAAATGGTTTAAATTTAATTAAAGAGGGGTTTACCACCTTTAATTTCATGGCATCTGGCGGAATTGGAATGAACTATTTTATCAATCATTTTGGATTTACGGTAACAGCCGAATATCGCCGTCATTTAGGGAATACTTTCTCTGAAGATACTTTTAAACGTGTACACAAAATGTATGGAATCGGGATTAACGTTGGAATCCAAGTTCGGCTTTAGAGACTGTTTAAAACTTCAGGTAAAGCTGCAATAATATCAGAAGTCAATAATCCGATTTCACCTTTTCGGGTTGCGGCATTATCTCCAGCAAGTCCATGATAATAAATGCCGTTTATGGCAGCTTCCAATGGTGAGTAGCCTTGCGCTAAAAACGAGCCAATAATTCCTGTAAGGGCGTCTCCCATTCCAGCTGTCGCCATTCCAGCGTTCCCAGTTGAATTAATGTATAATTTGCCACTTGGTGCTGTCAGTTTTGAATAAGGGCCTTTTTGAATAATGAATACGCCGTGCTTCTTTGAAAATGCCTTTTGTTTTTCGAGTAATTCTTCTGGTCGATTTGCTGCACCTATAAGGCGTTTTAATTCACCCAAATGTGGCGTTAAATACTGCCCTTAGGTAATTGATGCAATAAATCGCTGTGTCCTGCTATTAGATTTAATCCATCTGCATCAACGACAATATGTCCTTTAAATTTAAAGGCGAGTTCTAATAATTTTTTACTGTTTTCGCTTTTCCCAAGCCCTGGGCCAATTGCTACGGCTTTAGTTTTTACGGGAATTTTTTTTGGGTGATCTCCAATATATATTGCTTCGGGTAATTTAGTTGCTAAAGGAATTATGGCATTTTGATGACTGATCAATCCTACATAGCCACATCCAGTTTTAAAAGCTGCATGTGCACACAATAGCGCTGCTCCAATCATGTTCTCGCTTCCAGCAATTACAGTTAAATATCCTTTGGTTCCTTTAAAAGCAAAGGCTGAAATTGGGTGAAGTTGAGCTTCTGTTCGCTCAATGTATGTTGCGATTTCTGGTGCTTTAAAATCACCTAAAAGTCCAATTGGTAGAGTTGAAAAGTGTCCGCAATAAAACGCGTATTCCTCAAAGAAAAAGGGTAGTTTGGGAATTTGAAAACTCAATGTCGCATCCGCTTTAATAATAGTGGACAAATCATTTTCTGCATTGCTGCCAATATAAAGTCCACTTGGTAAATCAATGGATACAATCGGAATGTTACTTCCATTCATTTTTAAAACAATATCCGCTAACCAGTTTTTTATTGGACGATCAAGTCCTGCACAAAAAATGCAATCCACAAGCAAATCACCTTCCGGAATAAAATCACCTGCATTTGATAAAGAGTGACACATCACCTGCTCTGGTAGTCGTGCTAAATTCGAAGCAAAGTCGTTACTTGCTTGGTTTGTATATTCGCAAGCGTATACCGCGACGTGATATCCTCGTTCAGCAAGAATTCGAGCAATGGCCAATCCCTCCCCCGCATTATTGCCTTTACCGCATACAATTGAAACGGATTCAAAAACAAATGATCCAATTATTTTTTTTCAGCAGGCTATGGCTGCACGCTCCATTAAATCGAGAGACGATATGGGAGTATTTTCTATGGTGTATGCGTCCCAAGCTTTCACCTGTTCGGCTCCGTAAATTGCGCTCATGAGTTTAATTTAGCAATTAAATCATTGACTTGAGGAATCAATAGGGTAGAATTGTCGTTTATGAGAACATGATCCGCCAAGTTTTCTTTTTCCGCATCAGGCCACTGCTTATTAATCCGTTTGTGAACCGCTTCCGCAGAAATATGGTCACGTTTCATTACCCGTTCAATTCGAATTGCTTCTGGCGCAGTTACTAAAACAGTTGCATCATACAACTTATAAGCACCTGTTTCAAATAAAATGGCTGCCTCGTTAAAAACAAGTGTGGTAGTCTGCTTCTCTGCCCAGTTGGTGAATGATTGACGAACGGCAGGATGTACAACGTTGTTAATTGCAGTCAATAAATTTTGATCAGTAAAAATTTTTTGGGCTATAAATGGGAGGTTTAATTCCTCATTTTTATAAGCCTCAACACCGAATATTTCTCGAATCTTTGTCTTTACATCCTCATTGGAATTTAGAATTTCTTTGGCGGCTTTGTCTGAATAAAAAACGGGATAACCCGTGGCATGGATGATACTGCAAATAATTGATTTTCCAGCACCGATACCACCGGTTATCCCGATCAGTTTTTTATTACTCAAGACCTATATTTCTTCTACTTCAATCATTTTGAAGGGTAAAGATATTATGGCATCATAATCTTCACCTGCTTCAGCCATATCTTCATCATCTTCCTCATAATACCAGTTCACATTCACCTCAGTTTCGCCATTGTTAAGTGATTCTAACTGCTTGAATAAATCAAGGATGCACTTAGATGAGGACGTATTAAAATACTCCATTTTCACATCTACAATTGTTGAGGGTTTTGGATTTGCTCCATACGCGTCAATCCAATCATTAAGAGGTTTATAAAACTCAATTGAATTTTCAGGTATTGATCTTCCTGTTAATTCAAGGGTTCCATCAGCTGAATTAAAATTCACCGTAGGTGTTTTTGCTGATCCTTCCAAATTTAAATTTTCCATACTAATTTATATTACTCTTCAATTTTAACTGACAAGCCATAAAAGGTTAAATTATCATTAATGGGAGAAAAATCGTAATTCAATTTTTTTCCCGATTTTCTTGCAATGTCTATCATTCCCAAACCAGCCGTTCCTTTTTCTGACATTGTACCTTCGTTTAAAACTTGTTTGTAATAAGCTTTTAACTCTTCTTTGCTCATCCCGTTAATCAAGTCTAATTTCCCTCTCAAGCTTTCAACTTCATTAGGTTTAATGTAATTGCCCGTGGTTATCGTATAGGTTGAGACAGTTTTTGCAATCATGAATAGGGAATTCAATTCATTTTGGTCGGTATCAAGATCATCAATATCTTCGTCAATGTGGTGGTAAAGGTTCTGTAAACATTCTACAAGTACATTAAATACTTTCTTCTTGATCTTGGGACGTTCATCAAAACGTTCCATTTTAGATTCTATGATTTGAAGAATCGTAGTCAGCAACTCCGAAGTCATTATTCCTTTAAAGGACAGAATTACATTCCGCTCTTCTAGTTGCTTATATATGTCATAAATCTTTGTCACCAAATTCGGCTGATAGGAGCAAATATATAAAAATAATAGTCGTAAAAAAGGATATCTTAATATATTTTAGCAAGTTACGTAAACCAAGTTGTTAATTATGCTAAATATCAAGCAGCACAGCCAAATATTGATCGACATATTTAAACTTTGACTTCGTTTCAAACGGGGTTCACTTTGTAATGCAATAAAACTGTTGTACTTTTGCCTCAAAAAATCAACATTAATGAAGGAATGGTTCGAGTCGTGGTTTGATACACGTTACTATCATATTCTTTACAAGAATCGCGATCATTCAGAAGCGGAATTGTTCATCCGAAATCTTTTTGGTGAATTAGATGTTTCTCAATCGTCAAAGGTTTTAGATTTAGCCTGTGGTAAAGGTCGTCATTCGATTTTTGTCAATTCATTGGGGTATAACACTACAGGGGTTGATTTGTCTGCAGAAAGTATTGAAACCGCGAAGTTAAATGAATCAGATAGTCTCCATTTTTTTCAGCACGATATGCGTTTGCCTATTGAGGGAGCGAGTTTTGACTTGGTTTTGAATTTATTTACAAGTTTCGGTTATTTCCAAGACACTGCGCAAAATGAAAAAATGCTTTCATCCATTCATAATTACTTGTCTGATGAAGGAAGGTTGGTCATTGATTTTTTTAATGCAGAAACCGTATTACGAGATTTAGTGCAAACTGAAACGAAATTAATTGATGGAATTGCTTTTAATATTTCAAAAACCATTGAAAATGGGTCCATTGTAAAGGATATAAATTTTCAGGACCGCGGAGACGATTATAATTTTCAAGAGCGAGTTCAAGCCTTGAAATTATCCGATTTTGAAAATATGTTAGCGCATACAGACTTTGAGCTTGATGCAATCTATGGTAATTATCAGTTAGAAAGGTTTGATTCAAACTCGGAACGATTGATTATTGTAGCAAAAAAGATAAAAAAATGAGTATAACTCTTCAATTGGTGCTTTTTCTTTTCTCAGTATTAATGGGGGGATTGCTGGTTGAATTTTTGAAAAAAACAGCAAGTATTAAGATGTTGCTTTCCTTTAGTGGCGGATTTTTACTCACGATCATTTTTACCCACATCTTGCCTGAATCATATGAGCAGATTCAACATATGGGCATTTTTATTTTAGTGGGATTCTTTCTGCAATTGGTATTGGAGTATTTTTCGCAAGGCGCCGAGCACGGTCATACGCATGTGCATAAAAATGTAGTGAGTCATTTCCCAATTGCCATTTTCTTAAGTTTAAGTTTACACGCTTTTATTGAAGCTATTCCTTTGAACCATGGATTGCAACATGATCATGCGCACGGTATGAATGATTTGTACTGGGGTGTATTCATACATAAAATTCCGGTAGCCATAGCTTTGAAAACAATTTTAGATGCTTCGGGTGTTTCAAAACGAAGCTCATGGATTTATTTAATCATATTCGGTTTAACGGCGCCGTTAGGGTTGATTTTTGGAGAGTTTGTTATGGCCAATTTCGAGGTTTCACTCTCGTGGTTATTAGCAATCGCAATCGGTATGTTTTTTCACGTGTCAACTACAATTATTTTCGAATCTTCAGAAGGACACAAGATTAATATTCTCAAATTAATAGCGATACTAGCAGGTTTCGGTGTGGGAATCGCAATTGGCTAATTTAGAACAAAATTCTATTGCTCATTTTGGTCTGAAATAGGCAGTTATTTTCTTAAATTCTATGTAAATTCTATGTAAATTTGTATCGAAATTTGAATTTTAATTATAAAACAATAAAATAATGGGAGTATTAGTAGGTAAAAAAGCACCAGTTTTTTCTGCACCAGCAGTGGTAAACGGTGGCGAAGTTGTAAATGACTTTTCATTGGAGCAATTTTTAGGTAAAAATGAAGTGATTTTATTCTTTTATCCAAAAGATTTTACGTTTGTATGCCCAAGTGAATTGCACGCGTTTCAATCAAAATTAGGTGAGTTTGAGAATAGAGGAGTGAAAATCGTTGCATGTTCAACAGATACTGAAGAGTCTCACTGGGGATGGTTGCAAATGTCAAAGAATGATGGAGGAATTAAAGGTGTGACATATCCAATAATTGCAGATACAAATAAGACAATTTCAGACGCTTATGACGTGTTATTAGGCGAGTATGATTATGATTTAGAAGGAAGATTGATTGCTTCTGATACAATGATCGCTTACCGTGGATTATTCTTGATTGACAAAAATGGCATAGTGCGTCATCAAATTGTCAATGACTTGCCATTGGGTAGAAACGTTGATGAAGCAATTCGTATGGTAGACGCATTACAATTTACAGAGGAGCATGGAGAAGTTTGTCCAGCAAACTGGAACAGTGGAGATGCAGCAATGACGGCAACGCATGAAGGTGTTGCTGATTACTTAGCAAAAAACTAAAAGCGCAATTACAATTTTGTTTATTAATTCTAAGATTTTAATTTTGAATTAATAAACAAGAAAATAGTATAAACAAGCCATTTACTTTTGTGTAAATAGCTTGTTTCGTTTTAGTTATAATTTTCAATTCCTGATAAAAATCAGATAGAATTCTGAACAATTAAGTTTTTTTTAACACGGGTTTTAGTCTAAAGTCTGTATTATCTCTTCAGTTGAAATAGCCATCTCCGTTTTTTTCTTGTCTAACTTGTCGTAAAACATTTTAGTGGCTGTAACGGTAAGTATATGCGGTAAAACTGCAATCGCAGCCGCGTAAGGTATGATAAGCCCATGTTTTTGGGGAAGATAAATTCCTAAATTAAATACAAGCCCAAGTACAATGCAAGCCAACCAATTTTTACGTGCATACTTCCAACTATTTTTCGCACTAATTTCTTCTAATTCTAGTCCAAAATCAAAGAATGAAAACCCAACGAAAAAGGCAATATTCATAATTGCCGCAATCTCATAAAAAAGGTCTCCAAAAATAAATGAGAGTAACCAAAACACTATGGTTACCCCTATTTGCATTAAAAATGCAATGATGAGTATGGCCAGCATTCTTCGAAATGAACGTAGAAAAATGCCGAGTGAAAATCCAAGTGTCTCTCCTGTTAAATCCTCTCTAGTTTTTTCAGCAATAAATGCATTGATAGGGGACAAAAGCACCAGTACGAAAAACTCAAAAATCATGAAAGAAATGAAGCCAAATAAGGATTTTAAGTTTGACACTAACCAGCCAATTAGCCACCAATCTTCCATGAACGAAACGCCGCTTCCCAAAGAGCTTCCACCTGAAAATAGAAAATAAAAGAGTAAGGCTAGAATAATCGCCGGAACAAAATAACCGTACAAACTTTTCTTGTGTACGAGTGTTAAAGCATAACTAAAACCGTTAATATCCTGTTGAAAACTCAATGTCATATCCGTGAAATTAATGGCTACCTTAGATAGCTCATATTTGACAAGAATAATTCCCCCGAGAATGTACATTATATTTGATACTGAAACAACTGGTTTACCTAAGAATTGGAAAGCGCCGTACACCGATACGGACAACTGGCCAAGATGTATCCAAATTGCATGGCAACTGCATGATGAACTAGGGGAACTGATTGAAAACAAAGACTATCTCGTAAAACCAGACGGTTTCAATATTCCTTATGATGCAGAGCGAATTCATGGTATTTCTACTGAATTAGCAGAAGAGCAAGGTGTTCCATTGAGTCAAGTTTTAGAAGAGTTTAATGAGGCCTTAGGAAAAGCGAAATTTGTCGTGGGTCAAAACGTGGGTTTTGATAACAACGTAATGGGTTGTGAGTTTCACCGAATGAGCGTTGAAACGGAACTCAATAACATGTCCGTTTTGGATACCTGTACTGAAAAAACAGCACAGCTCTGCCAAATTCCAGGAGGGCGAGGTGGTAAGTTTAAATTACCGACATTAACTGAATTACACGAATTTTTATTCAACGTTCCATTTTCTGAAGCGCACAATGCCACCGCAGATGTTGAGGCAACTGCGCGTTGCTTCTTTAAACTCCTAAGAACAGGGAATTACACAGGTCAAGAATTAGATGCCACAGATGATTATTTGCGGGCATTTATTGAAAAGAATAGAGGTCAAGTTAAGCCTTACGGATTAACGCATGTAAACCTCAAGGAAGAAAGTGAGAAGATTAAGGCGCTGCTAGCCGAAGAGGCTCCAGATGATCAAATTATTGATCTTTCTGGAAACAAAGCCAAGTTAAAAGGAGTCGCTTTTTCACACCTTCATAATCATTCACAATTCTCCATACTTCAATCTACCATTCAAATTAAAGAATTGGTAAAAAAGGCTGCTGAACTAGGAAGTCCATCAGTCGCGTTGACGGATACGGGTAATATGATGGCGGCCTTTCACTTTGTGCGTGAGGTTTTAAACTATAATAAAGATGTTGCTAAAAAAGCAGCTGAATCCGCGGAAAAAGGGGAAGCTTTTCATGGCAAACCAATGGTGCCAATAGTGGGTTGTGAATTTAACGTTTGTAAAGATCATACCGATAAAAGTCAGAAAGACAATGGCTATCGAGTAGTGCTTTTGGCTAAGAATATGAGCGGATATTTAAATCTTGCCAAAATGTCTTCAGCGGCATTTACGGATGGGTTTTATTATGTACCGCGAATTGATAAAACACTCATTGAAACCTATAAGGAAGATGTGATGTGTTTAACGGGCAATATGAATGGAGAAGTTCCTGGTAAGATTTTAAACCTTGGAGAAAAACAGGCAGAAGAAGCATTGCTTTGGTATAAAGAGCAGTTTGGAGATGATCTCTATATTGAAATCATGCGCCACGGAATTGAGGAGGAAGATCGGGTCAATAAAACCTTAATTGAATTTCATAAAAAGCACGATATAAAGTTGGTGGCAACCAACGACACTTACTACGCCGAAAAAACGGATGCACCGGCACACGACATATTGCTATGTGTTAAAGATGGTGAATTGCGTTCAACTCCGAAAGGCAGAGGACGAGGTTTTCGCTTCGGGCTAGAGAATGAAGAGTATTACTTCAAATCCACCGAAGAAATGAAGCAACTGTTCATTGATTTGCCGGATGCAATTATCAATACAAATGAAATTGCCGCGAAATGCGAGCCTTATGATTTGGCCCGAGATATTCTTTTGCCCGCTTTCGATATACCTGAAGAATATACTGATGCTGAAGACGATAAAGATGGTGGTAAACGTGGTGAGAATAATTATTTGAGGCACTTGACGTATGAGGGTGCCAAAGAGCGTTATAGCGAAATCACTCCAGAAATAAGTGAGCGATTAGATTTTGAATTAGAAACTGTTGCAAATACGGGTTATCCAGGATATTTCTTAATTGTATGGGATTTCTTGGTGGCAGCGCGTGAAATGGGCGTTTCTGTTGGGCCAGGTAGGGGATCTGCGGCGGGTTCTGTTGTGGCTTATGCGCTGAAAATTACAAATATTGATCCGCTAAAGTATGATTTGCTATTTGAGAGGTTCTTGAATCCTGAAAGGGTTTCCATGCCCGATATTGATATTGATTTTGATGATGAAGGTCGTCAAAGTGTTATTGATTGGGTAATTAATAAGTATGGATCGAGTCAAGTAGCGCAAATTATTACTTACGGAACAATGGCTGCAAAGTCTTCTATCCGAGATACATCAAGGGTATTGGACTTGCCATTGCACGAAGCAGATCGGCTCGCGAAACTTGTTCCAGACATTAAGTTGAATAAGATTTTTGGTTTAGATGATGTTGCTTTAGCGGATAATTTGAATGACAATCAAGACGATATTGCCCGTGCGAATGAACTGAAAGAAATTTCGAAAGGCAATGATTTACAAGCCGAAGTGGTTCGGATGGCGCTGAAGTTGGAAGGATCAATGCGGAACACAGGGATTCATGCGTGTGGCGTTATCATTACGCCAGATGACATTACCAATTTCGTTCCGGTTGCATTGGCCAAAGATTCTGACATGTACTGTACCCAATTCGACAACTCAGTTGCAGAGGATGCGGGATTATTGAAAATGGATTTCTTGGGTCTGAAAACATTGACCCTAATTAAGGATGCTGTCAAAATTGTAAAGCATAGACATGATGTTGATTTGTATCCGGATGACTTTCCTATTGATGATGAAAAGACATATGAACTTTTCCAACGAGGTGAAACGGTAGGAATTTTTCAATATGAATCTGCAGGGATGCAGAAGTATTTGCGCGAATTGAAGCCAACGGTTTTTGCCGATCTGATTGCAATGAATGCTCTATACAGACCTGGACCTTTGGAATACATTCCTTCGTTCATTCGCAGAAAACACGGAACAGAAGAAATTGTTTATGACATTGACGCCACGAAGGAATATTTGGAGGAAACCTACGGAATTACAGTATACCAAGAGCAAGTAATGCTTTTGTCGCAAAGTTTGGCAGGATTCTCAAAAGGTGAAGCAGATACATTGCGTAAAGCAATGGGGAAAAAGAAATTTGACCTCTTGGCAAAAATGAAACCCAAGTTTTTAGAGCAGGGACATGAACGCGGTCACGACAAAAAGAAATTAGAGAAAATTTGGGTGGATTGGGAAGCTTTTGCGGCATACGCGTTTAACAAATCTCACTCCACTTGTTATGCTTGGGTGGCTTATCAAACGGCCTATTTAAAAGCGCATTACCCACCAGAGTATATGGCTTCGGTACTGAGTAATAATATGAATGATATTAAGTCGGTTTCATTTTTTATGGAAGAATGTAAACGGGCTGGAATTCCTGTTTTAGGTCCGGATATTAATGAATCGCAATATAAATTTACTGTAAATAGTGAAGGAGCTATTCGTTTCGGCCTTGGAGCAATCAAAGGCGTGGGAAGTAAACCCGTTGAAGCTATTTTGAACGAACGCACCGAAAATGGAATTTTTATTTCTGTATTTGATGTAACATCTCGCGTGAGTTTGCGTGCCTGCAATAAGCGGGTATTTGAAAGTTTAGTATTGGCAGGTGGATTTGATTCATTTGGACGAATAAAACGATCACAGTTTTTCATGGAAGACACAAACGGTCATTTGTTTTTAGAAAACGTGATGAAGTTTGGTGGGCGTGTACAAGAGAATAAAGACTCTACGCAAGTTTCAATGTTTGGAGGAGGTGATTCAGAAGAATTGGCAGAACCCCAGGCACCAAGAGCAGATGCATGGCCAACATTGACGAAGCTCAGTAAAGAAAAAGAAGTTGTTGGCATTTATATTTCTGGTCATCCATTAGACGATTTTAAATTGGAAATTGATAGCTTTTGCAAAGGTTCGGTATCCGACTTAACTAAATTAGAGGAGAATGCAAATCAAGAATTACGAATTGCCGGAATTATAACAGATGCCCAACATAGGACCACAAAACACGGGAATCCTTTCGGAACATTTGACATAGAAGATTACGGTGATAGTAACCGTTTATTCGTGTTTGGGGAAGATTATATGCGTTTTAAGCATCTAATTGCGCTCGGAACATTTGTATACATATCAGGAAGAGTTTCACCCCGTAAATATGGAGATGGGCTTGAATTTAAGATTAATACCATGGACTTGTTGACTGAATTAAGAGACAAGCGCGCTAAGGTTTTAAAGCTCGAAGTTGAGTGCTCGGATGTGACGGATCAAGTCATTGATAAGCTCTATAATGTTGTGATGGATCACGCTGGAACCTGTCAACTAAAGTTTATTATTAAGGATCACAAAACCAATTCAACCATTAAAATGCCTTCAAAAACTATGAAGGTAACAGTTGATAATGAGTTTATTAAAAAGGTAAAAGAACTAGACGTTTTTGAATATACACTTGAATAATTTTAGAAATAATTCCTGTAAAATGCTGAAAATCAAAATTTGGCGTTATATTTGAATCCACTTAATTAATTAATAATAACATTTAGTATGAATAAAGGAACAGTAAAGTTCTTCAATGACGCCAAAGGATTTGGGTTCATTGTTGAAGAAGGTTCAAACCAAGAACACTTCGTGCACGTATCAGGTTTAATCGACGAAATTCGTGAAAACGATACAGTTGAATTTGAATTGCAAGAAGGTAAAAAAGGATTAAACGCAGTAAACGTAAAAGTTGTCTAGAAAATAATTTATTTTTTATTGGCCCCGTATTTCCATTTGGCGTTACGGGGCTTTTTTTACCCAAATTTCTCAAATCTAGCTGATAGAACATACAGATCATAATTCTATAAAACTCAAAATAAATTCACCTAAAATACTGATAATCAAAATTTGGCATTATATTTGGAAACATTTAACTAATTAATAACAATATTTAATATGAATAAAGGAACAGTAAAGTTCTTCAATGATGCCAAAGGATTTGGTTTCATAAAAGAAGAAGGTTCAGAAACAGAACACTTCGTGCATGTAACAGGATTAATCGACGAAATTCGTGAAAACGACACGGTTGAATTTGAATTGCAAGAAGGTAAAAAAGGGTTAAACGCAGTAAACGTAAAAGTTATCTAGAATATAATTGATTTTTTATTGGCCCCGTATCCGTCTTTGACGATACGGGGCTTTTTTTTTATTGATTTCAAGCTTCAATTGTTTTTTCAATCAGCTTATTTTCACACACGCTCCGCAACCAAATAAAGAAAATCGCCATACCAGCGCCAATTGTTGGCGTTATAAAATCACCCCAATAAAAAAACTTGAGCATTAATGTAAAGACCAGCATCAATCCCGAGACCCATTTATAGACCTTATTCTCAGTTGTCCTTAGCGTGTACAAAAGAAAAAGTACATGACCAGAATGGAAAAGCCATCCCAAAATCCGAATTGCTGCTAATCCAACAACAACTGCATCAATTAAAACGAGTTGATGTTCAAAAATGCGATCCTCACCCAACCTGTATCTTAACCATAAAAAGAATATGAAAACCATTGGAATCGAGTAAACGATTGTTTCCTTTTTCTCTTCCCAACTATAGAAATAAAGATCCTTTATGAGGAGAAGGCAAGTCAAGCCAATTCCTGCTAAAATCAGTAGCCATTTTAGTAACCTTAAATAAGGATTCAGTTTATGTTGCTGGATGAGTTGCATTCCTAATCCCTTAAACGCCGAGCTCTCTTTTTTATTTAATAAAAATCAGTTTCGCACATGTAAACTTTCAACAATAGCATCAAATTGATCAAGTTTACTAGCAGAATTTTTCCCGAAACAATTAAATTTCATCTCCATAGAAGTAGAATCTTGAATGAACAATGCACTTTTGCGAAGACCGATCAATCCGTTAGAAAAAGTATCAATAAAAGTGAAATACATATAGGAGAAGCTACCAATTTGACATATTTCTGATTTTAATTGTTCTGTATTTGCTGCTTTATGAACCAAATTCTATTTGTCTGAGGTGTACCATTTAAAAATTATTAAATTTGACAGCAATCAAATCTACTAGCATGAGAAGTCTACTTGTTTTAATCACAATATTAACACTTCTATTTTCCTCAATTGGTTATGGCCAAGCCACCGTTTATATGACGGCGGATGATTTTGGAAAAGAAGATGCAGAAATTTATAAAGAGACCATTTTGCTGAAAAAA
Source organism: uncultured Crocinitomix sp. (assembly GCA_905478225.1). Taxonomy (GTDB): domain Bacteria; phylum Bacteroidota; class Bacteroidia; order Flavobacteriales_D; family Crocinitomicaceae; genus Crocinitomix. The sequence continues at coordinate 57,743 of CAJQHR010000056.1, forward strand.
TCGCTTGCATTGACGAGCGAAGATGGAAGTGCGAAGGTATTTAATCTTAAAAAAGACAAAATTTGGGGCTACCGAAATAATTTTGGCGAAGATTATAGAATTAAAAAATCCGGAAGTGCGCTGCGGATTATTGAATATGGTGAAATCTGTATTTATTCAAATTTAGACGAGCCGGCATCAACTTTAAATCCATCTATAGATTCGAGATGGGAAAACAGTCCGAATGCACTTTCAAAAACCCATAGTTTTTCAATTGGTGCAACGGGTAAAATTATTAAATTTTCAAACGGACGATTTCTGAAAGCCTTGAAAGGTAATGCCGCTTAGGATAAATTTCTAAAATTGATCAATTCGGGCAGTCGTGAATTATTATTGAAAGTAGTAGAACACAACGCTTCAGTCAATTAGATCAAACGCTTAGTTTGATTAAATTCCTTTAAAAATCACAATAGCATTGTGACCCCCAAACCCAAATGCATTGCTCATGGCAACGTTTACGTTGGTTTCCATTGCCGAATTTTTTGCAATGCGCATTTTTTGTGGAATCCGTTCATCCACTTTATCCACATTAATCGTTGGCGGAATGATGTTGTTGTTTATGGCTTTAATGGAGAGAATGGCCTCAATCGCTCCAGCCGCTCCGAGTAAATGTCCCGTCATAGATTTTGTAGCACTCAACACTAAATTAGTTGGTTCATTGCCAAAAACGTTTTGTACGGCTTTAATTTCACTTACATCTCCAACAGGTGTTGAGGTAGCATGGCAATTTAAATGATCCACATCTTCAGGATTTAACCCCGCCTCATTTAGCGCAATTTCCATGGCTTTTGTCGCGCCCAAACCTTCTGGGTGACTGGCGGTCATATGATAAGCATCCGCCGTCATAGAAGCCCCTACAATTTCAGCGTAAATATGAGCACCACGTGCAAGGGCGTAATCGTAATCTTCGACAATCAATGCTCCAGCTCCTTCACCCATCACAAAGCCATCTCGGTCACAATCAAATGGGCGAGAGGCAAGGGTGGGTTCATCATTTCTGGTCGACATAGCGCGCAAGGCATTAAATCCACCGATAGAGGCTTCAGAAATTGGCGATTCAGAACCACCAGTAACAAAAACTTTTCCTTTGCCCAGGCGGATATAATTAAACGCATCCATTAATGCCGTATTTGACGTGGCGCATGCGCTAATTGTATTGTAGTTAATCCCCATTAATCCGAATTTCAACGAGATCATTCCAGACGCCATGTTCGTAATGATTTTAGGAATAAAGAATGGTGAAAAACGCGGTGTGCGGTCATTTTCATGATACGTTTTCATTTCCTCCTCAAAAGTTGTCATTCCGCCTTGTCCAGATCCCCAAATAACGCCAATGTCAAAAGGATTCATTTTGCTAACATCCAACCCACTATCTGCCATAGCTTCTGAGGCGGCATGAAGGGCATATTTTGTAAATAAATCGGTGCGTTTAATCTCATTCCGATCCAAGTAAATTGTTGGGTCAAAATCTTGAATTTCACAGGCGAATTTTGTTCTAAATTTTGCGGTGTCAAATTTCGTAATGTCTTTTGCACCGCTCACGCCATTTACGGCATTTTCCCAAAAGGTATCGATATTCGTGCCAATTGGAGTAATAGCTCCTAATCCTGTTATTACAACTCTTTTATTAAACATTTAGTTCTTTTTTTCAATTTCTGTTAATAGTGTTTTCTTAACGTTTTCTAAAACGGCATTTTTTGAAACGCGATCTAGAATCAATGATGCCAGCATTCCTGAAGTGATGAGGTCTGACATTTCCTCGGCGGTCATGGCAAAATCTATTTCAAGATTAATTTTACCTTCTTTCAATGTATTAATTAGCCAAACTGTAATTTCATCATGCGCATCTGATAATTCTTGCTGCATTTCTTCAGGTAAAGTGTTGAATGAGGAACCCAAAGCCCCCATAAAGCAGATGCAATTGTTTTTGCTGTTATTGCTATACATATCAATAAATAAAGCCACCTGCTCATAAGATGAATAGCGACTCCAAAGGGTTGTATTCTTCATGAATTTTTCTCGAGAAGCTGAAATAACCGCCTTCCCTAAAACGGCTTTAGATTGAAAATGATAATGAATTGCTGCATTTTTAATATTGAGCTTGGACGCAATATCTGCATAGCTGAAGGCATTATAGCCTTTGTTTCGAATCAATTGATCCGCAATAACAACAATTTTTTTTCGCGTAGGAAGCATTGTTGTAAATATACTTACTTATTAGTAAGTAAGTGCTAAAAAATAACAAAAAAATAACCGCAGGTTCATGCGGCTATTTCGTAAATTATTTTTTGACTAGAGAAATTCTACTTTACCTGAATCTAGGTTGTAGTATGCTGACCAAATTTCCAATTCTTTACCGGCAACGGCATTTGATATAATTGAAGAACGATCGTTTAATTCAATCGCGTTTAATTTGGCATTGGATTTTACAATGTCATTTTTAGTATCACCATCTTTCGCCGCAAATAAAGCTGGCGTAATGTGTGCTAACAAATGATTTAAATTATGTCCGTTATTTCCGCCGTCAATGGCAGCACCAACTGCACCACAACTTTCGTGTCCCATCACAACAATCACTCTCGTTTTTAAATGTGCAACGGCATATTCAATACTTGCAATAGTTGATGTATTCGCAACATTTCCAGCTACTCTCAGTACAAATAATTCACCTAAACCTGTATCAAACGCAAGTTCAGGTACTACGCGGCTATCAGCGCAACTTAGTATCACAGCAAATGGGCTTTGCCCACCGGTTAAATGATCTCTTCGTGCACTATCTTGAAGTTGTCCATCCAACTTATCAGCAATAAATCGGGTATTTCCTTCTTCTAATCTTGCCCGTGCAGCTTTAATTTCAACTTGAATATCTGCTAATCTTTTCTTTTCTTTTTCTTCTTCTGTTAAATCGATCATAATTTTTCATTTGGATGTGTTAAATTAAAAAATCATTTTATAAATCAGGGTCTAACACGAGCATTTTTTTAAATTGCAGCAATTACTTTGTTGATGTTTTCGGCTTTTTGATATCCATTCGCAACTAAGGTAAATTTTCCATCCTTTTTTATGATTATGGAAGGAAAACCTTTAACACCCATTTGCTGAGATAATTGAAAATCGCCTTTTGTATGTTTTTTAGACTCGGTCGATTCGAACAGTTCCTGATACTTTTCACGATCCAATCCAAATTCATCAGCCAACGGCAAATAAGTTTCAATTTTATTGGTATTTAAATTATCGCGATAAAATGCCATTTGCACAGCCTTGAAAAAATCAAACTCAATTTCAGGATTCATCATTCTTGCTACAACTACTGCTCTTGAAGCTGGTTCTGTGTCATAAACAAAATCAGGGTCTTTCAGGATGTCATGTGAAAAAGGTTGGCCGGTTCTTTCTTCAATTTCCACCCAGTGCGACTTTAAAAAGTCCGCCATCTCAATTGCTTTTTTCAGTATTATGCGGTCTTAATCCACCCATAACTAATTTGAAAATCAGTTCACGATGATCGCTTCTTAATTGATCTAATCTAGGAGCAATGCCATGGCACCATGAGCACATAGCATCACCTACGTAAATGAGTGTATTTTCAGTATCTTTAAGCCAATCGTAGTTCATGAGCATTTTAGTTAAAACATGTTCGAACAAATTTAAAACAAAATTGTTATAGTACTGAAAAAAAGATTTTATGAAAAAAGTGTTATTGTTTCTGACCTTAGTGATGTCATTGACTTCGTTTTCTCAAACTAACGGAACTATTCTAGGAACAGTAATCGACAAAAATACTGAGGCGCCTTTACCTTTCGTGAAAGTGTTTGTAGAGGGCACAAATTACGGAACATCAACAGATTTTGACGGCAGCTATAAATTAGAAATCCCAACAGGAACTTATACTTTACGCGCTTCTTTCAGTGGGTATGACATTGTTTTTAAATATAATGTTGAACTCAATTCAGGAAACGCGCAAACCATCAATTTTGAGATGTCGCAAGGCAATACAGATTTGGATGTTGTTGAGGTGACTTTTAATGATGATGCTGTTGCTATTACAACGGATATGGTTACTCCATTGTCTGTTCAAAAATTAACCTCAGAAGAGATTAAATCAAATCCAGGAGGAAATTTTGATGTTTCAAAAGTTGTTCAAACTTTGCCTGGTGTTGGGGGTTCAACGGGAGGAGCGGCTAGAAATGATATTATTATTAGAGGTGGAGCTCCTAACGAAAATGTGTATTATTTAGACGGAATTGAAATTCCGGTTTTAAATCATTTTCAAACACAGGGTTCATCTGGAGGAGCGCAGGGCATTTTAAACGTTTCATTTATTGAAGACTTGAAGTTAAGTTCATCAGCTTTTGATGCACGTTATGACAATGCCTTGGCATCTACTTTCGTCATTAAGCAACGCCAAGGAAACCGAGAAAAGTTTTCAGGTAATATTCGCGCCAGTTTTACAGAAAGTTCGTTGACATTTGAAGGCCCTTTAGGGAAAAATAAGAAAACAGATTATTTAATCTCAGCAAGGGCTTCATACCTCGATTTTTTATTCACATTGATTGATTTACCCATCCGTCCCAACTTTACAGATTATCAATATAAAGTAACCCACAGATTTGATGATAAAACTACGCTAACGGCAATTGGGTTGGGAGCCGTGGATCGTTTTAGCTTTGCTGAAACGAAAAATGCAACGCCAGAGAGTGAGTTTTTTAGAAGATCATTGCCATTTATTACCCAGTGGAATTATACGGTTGGTCTATCGTTAAAAAGAAGAATTGAGAATGGTTTTTATACCATAGCCGTCAGTCGAAATATGTTTGACAATCAGTTAGACCAATATGAGGATGCGCAATATGAAAACGAGGCTTTTAGGAACCTAGGTCTTAATTCACAAGAAATTGAAAACAAATTCCGTTTTGACTACAATAAGTATTTAAACGGGTGGAAATTTTCAGCTGGAATAATGGGTCAGTATGTCAAATACAATACAAATATTTTTAATAGACTCTCCTCAGCCGTAAAAGATATTGATGGTAATGTCATTGTGCCAGAAGTGGTGATCAACTTTGGAAGCGAAATCGACTTTTTTAGATACGGTGCTTTTACACAAGTCTCAAAGAATTTTTTGAAGGATAAATTACTAGTTTCAGCCGGTTTAAGAACGGATATGAACTCCTTTACAGACAAAGGCAATAATCCGCTAGAGACTATTTCACCGCGTCTTTCATTCGCTTATCATTTAACCGAGAAAGTTGACTTAACTGCGTCAATCGGTTCTTATTATAAAATTCCAACCTACACGGCTTTGGGATATAGAAATGAATCGGACCAATTGGTCAATCAATCCATGGATTATATTCAAGCGGATCATTATGTGTTGGGCGCACAATTTTTACCAAACAAAGGAATGCGTGTTACGGTTGAGGGATTCTATAAAGACTATAAAAACTATCCTGTATCTGTTGCTAATGGTTCTTCCTTAGCGAATCAAGGATCACAATTTGGATCAATTGGCAGTGAGGAATTATTGTCTATTGGAAGAGGACAGACGTATGGGTTTGAAGTATTTGTACAGCAAAAGTTAGTAAAAAATCTGTTTTATGTGGTGAGCTATACATACGTTCGTAGCTTATATTCTGGATTAGATGGCGAACTGATTCCTTCCGCTTGGGACAATCAACATTTACTTTCATCAACTTTGGGATGGAAATTTGGAAAAGGCTGGAAATTGGGATTAAAATATAGGTTAGCTGGTGGAGTTCCATATACACCATATAATTTACCTGCCTCACAAGCCAATTTTGCAACACTTGGGAATGGGATTTTAGATTTCAGTCAATTGAACACCGAACGATTGAATACATTTAACCAACTTGATTTTAGATTGGATAAGATTGTCAATTACAAAAACGTGAGTTTTGATTTTTATGTTGATCTACAAAACGTGCTGTTCTCAAGACAACAAGCACCACCGACTTACACCTTTAAAAGATTGGCGGATAATTCAGGCTTTGAAACCACAGACGGTTTGCCTTTACAGTCAGATGGATCCAATGCAATACCAGATTTATTGCAAGACGATTCGTCGTTAATTACACCAACAATCGGAATTATATTTGAGTTTTAGTCCCCTAGAGCCGGACTAGTTTAGTGGTAAAATGCCTTGATTTAAATGGTAGCAAGGCGTTTTGATTTTGTGGCGGGGCGGCTGGAACTTATTTGCGAGGCTTGTCGTCTCCAATCGCTCTAATAGATTTGCTCGGGCGAATGGATTCAACGGAAACGGCATCCCACGAAAATGAATCTAGCGTGAATTTGTGCAAATATTTATTGATGTCATCTTTCAAATCAAAAAGTTGAACGGTAGTAGAAAAGGGAATCATAACACCACCAATTTCTCTATAATCGTCAAAACGTGTTGAACTATGTAATGGTTGAGCGCCGGGCAAATAGCTGTCTCTAATTGTATGTGTTACCCCTTCAACTAAACCACTTTTTTCATCTATAAAAAGAACATATTGATCATAATCTCTTGTTCTTTCGGTTCCCCAACTTGCAAAAATTTTGTGCATTTTTTCTCCTTTGAAGGTTTCTTCTCCAACGTATTGGATGAGTGTAGCGTCACGCAATCGTGCTGCCATTTCAAAAAAGTAATGATAAGCTGCCAAACCGAACTTTAAACGTTTGTCATACTTCACATCTGTGTCATATTTCCCCTCATTAATCTCATAATAGTCAAAAGACTGGATGCCACCAATAAATCCCTTGTTTTTACCTTCTAATAATTCAACTTGTCCATCAAAATCGCCAATGGTATAGCGCATGACCATTTTTTCCTGCTTCCAACGCCAGATCTTCCCAATTTTTTTTTCCAAAAAGCCCTTTCCAATGATCTGAACCTATTGCTATAATTTCGTCGATATTATGTTTATATCCCATTTGAGCGACTAAATAAGACCAATTGGTTTAATTGACCAAATTTTTAATAAAAAAAGTAAATATTAATTTTAATTATCGTAATATTGCAATGTATTAATTATGGGGTTAACAAAAAGAGATTTATTCACAACCGAGCAAAACGAAATGGCGGTGCTGGCAAAGTGCCTAGCGCACCCTGCGCGTATTGCAATTTTGCAACATTTATTAAAAGCAAATGCTTGCATTAATTCGGACTTGGTTTCTGAATTGGGATTGGCGCAAGCTACGATTAGTCAGCATTTAAAGGAATTAAAAGCGATTGGTTTGATAAAAGGAACCATTGATGGCGTTTCAATGAACTATTGCATTAATCCAGAAGTTTGGTTAAATATGAAAAATACGTTTAATGAATTATTTAATCAACATAGTTGTTGTGGGCAAGGGGAATCAATATGCACATAGGCAAAAGAGAATAGGAAATGAAAAAAAATCTAAAAATCAAATGCTAAATAACAAAACAAGACGTTAACGTCAGTTCGAGATATCTAAATTGAATAAGTAAAGCGCAATTCAACTTAAATTGTATCGAGAACAAGTGACTAACTACTAAATACTATAAAACCAATGAAACTTTCAACATTTAAAGACATCTTAAAAACTAAAATTGCAATTGGATTTGAACTTCCAGATGGGCAATTAGTGCCAGGACATTTTCACGTGACAGAAGTGGGTCAAATTGATAAACGATTTATTGATTGTGGTGGCACATTGCGTCAAGAGAAAGTAGTGAGTTTTCAGCTTTGGGAAGCTGATGATTACGATCACTGCTTGCATCCAGATAAATTGGTAAGTATTATTGAGCTTTCGGAAAAGGCATTAGATATTGAAGATTTGGAAATTGAAGTCGAATATCAAGGAGCTACAATAGGAAAATATGGATTGGATTATAAAGACGATAACTTTTTATTGACAACCAAAGCAACGGATTGCTTAGCAAAAGACAATTGTGGTGTGCCTGAAACTAAAGTAAAAGTAGCGTTAGGAGCATTGGGTGATGGAGAAACATGTACACCTGGTGGAGGTTGCTGCTAATTCCGATAGATGTATCATACCATAAAGCAAATCATTGATAAAATTGATTTTGAAACCATTTCTACGGAAAGAAAGTCAGAATTAAAGGTCTTATCGGATTATATTCAACGAAAAAAGAACGCAAATAATACTGTTCATTTAAACTTTATATGCACGCATAATTCGCGCCGTAGTCAGTTCTCACAAATTTGGGCAAAGGTGGCCGCAGATTATTTCAAAATTGACGCAAGCACTTACTCAAGCGGTGTTGAAGTCACAGCTATGAATAAGAGAGTCGTTGATTCATTGAAGCGTTTTGGCTTCGATATTGAAGGTGAGGGCAATGATAACCCGCATTATTCAGTTGTTTATTCTGCAAGCTCAAAAGCTTTGACTGCCTTTTCGAAATTGATAGAAGATGCATCAAACCCTACTGAAAACTTTGCAGCAATAATGACTTGTGCACATGCGGATGAAAATTGCCCAATTGTTGTGGGCTGTGAAGACTGCATTCCAATTCGTTATGATGATCCGAAAGCCTTTGACGATACAGCACTCCAATCATGTATGTATGATTACCGCTCATTTCAAATTGCAAGTGAGATGTTCTATGTTTTCTCGATCCTAAAATAGAATGTCTGTTTTTAAAGAATATTTAGGAGAGTTAATAGGGACTTTCATCCTGGTCTTTATAGGTTGTGGCGCGGTTGGTGTCACCATATTATTCGGATGGTTAGACAGTTTAACAGAAGTGGCTTTGGTTTGGGGAATTGGTGTGACTTTAGCCATATTCGCAAGTCGTAAATGGTGTTTCGCTCACCTAAATCCTGCCGTGAGTTTAGCCATGACTTTTGCTGGTCAGCTTTCAATTAAAAAATTTGCTTTTTATAGCGTCAGCCAAACAATAGGTGCGTTTTTAGCAGGCGGATTGCTCTACGGATTATTAAGCACCGACATTGCTTCCTTTGAAGTAGCAAACACTATTATAAGAGGAAGTTTAGAATCACAAAATACAGCCATGATGTTTGGTGAATTTTTCCCAAACCCAGGTTATGTGGATGAGTTAAGGGTCTCAGTATACTTAGCATGTGGAATGGAAGCCCTAGGAACTTTTCTACTCGTAACTGCCATATTCTGGCTCGCACAATTAAAAACCTTGAATAAGAATCTAATACCGCCCTTGATTGGTTTAGCAGTCATGTTAATTATAATACTTGTAGCTCCGTATACCCAAGCAGGTTTAAATCCTGCACGTGATTTTGGTCCAAGAATATGGGCTTATATAAGTGGTTGGGAAAAAGCCGCGTTTCCTTCAACGTCTTTTGGGTTTTTAACAGTCTATATCTTATCACCCCTTTTTGGCGGAGTAGTCGCCTTTTATTTTATGCGGTTTTTCAAAAAAACTTAGTTTATATTCCACCAATTTTTTAAACTATCAACTGCTTTTAGAGCGTTAAAAAAGAGTTCTTGCTCATTGTAATAGTTGTCGAATGGAATATTGCATCTTTTAAGATTTTATGGTTTCGTTCCTGATATTAAGACGAATGGTTGTGAGGGAATTGGACATTCGAATCTTTAGTTTAAGGAATTCGATTTATGTGTGTTGAATTAGGGGATTGCAGGGCGGTTTAGTATCTTGTTGATTCAATTCTAATAGACATGAAAAAAAAGTATCAATTCATCCTTATAACAAACCTTGTCACATTTATAGCCTGTGAAAATTCAGATCAAGATAAAAGATCCACTTCAATAGCTATAGAAGATACAGCAGTAACAGTTTAGGCAGGACCCGAACCGATTTTTGACGAAACGTTACCTATTGAATATGGCGAAAATAGTGAGTATTGGAAGACCTCTTCACACTATACTCATTTTGAATCTATTGACTTGGATACTTTATATATTGGGAATGATCATGAGATAAAAAATCCATTTGTATATTTTTCTAAAGAGAGAAATAATGTGTTTGTGATAATAGACTCAGGCAGGTATGTGAATGCTCGCGGTCTATGGGTTACGGGCAATAATATTATTATAAAAGGGGAAGATGGTGTTTCATTATTAATTGATCAATTGCACGACAACGTAATGTGGGTGACTGGCAATAATATTGTTATCGACAATTTACATATGATGCATTTAATGCCCGGTGAACCGAAAGGACAAAACTGTTCAGGCAGAGTTATTGGCTTTGACCGCGCCTACAATGTCACTATTATAAATTGCGATTTAAACGGTTGCGGCCTAGCTGGATTGCATGATAATATGGGGAATGGTACAATTTATATTGAACACAACTACATTCATAATAACTCATTAAGAGCCTATACGAATATGGATGGCGCTGTTTGGCAAGAAGAAATCTCCGATCATGAGACCTTTGTATTTAAAGAAAATAGAATTGAGAATAATGGTTTAGATCGAATATACGAATCGAGTGATGAGTATTATGAAGAAGATTTTCATGGAGAACACTAAAGTGTTTGTTATCTTTACTTAAAACTACTCTACATGAAAATCATTATTGCGTTATTAATGATTTCATCTGCTTGTTATGGACAGGTAGATGGACCAGCATATGAAAAAATCGACCGTCAACTCGATTCACTCGAACATCTCAAAACCAAGCTCAATAGGGAATTGGAATTAATTCGGTTAAGATGGATTAGAGATGAGATTGTGATCATTGGCACTCCTTATGGAGATCAAAACCAAGAAATTATTGATCATTACGGGATGACGATTAGCTATAATGAGGAGCATGAACAGGCGAATTGGGTTATGCATATTATTCTACCCGCTATTGAAGATGGCAGTGTTTCAAGAACAAATGATTTTCGAGAAGATGATTCGGTGAAAACCGGGACGGCTCAAGAAAAAGACTATTTTTTGAAAACTCTTAAGGATGATAGCACTTATAAATATGATGGATTTGGTTATGATCGCGGACATTTAGCGCCTTCAGCAGATTTTAGATGGAGTCCAATCGCGTTATCTGAGAGTTATTTTTATTCGAATATGTCGCCACAATTGGGTGATTTTAACCGAGAAAAGTGGGCAGAATTGGAGAATAATTTGAGAGAGTACGTGATAAGAAACGAAACCCATTTAGTAGTAGTAACAGCGCCAGTTCTAAGTGATGATTTGTTAAAAGTTGAGCGCAGCACAAATGGACTTTCTGTGCCAAAATATTATGTTAAGGCGGCCTATGATCAAAAAAATAATCGCGCTATTGCCTATTTCATGCCCAATGAAAAAATAATGAAACCAATAGAATCTTATTCCGTGAGCATTGATAGCGCAGAGGCACTGTTGGGGTTTGATTTTTTTCCCAACTTGGCAGATGAAGTAGAAAATGAAATTGAATCAAAAAACGACTATCAGTTTTGGTTGCCAGCCAGTGAAAGAGGAGATTTGGTAGCAATTGCGCGAAAACGTTTGCCTAAAAACACACTGAATACGGAAGGTATTCAAGTATTTATTGGAAATGAAAAGAAACGCACTGTGTGTGGTGAGGTGGTGAGTACTAAAAAACATGCAAAAGGCCATGTTTTCATTGATCTGGATAAAAAATTTCCCAATCAAATTTTTTCAGTTACCATTTTTGAATCCAGTATTCAGAATTTTGATTATCAGCCGGAGGTGTATTTAAAGGACGAGGAAGTTTGCTTCACGGGAATGATTACGGAGTTTAACGGAACTCCAAATATGGTTATTCAGCATGGTAAACAGGTGAAGTTGTTAAGCGAAGTAGGGAAATAACCTCCCATATAGCATTGCAAATGTGATCACAAAATAATATGGGGAACTAATCCTTTTCTCTTAGTTTCTATTAATTTTAAAAGAAAAAGCATGTATGTACAAAGGAGGTTTCCATTTAAGAGTGTATTAATTTGGACGAAAAGGGAAATTGTGGGATTTCTCCTTGCTCAATTTACAAGGTATGCTGCAAGAATTAACTGCGCTTCAAGGAAAATCTGAGCGAATCAAAAATTTCCCTTATCTTAAACAATATGGAAGCATAGGTTATCACTTTGTTCATATTTTCATGTGGATTTTACCCATTTCAATTATTCCAGCTTTTGCTAATATAGGAACGAAAATGGCTGAAAATTTTCCCATAATGAGTGAATACTTTGTTTGGTTCAATATGTGGTACTTCAACTAAAATGGAACTGAATTCTTATTTTTCTAAGCGATATTTCAAGGCCTGATAGGGTGTTTTTCCTTTAAAAGCTCCATGAGGTTTGCCGAAGTTATAAAATTCTTCCCATTGCTTTAACTTTTTATTTAAATCTACATCATCTTTGTAAGTCAAGAGCTGGTAAAACTCTTTCTTGTCTGTCAAGTGAGATCTTTCGACTTTTCCATTATG
>CAJQHR010000057.1 GCA_905478225.1 uncultured Crocinitomix sp.
TCATATTGGTCATGGTGCAATTTTTCATGGGGGAACGATTGGAGAAAATTGTTTAATCGGAATGAACAGCGTTATCATGGATGATGTTGTTATTGAGGATGAATGTATCATTGGGGCTTTGTGTTTTGTTCCGGCTAAAATGAGTATCCCAAAACGGAGTTTAGTGGCTGGCAATCCAGCAAAAATCATCAAACAAGTCTCAGATGAAATGCTAAAATGGAAGTCATTAGGCACTGCACTGTATCAAGCATTACCCGGTGAATGTAAATCAACCTTAAAAGAGGTAGCGCCTTTACGCGAAGTTGAAGCAAATCGTCCTTCGCAAGAATCTATGTATTCAACATGGGAAGCTATTAAATCGAAAAAATAGTTTTTTTCGATTTACAATTATCAATTTGCAACTATCAATGTGCAATGAATAATTTTCAATTTTTTGCATCTAAACGTTCGACAAAAGCTTATGGCGGCGCATCTAACCTCTCATATCTTCGAAGAATTCCAACCTTTCACGTGCCAAATACGTTATTTAAGTAGTTTTGTACCTCAATTGGATAAATCATTGAAAACTATGATGAATAGCATTGATGGATTGCGGAATAAGTTCTAATTTTATAGAAAATACTTTTATATGCGCATTTTTGCTTCAATCATACTATTTTTAGTCACCTTTTCGGGGTTTAGTCAATTGAATATGACTGAATTGGGATCTTTAGACATTCCAGAAGTTCATGAAACAGGTTTGAACGATATTTGGGGATATACAGATGAGTTTGGAAACGAATACGCATTGGTAGGTGCAGAGGATGGTGTTTCAGTTGTAGATGTAAGCGATCCAACTAGTCCAGTTGAGGTAACTTGGATTCCAGGCTTAAATTCCATTTGGCGCGATTTAAAAACACGAGGTGATTATGCCTATGTAACAACGGAAGCCCTGCAAGGATTAATGATTATTGATTTATCAGGTTTGCCTGGCGATACGGATTTACCCGTAACTATTTATAATGGACCGGATGATGATCTTTGGGAATCTGCGCACAACCTTTATCAAGACGACGGTTACGTTTATATTTTTGGCGCAGGCCGAGGAAACGGCGGAGTTATTATTTTGGATGTCGATACCGACCCAATGAATCCTGAAGAAGTGGGTGTTTTTGATCCTTGGTATGTGCATGACGGATATGTAAAGAATGATACGGGCTATTTCGCGCATATTTATGAAGGAATTTTTAGCGTGGTTGATTTGACTGACAAAACAAGTCCTGTCATGCTAGGTACTGCTATTACACCTACTAATTTTGCTCACAACATTTGGGCGTCTGAAGATGGTGATTTTGTGTTTACTACAGATGAGGTAGCAGATGGTTATATTGGCTCTTTTGATGTCTCTGATCCTGCTGCGATTAAATCGTTAGATAAAATTCAATCCTCACCAGGGAATGATATTGTGCCGCATAACTCGCATGTTCTTGGAAATTATTTATACACCTCGTATTATACGGATGGCATTGTCATTCATGATATAACTAATCCGCATAATATGATTGAGGTTGCTAATTTCGACACTTCGCCCTTATCGTCCCCAACGACAGATGGCTGTTGGGGTGTCTATCCATTTTTTGCGTCTGGAAATATTGTTGCCAGCGATCGACAAGAAGGGTTGTTGATTTATTCAGTTGCGGAACATCAAGGAAGTTATTTGGAAGGGAATATTACAGAATTAGGAATAGGAACGGCATTAAACAATGTAGATGTTACGATTGATGGCACGGCGATTAATGACGCTTCAAATGTATTAGGTGATTATGCAACGGGCGTTGAATGGGAGGGCGTTACAGATGTGACCTATTTTAAAGTGTTGTATTTTCCGCAAACTATTTCAATTGATTTTGAAAACGGAACGGTGATTGAGCAAGACGTGATTTTGGAAAAAATTCCAGAATTTTCGATTAGTGTTCAAGTATTAGACGCTACAACCTTTGCTCCAATTGAAGATGCTAGTGTTTTGTTAGAACATACGTATATTGATCATGAAGGCGTGACTAGTGCGGATGGTGAAGTAGAGATTCCGCTTTATTATCAAGATAATTATCAGTTTTACGCAGGGAAGTGGGGTTATGAAACTGTTTGTTTTATGGACACCATGATTACAGACGAAACTACAGAGATAATCGTATACATTGATCAAGGTATTTCAGATGATTTTACATTTGACTTTGGCTGGTCTGCTACTGGTACTGCCGCTCGTGGACATTGGGAACGTGAAATTCCAGTGGGTGTTGAAGGTGGAGATGGATCTTTTCAAAATCCACCAAACGACATTGGTTTTGATTGTGGTAAATATGCTTTCATGACTGGGAATGGAACAACTGTTTCTAATTCAGAAGAAGTGAATGATGGTGAAGTACTTTTATTATCTCCAGTGTTTGACCTGACCGATATTGCTGATCCTTATGTCAATTATTCCGCCTGGTTCTTTTGCAAGTATGGTGCCGACCCTGATGATACATTAGAAGTTTACCTTTTAAACGGGTTGGGAGATATTATTCTAATTGATCAACATTATAATGGAGGATTGCCTATGAGTCAATGGAATCCGGTATCAATTCAAGTTAATCCGCTCATTACAAAAACGGCAAACATGCAAATGTTATTGATTTTAAGTGATTATGTTGAAACAGAAAATGTGACGGAAGGTGGACTTGATAATTTTTCAGTAACCGATTTTTCCATTGTCTCAATTGAAGAAAACGAGGCCGCTGCATCAAGCCCAATTTCAATTTATCCTAATCCATTCAACAACACTGTTCACATTGATGGAATAGAGGATGGATGGCTTACTGTTTTGGATCTAACGGGTCGACAAGTAACTAAAATGCAAATCGAATCCACAATTACTTTACCAGAAATGGAACGTGGAACATATTTTTTCGTAATTTCAGATGCGATTGGAAACAAATTGGATGTTTTCACACAAGTCAAGAATTAATTAGAACCGAAGAAATGAAGTATTTTTGCAGCCTGCTGATCGCAGCCTTAATGCTGTCTTGTAGCGAAGACGTAGAAACTACTGGTCCCGACAATCCTTATGAACTATCAGATACTATTGCAGATGGAATCATTGAATATGATTTGAATGAAGATCGTTTAAGTTCTGTTGATTTTAGCAATGAACTCTCGCTAATCCAGCAGCATGTCTATGATCAAATCAATGTCCTTTTTCTGTCTGGTCCTGCTACTGTAAAGCAAAATTATGATAATGCCACCTTTGATATCAGCTTAAAAGCTAAGGATGTGGAAAATATGGAGGATTATGAAGGAGGAAAACCCTTCCGTCTAGCTATTTTAAATTTGATTCAGTTTTATAAGCATGAATTAGCTAATGGCTTTGCGAAAATTTTGCCTTTATTAGAAAAAGGCGCCGAGGATCGATCGAGAGATGAGGAATATAAAGTGATTGATTATGACGAGCAATTCGCTGTAAAAGAAGCGGAGTTGTTCAATGCTATTGCTGCAGAGCAGGATAAGTTTGCGCTTGCTAATAATTTCAAAACCCAAGAGTTATGAAAAAATTTAAATACCTGATTGTCTCTACCGTTGTTCTAGTTGTTGGGGTTATATTTTTGTCGATTTTCATTAAGGGTAAACTTAACGACTATAAGGATAAGCAGACGCATATTTCGGAGCAATTGAATTTTGAGGAACGTTTGTTGAATGGATGGGAGTGGGTGCCTTTGACCAATGTCGGGGATGAAATGGTGAAAACATGGCAGGAGTTAGAGGTGAAGGCAAAGGCAGATTATAATGGGGCTTTGTTTTATGGCTTATTACTTTTGGTCTTTGTAGCGATATATGGATTGTCAAATGTGATCGTTTATAAAGGGGCTGAGGTGAATTATAGGGCCTATGGCTTTGTTTCCATCTTTGCTTCGCTTTCTTTCCTTTATTTAGGACTATCTGCACCTTTATTAGAAATAATGGCTTATAGCGAAGATTTAACCTTTGAAGTGCCTGTTTCTGATTATACCGGCGTAGATATTCTAGGATTTGATATGAGAATCTTTGATATTGAGCGCACGGTAGATGGGCGAACATACTACTTCTATCAAAACAAGTCTATTCTTCAGCTTATCTCCATTCTCTATACGGGCGGTAATTTCTTAGTGGCTCTTATTTTGATCGGCTTTAGTATTGTCTTTCCGGCCTTTAAATTGTTTTTGTCGCTTCGCATCCTTGCAGCACCGCATAAAAAACGAAGTTTAAAGAGGTACCGCGTTATACGATCATTAGGAAAATGGAGTATGGCAGATGTTTTTGTCTCGGCAATTTTCTTAGCCATTTTTGCTTTTTCTAATATGGAGGTTGGAATAGATACGGGGGCTTCAACCTTGGCAGGGACCTATTTCTTCATGCTTTTTGTTACCATTTCTATTTCTTCTGGTGCCTATTTGAAAAAAGCCATGAAGCAAGCACAGGATGTGGCAGAGTGGACGTTGGAGTAATTAATTTTAAATGAGTAATTTCAATGTTCAATGTGTGATTTTAAATGCGTTGCCTTGATTGCTGCATTGAGCTTGTCGAAATGTTGTCGAAGGGTCCAATTATAAGAATTGGCTATTCACGCGAGTTCGGAAAATTTACCGTTGCATTACTCGAAGGGTAGTAGTTCGTTTCAAAAATTGTGGTTAAACCTTCTTTAATTGTGATGGTAAAGTGAGAAAGCCCTTTTTGCTTGCAAAGTTTTCGGATTAATTTTTTTGGTGTCATTAAGTAAAATTCTTGCGGCTTCAAGGGGTTAAGCGTTGTTTTTGATTCGTAAATGGTCGCAGTCATGCCTTTCATATTTTCAGCCGAAACTATTAGATTGACCTCTGTAGTTTTTAGCCGATCGCTGACCAGTGTTGCAACAAGATTATTGCCATCCATTTCGCATGAGGCTATAATTGGTTTGTAATGGTCTTGAACTTCTGAATAAGCTTCTTTTTCGTTTCCATAATAATCAATGACGCTCCATGATGGTCCAGGCCAGCAGTCGTTAAGTTGCCAGAACAGTGTGCCCATGCAATGCGGCGTTTGAATGCGGTGCTGCCTAATTGCATAGCCATATGCATGTGCTTGCACCAATTGCGTTAGTTCAACCCATTCTTCAAAATCAACTTCCTCATATGCGTATTTGATTACGTTCTTCTGAATAATTCCATTGCCGATATAGCTTTTTTGGCGATTTTTCATGACTTCAGAAACCAAGTTTAGGTCGGCCTCTTTAATTACGTTGGCTAAAGTAGCATAGTTAGGAAAGGATTGATAGCCGTATTCTGCGATAAAGCGTCCTACATTTTTGGCAAAGTTCTCAATTGGTTCTTTGCCGTGCCAAACGCCCCAATAATGCATGGACGAATGGTTGAAATTCTCAGGTTTCCCCCAATTGCTTAACGGAGAAGTGGGCACATAATCAATGTTCGGGCTCAATTTTTCTAAGGTTTGCGGAATCAATTCATGAAAAATGCTCGTGTATGTATTCCAAATTTCGGTTTCGTCCTCCTTAGAATAACCGTACTGCTTTTGCCAGCCCCAATTTTCCCAAGCGACTTCAATTTCATTATTCCCACACCATAAGGCAATGCAAGGGTGGTTGCGCAGACGTTTTACATTGTATTCTACCTCCGCGGTAATATTGTCAATAAAAGACGGATCATTGGGATACATGGAGTTGGCGAACATAAAATCTTGCCAAACTAATATGCCATGTTCATCACAAAGGTCATAGAAGTAATCACTTTCATAGATTCCGCCTCCCCAAACTCGAATCATATTGATATTAGCATCCACAGCTTGTTGAATCAGTTTTTCATAACGCGCAGAATCTACTCTCGGCAGGAATAAGTCTTGCGGAATATAGTTAGCTCCCTTGGCGTAAAATGGTTTGCCGTTTACTTTAAAGTAGAAGGAAGTGCCTATTGAATCGGGTCCATTAACCAGCTCTATTTCTCGAAAAGCAGCCTTTAAGTTTCCCTTTGCTAATAGTGTGAAGGCAGTCGAGATCATAAAATCACCTTCCCATTTCCATTGATTCCCATAATCTTTTGGATTCCAGTATGCAAAGGTGTTTAGTTGAACTGATTGTTTAATTAAGTTTGTCCCTTTAGTCAGTTGAATTTTGTAGTTTTTATCTACGATTCTTAAGTCATAACTTCCCGCTTGATCGAGATCATACTCGATTTCAAAATCAAAATCAATCTGCCATTCATTACTTGAAACTTTTGCTGTGGTGTATGTAATGTCATTCACTTTTAAAGTATTCCAAGTTTTCAAGTAAACGGGGCGCCAAATTCCTGACGTGACAAAACGAGGCCCCCAATCCCAACCAAAATGATAGGCTGCTTTCCGTGTATAGGGAGACACTTTTAAATAAACCGTTTCGTTAGCTGCGGGCAATTCGTAAGGACTATTCTCTACATTTTTCTTATTCAGATTTAAGGGGGAGTGAAATATGACTGTTAATTCGTTGTTCCCTAGGTTTAAGTGTGGTTTCAATTCTACTGTCCATTCACGAAACATATTATCTGTGACTAGAATTTCTATGCCATTGAGTATAATAGTGGTGTAGGTATCTAATCCTTCAAAAACCAATTCTACATGTGCTTGTTGCAGCAATTTTTCATCCGCAATAATTGTTGTGCTATATTCCCAGTCTTCAAACTCAATCCATCTTTGCGTAATTTCGTTATTCCCTTCATAAGGGTCTTTGATTATTCCATTATCGAATAAATCCAAATGCACAACGCCAGGAACAGTCGCCGGATTCCATTGATCAGCGGTCACATTTTTAAATCTCCAACCTGTATCTAGCGGGATAATATTCTCACTGTATCCAGTTGAACTAAATACTACGTTGAATAGAGCTAAGAGTAGTAAAGGGTGAAATTTAAACATTGATCTAAGTTACGTTTTTTTAATTGGATAGGGCGAGCTATGGAATACAATTTTTATTATTAGAATGGGTTACTTTTAAAGTAATTTGACATATATTTATAATATGCGCATTAACCTCACTATTTTATCTATTCTTTTGACATTCATTGGTTTGTCGCAGTCCAACGAAATTGGGGTCATTCCATTTAAAGTTGAGAAAAATGCTGAATCGCTCAATAATCATTTTGAGCCTAAATTTCTCATAGGGCTTTATTACCAGCATTCATTCGAGCGATTTCATTGGCTTGTAGCGGCTGAATATGGTGAAAATAGCATTGATGATCGCTGCAATTCTTGTGCTGACCATCATTATGGAACCGAAATTCTTGAAGAATTAAACTTCCATCTAGGGTTTGGAAAACAGTGGTACATTCCTATTAGATCAGGTTATTTTCAGCCTGCATTGCGACTAAAAGCAACTGGTATGGCAACATATTACTTAATTCGATACGAGGGCGGCTTCTCTGGTGCTGGTGGTTCTAGTAATCGACGTCATTATTTTATTGGCGGCGCTTTTGAAACGGGATGAGCTTATTATCATTCCTCAAATTTTGTTTTTAGGTTGGATTATTCATTTAGAATAGGCGCTGCATGGAGCAAAAAAGTATATCCATTTCTTAATGATTCTTTCATAAGAAGAAATTGGGGCGGAATAGTTGCGCCTCAATTGAGCATTGGCTATTGCTTTTAATAATTGCCATTTTAAACTTTGAAAATTAAGATAACAATTCTTCTCATGCTACTGAATTTTAAGGGGTTTTCTCAATCTAATGAGGTTGGGATAATTCCATTTAAAATTGAGAAAACGAGCGAAACATTTCAGGAATCATTTGAAAGGAAGTTTACTGTTGGTGTCTATTACAATCGATATTTTGAAAAATTCCATTGGTCTACTGAGTTCATTATTGGCAAGAATAAGATTAATGACTTTTGCACAAACTGTCTTGAAACCTCGGTTGGAGATCGGGTTTATCGTGAATTGAGCTTAGCTTCAGGGGTTGGTTTGCGAATACACGGAGAAAAGCATAGTGGTCTTACCGGTAACATTAGGTTATTGTTTTACGGCGCCATGACGTCTTATTCAGGTACTTTTATAAACGGGCAAATGGCCTGGTATTTTGATGTTGATAATCGATATTATTTATTAGGTGGTCAATTGCAGTATGACCTCTCATACATATTTAAAGAAGGTTTATTGGTTGGAATAGATGCGGCATTCAAGCTGACTAAAACCAAACCGCGGATAGGAGACTTCCTTTCTTTATCGTCATATATTCCGCCCTCAGTTTATATGGTCACCTTACCAAGTTTTAGGATTGGTTATCAGTTTTAGAGAATGATATTTGCGATTGTGCTAATCTTCTCTTCGTCAACAATATACTTCGGTCCCATATCCAATTCAAGCTTTTCATCTGCCAACTTTTTAGCTGTAAAATGAAGCGCATCAACGCCTGATTCCCCAATCTGAAGCACATTTCCCGCATTTATGCCGGCACCCGCCATAACTTCAATTCGGCCGTTTGCAGTATTGATTAGTTTTTTGATGTTTTCTAATCCGCTAAGTGCATTTGGCGCCGAACCTGAGGTCAAAATTCTATCAAATCCTAAATTGATAAGATCCTCCAGCGCTTTGGGAGGATTCGGACAAAGATCAATAGCGCGGTGAAAGGTGGTGCCTAGTTTTAATTCTAGGGCTGTTTCCATTAAAAATATATTGGCTTTAATATTTACGTCATTTAAGCCGTTTAGCACGCCAAACACAACTCCATGCGCTCCAACACTACTTGCTGCTCTTATATCGCGTTCCATGAGCTCTAATTCAGCTTCATTGTAATTGAATCCGCCAGCGCTTGGGCGAATCATTACAAAAACTTCCGTGCTTGTGTTTTTTACGCATGCTTCAATCATTCCAAGGCTTGGCGTTAATCCGCCTTCGCTTAAAGCAGCGCACAATTCAACCCGTTTTGCACCATGCTTTGAGGCGACTAGGGCGCCTTGAACCGAATCTATGCAAACTTCAACCTCCATTATTCAATCATAATTTCATCAATAAATAACCAGGCTTCTTGACCTGCAGCCTCATGCCCGTCAGGAACTTTGCCGACATTTGTGGCTTGAAAGCGGATGTAGCGTGCTTTCGGAATATCCTTTCGACCGTAATGTGTATTACTGTACATATACTTAATGTGTTTTTTATTGGAAAGGTCATTCTCTTCATTCACCATTTTGCTCAATTGATTCCAAAGCTCTCTATCTTCAGAAATTTGTACCGAGATTTCTTTTGGAAAGAAAATCCATGAATTAGCGTATTGATAGAAGTTCGCGCCTACCGACATTATTGGCTTTAATTCACCCAAATCTATCGTCACATCTATGTTTTTACCCCAGAAACCTTGCCAGTTCCCGTCTCTAAAGTCGATTGAGCCTAATTTTCCATCTACCAAATTCTTTTCTGCGTTGCCTGTATACCATTCATTCCATTCGTTGGTATAGCTAACCTCTTTGTTCAATCCTTGATGGAAAACGAATGATTGCACAATAGGTTCGCCATAAGCTTCTTCGTTTTTATAGGCTTGAACCTCCAAAGCGTCCGTCACTTCTAGCTTAAATGGTTCAATATACCCGAGCCAAGCCTTGTTAGATTCACTTTTCCATCTATATTTCACTTCTAGGTCAGCTAAGTTTTTCTCCAGTGTGATTAAAACAACAGAGTCGCTAAATTCTTGTCCAATACTTGCCCCAATCGTCTCTAAACCGTAATCAATTCCCATTTCTTCTAAAACAGGGTAATGGCGCTTTAGTCTTCTATAAAAATCGTCAAAATCACGATTCTTAGGATAGGACCAAAGCACCTCTGCTAAGCCTATCATTCTTGGGAAAACCTTTGAATCCAAATTGGCTTCGTCAGGTACATGTTCTGTCCACATATTGCACTCACCACCAATAATAAAATGATGATATTCTGCATCCAAATCAGTCGGGATAGGATCAAATGAACAGATTTTTTCTAAATCAATGGAAGCCAACCCATAATCTAAATAACAATGACTTGTGGGCGACATGACTACTTCATGTTTCGTTTCAGCAGCTTGTTTACCACCTTCCATTCCGCGCCAACTTTGTACGGCAGCAGTGGGAGAGAGGCCTCCTTCTAAAATCTCATCCCATCCAATCAACTTTCGACCATTTTTATTCAAAAATCTTTCTATTCGTTGAATAAAGTACGATTGTAATTCATGTTCATCTGCTAAGCCTTCGTCATGCATCCGTTTTTGACATTTACTGCAGTGTTCCCATCTAAATTTAGGAGCTTCATCTCCGCCAATATGGATGTATTCAGAAGGAAAAATTTCCATGACTTCTGTTAAAACATCTTCAAGGAAAATGAAAGTAGAATCATTACCTGCACAATAAATCTCTATAAATACGCCCCAATCGTTTACAACCTCTATAGGGCCGCCATTACAAGAAAATTGAGGATAAGCCGCTAAAGCAGCTTGGGAATGACCGGGTAATTCAATTTCAGGGATTACAGTAATATCCCTCGCTGTGGCATATTCAACGATATATTTTAATTCGTCTTTGGTATAAAATCCGCCATATTTATTACCGTTGGTATCTAACCGCCATGCGCTTATTTCGTTTAACAACGGATATTTCTCAATGGGCATTCTCCATCCCTGATCCTCAGTTAAATGGAGGTGGAGGACATTCATTTTATAGTACTCCATGGCGTCTAAATATTTTAGAATAACCTCCATTTCAAAATAATGACGACAAACGTCTAATAACAAGCCACGGTGCTCAAAAGTAGGGTAGTCCGTTATTTTAACTGCAGGCAGATAGTAAGCGAAATCATCTTCTGATACCCCAATTGTTTCTGAGCGAAATTGAAGTAAGGTTCGTATTCCACGTCTAATACCAAGTTTTGTTTTAGCGGTTAATGTGACCTTTGTACTCGTTATTTCTAATTCATAAGCTTCTGGACTATCGCTTGTAGATTTAAAGTCATCTGAAAGAATTAAGTTGCAAGTTTTTGTTCCTTGTTCCTTAATTATAGGTTCGGATGAATTAGTGCAAGTATCAATTAATGAAATCATTAGCTTGCAAGCTTCGTTCGATAATTCTTCGGGGTAAAAGAAGTTGACTGCGGCATCCATTTTAAAAACTCCTTCTCCTTTTTCTAGTGATTGAGGAAATGGAATAAGGGGAATAGAGTCTACATCAACCGCATTAAACACGGCATCATCCTTTAAATTATTTGAGTTACAACTAATAAGGAAAGAAGCGAATATTACACTTAAAACAAAGAGATACTTTACCATTCTAATTCATATTGAGCATCAACCATATCCTCAAAATCATTGTGTTTTACAGCAATATTAAACCCGGCATAAACGCTATGACAACCATATTCACCATTTTTATTTAACGCAATAAAGCCTACTTGCATATTTGTGAGATCCTTATGTTTGCTCATGATTCGCGCTACAGCTTCTTCACAAGCCTCCTGTGGCGTTTTTCCATGTCGCATAAGTTCAACAACAATAGCGCTGCCAGCTGTTCTGATTACAGCTTCACCAACGCCTGTAGCGACTGCCGCTCCAACTTCATTATCAAGGAATAAACCTGCTGCAATAATTGGTGAATCACCTACTCGGCCGTGTAATTTATACGCCATTCCGCTCGTCGTGCAAGCTCCGGATAGATTTCCACTCTCATCTATGGCAATCATTCCAATCGTGTCGTGATTTTCACTATTGATTTGTGGCTCATATTCGGAGTCCTTCAACCAGTTTTCCCACGCCTGTTTGGACTTTTCGGTCAATAAATTCGTTTTTTCAAAGCCTTTTTCCAATGCAAAGTTGAGTGCGCCAACACCGGCTAATAGCACATGTGGTGTGTCTTCCATCACTTTACGAGCAACGGAAATAGGATTTTCGATATATTGCAAAAATGCAACTGCACCGCAATTGCTGTTATGATCAATAATGCAGGCGTCTAGCGTTACGTTTCCGTCTCTATCAGGTAATCCGCCTAAACCAACACTTTGGTTTGTCGGGTCCGATTCTGTTACCCGAACACCTTGCTCAACTGCATCTAAAGCCGAACCACCTTGGCTCAATACTTCCCAGGCGGCTTTGTTGGCATCCAAGCCATGGTTCCACGTGGACAATACAATCGGTTTAATAGCAGCAACCGGTGGAATTAAAATTTCTTCTAAATCTTCACCTTTTTCTGAAGCGCAGGCTGTTTGGGTTATGAGTGCCGCGCTTCCAATTGCGCCGATTTTGATAAATTCTCTTCTTGATTTCATAGTAGACCTTAATTATAAAAATAATAAGCTTGACTCAAATTAATCAGCAAATTCAAGTTCGAATTTTCAACTTAACATTATTCAGATTTTCCTGCTGATAAAGCTTTTGATGGATGGAGGACATCACTAAAACACGGTTAATTGCCTCTTGAAAATGTTCACGCGATTCTGGTGAGTGTAATTCGTTTTTTTGTAAGCGCAACAAGCTGACGATAATTTGAAGATTGTTTTTTACGCGGTGATGTATTTCTTTAATCAATGCAATGTTTTCACTATTCTGTTTTTCTATAATTTGGTTTTGAGTGACCAATGAAGCATTTACAAGTTTGATTTGTTTGTCATTATATTCCTGAAAATGAATAAATTGGTACATAAGGTACGCCAAAATAAATAGGCTTAAAATAATCTCAAGATAAGCTCCTGTCAATTGCAGGTTACTTGATTCTTGGATAACATTGATGTGGATGTTGTGTCTAAAATAAAGAAAGTAGCCAATACCAATTGCGTTAAAGATTAAAATGGCTAAGCCCAACTTTCTATGACCTCCGAGATATACCACAAATGTGCAGACGATTATCCAAATAAAATCGACGTAATGTGTGGCTCCGAGAATAAAAGAGCAGGAGGATAGTGAAATTAATGAACCTACAATTCCGTATATCGCAAAAACTGTTTTCGGCTTTCGATAAAGCCGAAGATGGATTAACATTAGCATAGAAATGCTTAATGCTGCGACATAGCCCATTAATGAGCTAAATTCGTCATTGAAGAATGTGACAATTAGTGTTATAAAAGTAAACATGAAGAACACAGTAATGCGTGTTGCCATCTTAATAAGCATGCCTTCTCTATACTCTTCTAGGGGGAGACTCAATTCATAATTGCTGTTATATGTAATGTCTTGCTTGTCCAGGTTGGGATAATTTGGGTGCAATTAAAAAAACAATAGTATTTATTCTTCTGAATACGGAAACCTGAGATGTTTAACAGCAGTTCCGTTGTTCTTGATTTCTTCCAAAGATTTTATTCCAATTTCAATGTGTTCGTTCACATAGTTCTTTGAAACACTTTCGTCGCTGCGGCTGGTTTTTACACCTTCAGCTATCATAGGTTGGTCTGAGACGAGTAATAGTGCACCGGTAGGAATTTTATTTGAAAAACCAGTAATAAAAAGGGTTGCGGTTTCCATGTCAATAGCCATGGCACGTGTTTTTCGTAAATAGTCTTTAAATTCTTGATCGTGTTCCCAAACCCGCCTATTGGTTGTATAAACTGTACCAGTCCAATAATCACGTTTAAAATCGCGAATGGCAGCAGAGACTGCTCTTTGCAATGTAAATGCGGGCAGTGCAGGTATTTCTGGTGGAAAATAGTCATTTGATGTTCCTTCTCCACGAATTGCTGCAATGGGTAATATCAAATCACCAATTTCCGTTTTTCGCTTTAAACCGCCACATTTCCCTAAAAACAAACATGCCTTTGGAGATATTGCACTCAATAAGTCCATTATGGTTGCTGCATTAGCGCTTCCCATGCTAAAGTTAATAAATGTGATTCCATTAGCTGTGGCGTTTGGCATTGCTTTGTCTTGCCCATTAATTGGCACTGAATACATGTCAGCAAAAATCTCAAGATATTTATTGAAATTCGTGAGCAAAATGTATTCGCCAAAATCTTCCAAGGCAGTGCCGGTATAACGTGTGAGCCAATCTCTGACTATTTCTTCTTTTGTGTTCACTGTAAATTAAAGTAAAAAAACATCTCGACAACACAGGTTAAAGAGATGTTTTAGGTTCATATATAAAAGTCTCTTATTCTGCTGCGTCGCAGGCTGTATCGGTAGATTCGTTGTGCATTTTTGTGCATTTCCCTGGGTCACAGTTGGCCATGTTCGCTTTACATTCGTCCGTGCAACCCTCTGTTTCGGTACAACCGAATTTTTCGCAACTTTCCTTTTGACATACTTCGTAACTACTGCACTTTTTATTACAATCAGCGAGGTTACAATTTGTTGAATCACAATCCGTCTTGTCACATTGAGTCATGTCGCAACTTTTTTGATCGGAATTATCGGCTAATGAATCGATTACTTCAACCGTGTCATCTCCAGCATTGTCTGCAACATCACCTCCGCAAGAAATTAATAGAAAAGAGAAAGTAAAAGTTAATAAATAGATAAAACGTTTCATTTTAGAAATTTAAAATTGATTTTTCCTAAAGCTAAGAAAATTTATTACAAATGATACAGGAGATACCCTTTGAAATCATTTAAAAGATGAATAATTGTGCGGTAGATGGTTAATCCAATTTTAAAAAGAATCGATTTAAATTTAGGTTTGCAAAATGGATGATAAATTGCTTATTAATGATTGTTCTTAGTTGCCAACGAGTTACACATTTCCTTGTCAATTTAGCAAGGTAAGGTTGTCGACTCTGTCGTTATACATGCGCTAATTATCCAATTCACCTTTTGCCGAAAGCAGAATGGCTAAGTTTTTAGTCGATTCAAATTGACCTAGCAGAATCACAAGAATAACTGTGATAATTACGCTCAAAACCATACCTGTAATTCCCCAAATTGTTCCCCAAAAAACTAAGGCTAAAATAACAACAAGTGAGCTTACATTGAGGGAGTTACCTAATAGTCTTGGCTCAACAATATTTCCATTAATGACCTGGATTGTGCCCACACCAACCAAAATTACGAGCGCCCATATAGGATCAGAGAATTGTAAAACAGCCATGGCTGCAGGGAAAAGTGTGCCCACTAAAGCTCCAATTGTAGGGATGAAATTCAATAAGAAAAGTAAAAACGCCCAAAAAACTGGAGCGTCCAGCCCTACAAGACTAAAAATGAAATAGCTTAAAATTCCATTGGTTAGACTTAAAAGGGTCTTTAGCGTAATGTACTTACTGATTGATTTATCAATTTGTGTCAAGGTTGCTGAAATTTCATGTTGCCGCTCTTTTGTAGGAGAAATTGACAAAATTTTTGCGCCAAATGCTGATTCTTCCAATAACAAAAAAAGCAAGTACAAAACAATCATAAAAATATTGCCAAGAAATGACGAAAGGGCATTGACTAACCTCTCCATAGTTGCATTGAGATCAATACTATTAACGCCAACGTTGTCGTTCCACATTTGCTGAATATCAAATCCAAATTGATCGTTAATTTTAGCGTTCAATATGATGAGATTATCTTCATATTTGGTCATGTTTTCCGTCTTTTGCAACTCAGTAATATTATTTATGAGCAAATTCACAATAAAGGCAAGGGCAATATAGAGCAGACCTACTGCAATCAAATTCAACAGCCAACGCGGCATTTTTGGTCCAATGAATGGAATTTTTTGAATCATCAGGCGTAAGTCCTTCACCAAAAACCAAATTAAGCAGGCCAAAACTAGCGGAATGAAGAGGTGTTTACCAATGATCAAAATAAATACAACACTGATCAATAGAATAAAAAGGTATGTCGTTCGGCTCAAGCTCATAACTAATGGTATTTTGATAAGATGGTAAGGGCAAGGGCAATTTTATGGAAATCAACGTCTCCTTTTAATTGATCATAAATGGGACGTAGTTGATTTGTGTTTCTTTGTGCTTTTCTGGCTTGTTTCACCTGGTTAACCTCAAATTCTGTCACATAACGATTCAAATCAATTGGTCGATCATCCTCATATAATTTGCAGAGGTGGCCATAAATGGTAGTGGGACTTAAATTTCTTTCTTGCGCCATTTCTTCGACACTTAAGCCGTCTTGATAAAGAGTGAAGGTTTCATCAATAGTAGATTTTTTGCTCTTTTTATTAGGAGAGCGGTTTTCATCCACCAATTTTAGAATCATCCCACCAAAACGATCTAGTTTCACCTTACCCATACCTTGAATTTCAAGCAGTTCAAATTCGTTTTTAGGTTTTCGAGAAGCAATTTCGGTTAACGTGGCATCATGAAAAATGACATAAGCCGGAACCTTATTTTGTTGCGCTACTCCTTTACGATAGCTTTTTAAGGCATCTAGCAGGGCATCATCAGGATTGGATGCTGCAACTTTCTTGGTATTTTTAGCTTTTTCGGATTTCTTCGCTATAGTGGGTTTGGACAATTGAAATGGTTTACTCGTCCGGAGTATTTCGTCTCCTGCCTGGGTTACCTTTAATTTTAAATAATCATCATAAGCAATTTCGATTAATCCCAAATTAATCATTTGATTCATGAAGTGCTGCCAATCCACAAAACTATGAGCCTTGCCAACCCCATAGGTTTTTAATTTATGATATCCATGATCAAACAAATCCATTGTTTTTGCGCCTCGTAAAATATTAATGAGCAAGTTCACTCCAATCTGTTGGTTCGTTCGCATAATCGCCGATAAGGCCATCTGTGCAATCGTTTTGCCGTCAATAAACTCTGGCGGATTTTTACAAACGTCACAGTTGTTGCACGGTTCCTCATTAAACTCACCAAAATAGGAGAGGAGTATATTTCTCCGGCAAGAAGTAGCCTCCGCATAGTTTAAAATGCGTCGAATTTTTTCTTGATAGGTTTCCTTAAATTCAGAGTCTTTTACAAAGTCGTTCAGTAAAACTACATCTCTATAATTATAATAAAGAACAGTGTCACTTGGCAAGCCATCACGTCCTGCACGACCAATTTCTTGATAATAACCTTCTATGTTTTTCGGCAAATTATTGTGAATAACCCAACGCACGTTCGATTTGTCAATCCCCATTCCAAAGGCAATGGTTGCACAAATTATGGTGTAATTATCATTAATAAAACCATCTTGCACTGCTTCGCGGTTGCTACTATCCATTCCTGCATGGTAGTGTCTCGCGTTAAATCCGTTAGAATTTAAGAAAGAACTCCATTTTTCGCATTCTTTTCGGGAAAGGCAATAGATTATGCCGGCTTCATCTTGACGTGCATGTAAAAAATTAATAATTTCTTTTTCTTTTTGCTTTTTTGGAACCTGAGAACGCACGGCCAAGTTCAAATTTTCCCGGTTGAATGAAGAAAGAAATAATTGCGGATTAACTAAATCTAATTGTGTTGATATGTCTTTCCGTGTAATTTTATCCGCAGTTGCGGTTAAGGCCATAAATGGCATATTGCGATAATGTGATCGCAAGGCTTTAATTTGTCCGTACTCTGGTCTAAAATCATGTCCCCACATGGAAACGCAGTGCGCTTCGTCAACGGCAATAAACGAAACGGGAATGTTCTTTAACCAACTTTCAAACGCGTGCACGAGTGTTTCGGGCGATAGATAAAGGAGTTTAATTTTGTTCTCTAGGCAATCGTCAATTATGAGGCGTTTATCAAAATCTGATTGGGAGCTGTTAAAATATGCTGCTTGAACGCCGCTTGCTTTTAAGGCTTCTACCTGATCGCGCATGAGAGAGATGAGCGGTGAAATTACCAGTGTAACATTTTTAAAAATTAGTGCTGGAATTTGAAAACAAACAGATTTCCCGCCGCCGGTGGGCATAATTACTACTGAATCTTGACCACTTAGTGTGTGTTCAATAACTTCTAACTGTTTCGGTCTGAATTCATCATAACCGTATATTTCTTTTAGTATTTGTTTTGGCTGTTGCACTTAAAACAAAGTTAAAAGAAAAGCGGTAAGTCAAACTTACTGCTTTCATATTATTCGTGAAGAATTTTATTTTTACTGCTCAAAAATCTTTTGGACTTTGCTGTTTTTAGAGTCGCTCCCGTGCAACAAATAATCACCGGTGGCATTTCCGCTTAGGTCAATCGTAAATTGTGTTTGATTTGAAGTAGGAGAGACCGTATTTTGGTAAACAAATTTCCCCATGGCATCATGTACTTGAGGATATTGCAAGCACTGCCAAGCAGCTGCACAAGTTAATTTTTATGGAATTAATTTTGTTCAAATTTAAGCAAATTCAAGGTATGATGTGGTTAAAAATAAAAGCTAACTTGTTAACCTAAACAGATGCATTTAGTTTCTGCGCCAATAATACGGCGTAAAGAGAAGGGCAACTGTGAAAAGTTCTAAACGGCCAAATAGCATGAGGAAAGATAAAAGCCATTTACCAGCTGGACTTATAGAAGAAAAAGTTTCGTCTGGACCAATATCCGAAATTCCTGGCCCGACATTTCCTAAACATGTTGCTACGGAGGAAACGGCAACTTCAAAGTTGGGAACACCTATTCCAGTCATGATAACAGAGCCGAGCACAAAAACAAACAAATAAAGAAAGATGAATGCCAATAGGTTATAGATAATGTGACTTGGCACCACTTGTTTATTTAAATAAACAGGGATAATGGCACTTGGATGCAAACGTTTTTTAAACTCTAAAAATCCGTTCTTCATTAAAACTACAATACGCACAATTTTTATTCCCCCTGATGTTGACCCTGCTGAAGCTCCTGAAAACAGTAATAGAAAGAAAATAAATGTAGCTAAAGAACCCCAAGTGGTATAATCTGCTGAGGCATATCCAGTGGTTGTAATGGTACTAACTACTTGGAATATAGTAAGGCGCAAAGCGTGTAATACTCCGTGTCCGGTATGCGAATAAACAATAGGGGTTAGTATTAGCACGAGCAATAATATAGCGCCGATATACCATTTGAACTCGTCATTTTTCCAGAAGCGCGAAAATTTTCCTTTAAACCCAAAATACAGTAAGGTGAAATTTGTTCCGGCCAGAAACATAAAAATCACAATAACAGTTTCAATTAATGGAGAATTAAAGGCAGCAATACTGTTTTGTCTGGTGGAAAAACCACCAGTTGAATTAGTAGTTATTGCGTGGTTAATGGAATCGAAAAAACCCATACCACTGAACATGAGGGCAGTGGTTTGAATAAGGGTCAGAAATAAATAAATTACCCATAGGCGTTTCGCAGTTTCTTTAATTCTTGGGTGAATTTTATCTTTAGTAGGACCAGGGGCTTCTGCCACAAAGAGTTCCATTCCACCAATTCCTAAAAGGGGTAAAATAGCAATGGTGAGTACAATAATACCCATACCGCCAATCCATTGGGTCATACTCCGCCAGAATAGGATGCCGTGTGGCATTTCTTCAATGTTATCTAAAATCGTTGCTCCTGTTGTGGAGAGTCCAGACATTGTTTCAAAGAAGGCACTAGAAATTGTAGGAATGCTGCCACTTAATAAGTAAGGTAATGTTCCGAAAACGGCCATAGAAACCCAGCCAGCGGTAACAATTAAATAACCGTCTCGTTTTTTAATTTCAGCATCTTTACTTTTACGGGTGAAAATTTTAAGTAATCCACCACAAAAAAGAGTAATTCCCGAACTCAATAAAATTGGGTAAAAGTCGTTTTCGCCATAATAAGTTGAAAAGGCGAGGGGAGGAAGCATTAATATCCCCATAATGAGTAATAAGCTCCCAATTACATTCAGCGTTACACTTCCGTTGATGAGTTGCTTCGACATTTATTGGAAAAACTTTTCAATCTTGTGAATAGATTCTGTCAAAGAAAATACAACAGCCATATCTCCAGCTTTTAGTTGGAAGGAACCAAAGGGGATAAAACCGACATCATCTCTAACCACACCTGAAATATTGGCTGTTCTTGGAAAGTGCAAACGGTTAATCGGTTTTTTTGTAACTTTTGAATTGGGTTTTACGATAAACTCAATTATCTCGGCATCTACGCCGTGTAAATTAGCAATTGCCGAAACATTTCCTTTGCGGACATATTTAAATATATTCCCCGCAGCAATAATTTTCTTATTAATTAAGGTATCAATACCTATGTTTTGCGATAAGTGGATGTAATCGATATTTTCAACTCGTGCAATGGTCTTTCTAACATTATGATTCGTAGCAACTAAAGACGACATAATATTCGATTCAGAATCTGCCGTAACAGCAATAAAAGCATCCATGTCGGCTAATCCTTCAGATTCCAATGCAGAAACGTTTCTCCCATCAATATTTAAAACGAGTGTTTCTTTTAATTGCCCTGCCAATTCCTCACAACGTTCGCGGTTTTTTTCAACCAAAGTCACATTATAGTCATGTTCTAGCATACTGGCGGTTTCATATCCAATACTACTTCCTCCCAGAATCATAATATTCCTAATCTCAAAACATTCTTGACCGCAGAACTCAATGATATTGTCAATTGAGTCAGGATTAGAGATGAAATAGATAATATCATGCGATCGAATGATCGTTTGAGCATTTACAATAATCGTTTCGTCTTTTCGGTGCAATGCAATTGGCTTAAACGATAAATCAGGGTTCAAATAAGCACTGTCTTGAATTGAAACATCAACCAATTCAGATTTTTCGTCAATTGAAATTCCAAATACGGTTAATTTCCCGCCTTCAAATTCATGATCATCTGTAAAAACTGAGCGCTTTATGAGTCGAATAATTTCTTCCGAAGCTAATTGTACGGGTGCAATCAACTCATCAATGCCTAACGAATGCAGAAGTTCTGCATTGGCAGGTTCTTTCAGTTCAAGGTTATTAATTCGTGCAATGGTTCTTTTAGCGCCGAATTTTTTAGCGAGGATAGAAACCAATAAATTCGTTTCTTCAGATGATGTAACGGCAATTAATAAATCGCATGAATCCACTTTAGCCTCTTTGAGGATAGAGATTGACTTGGCGTCACCATGAATCGTAAAAATATCGAGATTAGATTGAATATGACTCAACCGTTCTTGGCTTTGATCAATCAAGTAAATGTCTTGGTGCTCGCTAGCCATCATTTTTGCGAGATGAAATCCAACGGCGCCAGCACCTGTAATGATAATTTTCATTTTATAACATCAATATAAAGGACAAATATAGGTAATGAATGGAGTACTTAACCGATTGTTGAATGAAATTTTTGAGCTGGTCTTTGTGAATAAGAGAGTTTAGCTAAAATGAGGTTGACGATCAAGTTCCTTTAATCCAGCACTCCCAAACTATCCAACTCTTCTAAAGAAACAGTTGGCGGTAAAATTCCAGCGTCTAATTTATAAATCATATAATTCCCTGTGATGAGCGCTTTTTCTTTTGAACTAAATCCTGAATTACCTTGTACGGCTGGTATGTGGGGTTGATTGATGAGAAGGGCTTCACCGTTCATGATTTTATAACCCCAATCGTTTTTGCCTTTTTCAAAGGTCACAGCCGTGTATGGTGAGTCAGAAGAGGTGTCGAAGCAAAATGTTGAGCTGTCCACTGGGTTTTCGACTATTAATTCATCCGTTTCTGAACTTGTGTTGTTGCTGACTTCATTTGTATCGCAAGCCAATAGAATTAGCCCAAATCCAAACAGCATAATTAGTGATTTCATTAACGTACAATAATTTGTTGAACGCCAAATGAATCAGTTCCGCTTGCCAATGAAATAAAGTAATTACCAGCAGGTAAATCATTTACTAGATTCACCGTCATTTGATTTGCCGAGCTGTTGATAATTTGAAATGAGTTTGAAACATCTGTTCCGGCGGTATTATAAATCTGCAGGGTGCTAATGTCAATATTCCCTTCGCTTGAAATGATGAATTCAGAACTTACAGGATTTGGATAGATATTCAATTGTAACGG
The DNA here is from genome assembly GCA_905478225.1 of uncultured Crocinitomix sp. Lineage (GTDB taxonomy): Bacteria > Bacteroidota > Bacteroidia > Flavobacteriales_D > Crocinitomicaceae > Crocinitomix. The sequence continues at coordinate 21,850 of CAJQHR010000057.1, forward strand.
TTGTCCTAATTCTTCCATAGATAATACCCGATCGTATTCGTAAAAATCATCATGATATGTTCCGTCATAGCCCAGTCCAACAAAAATACGATTGCTAACGGCGATCGCAGAAGCTTGAACTCTCGCTCCGCCCATATAATCTGCTCTTTGAGTCCAAACGTTACCGAAGTAGTTGTACTCCCAAACGTCGTCTCTATATTCAAAGTCATTATCCTCTCCAAGCATTATAAATGCCGAGGGGAAAACACCACAACCCACAGCGCCAATTCTCGGAGTGCCTGGGAAATCAGATTTTTGTGTCCATTCGTCGGTAGAGGGATTATATTGCCAAAAATCATCCATGTAACCTTTATTCCCACGGCCAGTTCCAATATAGCCTTGACCGCCCATTGCAAATCCAACTGCTTCCTTTCTGTGGTCACCTTCAAAGTCATTTAATTCTGTCCAAGAATTTGATTCAGGATTATAGCTGTAAAAATCATCTTTTAATCCGCCTTCGTCCTGCCCTGTCCCTACATAAGCGATATCTCCAATGGAGAAAGCAATTGCTCCAGTTCTGGCAGAACCTTCAAAATCTGCCATTTGGGTCCAAACTTCTGTCTCAGGGTCGTATCGCCATAAATCTTTGAGCAAGGCAGATGAGCCTGCTCCTAAACCAATAAACCCATAACCGCCTGCACTAAAACCAACAGCAGAACCTCTTTCTAATCCTGAGCCCCCGTCACCGCCTAATGCAGTTTCCGCGTCCCAATCATCTTGCTCCAAATCGTAGGAATACATTTTGCGCTTAAAATCTGTCAGGTCAACACCGCTTAGCACAAATGCTTCTCCATTTAATTCAAAACTTGCGCATGCCGCTCTCGGAGGACCATTCACAGAATCGCGTTTAATCCAAAAATCTTGCCCATAACTTGTTGTGAGGACAATTGTTGCTGCTAATAATACTGCTAATTTCATCTTAACGCAATTTTTTTAGTTCCTACAAATTGTTCGTTCTTATTGAAAAGTGCTAATTGATAAAGGCCGTTAACCAAACCGTCACGACTGATTGTGAATTGTGAGTTATTGAAAAAATCTTTTTTAACAACTTGGCCTTGCATGTTTATTACCCAGTATTCCCCCTGGTTTAATTTCTCAGGGAGTCTTACTGTAGCTTGATCTTTTACAGGGTTCGGGAAAACATCAAATTCCATGCTTGTTTCATCCGATAATGAGAGAGGCCCTAATGGCGCGTATTCGTAAAACGATTGTTTTTTACCAGAAATCTCTTTACCTAAACCAGCATAGCCCTTGTCTCCGATCGAAAAAGCAATTGCGTTATTACGTCCACCACCCGGAAAAGGAGCTCTTAATGTCCATGCTTCTGTATAATAATTATAATCCCAAAGTTCGTCTTTTAGGCCACCGTCTGATCCGAAAACAACAAACCCTTTAATACCTATAGAGAATGAACTAGCGCGTGCCCTTTCAGTTCCTGGGAAATCGTCCTTGGTTTCCCATGTATTCGTTGCAGGATCATATTCGTGTATATCCTTTCGATAAACATCTTGGTCAGTTCCCATTCCAACATATGCTTTATCTTCTACTACAAAACTAATGAGTTGGTAACGGTCACCTCCTGGAAATGGCGTGCGTTCGGTCCATTCGTCTGTCTCCGGATTATACTCCCATACTTCATTAATGTATGCGTTTGAACCAATTTTGCCACAAGCAACATATCCTTTATCTAAAGCTGCAAAAGAAGTCGCTTGATAGATGCCGGTATCTCCGCCGCCAGGATAGTCAGCAATTGAAGACCATGAATTGCCCAATGGATCATATTCCCAAAAATCTTTCAGCTTTTCACCTAAATCTCCATCATCTAATGTAAAACCTGTTCCTATATATCCCTTACTTCCGACTGCAAAACCAACAGCGTTTCGTCGTTCGGATGCTGGCATTGATGCTTTTTGCGTCCATATGTCTGAGAGTGGGTCATATTGCCAAAGATCATTATGTGTTATTTCTGCCGTATCAACACCACAGCCAACATAGCCAAATTCTCCAATTGAAAAAGCAACTGCCTTTTCGCGTTTTAATCCATCAAAAGAGGCCTTTTTGTCCCAAATGTTTTCATCTTGTGACCATCCTGAAATAAGGAATAGGATTAGTGTGGCCGTTATTACAACTTTATACATAAAATTTAATTTTAATTCGAGCTGATTGCGAATTCGTTCGTTCCTAATATTAATGCACGTTTAACAGACCATTATGGTTGTTTTATTCAAGAGTTAATTTTTTAAGAAAGAATCGAAGGTAAATATAAGAATATAGAAATCTTTTCTGAGCAACTGGGAACTAATTTGTTAACGAAGGGTTGTGATAAATGTCGAAATGATTCAATATTTTGCCCTTAATCTATTAGGTTTCCTATGACGAATCATTATCTTTAGGCGAAAAAAACTCCCACATGCACACAAGAGATCTTGAACCAAAAATAATCTGGAATCATTTTGAAGACATCAATGCTGTACCTCGTCCTTCTAAGCACGAAGAACGAATCATTCAGTTTATGCTTGATTTCGGTAATAATTTAGGATTAGAGACGTTGCGTGATACGATTGGCAATGTGATTATTAAAAAACCGGCGAGCAAAGGATACGAGAATAAAAAAACGGTGATCCTGCAGTCGCATATTGACATGGTTCACCAAAAAAATTCGGCTACAATTTTTGACTTTGATAAAGAAGGAATTCGATCTGTTATAGATGGTGAATGGGTGAAAGCGGAGGGAACTACATTAGGTGCGGATAATGGAATGGGAGTTGCAGCAGCAATGTCACTTTTATCATCAACCACTATTAATCATCCGGCGCTAGAAGCACTTTTTACAATTGACGAAGAAACCGGAATGACTGGGGCAAAGGAATTGGATGGTTCCAAATTAACTGGCGAAATTCTCTTTAATTTAGATACCGAAGATGATGATGAATTTTCGGTAGGTTGCGCTGGCGGTATTGATACCAATACGATTTATACCTATACAGAAGAGGATGTACCTTCAACTTACGTAGCATTTTCAATTGAAATTAAAGGCTTGAAAGGCGGTCATTCAGGAATGGATATTCACTTAGGGCGAGGAAATTCAAACTTATGGATGAATCGGATCATATACCACTTGTCTACAATGGCAGATGTTCGCATTTGTGAATTGGAGGGTGGCAGTTTACGGAATGCAATTCCAAGAGAAAGTGTTGGCACATTAGCCTGCCCCGTCAATGCAATTGATGATTTGAAGTCAGCATTTAACAAAATTTCTGAAATTATTCTTAGCGAGTTTTCAAAAACCGAGCTAAATGCTTCTATTGAGTTTAAGCCATCAACAGCTTCACCTGCAAAAATGATTAGTTTGGCGGATCAAAAAAAGGCGATTGCAACAATCTATACCACACCAAATGGAGTATGGGCTATGAGCGAGAAAATTGAAGGGTTGGTTGAAACTTCTTCTTCTTTGGCCAAAGTTATATTTAAAAATGGAGCGTTTCGAACAAAATCACTTCAGCGCAGTATGATTGAGTCGGGTAAGCACGACATTGCGAATGCTTTAAAATTGACCTATGAATTATTGGGAGCAAAAGTAAAGCAGTGTGGCGATTATCCGGGTTGGGCTCCAAATCCTGATTCGCCTATCTTACAAATACTAAAAGCGAAATACATTCAGTTATTTAATGATTCCCCAAAAATTGCAGCCTGTCATGCTGGTTTAGAATGTGGTATTTTGAGTAAACATTTACCGAATTGTGATATGATTTCTTTTGGCCCTACCATTCGAAACCCCCATTCTCCTGATGAAAAAGTGAATATTAGGTCTGTTCAAAAATTTTGGTCGTTTTTAGTAGAGGTCTTAAAAGAGATTCCTTCTAAAAACTAGTTTTGAAATCCATTTCTTTCATTTTTAGCGTTCTATTTATCTTAACAGGCTGTTCGAATGAGTATGCTCATGAGGATGATGTATGCGCTTGCTATCGCAAATCAATGTCGGTGGAGGGATTTGATTTTGATGAAACCCTGCTTTATTTGGAAACTGGATTTATTGAAATTGGGATAATCGGCGGTTCAACAGGTCAAGATTATTTGAATGAAATGATTGATTTTGTGCAAACGGAGGAGAAAGAAGCAGCGAATTTTACTGATGAATTTATAATGTATCTGAAAAGTTTAGATGACGCTGAAGTCGATTTTTTGTGTTTTATTGAAGAATTTGAGAATCGTGATAATTCGAAATTGAAAAATTATAGAAATGCTTTTACTTCAAATCCAAAGACAAGACAGCAAAATATTGAAAAAATTGTCAATTCCACGCAATCTTTAGTTGGAGCAGAAGGATTCAAGCATCCATATTATAAAGCCTTTTATTTCAAGTATTATTATGAAATGACTGGGATTAAAGAAACATATTTTGATTATTCCTTATTGCCCTTAAAGAATGAAGTGCCAATAAACGCACCAAGTAACGATAGAGAAAGAGATGTTCTTGACATAGTTGCTGACGCTGCTGACGCGCTTACAGTTAATGGTGATGCAATTCAAATAGGCGAATTATATGCTTTGGTATTAAATTTTTACCAAGCTAATTTAAATGGAAATGATAATGACGCAGAAGCACCATTTTATGTAAAGATCGACAGTCTTATTTGTTTGGAGAAGATCGCTGAACTTGAAATTAATCTAACAAAAGATTCGACTGATCGTATGGCAAAAAGTGACTTAAAAAAATGGCAAACTAAATTTGATCTTGTCAGACGGTTTGAGAGTGGTTTTTGCATGGAGATTAGCACAAGTGCTCATATTAAACTAAAAAATGACGGTGGAACAACTTATGGTATGTATATTGAAATTCTGAATATCATCAAGAGAGTTGTGAACGAGTTAAGAGTGGAGAAGTGCGAGGAAATGGGGTGGCCAGATTATTTTGAATTGGATGATAAGAATGTAGATGATCAGGAATATATTAAAATGCTTCGTATTTTAGTTCCAGAAAGAATTATAGAATCCAGAATTGAACGTGATAAATAGATATTCCTCATATACGCGTATTGCCTTAATACTAATCTTACTCAGTGCCTGCAATCCGGGTAATTTAACACACGAGCGATTCATTCAAAATAACACCGGAGAGGATACTATAATCGTTATTAATCCTGATTTTGATGACGCTGTTGATACAATTATTCCTGGCGTTATAGCATTAATATATTCTTTTGAAATATTAGACACGAAGCAAGAGTTTGAGCCTTGCAAATGGATTGGCGATACATTAATCGTTAAAAATTTGGATGGTGACCTACTCACGCGGTCGGTAAAAGAAGAAGATTTTTGGACCTATGCCATTCAAGGGGAATTTGAGCGCGTTCAACGTTGCACTTTTGTGGTAATTTCTACCGATTTTGAATGAGGAAACTCTGCTTCATATTGTTTTTTATAGCTCCATTTGTTGGGCGCACTCAATTTACTGTTGGTATTAAAATAGGCGGCTTAGCCTTTCATCAACAAGAAGTAAATCCGAATTATTACAGCTGGAGTATTGACAAAAAAGGGCGTTGGGTCGGATATTTAGGTGTTTCACTCACGGCCGGTTATCAATTTAACCGTTATTTGGGTGTAAAAGTGATTCAAACTATAATGCCATACGACTGCGCCGGTAAATTTGCTGGAATTACGCATTTAGGCATTGATTTACATGACCGAATTGTGGGTTTTAAGAATGAAAAACACCGCTTTAGTGCAACATTCGGTCCCATGTTCTATTACCGCAAAAATTGGAATGAGGTTCCAACATATTATATAGATGAAGGGTTTATGAAAACGGCCAAGAATAAAGCCTGGGAACGCAAATTCATTTGGTACGGCGGTCAAATTCAATATGACTATTATTACAACGAAAAACAAGCGGTTTCAACTAATTTTTTACCCGGTTTCCCTTATATATATACGTTTATGACGGGGGTGCAGACGGAAGTGGAGTAAAATTTCAATTTTCAAATTGTACATCCCAAATAGGAAATCTCAATTTCCAAAATTCAAATTCCAATTTTAAAATACTAAACGACTTAAGACCCTTCGACTAGCTAATAAGGACGAGATACTCTCGACTAGTTATAATTGATTAGCTACTAATTAATTACAAACGTTTTGCCCATTGGTCCAATTTGAATTTCATCATGATCTGCAAGCCAACGCAGGTTTTCAATAATAATAGCTCTTGAATGATTGGGTAGTGCAGAAATCAACTCGCTAATTATAATTTTGTCATGATCATCTATTAAATCAATAGCCGCTTTCTTAATGATTTTCCGCAAATTTTTTGCCTCGCTTTTATCAAATAAACAGCTGCTGCATTTACCGCAGGATTCTGTTTCTGTTTCTGTTTCTCCAAAGTATTGAAGCAACAGCTCACTCTTACACCTATCTGAGGTAAGGAAATGAATCATGGCTTCCAATTTGTTTTCGGCAATCTTTTTACGATCCAAGTAAAATTTTGGAGAAATTGATAGGTTGTTGTCGGCTAATCGCTCTGTGACATAGGTAACAAATGGGAGATCGGATTTTGGAATATAATCTACCAATTCAAGTTGCACCATATATTCCAGCTTTGCTCTTATTTCAGCTATAGTTAATCCTGTTTTACTTGAAATTTTAAATTCGTTGATTCGGACATATTCATCAAAAATCCCCATCTCAGTGCGCAGTATAAATTGGAGGAGTTTATTTAATGTTTTGTCTTTAACTTGGTAACTATACAAATCCTTATTGTTTGCTAAAACTTTCAACTGACTCGGCTGCTTATAATTATCACTTAGCTTAATGAATTCGCAGAGTTCAAGAAATTTTAAGGAGTTGTAGACTACCAATATATTAAAGTCATATTTGTCTGCAAATTGAGCAATATTTATCGGGAATCGTTCTTCTAAGCCCGAACCAATTGCTAACTGCAGGTGACTTCCTAAAGCATTGTAAATGCGTTTAATGGTTTCAATTGGAGGATATTTTAATGCAACGTTTTCCTTCAGCTTTTGAATGTCATCTGGTTCATAAAACAATTGGGCTGTTGCAGCTTTTCCATCTCTCCCAGCTCGACCAGCTTCTTGAAAATAAGCCTCAATACTTGCGGGGATGTCATGATGGAGTACAAAACGCACATCTGCTTTGTCAATCCCCATTCCAAAAGCATTTGTAGCCACCATTATTTTAGTTTCACCTTTGGTCCAGCTCTTTTGTTTGTTGAGGCGCTCTTCATAGTCTAATCCTGCGTGGTAATAGTCAACGGAAAAATTCTGGTCATTTAATTTTATGAACAGTTCTTTTACTTTTCGCCGAGTCGAACAATATATAATTCCAGAATCGCTGATTGAGTTTAATCTACCTAATGCGGTAATTATTCGGTTGTATTTGTTATTGGTGCCAAAGGTATTGTAGACTAAATTTTTGCGCTCGAATGATTTTTGAATGACATTCAATTCCTTAAACTCCAGTTTTTCTTGAATGTCAATCACGACATCAGGCGTTGCTGTTGCTGTTAATGCCAGAATAGGGACATTGGGTTGCAGTTTTCGAATATCAGTAATTGAAAGATAACTAGGTCTAAAATCATATCCCCATTGCGATATGCAGTGCGCCTCATCTACCGCAATTAAATTGATCTTCATTTTTGCAAATCGAACTTGAAATAAGCGGGTTTTTAATCTTTCAGGAGAGACGTATAAAAATTTTATGGGTCCATAAATAGCATTGTCAAGCGTGATGTCAATTTGTTTTTTTGACATGCTAGAATTAATGGCTACTGCATTTATTCCTCTTGATTTTAAGTTGGTCACTTGGTCTTCCATTAATGCAATGAGCGGCGAAATCACCAAGCAAACACCGTCTTTCATCATCCCTGGGACCTGATAACATAGAGATTTACCCCCGCCCGTAGGAAGCAAGGCAAGACAATCCTTTCCTTCTAGAGACGCGTTTATTATTTCCAGTTGTTTAGCCCTGAAAGCATCAAAATTCCAATAGGCTTTTAATATTTCTTGAGGAGTTTGCACTGCAGTTGAAAGTTCTGAATGATATGTTCGTCAATTAAAGTGTAAAGACGAAAATAGATAAAGTAATCTGCTTTGTGGATAAAACGTGTTTTAATTCTTGACAAAACAATATTAAATAACTATCTTCGCGCAGCATTAAAATTGGACAATTATGGCTACAGATACTGTAAATATTAAGATTACGAAAGTTGAAGAGTCAAGAATCAATACTGTTGATTTTAATAACTTACCATTCGGGAAGTTTTTTTCAGATCATATGTTTGAAATGGATTTTGCAGATGGAAAATGGCAGACTCCTACGATTGTACCATTCGCAAATTTAAGTTTACATCCTGCTACCTCGGCTATTCATTACGGACAATCCATTTTTGAAGGCTTAAAGGCCCAAAAGGGTGAAAACGGTGAAGTATTGATTTTTAGACCAGATATGAATGCTAAAAGATTCAATCAATCTGCTTTAAGAATGTCCATGGAACCGATTCCTGAAGAGTTGTTTTTAGAGGGCTTAAAAGCTTTATTAGATTTAGATAGAGATTGGGTCTCAGCGAAAGAAGGTCAATCATTATACATTCGTCCGTTCATGTTTGCAACTGATGATTACGTTGGTATTCGTCCATCAGAAAAGTATAAGTTTGTAATTATCACCTCTCCAGTTGGAGCTTATTATTCTGAGCCAGTTCCAGTAAAAATTGAAACATATTATACGCGTGCAGCTCAAGGTGGAGTTGGGAAAGCAAAAGCTGCGGGAAATTATGCTGCTTCATTGTATCCAGCAAAATTGGCTGCAGAAGAAGGGTATCGTCAATTAATTTGGACGGATGCTAAAACGCATGAGTATATTGAAGAGGCCGGAACAATGAATGTTGTTTTCGTAATTAACGATACCGTGATCACACCATCTGAGGAGAATGATACCATTTTGCAAGGAATTACCAAAAAAAGTGTGCTTCAAATTGCGAGAGAATGGGGTTATACAGTAGAAGAACGAAAGATTACGGTAGCTGAAATTATTGAAGCTTTAAAAGCAGGCACTGTTCAAGATGCATTTGGCGCTGGCACTGCCGCTACAATTGCACACATTAGCTTGATTGGTTTTGAAGGGGTGAATTACGATTTACCTCCTGTTGAAACAAGAGTGCTTTCTAATCGCATAAAAAATCATATTACGGACTATAAAAAAGGACGTGTTGAAGACAAGTACAATTGGTTAATGAGAGTTTAATCAAAATAGTAGTATAGAATATAAAAAAGGTTTGGCGATAATTGTCAGGCCTTTTTTTATCGGATAAAATGAATAATAAGACAAAAAAATATGGTTTAATCGGTAAAAGTTTGGCGCATTCTTTTTCTAAAGGTTATTTCACTCAAAAGTTTGCGGATGATCGTATTGATGCCATTTATGAGAATATCTCTCTATCAAAAATTGAAGCTGTAAGGCCTGTTTTATTAGAAGACTATGCCGGTTGTAACGTGACCATTCCGTATAAAGAGGCTATTATTCCATTTATAGATGAATTGCATGGCGCCGCCGAAATTATTCAAGCGGTCAACACCATTGAGTTCAAAAATGGCAAAACGATTGGGCATAATACGGATGTATTTGGCTTTAAGCAAATGATTAAACCTTTTTTAAAATCACATAACGAACGAGCTATGATTATTGGGACAGGTGGTGCAGCTAAGGCGGTAACTTATGTGTTGGAGGAATTGGGTGTTAATGTCATTCACATCTCACGAAATCCGAAAGGAACACATGAATTTGCATATGATGATATCAACGAAAACATGATTAAATTCAACGGCATTATTGTCAATACAACTCCAATTGGTATGTTTCCAAATGTGGATGAAGAGGTGGCAATTCCGTATTCGTTTTTGAATGAAAAACATTTAGCGATAGATTTAATCTATAATCCCGAGGAAACATTATTTTTGAAAAATGCCAAGACTCAAGGGGCTTGGGTGCTTAATGGGTTAACCATGCTGCATCAACAAGCTGAAAAGGCTTGGCAAATTTGGAATAAATAAAAATTCGAATCATGAAAAAATTACTTTTGATAGCAATTGTAGGTTTGTTTCTTGCCGCTTGTGGCGGTGAACGAAGAGAGAACTTTACAACTTTAGATGATGATGGAAATATTATCATTTCAGAAGAGTCAACCACGATTTTAGAGGGAATTCAAGCGGATTATGACAATTGCAAAGCAGCAGAATCAGAAGAACGCGAATGTAATCGCTTCACTGCTGAGGCATTGTGCCGTTTTTATCAAATAGAAGACTTTAAAAAAGGGGAGGAGTATGTGACTTATCGTGAGATAAAGGATGTCGTAACGAAAAATACAGGTTCTTGGCAGCCTATTGGTATTGCAACAAATCAGGAAGATTTGGATAAAGCACAGGAGAATGCAAATAATACGAAGGCGACAATTGCTTTTGACCCAACAAAAACAAATCATGTTGCCATTATTTTGCCTGGCAGTACCACAAAGTCGAACCAATGGGGAATGGATGTTCCGAATTCTGCGAGTTTCTTTGTCCACAAGTCCGAATCTTATGTTAACAAAGGGTTGAGTTATTCATTTTCTAAACCTAAAGGCATTATTCTCTATACCAAAAAATAGTATCAGCACTTCTCCACATAATTTAGTTGTAATACTTGGCCCAACAGCGAGTGGTAAAACAACTTTGGCCTGTCAGTTAGCACTAGACCATGATGGCGAGATTATTAGTGCTGATTCACGCCAAGTTTATAAAGAAATGGATATTGGAACGGGGAAAGACTTGGATGAATATATCCTGAACAATCAAGAAATTCCTTACCATTTAATTGATATTAAGGCACCAGGTTACAAGTACAATATTGCAGAGTTTCAGCAGGATTTCATTGAAGCTGTTAATCTGATTCAAAGTCGCAATAAGTTGCCTATTCTGTGCGGCGGTAGCGGACTTTATATTGAAACGGCTTTACGCGGAAATTCATTTCTAGGAATCCCGACGGATGAAGCACTGTGGAGTCGATTAAAAGCTGTGTCAGATGCTAAACTTGAAGCCGAATATCAAATTATAGATGCGGGTATACAATCTAAATTAAATGCTTTAACCAAGGCCAGAAGAATTAGAGCGATTGAGATCTCCAATTATTTAAAAGCCAACCCCAATTGGAAACCAACCGTTTTGCCAAACCTAAATCCACTTATAATTGGCGTTGAAATTGACCGGGATTTAAGGCGTGAGAAGATTACTCGGCGCTTAAGCGAGCGGCTCAATAATGGTATGGTTGAAGAAGTAGAGGCACTGCTTAAAAACGGCCTGTCACATTCCGATTTAGCCTATTACGGACTCGAATACAAATGGATTGGTAAATATTTGGAAGGTGAAATATCCAAACGGGTTTTATTTGAAGGTTTGAACACAGCTATTCATCAGTTCGCCAAACGGCAAATGACTTGGTTCCGGCGTATGGAAAAAAATGACTATCTCATTCATTGGATAGATTCCAAAACCCCGCTGGATGAAAAATTGAGGCAAATTGACGCCTTACTGAACGACTAATCTTTTTTTAGCTTTTTCTTATCTCCAAAAGTGTAGTGCAAGGATAGTCCGATTTGATGTTCGAAATGCATTGTTTTATAAAAAGACGGTGAGTAAACAAAAGATGGACGATAATCTAAGGTTAATACGAGAGGAATATTTTTATGATTGAAGTCATATTCTAACCCGATAGTTGGTCCTACAGTAAAATTGTGATGATATAATTTTGCATCATTTTCTTTTAGCACCGAGAAATCATATTTTGCCCCCGCACCTAAATACCAATTTAAACCGCTCTTTATATTCCAAACATGCTGATAATAAATAGAAGTGCTTAATCTTTTATATTCAAATAAATCGAACCCGTTTTGCCGATAACCAAGCCCAAGTTGTATACGATTATTATCGTTTAAACCGAGTTGATATGAAAAAGAGTTGTTGAATCGCCCTCCTCTAAAGCTTGATTGCAGTCCGATTCCATTTTTATGTACTTGGGCATTGCCATTATATGAATAGCATAAGAGAGCAGCTGCAATAACCATGATTTTTTTCATAATACTTGTTTGAGTTTTAAGTAAGACAGGTTATGTTACAGGTCTACTACAGCCAGACTTGATATAAAGGGTTCAATTATGTTTTTTTAACTTTTAGGATAAAAAAAGAGGCGCGAACATATTATGTCAACGCCTCTATAATGTTAATGTTTCTTTTAGCTATTAGAATGTATATTTCAATGAAATTGCCGCACCGTATCCAAATCCCGAAGCATTCCCAAAGCCCCACATAGGTCGTGAATCAAGCCCCAATAAAAGCGGTGCGCCTAATTCTTGGAAATCATATTCAATTCCAACTTGACCGCCAATCCCGAGGGTTATTCCACTTGGCTCACTACCACTACTATCGTTCCAGAAACCAATACGGGCGCCAGGTCCTAAATACCAATTAAATCCATCTTCTATATTCCAAACCCAATGATAGATGCCTGCTAAAACGAAATGTCTTTTTTTACTTCCAATGGTATTCAATGACCGAAAACCTAAATCTAATTCTAAACGGTTAACGTCACCAAAGCCATGCTGATACGATATTTCACCTCCAGCTCCATTGTTTCCTAATCCTCCTCTAAACCCAATTGCGTGAGGGTTGACTTGGGCTTGTCCTGAATACGTAAAGCCTATTATTAGAGTACAAATAAGTGCTACCTTTTTCATCTTTAATTTTTTATTCAAATATAGTTATGCCATTAATAACTAGACAAGTTTACAGATGAAAAAATGATTTTTTTCGATTAAAGTATTACTTTATCACAATGCGCTCAATGCTTCTACCTTCCTCTGTAACTAATTCCACAAAGTAAGTGCCAGCGGCATTTTCAGTCAAATCAAGTTGAATTGTATTCGAATTTGAAACAATTGATGGCATGGCTATTCGACCACTTAAATCATAGATTGTCACTTCAAATGTATTTGTGTTTTCAACTAAAATCGTGAATTCACCGTTAGAAGGGTTAGGGTAGATCTCAATTCCAAATTCGTATTCTTGAATAGATAATTGTGAGTTAACTGCCATATTTTCTTCAACGTGTACACAACCGTTTCCATCTGTAATTGTAACTTCATATGTTCCTGCGTCTAATCCAGTGACGTCTTGATCGGCACTTGTAAAACCACCTGGTCCATCCCAATCATACGAAAAACTCGGGGTACCGCCAATTACAGTAATATTAATTGCACCGTCGCTCCCCAAAATTTCATCAGTTGTTGAGTACAACGCATCCAATTCAGAGGGTTGCCCAATGCTCACATAAATATTGTCTTCGCAACCTGCATCATCAATCACCAATACTGCATAGTCTCCAGCATCTAGGCCTGTGAAAAGACCAGAAGCTTCAGGACCGTCTCCAATATCATAAGTGAATGGTCCATCTCCACCAGTAACTGATACCTCAACTTCACCAGATGCTTCACCAAAACAAAGTGCGTCGCTTGGGTCGCTACTAATTGATCCTTCGCAATCTTCACCACCAGCGTCCATTCCGTCATTTGTTGTGGCATCTCCACAAGCACCTGGTGCTAAAAAAGTACTAGCTCCTAAGCCCCATGACACGCCAAATCTTCCGTAATAATCAAAGGCGTCATTGTCATCTGTTCCATCTCCGCCGCCGCAAGCAGCTGCTCCGCCATATAACTGACCAATTATTCTTCCATCTTGATCAAACAAAGGTGATCCTGATGATCCAGGTTCTGTAACACCTTGATCCCAATCATCAATCCACCAAACCTGAGCGCCTCCTGTTGCATCATGGTAAGGATCGTTGTCTTCTCTGCATATTTTCTTTAAATCTCCAATTGGATGATGAATTCCTGTTGCTTCTGTTACCGTTTCATCATCTGAATTGTCCCAGCCTGCATAAAAAACTTCCCATTCTTCAGCTTCATCATCAGTCATGTTATCAATTTCTAATAAAGCGAAATCTGATCCACCCGAGTTTGCTAATACCGTTGCTCCATTTGCCGTTTGATCGTAAGGTGATCCGGGGTCAGTGCTGCCTGCAACTGTGGCACAAGATTCGGTTCCTATTGGGCTGTCCCAATTAAATCTAAAAGACCAGTTGGCGGTTGAACCACCTAGACAGTGATTTGCGGTTAAAAATAAAAAGCGACCATTTTCACAGGTATTATTAACTAACGATCCAGTACAGATCCCGTTCCCGCTTACTACAATCATTGCGACAGATCGTATTTGATCGGCCCAATCATCTCCCAAGGGACAATTCACATCTATATTACAATTACCAGAATCGTTTAATCCTTTTTCAAGTTTTTTTTGAATGCGATCTAAACTTCGGTAACCATGAATTACATTTGAAATTGTAAAGCTACCTTCTCCCATAACCGCTGTTGGTTCAAAATATTCTACAATAATAGATTCTCCATGAATTAATTCAGTTCCTAATTCACGCTCCATGCGATTGTTTTTCGACGTATAAGCTCCTATTTTATTAGAACGCTCAAAATCATAGAAATAAATTGTAGCTCCTTCAGGCAAATAAAAATCGGATAGTAATAGATTAATGGTTTGTGCATTGGGACATTCAATTAACGTGCGCCAAATACGACCTTCATCAACCGGGGTCCAAGCTCCTGCATTTTCTAAGGAGATATTGGCGTCATACTTATAGCCAAATCGCCAAGGTTGGTCTTTGCGCACATCATTTAGTGCGTCTTCTGCATCAATTGCATCCTGATCATAAGCCTCCATTATTATGGCATCAGGTAAAGGAATATCATTGAGTTCAGCTGACCAACCGTAACATTTTAAATTTTTTTCTGTTTGCGCCATTAATTGTCCACAAAAAGGGAGCATTACCAGCAAGAGGTATATTTTTTTCATGTTAACTATTTTAAGGTGTACTAAAATTAACCGTTTTATTCTGAATACAGGCATTTTTTAACACGTTAAATTCGTCAATTCCATAATTCCTAAATCCATTTTATTGGTTAAATTATATGCACAGAAGCGATAGAATTGAAGGAGTGGCAGAATTTTTGATATCTTCGTATCGAAAACGTTAAACTCTTGAAATGACAAAATTTTTTGCCCTTCTATTAATAGCATTTATTGCTGTCCCTACTTTAACTTTTGCGCAAAAGCCAAATAAGCGAGTAAGGGATCGTCCATTAACCAATCAAGAAATTTGGAGCGGTCGGTTCACTCCTGAATATGTCTATGCTGTGCGCTCAATGAATGACGGTGAACATTTCTCTGCCCAAGAAGATGAAAAAATCATTAAATATAGCTATGCTGACTTCGATAATGCGATCGGAACTATTTATGATGGAGCAAGCCATAGTTTAGAGTTTAGCAACTATTTTTTCAATGCTGATGAAACTAAAATATTGGTCACAACTGAAAGCACTAAAATTTATAGAAGAAGCTTTACCGCTAACTATTATGTGGTGGATTTAACGACGAACAAAGCCACTCCATTATTTGAAGATGGACCGCAAATGTTGGCTGATTTCTCGCCTGATGGATCAAAAGTAGCGTTTGTATTTGAAAACAATATATACATTAAGAATTTGGCAGATAATAGCATTACTCAAGTAACGGATGATGGCAAACAAAATGCGATTATTAATGGATCCTCAGATTGGGTATATGAAGAAGAATTTTCAGAAACTAAAGCTTTTTATTGGTCACCTCTTGGAACCAAAATAGCATATTTAAAGTTTGATGAGCGTGAGGTTACAGACTTCACCATGGATTACTACAGAGGAGGAACTTATCCAACACCATACACCTTTAAATACCCCAAGGCTGGTGAAGACAACTCAAAATTAAGCCTCTTTGTTTATACATTAGAAGGTGAAAAATCATCAGAAGTAAATATTGGTGACTATGAATATGTTCCAAGAATGACTTGGACAAATGATGACAATAAGTTGATATTTTTAGTCATGAATAGACATCAAAATGAATTAAGTTATGTGATGTCTAATATTGATGGAAGTGGCGAAGCCGAAGGTAAAGTGTTTTATACTGATAAAAGCGATACTTATGTTGAAGTAGATGACAATTTGATTTTTCTTGAAGATGGAGAATCTTTTTTAAGAACAAGCGAAAAAAGTGGTTATAGACATATCTATCAAGTTGGATTTGACGGAACTGAAAAGGCGGTAACATCTGGTGAGTGGGATGTGATCGACTTGAAAGGTGTGAACAATAAAAAAGGAATTGTCTATTACACATCTGCCGAAGAAGGTGCTATGTATAAAGCACTTTACTCTATTAAATTAGATGGTAAAAAGAAAACGAAACTGTCATTGCTAAAAGGATATAACGACGCCGAGTTCAGTAATGGCATGAAGTATTACATGAATTATTATTCCAACGCCAATACCCTTTATTTAATTACGTTACATAACGCGAAAGGAAAAGAATTAACAGTTTTGAAAAATAACGAGCATTTAATGCAGCGTTTGGGTAAAATCGGGGTCACCAAAAAAGAATTTATTACGATTAAAGGGGCCACTGAAGATCTAAATGCTTGGATTATCAAACCGAAGGATTTTGATTCAACAAAGCAGTATCCTGTTTATTTTACAATTTACAACGGACCTGGACATAATACGGTAACAGATTCTTGGGGTGGAAGTAATTATATGTATTACCAATTATTGGCACAAAAGGGCTATATCGTGATTTCTGTTGACACGAGGGGAACAATGTATCGCGGTGCTGCTTTCAAAAAATCGACTTATTTGCAATTGGGAAAATTGGAAACGGAAGATATGATTGCCGTTGCAAAAAATGTGGGCGCTTGGGATTTTGTAGATAAAAAACGAATTGGTGTTATGGGTTGGAGTTATGGTGGTTATATGGCATCTTTATGTATGACCAAAGGTGCAGATGTGTTTAAAATGGGAATTGCAGTGGCGCCTGTTACAAATTGGAGATGGTATGATAATATTTATACGGAACGTTTCATGAGAACACCTCAAGAGAATCCTGATGGGTATGATGATAATTCTCCGGTAAACCATGTGGATAAAATGAGAGGAAAGTTCCTTTTAATTCACGGTTCAGGTGATGACAATGTGCATTTACAAAATACTATGGAGCTTGCTGACGCGTTAGTAGAAAAGAACAAAGACTTTGAAATGTTCATTTACACGAATAAGAACCACAGCATTTATGGTGGAAAAACACGTGAACATTTGTTCAATAAATTATTGCGCTTTACGGAGGAAAACTTATAATAAGATTGGAAGATGAAGAAGGGGGCATTTAAGTATATAATAATTTTAGGGGTATTTGCATTTGTTACAACAAGTTGCGGCAATGCTGGTGAGATGGCAGAAGTACCAAGTCCAGTTAAAGAAGAACATGAAGGTAAAGGAAGTGGTTCTGCAACCTTTGAAACGTTTGGCACTGCAGAAGCTCCTGGAGCGGATAAGCAGACAGAAGAACCAGCTGAGAAAATTACTGTGGAGGGTGACGCCGAGGCCATTGAATGGTTGGATTTTGAAACCGCAATTGACAGAAATAAAGAAGAGAAAAAGTTCATTTTTATCGATATGTATACCGATTGGTGTTCATGGTGTAAAAAGATGGATGGCAGTACCTTTAAAGACCCGTCCGTGATCAACTATATCGATCAAAATTTCTACGCCGTTAAATTAAATCCTGAAACGGAAATTGCCATTGCTTATAAAGAGGTATTGTATGAACAAAAAGTGTTCAACGGAAAAAAAATGAATGAATTAGCAGTGAATTTGATGGATAGTAAAATTAGCTTTCCGTCATTTGTTATTTTAAATAAACGTGAGGTGAAGCGAGGAGTAATTAAAGGATATCAAAATAGTAATCAATTGCTTTTAGCATTAAAGCGATATGTTGAATAATAATCTATGATCCAAAAGCTTTCAATCCTTATCCCGGTCTATAACGAGAAGTCTACCATACACCTGATTTTAGAAAAAGTAAAAGCCGTGCAACTTGAAAACGATATTTCAAAAGAAATTATTATCGTTAACGATTGTTCAACGGATAATACCGTTGCTGCCGTTGAGAAATTTATTCAAGCCAATCCAGAATTAGATATGAAAATTTTTTCCCAAGAAAAGAATATGGGGAAAGGTGCAGCCATTAATCGAGCAATTCAAGAATGTACTGGAGATTATTTAATTGTCCAAGATGCAGATCTTGAGTATGACCCTGAAGAATATAACCTTCTTCTAAGGCCTGTCTTTATGGATAATGCAGATGTTGTGTATGGTTCTAGGTTTGTTGGACAAAATCCGCACAGGATACTATTTTACTGGCATTCTAAAGGAAATAGATTCTTAACTAATTTTTCCAATATGATGACGAATTTAAACCTAACAGATATGGAAACCTGTTATAAGTTAATTCGCACGAGTATTGCTAAAGACATCAAAATTAGAGAAAATCGTTTTGGAATTGAGCCAGAAATAACCGCGAAACTAGCCAAACGTAAACCAATTAAAATTTACGAAGTTGGAATTTCATATTACGGAAGAACGTATGAAGAAGGTAAAAAAATAGGTTGGAAAGATGGCTTTAGAGCCCTTTACTGTATTATTAAATACCGCTTTGTTAATTAGTCTTTGGCCAAAAGGGTAGACATAAAAGGTCCAATTTTTTGCGATTATTCTTTAATTTGAAGATTGGTCTCTCTCGATTATCCAAAATGACTTATAAGCGCATTTTTTTATATATTTCAGCAACCATTTATTTTGCCAAGTGTAATTAGGTTGTAACTCAAAACAATGAAACTATTTTCTCAACGGCATCAATTCGCAATTTTCTTCGTTCTAGCTTACCTGGCGGTAAATCTGTATTACGGATTGTCGACCCATGTGACATGGGATGACGATTACCCAGTTCGCTACTATAACGCCATCAATGCACATAACAACCGCATTAACACAATCAAAATCAATTGAATTATCAACCTTAAAATTAGAGCAAAAGCAGAAAAAGGTTTTGATTTTAGGCTGGCACAGTGTCGCAGAAATCTTTATTCGTGAATCAGCTGATTATTTATCGGAAGGAACACAATTTGATATTTTGTTTAATGAACCTAACCAATACTTAAAAGATAAGGTGGCAGAATTAACCGACCGATATGAAGATTTTACGATCAATTTACAAAACGCAGATCCTCTTAAATTTGAGGCCTTGAAAGAGATTGATCCTTTTAGTTATGACAATGTCATCATCCTTTCGCAAGAACTGGATGAACAAAGACCTGATAAAATTGATTCAGATACCTTAATTATCCTTTTATGGTTGCGTAAAGGCAAGGAATCAGTAGAAGATGTGCAGACCAAAATTATCACACAAGTACTCAATTCTGAAAATCAAGAAATTATTACCCAAACAGATGTGGATGATTTTATCATCAGTAACAAATTAATTACAATGATTTTGGCACAGTTAAGCGAAGAACCATTGATTAAGTTATTATATGATGATCTTTTCTCTGAAGACGGAAGTGAGATATATGTAAAACCAGCCAATCTTTATTTCACATCCTTCCCTCAAAAAGTTAGGTTTGCTGATCTAATTGGTATTGCTGGTAAGAGAGAAGAGGTATGTTTAGGAATCAGAAAGGGTGATTTAAGTAAGGATCCTGATTCAAATTTTGGAGTGAAATTGAACCTTCCAAAAACAGCCGAAGTTGATATAAATGAAGACGATTATTTGGTTGTACTTTCTGAGGACGAATTATAGCAAATAAAAAATGCCTTTTTTCTAAAAAAAAGAGTTCACACTGTAAGTGCAATGGAAAAAAAACGCCTATCTTAGGCGGAATAATCAATCTTGAAAGAAAAATTACAATAAAAATGAGTGAAATAGCAAAAATAGAATTAGACGGAAAATTTTATGAATTACCAATAATTACGGGGTCTGAGAATGAAAAAGCCATAGATATTTCTAAGCTTAGAGGTCAATCGGGTTATATTACATTAGATAGGGGATTTAAAAATACCGGTTCTTGTACTAGTGCTATCACTTTTTTAGATGGTGAAAAAGGAATTTTAAGATACAGAGGTTACCCAATTGAGCAATTAGCTGAAAATGCTTCATTTTTAGAAGTTACATATTTAATTCTTAAAGGTGAACTACCTAATGCTGAGCAATTGGCATCTTTCGAAGAGAGAATTGATAGCCATACTTTAGTGCATGAGGATATGAAACGTTTCTTTGAGGCGTATCCTGCTAAAGCACACCCAATGGGAATTTTGGCATCTATGATTTGTTCAATGTCAACATTCTACCCTGAATCGCAAGATCCAAATAGATCAGACGAGGCATTTGAACTTTCTATTATCCGGTTAATCGCAAAATTGCCAACGTTAGCGGCAATGGTTTATAAAAATACAGTGCGTCACCCTTTCATGTATCCTAAAAATGATTTAGGTTATGTTGAAAACTTCATGTATATGACATGGGGAATGCCGACTGAAGATTATCAACCAGATCCAGTTATTGCGGCTGCTTTAAATAAATTATTAATTCTTCATGCGGATCATGAGCAAAACTGTTCGGCATCCACTGTAAGAATTGTAGGTTCTTCGCAAGCAAATGTATATGCATCCATTTCAGCAGGAATTTCTGCATTATGGGGTCCACTTCATGGTGGAGCAAATCAAGCCGTAATTGAAATGCTTGAAATGATTCAAGCTGATGGTGGTGGATTAGATAAATGGATTAATAAAGCAAAAGATAAAGAAGATCCGTTCCGTTTAATGGGATTCGGACATAGAGTTTATAAAAACTTTGATCCACGTGCGACAATTATCAAAAAAGCATGTGATGATATTTTAGAGAAGTTAGGCGTAACTGATCCGACATTAGCAATCGCTAAGCAATTGGAAGAAGTGGCCTTGAATGATGAGTATTTCAAATCAAGAGGACTTTATCCGAATGTTGATTTCTATTCAGGAATTATCTATAAAGCTATCGGAATTCCAACAGAAATGTTTACTGTAATGTTCGCATTGGGTAGACTGCCGGGTTGGATTGCACAATGGAAAGAAATGTTAGATAAAGGTGATCCGATTGGAAGACCGAGACAAATTTATACAGGTAAAACCGTGAGAGATTTTGTACCTCTTGACAAACGATAATTAAGAGATTTTTCTTAAAAGGGAAAGCCGCAATTCAATATGAGTTGCGGCTTTTTTATTTTCCAAAATTTCTCATTCTTTAAAAAAATCGTAAATTTAAATAAAACCATACTACTATGACTCTAAAATTTACCTTTTTCACGCTTTTAGCGTTTTCATTTTTAATTAGTGCTTCTATCCAAGCCCAAGTCACAACTACTTTTGATTACACGGGCGGTATGCAAACCTATACAGTGCCTCCTGGGGTTACTAGTATTCAAATTGACGCCTATGGTGGTCAAGGACAAGAAGAAACCATTGAAGACTATGATCAATCGCTTGGTGGTTTAGGAGGATTCGCAACAGGTGTGCTAACAGTTACACCTGGAGAAGTGCTAAACATTTATGTTGGCGGAGCAGGAACTGAAGATGTGGCCGGATATAACGGTGGAGCTTTAGGAGGATTTGGTACACCAAGTACTGGAGATGGTGGTAGAGCTGGAAGTGGCGGAGGTGCATCTGATGTGCGTCAAGACGGAACTGCTTTAACAGATCGCGTAATTGTTGCCGGCGGCGGTGGCGGTGG
>CAJQHR010000058.1 GCA_905478225.1 uncultured Crocinitomix sp.
TAATCCATTATATTTTGAACATTGTCTAAAGTTCAAAATATAATGGATTACTCTTATTGCTCTACTATGTTCTCAGAAGGGCAAGCTGCACGTGTTCAAGCGGCTTTATTGCACACAAAAGGGCAACGTTATAAATTATCCACACCATCAAACTTGGTGAGCACAGGAACTGATGGCCCTGGGGAACTATGCGAGGCAGTCTTTTCTTCTGATTTAAGATCAATTTGCGCAGGAACAATAGTCACTTTTTCAGACCTGTCATACCATTCAGTCACTAGTCGCGCTTGGTCTTTCGAAGGTGGATTTCCTGCAACATCAACTTCAGAAAATCCATCAATCACTTATGATACTCCAGGTGTTTATGAGGTTTCGTTAGAAGTTTCTGGTGGCGGAGGCTCTGAATTTACTTCCAATGAAAATTATATTGTTGTTCTTCCAACCCCAGGAGCTACAGTGCCTTATAAAGAAGAATTTGAAACATTAGCTGATTTACCAGATTATAATCGTTTTATGGTTGAAAACGAAGTAGGAGATGTGACCTGGGAATTGACCACTTTAGCTGCAAGTTCAGGTTCTAAATCAGCCTATATTTCGAATTATAATGTATCAAACGGGTCAAAAGACGCGCTCATATCAGGAACCATTGATTTGAGTAATGTTGACGAAGATGACGACATTATCTTTAATTTCAAATACGCATACAAACGCAGATACGCCGATAATGATGAGTGGATTCGATTTTACGTTTCAAATGATTGTGGTGAAACATGGGCATTGCGCAAAAACATTCATGGAGAGGATTTAGATGAGGACATCACTGGATCAGCTTTCACGCCAGGAGCATGGGATTGGAGACAGGTAAATATCACCAACATCTATCCTGATTATTATGTGAGCACATTCAGATATAAAATTGAATTTGAGAACAACAATGGCAATAATATCTTTATAGATGATATCAATTTATACCCAAGTTCAATGACAAGTTTGATAGATGAAGATAAGGACTTTGGAATAAAAGTTTATCCTAATCCTTTAGCAGGTGAGGCCACCTTAGAACTTGTTGCCGAAGCTGGACAAAATTATAATGTAACCTTGCATAACGCCTTAGGAGAAAAAATTGCTGATATTCACAACGGTTCGCTTCTTGCTGGTAAAAACCAAATTCAATGGGCTACTGATCATTTAGCAAAAGGTATTTATATTTTGCGAATTGAATCTGATGGACAAATCCAGACCATCAAACTAGTGAAAGATTAAAACTCACAATCGAACCATTTATGAAAAATTTTATAGTTACCAGTTTATTTATTTTCGCCGTGGGTGCTTTAAATGCGCAAGTTGAACCATGGTGTGGAACTGACCAATATAACGAATCAATTTTTGCAGCCAATCCAGATTTGCGTTTGCAAATGCACGAACATTTAAGCCGAGTGACTAGTGGAGCATTTGCGAGTGAAGAGCGTGATGGAGAATGTATTATCCCAGTTGTTGTTCACATCATTCACGACAATGGTGAAGGCAATATTAGACATGAACAAGTGCTAAGTGGCATTCAAATGTTGAATGAAGATTTTAACAGAACAAACGCTGATGCTGATGATACAAGAGACACAGATACAGCACCGTTTTTAGATCAAGCATCCAATATGGGAATTCGTTTTGAATTGGCTAAAATAGACCCGGATGGAGAATGCACAAACGGAATTCAGCGCAGGTATGCAGGTTCAAGAAGTTATAATGCAGGAAATGGAATGAAGCATTATTCTTCTGGTGGATTAGATGCTTGGACCCGAAACTATTATTTTAACATTTGGATTGTAAACTCAATCAACTCAGACGGAGCTGGAACAATTTTAGGATATGCAGAATTTCCTTATGGTGGTGGAAGTAGTAATTACGGCGTAATTATTAGAAATGATTACTTCGGATCAACAGGAACAGCGAGCGGAGACAGAACACTCACCCATGAGGTTGGACATTGTTTAGGATTGTTACATACGTTCCAAGGCGGTTGCCATAGTGATGCGTGTGACGATAACGGTGATTATTGTTGCGACACGCCGCCAGTTAGCGAGGCACAATGGTCATGCAGTACAACTCAAAATACTTGTGATGAGGTTCCTTCGGGAGATCTATATGGCTTTGACGCCAAAGACCAGTTTGAAAATTACATGAGCTATAGTCCCTGTCAAAACATGTACTCTGAAGATCAAAAAGCAATTGTATTAGGAAACTTGGCGGGAATTGGCTTTTTAGAAAATTTAGTAGACCCCGATCATCATGACTTAACTGGTGTAGGCTTACCCGCTGTGTTATGCAAGGCTCAATTCATGTCTGGACCTACGGTTGTTTGTGCAGGATCAACTATTCAATATACGGATGATTCATACGCAAACGTTACGGAATGGAATTGGACATTTGAGGGTGGAACGCCTTCAACATCCACCGAAGAAAATCCGCTTGTGACATATGATGTATCCGGAGAATACTCCGTTGAATTAGAAGTTACTGATGGAGTGGGGACCGTTTCAATAGTTAAAGAAGATTATGTTGTGATTTTATCTTTACCAGGCAATACGTTACCTTACTCAGAAGGATTTGAAACCATTGGAATGATTCCTGACAATATCACTATTTTAACAGTGGATGAAGACGGTGAAGATTGGTGGGAAGTAACAGATGAAGCTGCCTATTCAGGGACGCATTGCGCATTTCTTGATAATAGAGGGAACGACAATAGAACAAAGGACGAAATTATATCTGCTACCTTTGATTTGAGTGATGTTGACCCAGATGACGACATCATTTTTAGTTTTAAATATGCTTACGTAAGAAGGAATGCAAGTAATGATGAATGGTTGCGTTTTTATATCTCTAACAACTGCGGTGAAACGTGGACTTTGCGTAAAAATCTTCATGGAGATGATTTAGGGGAAGAAATTCAAAACAGTTCTTATACACCTGAATCAAAAGACGAATGGTACAATGTAAATGTGACGAATATTAATCCCGATTATTATACGGCTGGATTCAGATTCAAAATTCAATTTGAAAACGATAATGGTAACAATATCTATATAGATGACATCAACATGTCGACAAGTGCAATGGTTGGAATAGGTGAAAACGAAGTACAAAGTTTAGATTTAACCGTTTACCCTAACCCTGCAAATGACCTGTTAAATGTTACAATGAATTTGGAAGTTCAAACAGAAGTAAACGTAACGCTATTAAATACTCTTGGACAAGAAGTTGGAACTGTGTTTAATGGAGAGCTTGCAATGGGCAACAACAATTTTTCTTATGATGTTTCGCACTTGCCGCAGGGTGTTTATTTTATTCGATCTGTAAGTGCTAATGGAATTACGGAGACTACTCGTTTTGTGAAAAGTTAGTAAGGCGGGGTTCTAAATCTTACGAGCGAAATGAAATACGTTCGTCTCTCATTATTAGTTGGCCTTTTCTCAGTTAATGCCTTAGCAAACGACTCAAGTCGGGTTAAACTACATCATGGTGTTTCGTTAGAACTAGGGGTATATCACAGGGAAATGTTTGGGCTTGGATATCATGCCTTTCTGGACACCAAAAATTCAGATTCATATTATGGAGTCACTGCTTCATTTGGAACAAATTATCCTTGGGTCAGCCCTGAAAAAGACCTTTTTTTAACCCTTGCAATTTCAAGAAACACTAGATATCGTAAACATAATCTGACTTATGGTTTAGAATGCAAACACATATTGGCTCCTTACTAGGACGACTTAAGTTTGTCACAATCATATAAAGAATTTGAAGATTTTACCTACGGAGTGTTTTTTGGAGTTGAATGGTTTTTGCTTGACTACTTGTCTCTACAATCCCGATTGAGTTATGCGCGCAGTTTTCATCCCTTAACCCAACCAGCACCGTGGTATAGTTTAGAAGAAAACTATTATTCTGCCTTTGGCTTAGGAGCTTCAATCCTCTTTCATATCAATTGATAAGCTAAATCCTGCCGATACGAAACGATACAGCTTCACCGTTTTCATCCATTACATCATGAAAACCGTAACCCCCAATTAATAATCCAAAGCTGCTTATGTCGTTTTACCAGAATGTCCATCATTACAATCCACAGCTAGATTCAATTCTTGAAGTTCACCTTTATTGCTAAAGTTAGATTTGGAATAATCCATTGATATATTTTTAGTTTCTTTTAGATCTGCTTGAATGAGTTGCAATTCCAAATCGGTTGTATTAGCTGTTATTTTTAAATAAACATCATTATCACTAGTGCGGTATTCGGTTTCACCTGGGTTGAATAAGAAGACAAATCCACCGATTATTGCGAGTGTTATCAATATACCTTTGATGAGATTAGTCATCACATGATTTTAAAATTAGTGCGTTTATTTTATAAGACATGGATTTTTGAAATCGGTTACAAGCAAAAACCCTCTCCGTTGTTAGCTGGAGCGGTTTGCGTCCACCAGAGGTGGTTTGTTGTTGTAGATTATTAGGCCAATTTCTTGACTAACATTTAAAGCCCTTATTCAATAAATGTTAGTTATGATCATTAGAAATTAATTCAAACAATTCGCTTAAATCTGGTGTAATTATAATTTCGATTCTTCTATTTTTTGCTTTGTCATCAGGATCTACTGGGTGAAACTCAGAGCGACCTGATGCTGAAATTGATGTGGGGTCCATAGTTGAATTATCCAACATAATTTTCACAACTGATGTTGCTCGCAAAACACTTAATTCCCAATTATCTTTTGGATGCGACCCGCTTCTTAATGCATCTACATCTGTATGACCTTCCACTAAAATATCAATATCTTTTTGTGATTCAAGCACAGCCGCCAAGTCGACAATAGCACGTTCACCCTCACTATTCACGGCTGTTTTACCTGAGGCAAATAATAACTGCGCCTCCATGCTTACATAAATCTTTCCGTCGCGTTCAACTACTGAGATTCCCTTACCGGTAAAGCCACGCAAAGCGGATGCAATTTTGTCTCTCAATAAACGAGATGCCTCCTCTTTATTCTTAAGCATACTTTCCAACTCATTGATGCGGTCTTCTTTTTGAATCAATATACGTTCGCGCGCATTCAACTCCTTTTCTAGTTTGTTAAGGCGGTCTTCTTTCGATTGTAAATCGATTCGTGTTGCTTCTAAATCGTGAATAAGTGCCGCATTTTCTGAACCACCAGAGGCTAAAAGATCGTTATACTTTTTCTCAAGCATTTTGTTTAATTGTTGTGATTTTTTATAATCCACCTGCAATTGTCTATGTGCGTCTCCAAGTTTTGAGGTGTCTCCTTGTAATTTCTCTAAACCACTGCGCAAAACATCAACTTGAACGTTGAGCTCTTTCACTTGATTTTCAAAATCAATTGCCTTGGTTTTATAGTCAGACTGTTCGTCTTGACATTTTTTATAGTTGGCTTCTAGCTCCTTATATTTTTTAGCTGGAACGCATCCAATTAAAAATCCAAATACTGCTAACCATACAAATTGCTTCATCTCCTCTTTTTTCAGTACTAACAAAGATGCAAAGAATAGCGCGTGGTTTTATTGGAATCAAATGGAGTTATGAACAGGCGATTTTTAATTTGCTTTCACAAACTTTCCTCCTTCAATGAGGTCTCCGAACTCGTCATAAATAGCGTAAATGTATGTTCCAGTGGCTAATGTTAACGGAATGTTGACATAATTCAAGAAGTTTGCTTGGTCATAAACGATTCTACCATCCGCGGCGGCAATGGTAAAAGTAACGTCATCCGACCCTAAATTTTCTCTAGGAATTAAAACACTATTGGCATCTATTAGCGGTGAATTTGTCACATACGTACCTTCCTTATCCACATTCAAAACCTGAATAGGAAATGAAAACAAAAACAGACCACTTTGTCGATCAGACACTAATATTTGATTTTGTTCTTCAAACACATAAACTCCCCAAGCACCATTCAATTTATATTTTGTATCTTCTAAAAATGTATCGTATACCCCTATCTCTTTTATGGGCGCCTTACTTATATCAAAAATCCGAAATCCTTCATTGTAATATGAAATAAAGGCTAAATTATCCAAAA
This sequence comes from uncultured Crocinitomix sp., assembly GCA_905478225.1. Lineage (GTDB taxonomy): Bacteria > Bacteroidota > Bacteroidia > Flavobacteriales_D > Crocinitomicaceae > Crocinitomix. The sequence continues at coordinate 6,087 of CAJQHR010000058.1, forward strand.
GGATGACATTGTGTGGTGCAAAATTCTCATAATCCGAAGTCGCAAAAGTCTCCGAAATAGAAATTAAAGCCAATTCATCCGTTTCGCATAATTTAATTTTTGTTCCTTCCGTTTCGTCAATAAATGCATATTTAGATCCGTCAGGAGAAAGCCAACCACTGTGGTTATAACCCTGATTTGGATAAAAATCTAAAATCCCTAATTCTACCGGAACGTCTCCCGCAAAATTATAGATGTGTAATCCTTCAAAACCTGCGTTTAAATAAGCCGTATCATTTCGAACATAACAATCGTGTACATAAGACAATTCTGTCATGAAATAGTCGAGTACTGGCTCCACCGGATTTGAGATGTCGAGGACTAACATTCCTAATTCATTTGCCGCACAGGCATATAATTTTGCATTTATTGTATCTATGAAAATATTGTGGCAAACGTTGAAGAAAGCGTCATGATCAGTAACCTTATGAACAGAATCTGGTAAATATGAAAGATCAAAAATTTGAAGACTACTCTCCCCTTCATCACATACGCCGTAAAGATAATTCTGATATACCTTATAATCGCGGTGTTCTACATATCTGTTTTGATAGCTTCCCGGTTCAAAATCAATTAATTCCAATTCCGTTTCACCTACCTTGAAAATATGTGTTCCAATTGAAGAACCCATGGCACAATAGTTTGCTCCATTAAAAGCAAAACCCCAAACATCATTAAAAACGGCATCACCTAAGCCCTTTTCAATGGTTGTGTCTGTCCAATTATCAAGCAAAAATACATTCTTTTGATTTTGGGCATGGATCAATCCACCAGAAAAAAGCAATATGATTAAACTTAATAATTTCAACAAAATCGTTTTTAGTTTCGTTTGTTTATGTTTTGACAAAAATAAGCCCTTTTTTGCCATCAAATGCAACTGTTTATTCAATTGTTGAGTCTTTGTACGAAAGTCACCCAAATTGCTGATGAATGGTATGAATTACCAATTTAAGATTAATTAACGTTAAAAAATCGAATATCAGTTTTGATGTATTAGAAGATTCAATAAAATAAATTATCTTAGCACACCAATATAAAAGGCAGTCTCATTGAGACAGAGGACAACATTTGAATTTGAAAAACTTAGTCATCATACCGACCTATAACGAGAAGGAGAACATTGAAAAAATGATTCACAAAGTATTCTCGTTGGAGGAAGCATTTCATTTATTGATTGTTGATGACGGTTCGCCTGATGGCACAGGAGCAATTGTAAAAGGATTACAAGCACAATATCCAGATAGATTATTCATTGAAGAACGGGAAGGAAAGCTTGGTTTAGGCACCGCTTATTTGCACGGTTTTCGTTGGGGATTAGAACGTGGCTTTGAACATTTAATTGAAATGGACGCCGATTTTTCTCATAATCCAGACGATTTAGTTCGTTTGTTAGACGCATGTAAAAATGGCGCAGACTTAGCGATTGGCTCGCGCTATGTTAAAGGAGGTAAAGTGGCCAATTGGGATCGAAAACGATTACTTCTCTCCTATTTTGCTTCATGGTATGTACGTACCATTTTATGGATTAAGATTAAAGACACTACTGCCGGGTTCAAATGCTATAACCGCAGGGTTTTAGAGAAAATAAACTTTGGTGCCGTAACTTTTAAAGGATACGCTTTTCAAATTTGCATGAAATACGCTGCATTGAAGCACGGCTTTAAAGTGGTAGAAGTTCCAATTACTTTTATTGATCGTGAATTCGGCACCTCTAAAATGAGTTCCAGCATTTTTAAAGAAGCTATTTTTGGCGTTTGGAAAATGCGTAAGTTGAAGTTGTAAGTCGGGCATTTCGAGGGCCTCAATGCCTCCCGTCCTGTTAACTCAAAGCCCCTCCCTCGCTGTGCAGTATTGCAAATACTGCACAGCCACATACCAATTTGTTAAATATTTCTTAGTTTTTTATCAACCCAATGTTTTGGCACGATTGTCGTATTACTGTTAACTGAATTAGACTAAATGATTCATGGGTTTTGGGTTAAGGCCGCTCTTTCTGAAAGGGCGGTCTTATTAGTTCTTCGAAATTTTAATGTGGAAGAATTTTTTTATCCCCCGAAAATTGATCGAAAGGGTATTGTCCAAACTTTCTCCCTGCATACAAAACACACTACTTTATACCGAAAATGGCCATATTAATACCCAAGGTCACGGTTAATAAACCACCGCCCAATTCAGGTATTTCATTTTGATAACCTGGATTTTGATACATCACTTTTAAACCAAGACCATCTCGCCTTCTTCCCGTAAAATACAATGGACACATATAATGTGGTGATTCATTTATTCCACCAAATGTAAATTCCATACCAACAGTCCACGGCAACGCGGCATTAAACTGGGTCAATGACCCTTGATACCTTGGCCCTAGATTCGCTACTCCGCGTATGCCAATGAGTGGGCTAATATTAAATCGTTTTGTGATTCGAATACAATGCCCAAGAGTGAGGTCACCAGTTAACATTGTAAAACCACGCGTCCAAGTTGTGTCCTGGTAAATGTCATTGCGTAAACCTAGTGTGCCAATGCCACCCATTACGTTTATAAACGTGTTTTTATAATAAACTCTTAATCCAAGATTGGTATATAAATTTGCAGGTTTTACATAAGCTGATATTCCGCCCAATGGAGTAACTGCGCCTAGATAAATTGGACCCAATCCAACCGCCCATTTCTTAATTTCATATTCTGTTAAAATGAAGTCATTAAGGAATTCGTTGAATTCCGAACTTGGATATTTAACCAAAAAATTCTCTGCCTGAATATGCGCCAACGAATCTAAGAATTGATAGCTCTCCCACTCATCATTCAATTCGTCTTTGGTCTTAAGTATTTTCCATACGTCCCACAAATACAAAGCTTCATAATCCACAAAAACATGCAAAAAATCTTTCACCTCATTTGAGTGATTTGAATGTTCTATTCCTTCCTTAATGTCATCTGTATCATTCAAAATCAACGTTCCTATATGCTGCACCAAACTATCCACTCCACTATTGTTTCTCCTAGGTATAATCCCAGCTTTTGTTGCTTCTCGGGGATCAATAAGTTCTACCCTACTTCTTTCCACAGATACAAAAGCATTATTCCGGACAATATCAAGAATGCCTTCAAAATTATGTTGTGTGAGAAAAATGCCTTCAATTTCGTTTAGCGTCAAGTAATGCTCTGTGGTTTCTTCATTTGTGGTACCCAAATAAGCTTTCCCCTCTGGACGGTAGGTGACATAATCAAATTTCAATTCAACCTCATTCCCTTGCCCGTTTTTTAATTGTCTGTATACAGTGTTGCGGTATGCATCTAAACCCGCCTTCAGGACCTTATTCTTTTGTTGGGCAAATCCCTCAAAAACACACAAAAACAATGTGGCAATCCATAAAAAAGAACGAAGACGAGTACTGCTCATTTATTTGATATTTTTTTCTTTATTAAAACTACATTATTTATTCTAAAATTGGGTCAAGAACCTAACAATTCATTTCGCCTTTCAATTACAACCCAATCACCTGACAAATGTCTTTTCATATCCCATTATAAACCGTAAATTTGCAAGACAAAAATCAACACAACATGGCCAAGTATCTTTTAAAAAACGCACGCATCATTAACGAAGGCAAAAATTTCGAATCTGACCTTTTAGTTAACGGAGAATATATAGAAAAAATTGCCCCATCAATTTCAGATGACACAGCAACGGTAATTGACCTCAACGGTAAAATATTGATGCCCGGAATGATTGATGATCAAGTGCATTTTAGAGAACCTGGCTTAACACATAAAGGAAATATTCACAGTGAATCGCGTGCCGCGGTTGCTGGCGGAATTACTTCCTTTATGGAAATGCCCAATACAAAGCCAAACGCTTTAACGCAAGAGCTATTAGCTGATAAATATGACATTGCCGCCAATAATTCAATTGCTAATTACTCCTTTTTTATGGGCGCTTCAAATGATAATATTGAGGAGGTTTTAAAAACGGATCCGGCAACTGTTTGTGGTGTGAAAGTATTTATGGGCTCATCAACAGGGAATATGCTGGTGGACAATGAAGAAACCCTAACAGGCATCTTTTCAAAATGTCCAATGCTAATTGCGACGCATTGCGAGGATGAAGCGACAGTTCGAAAAAACTTGGCAATTTACGAAGAGAAATACGGGCAGGATATGCCCATCAAATATCACCCTGAAATTAGAAGCGACGAAGCTTGTTATTTATCCTCTTCTTTAGCGGCAGGATTAGCAAAAAAATATGATACGCGTTTGCATATATTGCATTTATCATCTGCTAAGGAAATGGATTTGTTCAGAAACGACATTCCATTGACTGAAAAGCGTATTACGGCTGAGGCTTGTGTTCACCACTTGTGGTTTTCAGATAAGGATTATGAGGAAAAAGGCACTTATATTAAATGGAACCCGGCGGTTAAAAAACAAAGTGACCAAGATGCTATTTGGGCGGCTTTAAATGATGATCGGATTGATATTTTAGCAACCGACCATGCTCCACATACTATTGAAGAGAAAGAAAATAATTATTTCAATGCACCTTCAGGCGGACCGCTAGTTCAGCATGCCGTATTAGCTATTTTAGAAAAAGCAAAAGAAGGTAAAATCAGCATTGAAAGAGCGGTTGAAAAAATGTGTCATGCACCTGCACAATGTTTCAACATTCAGAAACGTGGATATATTCGTGAAGGGTATTTTGCTGATTTGGTCATTGTTGATCCAAATTCTTCATTAACAGTTTCTAAGGATAATGTTTTGTATCATTGTGGATGGTCACCGTTTGAAGGATTTACATTTAGTCATACAATTGATACGACATTTGTAAATGGAACAATTGTTTACCCAGACAATAAAGTCGTGGAAGGCAATACAGGGCGCCGAATGACGTTTGATGTAAAATAATCGCATACCATTAAGAAACTGATTTACATATTTGCTATTATGCTCTCTTCTTGCGGGGGAGATCCGGTTGAGGATTTACCCGCCAATGTTTTGCAGCGCAAAGTATTTATTCCAGTGCTTGTAGATTTGCAGATTTTGGAATCGCATTTTCAACGTCAATTTGCCCGCATTGATTTGTACCGTGATGCTTTAGACTCTTCTTCACGATTTATTTTTGAGGACCACGGCATTACCAAGGATATTTTTACCGCTACTGTAAACTATTATGCGACGCAGCCAGACACTTTGTTTGTTATTTACGAGGCAGCGCTTGATTCGATTAAGTTTCGCACGAATGACAATACCTCTTCTGAAATTCCCCCTGCTGAATAAGAAAGTTTTCTAGGAGGATTACAACGCCATTTTTATTGTTACGGAATTCAATTATTTAATGGCATAAATTGCCCTTAAGTTTAACAAAAACTAAACCCTATGAAAAATAATAGACTTGTACTCTTTCTATCAATGTTGGTATTTGTGTCTTGCACAAAAGAGGGTGAATCAGAGAACAACTTAATTGGAACTTGGCACGCAGTTGTAATAACTGCTGTTGACGACATTGATGGAACACCACTCGACTTGATTGCCATGGGCGAAAGTATGACCCTTCGATTTGAGGCATGCGGACTAGATGGACAATGTCAAGCTATTGTAGAATTAAGCTTGGATGGAGATATTGAAATAAATAACTATTAATTATATTTAAACTTTGTCTGAAAAAGGGTAAGGCTACCAGATGAATGGAACGTTGGAAATGTTTCTGTTCCAATAGGTATTTGTTTATTCCTAATGATGTACCCTGCCTTACTTAATTTTCAGATAGGTGAGTTGAAAAAGCTGGCAAAAGCACCGAAGCCAATATTACTTACGCTTTTTTCGAATTGGATAATAGCACCGTTAGTAACTGCTTTTCTCGCATATTATTTTTTAGAAGGCAAGGATCAATTAATAATTGCATTGATTTTATTGGGTTCTAGTCCCTGCACTGCAATAGTAATTGTTTGGGGAAGTATGGCAAAAGGTAATCAAGAGCAAAATGTAATAATCACGAGTATAAATACCATTACTATAATGTTTTTGTATGCTCCAGTCGTTGTCTTATTAACAGGTATTCAAGGAATAATGATAGATCGATACGAGCTATTTCTTTCTGTTCTAGTGTTTATTGGTTTGCCAATGTTGGCAGGATTTGTTTCGAAAAAACTACTCGTTAAAAGCAAGGGGAATGAGTGGTTTGAGAATATTTATAAGGCATTCGTTGGCAAGATCGCAATGGTAGCATTGCTTATTACTTTAATAGTACTATTTGCCTTAAATGGAAAGGTTCTAATAGAAAACCCTCAAGAAATGTTATTAGTATCGATACCTCTGTTGATTGGTTTTGCTATTGTTGTTGGTTTTAATGTTCTAATGACAAAACTATTCAACCTAAAATACAAAGAGGCGGTTATTACGGTCCTTATAGGATCTTCGAGTCATTTCGAGATAGCTATTGGCTTATACGGCTTAGGTTCACAAGCAGCTTTAGGAACTACTATGGGCTTATTTTGGGAGGTTCCGATTATGCTTGCATTAGTTTACCTATCTAAGTATTTCCGCAAGATAAAATTCTGGAAGGATTAAGTGTTTGTATTCAGATGATAGCCACTGTCTCACTAAGATAACGAATCATTTTAAGCTTTATAATTAAAATTAGCCGATAGCTCCGTAAGCACTCCTTTTAAGGAATGAAGATATTTATTCTACATTTGTAGCAAACCATGTCTACACCAATAAAAATATCTGCAGTCATCATCACCTTTAACGAGGAAAAAAATATTGCCCGCTGCTTAAAATCATTGGTAAATGTAGCAGATGAAATTGTGGTTGTAGACAGTTTTTCAACCGATCGAACTGAAGAAATTTGTGCCGGATATAATGTCCGCTTCGTTCCCCATAAATTTGATGGCCACATTCAACAAAAGAATTGGGCGCGTGAACAAGCTACACACAATGTCGTTTTGTCTTTAGACGCAGATGAAGCCCTAGACGAAACCCTCGCCTCGTCCATTCAAGCGCTAAAATTAAATTGGCAGCATGATGCCTATAAAATGAACCGCCTTACGAACTATTGCGGCAAGTGGATTAAGCATACAGGCTGGTATCCGGATACTAAAGTGCGGCTATGGAATAATGAAAAAGGACATTGGACGGGTGAAAATCCGCATGATGAATTTAATCTTTTTGATGACAATGCAACTGTTGGTTTTCTAAAAGGGGATTTATTGCACTACAGCTATCATCACCCTTCGGACCATGATAAACAAATCGAATATTTTACAAATATAGCGGCCAAAGCTTATGTTGAAAAAGGCAAAAAGCCGTTTTTTATGCAACCCTATTTAAGTGCCTTTTTAAAGTTTATCAAATGTTATTTTATTAAATTAGGATTCTTAGACGGGAAAGAAGGTTGGATTATTAGCAAGAAGTCGAGCTATGCCGCATATTTGAAATACAATAAAATAAATACACTTTTAAAAGGTGATCAAAAATCCTAAAAAAATCGTAATAAGTCGAACGGACAGCATTGGAGATGTCGTGCTAACTTTGCCCCTTGCCGGTATTTTAAGGGAGCGTTTTCCAACCGCTAAAATTATATTTTTAGGCAATACTTATACAAAGCCAATTATTCAATGTTGCGAAGACGTTGACGAAATTTGGGAATGGGCTGAGATTGAGAAAAAACACCCTGAAGAGCAAACTCAATGGCTTGTCGAACAGGATGTGGATACGTTTATTCACGTTTTTCCAAGAAAAGCAATTGCCAGACTCGCCAAAAACGCCAAGATCAAAAATAGAATTGGTACTTCACACCGCGCATACCATTGGTTTAATTGTAATTATCGATTACATTTTTCGCGCAAACGATCAAATTTTCACGAGGCGCAATTAAACACAAGATTGCTAGAACCGCTGAGAATAGGTGCAAATTATTCGTTGAAGCAATTGTTCCAACACATTGCATTTACCAAAATTCCTGAATTCCCTGAAAAATATAGCCAATTACTTACTTCTGATAAAAAAAATGTGATTTTGCATGTAAAATCACAGGGAAGTGCGGTTGAATGGGGGATTCCAAAATTTATGGAATTAGCAAAAGCACTCGACCCAAAAAAATTCAATATTTATTTTACGGGCACAGAAAAAGAAGCAAAATTTTTTAGACCAGAAATTCCAAAACAAGAAAATATTTTCGACTTGTCAGGTCAAATGACCTTGGATGAACTCATTGCATTTATAGCCGCAAGTGACGTATTAGTTGCGGCAAGTACGGGGCCATTGCACATTGCTGGAATCACAAATATTCGTGCGGTTGGATTATTTTCTTCAAAAAGACCTATCCATTTTGGGAGATGGAAGCCGCTGGGTAACACTGTTTTAGTGTTTGAAGATAAAAAAAGTTCAGATTTGTCCCAACCTTTAGACATTCCTTTACGTGATATATTAAGAACGGTAGAAAGTACCGTTTAAAGTTTTTTGAAAATGCGATATGTAGGGGTAAAAAAAAATAAGCCTGGAACTTCTCTAGTGAACCAGGCCTATAAAATTTGAAATGAAAAAACCTACTTACTCTGTCCTTAAATATAAGGACTATTCGTGGTTAAAACAAACTTTTCCACGATTTACTTATTTAAATGGTTAATTGATTGATTAATCTTACTAGTAGAGTAATCCTGATATATTTACGTTCCTTCTTTTTATTGCGCTCTGCTGCCTCACCTCAGGAAGAGAAACGTACAACGTGAGTACTTTTTGCAATATGCTACTCAGAAATGAACACTCAACCAAATTTGGACGCCCAGAATCCTAAACTAATCTGGGTCTTAAAGGATAATTTAAATAGTTTGGCATTGATTTTGCCTAGATATAATTATTAAACCAATAATATTAAAGTGATGAAGAAATTAACATTAGCCATTTTGGCACTTGGCGCCATCTTCACTAGTCACGCAACTGACTTAGAAGACGGCGATTCTAAAAAAGAATTTGAGGTAGTTGAAAACAACGCCTTTAAACCAGGAGAGAAATTAGTTTACCGTCTGACTTATGGCATTTTTGATGCTGGAGAGGCCGTACTAAAAGTTGACGAGTCAAAAAAACAAGTCCGTGGAAGAAAACTTTGGCGCGTACGTGGAATTGGTAGAACCATATCTGCATTTGAGTGGTTTTATAAAGTAAACGATCGTTATGAATCGTATATGGACGCTGAGTCCTTATTTCCGTGGATGTTTGTGCGTAGAGTTGATGAAGGCGGACATAAAATTGAACAAGACTATACATTTTACCAACACCAAAACAAAGTAGACAATGGTGCAGGAAAGAAATTTGACGTGCCTAATATGGTGCAAGACATGATCTCTAGTTTTTATTATGCGAGAACCTTAGATTATGATAAAGCAAAAGTAGGAGACCAATTTTTAGTAAATATCTTTTTAGATGATGAATTGTTCCCGACAAAAATTAAATACTTAGGAAAAGACGTTATCAAAACAAGAACTGGTAAATACCGTTGCCACAAATTCGCTCCTGTCGTGCAAGAAGGACGTGTTTTTAATAGCGAGGAAGATTTAACGGTTTGGATTACTGATGACGGAAATAAAATTCCAATCATGGCAAAAGCGAACTTAAAAGTGGGCTCCATGAAAATGCACTTAGTCGAATGGACTGGATTATCTAATCCAATGGCAAAAGTGGAAAAAAGATAATGTGATTAAAAGTTGACAGAGGCCTGCCACGCCTCGCTTAGAAAAGCTGGTTTAATAGCGGAAAGACTTGGTCTGCAGCGTTCAAATTCGGATGTAGATTGAGTCTTTCTTTTTTTGTCAATTGTTCCTGTTTTCTCATCTTTATAAAAAAGATTTCCATGAAAAATATAATACTCATTTTTATCTTACTGAATGGATTTGTTTTAAACGCCCAAACGATTTCAACAAAAGTTGTGACGGTAAAACCATATATGTCACTGCAAAACTACGAACATTTTAAACGCATGGTCCTCAACTCGAATGATATTCATATTGAGTCTATTGAAGGCTTTAATTTTGAATGGGGTTATGATTACAAACTTAAAATTCAGGTCACAAAACTTGCTCAAGAATGGTCGGACGGAACGCGTTATGAACATAAATTGCTTAAAGTGCTTTCTAAAACCAAAGCTTTACCAGAAACAACCTTCAAAATGCGTGTAGATCCAATGCGCTATTATTCTTTCGAGGCGGAGGATAGCACTATGAATTATACACTTTCACAAATTAATGATAGCACCTATCGCTACTGTGAAAAAGTTGATTTAGAAATTCCGGCAGCATTCAGGCCTACATTCAAAAAATTAAGTAAAAGTGAAACAGGTCGTAATGCGATTTTCAATTTCACCCCTGAAGGTCGTGCACGATTTGTGAAGTTTGCGTAAAAATTAGTTTTAACACATAAACAACCTTGCTAAGCGTTGAACATTAAGACTTAATGCTTGTTATTACTATAAAAACATGACATTATGAAAACACCCTACAAAAGCTTCACACTGCTCGCATTTATACTCCTCCTCCTTTCTCCTAATTCCTCCTTCTCGCATTGCCAAGTTCCTTGCGGAATTTATGAGGATTCGTTAAGAATTCAACTCCTTGACGAACATATTACTACCATTGAAAAATCAATGACGGAAATCAATACACTCTCAAAACAAAACGCACCTAATTATAACCAAATCGTTCGGTGGGTAAATAATAAAGAAGTACACGCCAGTAAAATTCAAATCATTGTGAGTGAATATTTTCTTCACCAGCGCATTAAAATAGCTGCAAAAGACAATCATCATTACGACTCATATATTCAGAACCTTCAATCTTTGCACCAAATTTCGGTTTTTGCCATGAAAAGCAAACAGTCTACAGATTTGAAATTGATTCCAACACTGCGTAAAACACTTCAACTTTTCGCTACGCATTATTTTAGTGAACACAAACATTGATTCTATCTAAATGAAAGTTCTTCTCACCGGCGCCACGGGTTATATCGGCAAACGTGTACTTCCTGTTTTGATTCAAGCAGGACATACAGTAGTTTGTTGTGCGCGAGATGTGAATCGGTTTAGTCCTCCAAAATCATTTTTAGACAAGATTGAAATCATCCAAGTTGACTTATTAAAACCAGAAACCTTAGCCATTATTCCACGGGATATTGATGCCGCTTACTACTTGGTGCATTCAATGGCTGTCAGTTCTGATTATCATTCGCTTGAAGAAAAATCAGCTATAAATTTCAGAAATGGTATTGAAAAAACCAATGTTGAACATGTGGTTTATTTGAGCGGAATCATCAACGAAAATGAACTTTCGAAACACCTTGATTCTAGAAAAAACGTGGAAGTTGAGTTGAAAAAAGGCAGGTATAATTTTACAAGTTTAAGAGCGGGAATCATTATTGGATCAGGCAGTGCTTCATTCGAAATTATTCGTGATTTAGTGGAGAAATTGCCTTTTATGATCACCCCAAAATGGTTGATGACAAAGTGCCAACCGATTGGAATACGAGACGTAATTACCTTGCTTTCTAAAGCCGTATTAAACCCAAAAACATACAATCAAAATTTTGATGTCGGTGGGCCGGATATCCTTACTTACAAAGAAATGCTTTTACAATTTGCAAAAGCGCGGAATTTAAAACGGAAAATAGTTACCGTTCCGGTGATGACCCCAAGACTCTCATCCTATTGGCTCTTTTTTGTGACTTCAACGTCATACAAGCTAGCGGTTTCTTTAGTCAATAGTATGAAAGTGGAAGTGGTTTGTAGCGACACGCGCATCAATGCGCTTCTGAATGTTGAGCCCAGTTCCTACGCCGATTCTTTAGATCTAGCTTTTCAAAAAATCAAGAGTAATGCCATTATTTCAAGCTGGAAGGATGCCTATGCCAGTAGCGATTTCAAAATAGAAGATACCGAATTGTTTGAAGTACCCACTTTTGGTTGCTTTATCGATAAAAGACAATTAAAAGTAAAAAATCATGAATCAACTTTGAATAAAATTTGGCGGATTGGCGGAAAAAATGGTTGGTATTATGGCAATTGGCTTTGGCGAATTAGAGGTTATTTAGACAAGTTAGTCGGTGGTGTTGGATTAAGACGCGGCAGGACTAATATAGACACCATAAATGCTGGAGATTCCCTCGATTTTTGGCGCGTACTTTATGCCGATAAAGATGAAGGACGGCTTTTACTTTTTGCTGAAATGAAATTACCAGGTGAAGCATGGCTCGAATTTAAAATATTAGATGGTGAATTAATTCAAACCGCTACCTTTCGCCCGTTAGGAATTCTGGGTCGCCTATACTGGTATTCAGTATTGCCCTTTCATGGATTTATTTTTAAAGGAATGATAAGGAGAATCAACAATCCAAAGGTGACTTAGCGACTTGTTTTCAAAAAATACGTTAACGATTTCGCATTAAAAAGTATAACCAACCGAAAGCCCAATTGATGCGTAAAAGGGTTTTTTCGTCCAAAAAGAAACTCATATTCAAAATTATTTGAATCAGAATAATAATATGGACTCTTTTGCAGATCCAAGAAAATTCTTTGAGCAGTTCTTCCTGCGCTCATGTCAAATTGAATGAACATTTGGTTCAAATGTTTTCTAGCACTTGCTTTAAGGCCAATCTGTCCATTAATTTCATTGACATAGATCGCATCAAAGGTCTCATAAGAAATTGGATCCGTTTCAGAATAGCTAGAATATTCCCCTGCCCACCCAGTTGAATAATAGTGCTCTACAGTATTAGTGTGTTCTTTCTCAGATTCATTGACTTTTGCATTTAATTTTACAAAAAATCCAAATAACAAATCGAAATTGGGCTGATCAATGAGCGCCCAATCATAAAATAAGCTTCCGCTCATAAGAAAATAGGTCACTTTTGCTGTTTGCGAATATTTGTCTTCTTCATAAGAAGAATATCCCGGTGGTCCATGATCATAATCACTTTCTATAACGATTGAACTATAGTCTAACTGCTTATATGTACTCTCCAATCCTACAGAAAAATGAAAACGCCTAGGTCGTTGAAAATGAACATAGGTATTATAGTGATTTTGATGAAACCCCCTTCCGTCCATACTCCAACGATAACCTGCGGAAGCGGAAAATTGAGAAATACCGACCAAGGGCAAGAACAAAAACAGACTAATAAGAATTGGGCGTATCATACGTTCAATAACGTCGAGTTATCTTGAAGCGTTGGAATAATTATCCCTATTTTCGTATTCGAAACAATCGCCAAAGGATAATTATCATTAAGCAAGTCCAAAAATATAAACTCCTGAACAGATGCCTAATCCTCATCTCGCTATGGCTGTTCAATTCAACATCCCTCTTCTCCGCAGACACTTTAAAATTGGATTTTTCTGATCACATTGTTCCTTCAAAATATTATGTCATTTATAAAACGGAGAACACGTGCACTATAGACGGATCGGCGAGTGAAACTGACTGGAAGGACATTTCTTTTTCTAGCTCATTTATAGACATTGAAGGGGTTAAAAAACCAAAATTTGACACCCGTTTTAAAATGATGTGGAATGATACGTATCTCTACGTTTATGCTGAAATGGAAGAACCGCATGTTTGGGGAGATTTGGAGGAACGTGATGCTGTCATCTATTACAATAATGATTTTGAAATATTTATCGACCCGTCTGGTGATGGAAGAAGATATGGAGAAATTGAAATGAATGCCTTGAACACCGTGTGGGATTTGTTTTTAGATAAGCCCTATCGTGTTGGTGGTTCGGCTAATAATTTTTGGAATCTGAATGACTTACAAACCGCCGTGCAGATCAATGGAACTTTGAATAACCCAATCGACCAAGACGCGTCTTGGTCGATTGAAATGGCAATTCCTATGAACGCCCTTGTCGAATTAAAGAACAAACCTGCAACATTGCCAAAAGAAGGTGAACAATGGCGGATCAATTTTTCTCGCGTACAGTGGGATCATGACATTGAAGATGGAAAGTATCAGCGCAAAAAGGTAAACGGAAAATATCTACGTGAATACAACTGGACCTGGAGCAATCAAACACGCATTAACATGCACGCTCCAGAAAAATGGGGACATGTACAATTTACGTATCAGAATTCTAAAACAGCCGTTGACTTTATTCCTGTTTCTGATGAGAAAATAAGGCAAGTGGCCTTTGAACTGTTTATGAGGTGTAAATACGGATCCTTAGCAAAATTGAATAATATTGCCTACTCCTCTCAGCAATTATTAGTTGAATATGGCGCCGAAAATCGATTAAACGCAACTTTACATAAAACGCAATTCGGTTTTGAAATTAATTTACAAAGTCCTGAAACGGGGAAATTGTTTGCGATAAACCAAGAGGGCGTATTTCGAGAAATTAAATCAACCCCTTTCAAAAAACCATTCGTTTTTGCCACCTGGGCGCATGGGTCAAATGAATTAGATGTGGCTGTCTGGAAAGAAAAATTAACGGAATATGAACGCCTAGGAATCTCAGAAGTTTTGGTGGGAGGAAGTCCAAAATTTTTATCCGATTTAGTTCCATTGGCGCAAAATTATAACATCAAAATTCATGCTTGGATGTGGACCTTAAACCGACCAAATGACACCATAGCGAATAAACATCCAGAATGGTATGCCGTGAATCGTGCCGGGAAAAACTCATTAGAATATCGTGCTTATGTAGACTATTATCAATGGTTGAGTCCTTTCCATCCGGAAGCGCGAGAACACATTAAAGACAACGTTCGAAAACTAGCAGTAATTGAAGGTTTGGCCTCTATTCATTTAGATTATGTCCGTTATGTAGACGTAATTTTAGGGGCCGATTTACAACCAAAATATGACTTAGTGCAAAACACCGAAATGCCTGAATACGATTCCGGCTATCACCCAATTGCGCGAGAAGGTTTCAAAGAAATTTTCGGCTATGATCCGCAAGATTTGAAACATCCAGAATTAAGTGCAGAATGGCGTCAATACCGATTGAATTCAATTACCAGTTTAGTAAACGAATTAGTTGAAATTGCACATGCAAAAAACCATAAAATGACCGCAGCGGTTTTCCCTTTTCCAGAAATGTCGCGGCAAATGGTAAGACAAGCTTGGAACGATTGGAATTTGGATGCCGCTTACCCCATGCTTTATCAAAACTTTTACCGCGAAAGTGTTAATTGGATTGGTTTTGCAACTGCGCAAGGGGTTAAAGACGTTGATTTTCCAATTTATGCTGGCTTATATTCCCCGGCGTTGAAAGATCCTGAAGATTTGGAAAAAGCGATTCTTTTGGCAAAAGCAAATGGCGCGAGCGGCTTCTCAATTTTCACCGCAGATGGATTGAATGATGAGCAAAAGGAGGTATTGATTAGATTAAAGACGGTAGATTAAAGATCGTACTCGATTCTAGCAATTTTCAACATCCCATCCACCTTTTTAATGTCAAAATTATACTTCGCTTCTTGATTTAACCCTTGTTTTTCAACGCAATTACAACTGGAAGCATCTTCACGCGTTTCACAGGTGATCGATATAATCTCTGACTCATAAGGATCGCAATTTACTACTGTTCTTATTTCCATTGAATATTCAATTTCCAGGTCCAACGCCTTGTCGCATTCACCTGCACTTGTATAATTCAACCAATTCCTAATAACGTATTCAGGTTCTGGTTTGTTTTCACAGCTAACTGCAGTGTGCATTAACACAAGGCATAAAACGGAGAAGAACAACGTTCTCTTTCCAAATTTCTGAGCGTTCATTTCGCTATAGTTTTTGAATCCGATTTACAAGCACATTTCGACTATCATCCCTCAACTCAATCAAATAAACCCCTGTTTCCAAATTCGATAAATCAATGCTCTTTTTAGTTTTTCCTCCACGAACTAATCGACCATCCGCGCTATAAATCGAATACGATTTATTTTGAAAATTTGCAGGAATCCAAACTTCTCCAGTAGTTGGGTTAGGATAAATAACTGCATCATTCGCAACAGAGTTTTCAACCGACAAAACAGGGCCATTATCATCACACTCCAGTTCCAAATCATATAAATCATGTGCCCCTTCGAGCGCTTCCACTTCCTCCCAAGCTGCATAATCCATTTTAAGAAACGCTTGGAACCACGGTGTTAATGCCTCCAAAACAGTTTCGTGTTGCTCCTCTTCAGAAATTTCAGAAGCAGTACAACTAAATTCTCCTAATTCGCAAAGCACATTACTATTCGCAAATTGGCAATGCGATCCTTCAGGGATGAATACATAGCCTTTACAATCACTCAAGTTCTCATAAACAGGTTCTTGATGCTCTGCAATTGGCGTAACACAATCTACCCACCCAGCAAATGTAAGCGAGGGTTGCAGAACCGTTTCTGCCGCATCAATCGCAGATGGATCGGTTTCAGCTGCTGCCAATGTAACTAGGGTGGAAATTTCCGTGTCCTCAGCTGCTGCAAGCACTGCTGCTCCGCCACCCATTGAATGTCCAAGAACGGCACTGGTCATAGAAACATGTTCAAAAAACAGAGAACCTTCTGTGGCCCCCTCCGTCTGAATGGCGCCAATCACAAAGCTTAAATCAGTTCCAAAATCACCGTGCGACACAGTAACAGTTGTTTCCGTATTTGGTAAAATCACAATATAACCGAGCGGCACAAAATGCTCCCAGATATAGGCATATGATTCGTATGTCATTACAAAACCATGGCCCACTGAAATAACTGGAAATTTTCCATCCGTAACGGTGACATCTTCCCCTGATTCAGTCGCAGGGTAATAAATAAACGTCTCAATATCACGATCGCGTTCTGTGTCATTAAAAACGATTGATGTTTCTCCAATATCAAATTGGCTAAATCCACTTAATGTCCAAAAAAATAGACAGCTGCAAAATACTTTCATCCTCACAAGATACTTATTTAAGTATGTAATGAAAAATTACTTTCTAATTTCCAAGTGTGCATTGAACATTACACATTAAAAAATGATCTACGTCATGAATTCTAATCTAGTTTTGCCTAAATTTAAGGCTGCAAAACATTCAACTATGGAATTATCAGAATCAACACTCAATAAAATCAAAATATTAAAAAGCAAATATGCTTCAATTGGACAGGATTTAGATTCGTATTTAGACGGTTTGATCTATGCCAACCCTTTAACATATTGGGATTATATTGAGGTAGATGCACTCTTAAGTTTACAAAAACCAAAGACTGATTTTCCAGATGAAAAGATTTTTATCGTCTATCATCAAATTACGGAATTGTATTTTTCGCTAATCTCTCATGAAATTGAACAAATCTGTAAAAACGGCAAAAATATTTCTGATATCGGTGAAAATTTGGGTTGGAATGAATCATTAAATACCGACTTTTTCATTGCACGGTTAAAAAGAGTAAACAAGTATTTTGAAGCCTTGACAAACTCTTTTGACATAATGCGTTTTGGAATGGAGCGTGAACAGTTTGCCAAATTCAGAATGTCTTTGCTTTCGGCAAGTGGATTCCAGGCTGCGAGTTACCGTTATATCGAAATTGCAAGTACAGATTTAAAATATTTAGTTCACGAAATTGACAGAGGAAGATTAATGGACGCCGACATTCACGAACAATTGGATAATATCTATTGGAGACGCGGAGCAGTTGTGGAGGCGACAGGTGCCAAAACTTTGACCTTGGCAGATTTTGAAGCAAAATACTTAGAGAAATTCCATGAATTTGCAGACGAATATCAGCCTATGAATATTTGGAAAAAATTCAAAGCACTCTCTGAAGAAGATCAAGCAAAACCAGAATTGGTGAAAGAAATGCGTGAATTGGATGTGAACGTCAATATCAATTGGCCATTGGTTCATTATAGAACTGCCGCGCATTATTTAGCTCAAAAAAACAGCAAAGAAGACGCCGCCGAATCTAAAGGTACGGGTGGAACAAATTGGCAAAACTATTTACCCCCGCACCATCAAAAACGTGTGTTTTACCCTGAATTATGGTCGAAACAAGAATTGAACGAATGGGGCAAGGATTGGGTAGAAAAAGTATTCGCAAATAGTTTGAAGACGGGCAATGTAATTCCTTAGATAGGAATCCGCCTTCTAAACCTTAAATTGATCGACCCAGTAATGTTCTGTGACTACGTCAACTAAAAGTGAACTAGTTTAATAAAACCCTAGTATACACTTTTAATATGAAAAAGACCAAAGAGATAGAAAAGTATTTGAGATGGAAGTTTAAGTTAAGAGTTTTGAAGTTTGTAAGAGATCATGGGAGTATTAAT
>CAJQHR010000059.1 GCA_905478225.1 uncultured Crocinitomix sp.
GAAAAAATGTCACCTATTGAGTATGCCAAAATTAATTCTTCTGAGTCTAGTCTCAGAAGAATTAAAAACAATAACTATATTAAAGTTTTAGAAGAATAGATGGTTCTAATTTGGGGAAGCTTACACTGCTAAATAAATTTTCTCTGTTACCATAGCAACAGTTTGCACATCCTCCGCCCCTGGACTCAATGCTTTTCCTTTATTTAAAGTTTTTCAAATTCCTTTTTTATTCAGACCATAAACGAATCCAGCACCTTTCTTATCTCCTTTGGTACCTAACAGTCCTTTATTCTCGAAAATAACACTTGAACGAACCGTAATTCCTTTCAATTGATGGTCAACTGTTTGATTTTGAGCAAGACCGGTAAAGGACAGCAGCGCGATAAAGAAAACGAATAATGAGGTTTTCACATTAATCCAGTTTTTTGTTGTCTTCATCTGTCACATCTTCTGAATCTGTAACATCCTCATAATCTACAAAGCCATCATCAGTCTGTTGTTGTTCTCTAAATTGTTCAAAAGGATTTGACCCCATTTGCGCTCCAAATTTAAAGCCACCGGCCTTTGGTTTATTAATAGGTTGCCCTGTGACCAAACTGCCAATGACATTGGCCGCACGCACAAGAATGTTTATTAAGAAAAAGAAAGCAATAGCTGAGAAGACCCATCCAAAAACCGCAGTTTCATAGACGCTATTAATACTTTCTGTAAACCAATTCACCAAAGGATTGCTTACAATTCGAGGGACTTGCAGGCATAAAATGAAAAAAACTATTGAGCCACTAAACAAATAACCTTCCGTTTTAGGGTCAATTGGTGGCGCTAATAATGCGAGAAGCTTGTTCTGAGCGAATTGATTAAACAGGGTGCGTTTCTGTAATTTCCCCATAAAATACAAGGCCATTACGACAGTCCCCAATATCATGCGAGAAGTCTCTACTCCCCCACTATCAGGGCTTTGAT
The DNA here is from genome assembly GCA_905478225.1 of uncultured Crocinitomix sp. Lineage (GTDB taxonomy): Bacteria > Bacteroidota > Bacteroidia > Flavobacteriales_D > Crocinitomicaceae > Crocinitomix. Next base: position 964 of record CAJQHR010000059.1, read on the forward strand.
GGTCTAATATATAGTTGGCAGCAACTGAAACAAGCAACACATATTTGATGACTCTTAGGACTAAAAAGTGAATTTGTTTTAAATCGATATTTAATCGAGTGGTAATGAAATTTAACAAAATCATGAATAAGGCCCATATAAAGCCAAAAATCGAAAAAGCAATTCCTAAACCAAAAATAAAATTCAATACTTCCATAATTATGCTGCGTAATTTTCACACTCCATTATAATAGGATCAATTAACATGCAAAACCGAAATTAATAAAATAATACTGCCAAAAATCAACAATTGCTGACATGCTGGCATCTATAATTTCGTTTTAACCTTGCTCCAAAGTTTAATCTGCCAATTCGTATAACCAGTCGCTACATGGTTTCCATTGACGTCATGCAATAAAATTTCACATTTGATTAAAATAGAATCATTCCCCTCCAAGGGTGTATAAATATTCGTTTGCATCCAGTCTGCGTCTGCTTTAAACTCGGCGTGAATATCCGCTTTAGCTTGGTAATGATATTTCATTTCCAACGACTCCATTATAAGTCGATATTTTTTGCTCCCTAACTTAGTAAGCAACATAAATCCTGAAGAAAACTCCGCCGCGGTTGCCATTCCACAGGCATGTACACCTTTAATGTGGTTAAAATTCTTGCGCCGATACGGAATAATAGTTTTTACGGAATCATCTTTAATCTCAAGGATTTTAATTTTGTGTGGGCGGTTAAATGGAATTACGTATCCCAACCCTAAATTCAATTTGAAAAGTCCAAATTTAGAAGTCTTTGCTGCATTCACATATTTCTCAAAATCCATGTCCGGTTCGCTTTATAAAATTCATTAATTTCTAAAAACCTAAATTTCGACATTCTTCTTCATAAAACAATATTATCTTTGCTTACATATTAAAAAATCACCGTTTTAATGAAAAAATTTCTCTTAATAATTATCGCTTGTTTTAGTTTTCAATTCGGATCGTATGCGGTTGAAGGAATGTGGATCCCTTCATTAATCGACATGTTCCATTCAGACATGGAAACCTATGGAATCAATTTGTCCGCTGAAGAAATCTATTCTACCAATCAAGCCAGTTTGAAAGATGCTATTGTTCAATTCAATGGAGGATGTACTGCGGAACTAGTTTCTGACAAGGGTTTATTATTGACAAATCACCATTGCGGATTTAGTGCGATACAATCACACTCATCATTAGAGAATGATTATTTGCAACATGGATTTTGGTCTAAAAACCACTCTGAAGAATTACCATGCACTGGTATGCGAGTAACTTTTGTAAAAGAAATTAGAGATGTTACGGAAGCCATTATGGTGGGAGATGCTGATGGAATAAACGACAGAATTAAGGCCATGGAGGGCGAGAACACTAAAGGCTCTTTGCTTGCAAAAATAAAGTCTTTCAACCAAGGCAACCAGTATTACATGTTAATTACTGAAGATTTTAATGACATTCGTTTAGTTGGCGCACCACCCTCGGCAATTGGGAAATTTGGCGGTGATACAGATAATTGGTTATGGCCAAGACATACTGGAGATTTTTCCGTTTTTAGAATCTATGCAGATAGCAAAAATGAATCAGCTCAATACAGCGCTGACAATGTGCCTTATAAACCAATAAAATCTTTACCAATTAGTTTAAAACCTAAAAACGTAGGTGATTTTGCAATGGTTTATGGTTTTCCTGGATCGACATTTCAGCACACAGCATCAGGCAAATTAGATTTTTACATGAACGAAGAACGCCCTGCTAGAATTGAAATGCGTCAAAAAATAATAGACTTAATGAGTCCAGCTATGAATGCTAATGACCAAATTAGAATTCAATACGCCTCAAAGCAAGCAAGAATTGCAAATGCTTGGAAAAAATGGATTGGACAAATTGGCGGTTTAAAAGAAACCCATGCCATGGACAAAAAGAAAGGTTTTGAAGAAGAGTACATGGCAAAAGCCGCGGAAAAAACAGAGTGGAAAACAAAATACTTTGGCGTTATTAATGAATTAAACGAATTACAAAAAGAAAATGCCAAATATGAATTTGCACGCTCGCTATTTATCGAGTACTTCTATGTAGGACCTGAGTTTATGAATTATGCGCTTAGCTTCGCCAACTTGGCTAACAATTATGAAAAATTAGAAGCCGAGGGAACTTTACAGGAAGAGTTGGACAATTTGATGCGGAAACAAAAAGGTTTTTTCAAGAACTACAATAAAGCACTTGATCAAGATATCTTTAACGCGCTAACACCACTCTATCTTTCTTATGTTGATGCAGATTTATTGCCAGAGAACTTAGCCAACACATGGCAACGCAATGGTTATAAAATATATGAGAAGTCAATGCTTTTGAATCAAGAAAAGTTAGAGGCGTCATTAACTAAATTCAGTAAAAAAACTGTTAAAAAGATTTTGAAGGACCCAGCATATCTTTATGCGCTGACGCTTTATCGCGCGTACGCTGCCAAAGTGGCGCCTGGTTATGGAGCATATGCGGAGAAGGAAGAAGATTTGATGAAACGTTACGTAGAAGGAAAATTGGCTATGTTTCCTAAAAGAAAAATTTGGGCAGATGCAAATTCAACGTTAAGAATTGCCTACGGAAAAGTAGACGGTTCTTCGCCAAGAGATGGCATGCAATACAACCACTACACAACCATTGATGGCATCATGCAAAAATATGATCCTGAAAATCCTGATTTTCAATTAACGGCGCGCTTTATTGATTTATATAAAAAAAGCGATTGGGGAGACTATGCGCAGGATGATGAACTTTGGGTTTGTTTTACAGCTTCAAACCACACTACAGGCGGGAACTCTGGCAGTCCAATGATTGACGCAGACGGAAACTTAATGGGAATAAACTTTGACAGAAGTTGGGAAAGTACCATGAGTGACTTTATGTTCGACGAATCACGTTGTCGTAACATTGCTGTTGACATTCGTTATGTTCTTTGGGTTATCGATAAGTACGGCGGTGCCTCTCATCTGATTGAGGAAATGAAATTTGTAAAATAACTCCCATTGAAACAACTTGCGGTAAATGTTTTGCTAGTATTGTTCCTAACAATGCTGTCTTGTAAAATAGAAGATCCTGCACCTTTACCCATAGCTAATTTTATGTGGAAGGTAATGGCTGTGTCGCTCCCTGTAATTTGTTTTTTTACAATCAATCTCAAAACAGTGTTTCTTGGGAATGGGATTTTGGTAATGGAAAGTCCTCCATTTTAGAAAACGACACTTGCCTCTACGACACCACGGGAACTTATGAAGTATGGTTATATTCAACAAATAGTGATTTAGTGAAAGACTCTGTGCGAAAATATGTAAATGTCAATTAAACCCAAATTATCCTTTAGAAAATCTAATACATAATTTGACCAATAAAAAAGAGCCCTAAATGTTGCGATTCATCTAGGACTCTAATTTCGTTATCACTTAATTATCTTAAGCAATACAGTAGATAGGTGTAGTATCCGACTGATACAAACATAAACTAAACGAACTCTTGAAAAAAGCGGATAGTTTTCAGAAAATCGCATATCCATACACATCTAGCATTTTTAGCTAAAACTGCATGGAACCTAAATAAAATGATGCTTCAATGAAAGAAAGAAGCAAAGTCAATTGTCTTTTATCTAAAATCTTGGAGAGAAATAAAAAACTTGTTTTTTTAAAGATCAACTAATTATATATTTCTGTCGGGATCTTGTAAGGTAGAAAAACTTATCTCGTCTCATCAACCATGAAAACATATATTGACATGATTAAGTCATTATTAGCAGAGAACAAAACAACAGGTGAAAATCATTCTGAAGCCATGTTGCATTATACTAATATGAACGTTAAACGCCTAGAGCGTTGGCTCGCCAAAGGAGTTATTTTAGATGAAACTGTTGCGGCGATCAAACAAATAACTAAAAAACAAAGCTGGACTGTATTAACAGAAGCGTGGTGTGGTGATGCGGCACACTCAATCGGTTTTATTCAAAAAATGGCCGATTTGAACCCAAACATTGACCTGAAATGGAAGTTAAGAGATGAGCATTTAGATTTAATGGATCAGTTCTTGACCAATGGTGGCCGTTCCATCCCCAAACTTATTGCAAGAGATGAAGATGGAACCGCTTTATTTGATTGGGGTCCTCGCCCAAGTCATATACAAGATACCTATCTAGATTTAAGGAAAAAAGAAGTCCCATACGCTGACATCAGTATTGAATTACAGAAACTTTATAATACCGATAAAGGGATCAGTATTCAGAAAGAAATAATTGCGAAAATTAGCGCAACGTTATCATAGAATTGCGTCGAGTTAGTCTTCTACTTGCTCTGTGTTAGTAGATTCCGAGTCTTCCTCGGCGCTTTTTCTATCTCCCATTTGAGATAAAAGAATTGCAACCAAAGCAACTAGCAATAAGACCAAAAACATTTTCTTGTCTTTATACAAAGGCACCTTAGGGCGCTTCACCATCTTATCGTATTCGTGGCTAAGCGCTGAAAAGTCCTTGTATTTCTCAATCGTTTCTTTCGACGGGACTTTTGGTGTATCTTTTCTATTTACTTTATAGGTTCTCATTTGGTTTTCCAACCTTTCTTTAATCGATCCAAAATACGATAAACTCTCATTTTCGCATTTGCTTCAGTAATATTATAAAATTCTGCTATCTCTTTAAAAGAATAGCGCATAAAAAAACGCAAATCAATAATCTCAGAATGCTCAGGCTTCAAAGAATTCAAGGCGCTAATCAGTTTATCTTGTTCATCTTGATCATCAATTTTCTGCAAAGAAATTTCAACCATGATATCCTTTAAATCCTTTTCTTGAATTTCAACGGACAGTATTTTTTTTGATTTTCTAAAAAACAAATTCACTTCATTTGAGGCAATTCTATAAAGCCAAGCTGTAAAAGGCGCCCCTCTATTTTCATACTTCTCAATATTAAACATAGCTTTTAACATGGCTTCTTGACAAATATCGCCTGCCTTTGCTTCGTCTTGCACACGCTTATACACGAATAGATAGATCCGCTCAAAATATTTTTCATAGATCAAACCAAACGCATTACGATCTTTTTGAGCCAACAAAACTAATTGTTGGTCGTCATTAAATATTTCTGGCGTTACTTTCAAGTTGTATTACTCCGTTTATAAGCTTAAATGTGTTTCTAATAAAAAGTAACAGATTTTTTTAAATTATTTTTTTTAACTGCTCAACAACTTCAATAATTGACAAATAGGTATTATTTACAATTGGATCTAATTCAGATAAGCTAAAGTACGCAACATCTGTAATACCTTCAGCGGCTTGCGGAACTAATTCCGTTTTCTGCTCCCCTTCGTCTAACCAATACCAATAGGTTTTTTTCAATACCATATTGCCTTTGTGCGGATAGGTATGCCATGTATCTAATAAATGATCTTTAATAATGGGGGCAATTAATCCACATTCTTCTTCAATTTCTCGCACGGCAGCAATTTTCGGCGTTTCACCTGGATCTAGCTTTCCTTTTGGGATATCCCATAAATCATTTCGCTTAATGAATAAAAAGCCGTCGTCTCTTTGCACTAAACCTCCTGCAGCCTCAATATATTTGTGCTTTTTAAAGAATTTCCAAAATTCTTTTTCATTCCGAAGGGTTATTTTCATTTCGGCTTCATCTGATTTCAAAAAAGCATCAACTTCTTCCCACAGTTCCTTTTTTTTCAAATCAGTCGAAACTTCTGAATTAATTTGAAATATTAAAGGTTTATTTTCAATAAAAACTTTATACATTTGTCGTCTATGATTCTAAATAAGGATAAGGCCTTAAAAATAGCAGATTTTTTGCTACAAATTAAAGCTGTTAAATTAAATCCGTCAGACCCATTCACATGGTCGAGTGGAATGAAGTCTCCTATCTATTGTGATAATAGAAAAACGCTCTCATTTCCATCAATTCGCGCGGCTATCCGTCAAACATTTTCTGAACAAATAAAAAATCAATTCGAAACTGTTGACGTTATTGCTGGAGTTGCAACGGGTGGAATAGCAATTGGTGCTTTAGTGGCAGAAGAAATGGGTTTACCTTTTATTTATGTGCGTTCAGCTTCCAAAGGACATGGTCTTCAAAACATGATTGAAGGTGAATTTCATTCTGGACAACGCGTGGTAGTGATTGAAGATTTAATTTCAACAGGTGGTAGCAGTCTAAAAGCTGTTGAAGCTTTAAGAGATGCAAATTGCAATGTTCTTGGATTAAGCGCTATTTTCTCTTACGGCTTTCAGCTTGCGGAAGATAATTTTAAAAATGCCAAATGCCCCTATTTTACATTAAGTAATTATGATGTTCTGATTGAACAAGCGGCAAAAGAAAACTATGTCTCTGAAAAAGACTTAGAATCTTTAAAGAATTGGAAAAGCAACCCTGAAAACTGGAATCAATAATGGCAACTAATATTGAAAGTAATAAAGTAACAATTAACGCTTCGCAGGAGGTTGTTTATACATTTTTGATCGATTTCAACAATATCAAAGCGTTACTCCCTCAAGATAAAATTTCTGACTGGAACGCCACGGTTGATCAATGTTCGTTCAAGATTCAAAACGCAGCTATCATCCCTTTGGTGAAAGATAGTGTTGAACCAAGCGCCAAAATCAATATCAAATCAGGAGAAAAAGCCCCGTTCCCTTTTACACTTGAGGTATTCATTAATCCGCTAGACGGTGGTGAAGGTTGTGAAGCTTATATGGATTTTGAAGGTGAAATTAATGCCTTTTTAAAAATGATGGTGGTTAAACCATTGACCAACCTATTTAACTACATGGCTAAGCGCATGCAAGAAGTGCACGCCTAGGGCTTTTTACAGCATTATTCTATTACGAACTCTACTTCTTTTAAGTCGTACTTTTTTAATCCGGTTTCAGATAAAATTTGGAGTTTACCCCTTGCGTCAATTCCCGAAATCTGCCCTTCGAACACCCCATCTTTATCTTTGAATTGACTCATTTCCTTAAAACCATAAAGCACCGCATAGTATTTCTTGAGCAGTAAATCAAAATTTGATTGCATCAATAAATCGCAGTAAAAATCAAGTTCTGCAAAATATTTCTCGAAAACTTCCTCAATTTCCATCTCGAAACCTTTTTCAATTGCAATTGAAGTCGCACTTAGCTCTTCTGGAAAAATAAGCTGATTTACATTTAAACCGAGTCCAAGAATTGAACTATTAATTAATTTGCCTTGAATTTGATTCTCAATTAATATCCCTGCAATTTTATTTCCGTCCACATAAATATCATTCGGCCATTTCACTTTTGAATTAATTCCAAGCGCTTTTAAAGTCGAATTTACGGCCAAAGAAACCGCAATATTCAAATAAAATGCACGCTCAATTTTCAATGCAGGAAAAATTATCGTCGATAAAACTAAATTTTTACCCGGCGCGGTATGCCAAATCGTCCCTAATTGACCTCTTCCTTTCTCCTGCCTTTTTGTCCGAATTGTCGTGCCATTGACCACATTTGTCGTCTTTAGCAAATTGGCAGCATAATTGTTCGTTGAATCAACGGTACTCAATTGAATAAGATTTGTTTGAAATCTTTTAAAATTCATAAAAACAAAAGTGCCAAAATTACAAGTTAAATAAAACAAAAAACTTAATTTTGTTCAACAAATAAATACAAATGCTAAAAACCCTCGAGGAAAAGGAATTAGATGCAAAACTTTTGATCGATTCCATCATTGACGGAATTCAAGATGTAAAAGGTAAGGACATTGTCGTTCTTAATTTATCTGAACTACCAAATGCTGTTACGGACTTCTTTATTATTTGCAGTGGAGAGTCGAGTACCCAAGTTGAGTCTATGGCACAATCCATTGTTCGCAAGACGAGAGATGACGTGAAAGAAAAGCCTTGGCATCAAGAGGGAACACGCAACGCAGAGTGGATTTTGTTGGATTACGTGAATATAGTTGTTCATGTTTTCTATAAAGAAGTGCGCGAGTTTTACAATCTGGAAAATCTGTGGGCAGATGCTGAACGAATTGATATTCCAAACATTGATTAAAAAATAATATGAGTAATAATACACCGAAAGGAAAAAAGAAAAACAGCTTTAATGCCTATTGGATATACGCTGGAATAGCTGTTCTATTGATAGGATTTAGCTTAATGTCTAAACAATCCGCATCAATAGAAATTAGTAAAGCCAATTTTTATGAGCTAGCAAAGAACGGTTATATTGAAAAAATTGATGTATTCAAAAATACGGAAACGGCAGAAGTTTATGTGAGTCAAGAACATATTGATGAAATTACAGCATTAGATACAGCTTTATACAAAACGTTAAAAGAAAGTACGACAGGCATGTCTGGTCGATCTGCAGATTTAACATTTGTGACACCTCCGCGTGAGGCATTTACGGCAGAACTAGAAGAATTTAAAAGCCAACTACTAGAAGCTAAAGGACCTAAATTCGACTTCACAGTAAACTATACTGACGCAGCCGATTGGTTAGGCGGTTTAAGCTGGTTATTATTCCCGCTATTATTATTGGTTTTCTGGATCTTCATTATGCGAAGAATGTCTGGCGGAGGCGCTGGTGGCGGAGGTGGAAACATCTTTAGCATTGGTAAATCTAAAGCAACAATATTCGAAAAAGGAAAAGGAACAAATACTACTTTCCAAGATGTAGCAGGATTAGAAGGAGCAAAAGAAGAGATTGAAGAAATTGTTGATTTCTTAAAGAATCCAAAAAAATACACGGAGTTAGGCGCAAAAATTCCAAAAGGAGCATTACTTGTAGGCCCTCCAGGAACAGGAAAAACCTTATTAGCTAAAGCCGTTGCCGGTGAAGCAAAGGTTCCCTTCTTCTCACTTTCAGGATCAGATTTTGTTGAAATGTTTGTTGGAGTTGGAGCATCACGAGTAAGAGATCTTTTCAAGCAAGCCAAAGAAAAAGCACCTTCTATTATTTTTATAGATGAGATTGATGCTATTGGCAGAGCTCGTGGCAAAAATGCCAACATGGGATCTAATGATGAGCGTGAAAATACATTGAACCAATTATTAACAGAAATGGATGGATTTGGCACCAATAGCGGTGTTATTATTCTAGCAGCAACAAACAGAGCAGATGTTTTAGATTCGGCTTTAATGCGTGCTGGACGGTTTGATCGCCAAATTTATGTTGATATGCCTGATATTAATGAGCGTCGGGAAATATTCCAAGTTCATTTAAAGCCGCTTAAATTGGCAAAAGATTTAGATGTCAGCTTTTTGGCCAAACAAACACCAGGATTTTCTGGGGCGGACATTGCTAACATCTGTAATGAGGCTGCACTAATTGCTGCGCGTAAAAAGAAAAAACAAGTTGAAAAACAAGACTTTTTGGATGCAGTTGACCGTATTGTAGGTGGACTTGAAAAGAAAAACAAAATCATAACACAAAAAGAGAAAAAGACGATTGCTTTTCACGAAGCCGGTCACGCTACAACCTCTTGGTTACTAAAACATGCTTCGCCATTGGTTAAAGTTACTATTGTGCCGCGTGGAAGATCTTTAGGTGCTGCATGGTATTTACCAGAAGAGCGTCAAATTACAACGACGGAACAATTGCTAGACGAAATGTGTTCAGCACTTGGCGGCAGAGCTGCAGAGCAAATCATGTTCGGTAAAATTTCCACGGGCGCCTTAAGTGATCTTGAAAAAATTACCAAGCAAGCTTATGCCATGGTTTCTATTTACGGCTTAAGTAGTAAACTTGGAAATATTAGTTATTACGATTCACAAGGACAGGGAAGCTTTACAAAGCCTTATTCTGAAGAGCGTGCAAAAATAATTGATCAAGAAGTGTCACGAATTATTGAACTCCAATATGATCGTGCATTGAAACTCTTAACTGAAAATAAAGATAAGTTGATCCTACTTGCTGAAAAGTTATTGGAAAAAGAAGTTATCTTTAAAGACAACTTGGTTGAAATTTTCGGAAAACGAGCTTGGGAGAGTGAGCAAGAAATAGAAGAAGCAAAATTACTTGCATCAGAAGCGAAAGCGGCTGAATTAGCAGCGGAAAAAGCAGCATCTGAGACCGAAGCTACAGATACTGAAGCAACGGACGTTGAAGCAAATGAATCGAATGAAACAGAAGACACGGTACCTTCTATAGATGCGGATACAACTGATTCTCCTGCCATTGACGATTCTGCACCCGAAGAAGAAGAGACCTCTAAAAAAGAAGAAGATGGAGAATAGAAAATTGGTTTATACCACTACACAGGATCACATGGCTTCGCTTATGAAAGGTAAGTTAGAAGCTGAAGGGATCAATGTCCTAGTTTTGAATCAGAAAGACTCGGCTTATACCGTTTTTGGTTCAATTGAATTATATGTAGCTACTGAAGAAGAGGATCGTGCAAAGGAGATAATTGCAGACGGTAAGGAAGAATGAGCAATATATTGCAACGTGCATTTACCGGAGCGATTTTTGTCGCAGTAATTATCTGTGCGATAATTTTCAAAAGCTGGATTTTTCATAGTCTTTTCGGATTAATTGCTCTCGTTGGCCTCAATGAATTCTGTGGTCTTTTTAAAAAGTCGGGCAATTCACCACATGCCACTTTAGGCGTCATATTCGGCTTTTTCATTTATTTGAGCGGCATTGCACTGCTCTATTATCCCGAAAGCGCACTTAAATACTTGATTGGATTCTCATTTTTTGCGTTCACGATCATTGCTTTAGCCGAGTTGTATCGCAAAAAGAAAACACCTTTTGAAAACATTGGTGTTACCCTTTTAGGAATTTTCTATGTGGTGCTGCCAATGCTTTTGCTCAATTTTATTATTGAATTCGATCATGACACCTTTGAAATCACCAATTTTTGGCCAGTACTCACCATCTTCATATTAGTATGGTGTAGTGATACATTTGCCTATTTGGTTGGAAGAAAAATTGGAAAACATAAATTGTTCGAGCGAATTTCACCAAAAAAATCATGGGAAGGCTTTTTTGGAGGAATGCTATTTAGTATTCTTGGGGGAATTGCGATTGCCTACTTTACGGAACAAGATTATTTACAATATATTATATACGGTATTATAATTAGTTCGTTTGGCACCATTGGCGATTTAATTGAATCCATGCTCAAGCGCAGCCTTAACATCAAAGATTCCGGAACTATTTTGCCTGGTCACGGCGGCATTCTGGATCGATTTGATGCAGTACTATTTGTCATACCCATCATTTACTTTTTACACACATACATTTTCATATGAAAATTCATAAGGAGGGATACACAATTATTCTCATTAGCCTTTTAATTGCTGGAGCAATTTACACGGTTAATCACCTTTTTCTTTGTCAATTCCCTATTTTTTATTGGTTGGTCAATGCCTTTATAGTAGTGATGCTTTATTTGGTGATTCAATTTTTTAGAGTTCCAAATCGAACTAGCCCGACAGGAGATGATTTAATCATTTGTCCGGCAGATGGTAAAGTTGTGGTTATTGAGGAAGTTGAAGAAACAGAATACTTTAATGACAAGCGCATTCAAATTTCAATTTTCATGTCACCGCTTAATGTGCATGCCAACTGGAATCCGATTAGCGGCATTACGAAATATTATAAATATCATCCCGGTAAATTTTTAGTGGCTTGGCACCCAAAATCTTCAACCGAAAATGAACGGTCAACAGTAGTTACTGAAAATAAAAACGGACAAGAGGTCTTATTTCGTCAGGTCGCTGGTGCAGTTGCTAGGCGTATTGTTTGTTATGCAAAAAAAGACCAACAAGTAAATGCAGGTTCTGAGTTTGGATTTATCAAATTTGGTTCACGTATTGACGTTTTTCTACCTTTAGGCACAGAGCTGAACATCAATATTGATGATGTTGTACAAGGAAAGACCACTGTTATAGGCAAATTAAAATAGGCGCTGTTAACGAAATGTTAAAATCACTTTATTAATTGATTCCCGTCACATTAATTCGTAATTTAGACTGAAATTTAAAACGATTCAAATGAAAAAAATAGTTGCATTGGTAGCGTTAACAGCATTCTTAGGTGGAATGTCGTTGACTTCAATCGCTCAAGATGGCGAGAAGAAAAATAACACTACAAAGACAGAAAAGAAAAAATGTGACAAGAAAAAATGTTGCGAAAAAAAATGTGATAAAAAAAAGAAAGGCTAGTCCTTTTATTATCTAATTATTTGAAAACCGTGTTGTTCGCCTGAGGCGAATTGCACGTTTTTTCTTTTTTTATAGCAATCCAACAGTTTAGAATCTCTTGAATTTTATAATTTGTTAAATTCTTATCAAAACACCCGTAATCATCCAATTTTTAACGTTTGAGTGACCCGTGTTTCCTAGGCTTTAAAAAAAAAGTAAAAAAATATTTTTTCTTTTAAAGCAGCATTCCTAGCGTTAACAGTAGGTTTCAAAGAGTTGGGTATAAAAAAATTGTTATTCGTCGATAAAAATCTTAATTTTATACAACCCTACAGGCAACTAAGCATACTAAAAGAGAGTCTATAGGCAAACAAATTATATCTACACATGAAACTATTAAAAATGCTTGTATTGGTTTTAGGACTTTCTTCGGTTGGTTCTTTCGCCCAAGACATTGTTGTTGAGGAGCTTCCTATAGCAACTATTAGTGACGTTTACTATGTAACGCTACCTGATGCCCCAGTGGAGGAATACTATTATATAGACATTTCTCACTTGGATTTCGAGGACGAGCAAGAAGCAGTTTATTTACTTGGCGCTTATGTTACGGGGAACCTGATCACTAATGAAGTTTTCTATTCAGAAAACTATATGATTGTTCAAATTCATTTTGAATATGTTGATGGGCCTATTTCTTTAGAAGATTTACAGGCCTATTTAGGTATACTTTCAAAGCCACCAACAGAGTAAATAAATAAAGTCAAAAAGATAAATCATTACTATTATGAAATCATTTAAATTAATTCTTCTTGCTTTATTGGCTTTTGCCTTTTCTAGCGAGTCTTATACCCAAATGGTCGGTACGAACTGTTTTTTAATGGGAGACAATATTGAGATGGGTATTAACCCTGACGGTTATCCAGGAACAACAACAGGATCTATTCCTGCTCCGTTCCCTACTCACTGGAGTGGCGGACCTTCACGTTTATGCTATGTAGCAAATCCTGACGGTTCTGATCCATGGGCTGATTATGATGGCGGTTTTTACATGCCAGGTTCACCTGAAAACAGATTCGGGATTGAGATTGACGGTGTAACAACTTGGAATAGTTCAGCTGTAGGTTCTTCAATTACCTCTTACGGACTTTCAAATTATGCCATTAACGGAAACTGTAGATCAGTTGATTGGACAGGTTCACGTGCTGGTATTGATATCAAAATCACCTACATCATTGATGTAACAAAAGCATATTACAGAATGCTTGTGGTTTTGGAAAACACAAATCCAATTCCAAAAAACAATGTTTACTTCTACTATTCTGCTGATCCAGACAACAATCAATTCATTGGTTGGGGATTTGGAACAACAAATACAGTTGTAGCACAACCCACTCCTTTTTGCCCTAAAGCATTAGTAACAGCAACACAGTCTGCTGCTTGGGATAACTATTTAGGATACGGTGGTATTGGAGATGATATTCGTGTAGCTCGAGGAAGTTTCTTCGTAACAGATGCATCAGATGTATATGACGGAGCTGGTCCAATGATTGGAACAGTTGGTTCAACAGCATTTGCGGATCAAGCAATTGCAATTTGCCATAGAGATGCAACTTTAGGAATTGGAGAAATTTCTGAGTTTGAGTTTATCGTTATTATGAGTGAAGAGGAGCTAGAAGAAGCTTTATTAGCACAATACTATTTAGATTATGATGGAGCAGACCCATATGCACTTTGTACGGATACAATTGTTGTAGATACTTTGTATTCACCATGTGCAGGTTCAACCACCCTAGAAATGACTGGGCCAATGCTTGATGTATACACCTGGACATGGACAAACGCTGAAACTGGTGAAGAAGTAGGTACTGGACCAATTATTGATGTGATACCAGTTGGAACAACACATTATATTGTAACTGGGGAGCCTGTTGGAGATTGTTTCATTACAGATATTGTAAGAGAAGTTGTTGTAGTAGCAGTTGGAATAGGACCATCAATGGTTATTGACCCTATTGGTCCACAATGTGGCTCATTTGATGTAACTGAATTGGTGATTACAGATTTAAATGACATACCAGGAACATTCATCACCTTCTATACAGAAACACCAGATAGTATTGATGATCCTACAGACATTTTAGTTGGAGACATTATTTATCCTGGAGATGATATCTGGGTATTAATGGGAGATCCTGCACCTGGTGGGTGTTACCACATTGTCTTTTTAGAAATTGAGTTTATTGAAATTACGGCTGGGTTAGATAGCTTAGGATTTGAAATGTGTAATGAAGCAGGTGAAATAATATTGCTGAACACATTTATAGTAGACTCGGCCTTATTAGCAGGAGATGATTTTGTGGAAGCGGGTCCACCAAGTGGTGGTTTCAATGCCATAACCACAGAATTTGACCCTACAGGTTTACCATCTGGAGTGTATGAATTCTATTATATTGCACTAGGTGGTGAACTTTGTGAAAATGATACGGCTTTATATGAAGTAATCGTTTACAACCAAGGAACTGCAGGTGATGGTAATATAGCAACGGTTTGTAATGAAATTGGATCTACAGTAGATATTAACTTACTCCTTTTAGGACACGATCCCGGAGGAACATTCACAGAAATAACACCAACAGGGGGAGCATTTGATCCGTTAACAGGGATATTCACAGTTGATGGTGGAATTACACCAGGTGACTATGTCTTTGAATACTTAGTGACTAGTGTTGAACCTTGCATAGATGATAGCGCAACATTTACAGTTACTGTAATTGCTATACCAACTGTAAGTGCAGGACCAGACCAATCGATTTGTATTGGTGATGAAACTGTATTAGCTGGAGCTGGAACACCTGCAACTTATGTATGGGATCCTGCAACAGTAATTGACGGCGTACCTTTCACACCTGGTGTTGGAACAATAACGTATACTGTAACTGCAACTGACTTGTTTGGTTGTGTGAATACAGATGATGCAGATATCGTTGTTCACCCACTTCCAGTGATTTCATTTGTAGCTTCTGAAATTCAAGGATGTACTCCTTTTGAAACAGAGTTCACAATCACTTCAGATGTGGATATTGCAACAACTGATTGGTTCTTTGGTGATGGAGACATTGCTACAGGAGTTGTGTTACCAAACATTACACATACTTACTTATTTGGTGGTCTTTATGATGTACGTGCAACTGCAACAGATATTAACGGATGTGTAAGCAGTGTAGAGTACACAGATATATTACTGTAGAAGATCAACCGATTGCAGCATTTACAATGTCGCCACAATCAGTATTCACAAGT
>CAJQHR010000060.1 GCA_905478225.1 uncultured Crocinitomix sp.
CTTAGATCAAAGACATTTAATTAAACTAAAAACAATGAAAAAAAGAAGAAAGCAACACCTGTTGCAAAGATTAAATTTATGACTTAATTTTGACTATCTCTGGTAAACATTAGTTTGAAGACTTACATTCAAACTCTTGACTTTCCGGAAAATTAAAATAGGCGCTGAAGGCATCACGTTTCTCTAGTTTCCTGGCAATAAGGATTCCCCAAATACTTGAATGCTCACTTTCTATTTTTTCATTTCGGCAACTTCGACTTTGAGATTAATTCCTAATTGAATTTGGCTAGAAACTATTTCCGCAACGAATAGGGCACATACAATTATCATTAAACGTATTATGTTTAGCTGTTTTAAGTTAAGTCGACGTGCTACATAAAGGGCGTAATTAATATGGCGCTTAATGAAAGGTTGAAATTTGTTTATATTATATTTATTGCCGCAACAGTGGTTAACTTGGCATGTTTTGAGGAAACTCACACCTGTTTTGTCTACTTTTTGATTGAATTAGCGTCTTTTTGGCATATAAATTAATCGGGCAATGTATTTGATCAGTTAAATTGATGGTGAGTAAAAAAATAACACGAATTTCATTTGCAATCGCATTCACGGTTTTGCTTCTGATGTGGCTTGTTTTCGTCTTTGATTATTATTTGGAAATGGGTCTTAATCGTTACGGCGTTCGACCGGGTGAAACGGAAGGATTAATAGGTGTTATCACCTCCCCATTTTTACATAGTTCGCAAGATTTTGGACACATCCTTAACAATTCAATGCCGGCATTTTTGTTGACTTGGTTGCTCTTTTACCATTACCGAACAATTGCCACAAAGTCTTTTTTAATGATTTATGTTTTGGCGGGTTTAGGCACTTGGTTTTTAGGGAAAGAAGGGAATCATATTGGAATGAGTGGTGTCATATACGGGCTTACTTCCTTTCTGGTTTTAAGCGGATTTTTCAGAAAAAATATGAAGGTAGCGGGCATTTCTTTGTTCGTAATATTTATCTACGGCAGTATGATTTGGGGAATTTTCCCAATGAAAATTGGTGTATCATGGGAAGGGCATTTATCCGGATTATTTGCAGGCATAACGGCTGCTATACTCTTTAAGAAGGCCGGTCCACAGCCTGCAAAGTTACGTTACGAAATAGAAGAGGACATGGGAATAGAACCAGAAGAGGAGTATTGGAAAGAAGGCTATTTTGAAAGAAAAAAGGCGGAGCAATTGGCACTTCAAAAAGAACAGCAGCAACAAATTGCGCTACAAGAAAACCAACCCAGTATTATCATTAAGTATAATTATGTTCCAAAGGGAGGCATTTTACCACTTGATCCTCAGGTAACTGGACCCGCGGAGGAGGAATAAATTATGAAAAAGGATTAAAATCCTGTTCTTCAACGTTGTGTTCAATGATCTTTTCTTGATCATCATCCTTGCCGTTTTTATCTTTATCCACTTTAATTTTTGGCAATTGTCCCAATAAAACTTTGCGCACATTCTCTCCCCTGTAGGTGATTAATGCCACGGTCATAATAATGCTCGAAATCAGTATCACAAAGAGTAAGATTCCGGCATCAAAATTTTCTATGGTAAATTCTTTATGCCCGCCAATTACGAAGAATAAAAGAATGGTAATTAATCCTCGTGGTGCAATATACAATTGTGGTTTAATGTCGTGCTTGACGATTAATTTAAGCACAAGGTAGCGCACCAAATATAAAGAAGCAATGACACCTAAACTGACTATGGCAACATTCGGATCTAGAATGGAATTAACGGTGATAAACAGCCCAAATATGACAAAGAAAAAGGTTCGAATCACAAAGGCTGACTCCAATGTGAGGATATGGAAATCGTGCATAATAGGCTTCACTTTTTCCTCATTTACCCATTTCGACATGCGCTTACCACGGAAGAACAGGCTGGTGTTATTCAATACTAAACCAAATGATAGAATAATAAGCAGCGAGGATAAGTGGAAAGTTTTACCCAAAGCGTACATCAACATCAATACAGAAATAACCAAAAACAGTTTTACTTGAGAGGTTAATCGTTGGAATATAAAAACGAGTCCGTAGGCCAAAATTATCGATACAACTAAGGTTATAACAATATTACCACTGACATAGGTGATTATTGCGGTTGTACTTTCTAATTCATGCGATTCAATCATGAAGTAGAAAAACATAATCCCCAAAATGTCAGAAAAAGTGCTTTCATACACCATGAATTCTTTTTTAACGCCCGTTAAGCCAGCAACGCTTGGGATAATTATGGCCGAACTCATGATGGAAAGCGGTATCGCATAAATCATGCAATTATAGAAACTGTCTGCTCCTGGTATTACAAAGTAGATGATCGCTGCAATACTGAAGGAGGAAGCTAATAATGCAATTAAGGCCACTAGAAAGGAATTAATGATCAACCCTTTTTTATCACGCGATAATTTCAAATCTAAAGCAGCTTCAAGGACAATCATGACGAGTCCTACGTTACCAATAATCTCAAGCGTACTCAAGTTTGCATAGATTTCCGCATTGTATTCATCTGGTAAAAACTCTTTAATAATTATACCGAGTGCAATTAGCATTAATACACTTGGGATATTCGTTTTTTTTGCAAAAATATTGAAGAAAAACGAAATGATAATGACGAGGGAAATCCCAATAATAAGCGTATACGTATCCATTTTAATTATTTAATTCGGGGAAGGTAACAAAAAATGTGGCGCCTTTGCCACTTGCAGATTCAAACCAAATTTTTCCATTCATACCTTCTACAATTTGCTTGGACATGGCTAAGCCCAATCCTGTCCCGGTAGATTTGGTGGTAAAATACGGAACAAAAATTTTATCCTGTTGCTCTTTTTTAATACCAACACCATTATCCTTAACCGCCACAACATAGGTAGAATCGTCTTTTGTTAACCTAATGTCAACCACACCTTCTTCACCAACCGGTATAGATTGTAATGCGTTTTTAATAAGGTTATTAAATACCCTCAGTATCAATATTTTATCTGCCCAAACTATGGTTTCTTCAGTTGGTTCAATCGTTAAATTGATTTTATGTTGATCGTATTCAGCAAAAACAGAAACTGTATTTTTCAATATCTCGGAAAGATCTAATTCAATCTCCTTGGCTTTAGGCATTTTTGCAAAGTTCGAAAATTCGTTTGCAATTTTAGTTAAGGCGTCAATTTGCTCAATCAATGATTTAGTTACCCGTTGTAATTTCACTTCAGAATCTTCATCAGCCAATTTAATGGAGCGTGATAAATGCTGAATGGATAGTTTCATTGGCGTAAGCGGATTTTTAATTTCGTGCGCGACTTGTTTGGCCATTTCTCGCCAGGCACTTTCACGTTCACTTTTTGCCAATGCTTCTGCATTTTTCTGCAGTTCGGCCACCTTTTTATTGTACTCTTTTACCAGTTCGCCAATCTCATCTTCTCGGTTATATTCAATAGGTTTAGAGTTGGCACCAATTTGAACGCTTCTAAGGCTTTCTTGAATGTATTTTAAAGGACGAATCAATCGGTTTGAAACCGTAATGGATAGTATGGTTGAAAAGGCCAGCATAAACACCATAATATTGATAATAGCCAATAGGAAACCAGAGATTTGATTTTCTAAATCGTGCTGACGTGAAATGTACTGCACATTGACAAATGCTAAGAATTCTCCACGTTCATTCAAAAATGGTTGATAGGCGGATAGGTAGTTTAGGCGTCCAATGCTTTCTTGGTGAATGTATTCGCTTTGATTATTGAGGTTTATGTCACGGTAGGCGGCTGTATTCATTTTTCGGGATATAAGGCCTTGCGAATATATTTTTGGCTGTGATGAAGCCAATAAATCGCCATTTTTATCATAAGCGTTAATATCTGTTACAAATACTCGTGAGAATTTTTTGAGCAAGAACTCTAAAAAGTCAGAAGATTTGCTGTCGAGTTCGTCATAATCAAATAGCTTATTTTCTAATTCTGTTTTAACGGATCCAATTTTTTCTTTAATTAAATCTTTATTGGTTTCTAAATTCTGCTGTGCAACATAAGTTCCTGCCCCAATTGCAAATGCAACTAATGTGATGAAAATTAGGCTGATAAGTACTACCTGAATTTTTACATTTAGCTTAATGTTATTGAATGATATTTTACGCTGAAGTTGATTATATGCCAGAGGAATCAACAATAAAACGCCAAAAATAATGAGCAAATAGGAGAAAGAGGTAAACAAGGTTATTCCTGTTGAAATCTCTTTGGAAACCAAGGTGAAGTTCCCTTCTTTTTCTTGATAGATATAATGACTGAAACTACCTTCATGGGCGAATTTATTCACGCGTTTAAACCACGGAGCGCTAATGGTTGGATAGTTAAAGTCGCCCTTTCTAGTGACCAATTTATTGTCTACATATTTTGCAATGGAATAGTTCTTTAATTGATTAACCGTGGTTCTGCGATCATCCAATAATAAAGACGGTAATCCAATATCTTCTGGAAATTTAATCGATCGATATTCTGTAATTAAAAAGCCAATCAAAGAATCTTCCTCATAGAAGGGCTGCTTAGAGATATAGTTCAGATTATCGGTATAATCAGTGATGAAAAACAGATTGTCAGAGAATTCAGATTTTTCTCCAGAATTATGAACGATATTTTCAAATCTGGAAAGTTCTTTTATGTCATAATTGCTCGGGTCGTATCGCATTTTTTCTTGTGAATCAAAGAGATAAAACTTTAATTGATATTTATCTTTAAGACGACCATAGTATTTTTCTTCAATGGCTTCGCTAAATTCAGATTGATCAAAATTATCGCCAAAATAGGTCAGCATAAAATCGTCTTCCTTCAAATTACGCTCGAGGTCTATAAAATCAAATTCTGAAACTACATCTTTGTCTTGTGCAATTTTTTCGGCTTGAAACTTTCTTATTTCACGCTCTTTATCTCCAATATATCCATGCAAAATATACGAAGCATAAAAAGCAATAAAGGCCAACATGCTAATGACATGGATAAACTTATAGTCCTTTTCTTTATAATGGAACCAGAGTAAAGATCCACTCAAGAAAATGGGCCAAAAAGAGGTTAATAAGCTCTGACTAAAGTAAAACTGATCCACTAAAATGTAAATACAAGATGTAATCACCCATAAAAAGGCCAAACGATTTAATTCGAATTGACTTTTCTTCAATTGAATGATAATGTATTGAATCAATTTGAAGTAGGTGTAGAAACTAGCACCTATTAGGGCAATGCTCACAAAACTGTACAGATTTAGGTCAAAAAGCCGAGCTAAATCAAAGGAAATTTTAGAATTATAAACTAAGGAGTATATTATTTCATTGATTTGAAAAGCGACATAAAAACTAGTGAGGAAAAGCGGCACTACAAAAATGACAAGCTTAAATTTTAAATTTCCTTTTTCAAACCAATTCCGCGTACGCTTGAGTAAAAAATGAACTAAAAAGTAGAAAATGGAAACGTTTATGATTAAATCACCTAAGGACGGTGCAAATTCTGAGGACGCGAATAACTCTGGATTAAATAATTCAAAGTCAGCAAAGAAGCCTGTCCAACCTGATTTAAGCCATAAATACCGCAGCACAACAACCGTAAGCGGAAAAACGATAAGCAGTAACGGGTTTGATATTAAAAGTCTTTGAAATGCGTTGATCAGGAGTTGAAACAAAATCAAAAAACCCAAGATATAACACAGGAAAATGATAATTTCTAGGGTCGCATTTTTTTCAACCTCTTCTATCGGTACAATAGAGAATATTTGCTCACCATTGGCGTCATGAACTGCAAAACCAATATTATCAAAAGAAATTTCACCTTTTAAATTAGGCGCCAAATCAGGCGAAAATTCGTTCACCAAATCTTCGTTTTCATACTTATATTCATTTTTAAGTAGAAAGGCACCCACAAATAACCGCTCACGATTACGTAAAGTGGCGAGTTTAAACCAGCCGTTTTCTAGCAGAACAATAACGTTTTGCTCCCAATATGAATCGCTTGGATTGGGGATAGAAATGCGGTTACTAGACCATAGATCCAGTGTGTCAGCGTTAAAGGATAGGTATGCGAAGCCGGTTTTTTCCTCAAAGTTTTGGGCGTAACCAAATCGCTCGTCCTCCGAACCGCTGTAGGGATAGTTTTTTGAAAATCGCTCGAGGTCTTTTTCTAATTCGGCGGTTTTATCTTGAAAAGTATTTTCGAAATCGGTGATTCCACCTTGCTCAATATCTGAATAGAGTTGAAAATGATACAGGTAAGAACCTAGCAACCAAAAAAAGAAGCCAATTAAAGCCGCCCACAAAAATCTTCGTTTGGTTGTGAATTTCATATTTCCCTCTGCCACAAAAATGATACCTAAAATTATTCAGGCGAATCTAGCTTTTCGTGAATTTTAGCCATTAAGATATGAATATTATCGTCAAATTTTTCGTTATTGGTAATGATCAGGTTCGAATCTTCCTTAAAGGGTCGTACATGCGCGTTATATGAAGGCATTACATGATTGTTCCATTGGTAGATAATATCTTCTCGCGCATAGTTTCGTTCGGTCATGTCACGTTTTAATCTGCGTTCGAGTTGAAGTTCTTTATTTACCGTTAAGTAGACCGAATAATCCAACGCGTTTCGCAAAAACGGATAATACATGACGTAAAGTCCTTCAACGATCAAAAGTTCACGAGGTTCAATAAATTGCACGGCTTTTTTTGTGTTTGGATTGTTGAATCCATAAATAGGCTGTTCAATTCGTTTACCTTTAATTAAGAGTTTGATGTCTCGTTCTAAGTTTGCAGCGTGCAGCGCAGAGGGTAAGTCAAAATTAATAACCCCATTTTCATCTAATGCCTGCTCTTCCTTAGGCAAATAATAATTGTCCAATGAAAAGGTGGAGACTTTTCCATCAAATTCTTTATAGAGTTGATTGATAAGCGTTGTTTTACCCACGCCACTACCTCCAGTAATTCCAACAATAAATCGAACCATTAAACGGGTGCTAATTTTTTGTCGAAAATACAAAAAAATGAATGAAATGTGGCGAGATAACTTTGCTTTAACCCCCCCCCTTTTTCTAATTGAATTGTAAAACTGAGTTTGAGTTGTGAATTGGTTTTATCAATCTTAGCTTATTTTAACTGAATTTATACCAAGATCAGAGTTGATCCAAATGCGATTGTAATTGTCAGCATAGAGTCCAGTAATTGAATTGGATAACAACCCTTCATTGGTGGAATAATAAATAATTTTTTCTTTTGACCAATTAATATACCTTTCAATATCGTATGTCGTTACAGTTTTGAATCCAATACCTCTAAGTTCTCTATAGATCCACATTGAATCATTTCTAACACGGATAAAATTTTCCATCTTATGATAGCCAACCCAAACCGTTCCGTCTTTGTCTATTTCCATGGCGGATGGATTAGTATACGCTCCAGCGCCGGGTCCGACCCGAGTTGCACCATCTTCTGTGAATTTATGCAGCCCGTAATTCGCGCCAATAGCCCATATTGTTTTATCCTGAACCAGAACATCTTGTATTGGAAGGTTTATTGTTTAATCGTATCAAACCATAATCACTTTCTTTTGTCTTGATTCGCATAAATTGGGTTAAATTGCGTTTTTTTGCTCCAGAAATACAAACAAATTAGTTCAGCTACTAAAATATCACTCGTGCTCCCCTGTTATAATCCGCCTGAAAATTGGGCGGAAGTAGTGGTTAGTTCTGTGGCTTCGATTGAAGCTAAGGGTTTGTTTTCTATAGATTTAATTGTTGTCAATGATGGTTCTACACATCTTGTTACACCAGAGTCCCTGAATCATTTAACTACCAAGATCCCAAACATCAACGTAATTGATTACGAAGTAAACAGAGGGAAGGGTTATGCGCTGCGCAAAGGAGTTGCTGAGGCCCAACAAAAATTAATCATCTATACAGATATTGATTTTCCGTATACTGAGGAAAGTTTTATGACCGTGTATGAAGGGCTAAAGGATGGAAATGATGTGGTTCCTGGTCACCGCGGTGCGACCTATTATGCCAATACACCGTTTATTCGTAAGTTAATTTCAAAGTCGTTGAGGTGGACATTAAAAACCTTTTTAATATTACCCACAGATGACTCTCAGTGCGGAATAAAGGGTTTTAACCAAGTGGGCGCCAAGGTATTTTTGGATACCCAAATTGACCGTTTTTTATTCGATTTGGAATTTATTAAACTGGCCAGTAAACGTAAAGTAAAGTTTAAAAAAGCCGAGGTCACTTTAAAGCCGAATGTGGTTTTTAGCAAAGTAAACTTCAAAATCTTAGCGCGTGAATCACTAAACTTTTTTAAAGTCCTTTTTAGGAAGTAATTGAGTATTTCGGCGGCCTAAAGATCCTCTTGCTGTATTATTAATTGGGGTTTTTAAAATCTGACAGCGCTTTTATAACTGACCAGTTATTCAAACGAACGTTCCTTGATCCAGTAATTATCATAAATCACATAAGGCATTTCGCCTTTCGTCACTTTTCTAAATAAATGATCTGGTCCTTGCTTTTGAATGAGGAGCTCATCAACCACGAACGGTTTTTGGCTGCTGTTACCAGTTATAAGCACATTCAACGTTTCTACATCTGGAGAAATGGTGAAGTACATTTCCACCATGCACCAGTCCTTTGCAATCATAGTTGATTGTTTGATGTCGAATTGCGCAATCCAGGCAGAAGAATCTTCTTGAACATATTTCGCTTCCATTACCGCTAATTGATTAGGACGGTCTTCTCTTAGATAGTACCAATAGCGAATGACATAATCACCCGGCTGAATGTCAGATTGATCAAGTGAAAGCAATGTGTTCCAACTATTTTTTAGGTCGCGAAAAGCTCCATCACCGCCTAATTTTTGTTCGGGTGTCAAGTCTAGTCCAACGGTATCATAGCTCTCGTAATAAAACCATACGTCTGTCGTGTCGCTTCTCCAACCTTGTCCCACATCATGAATGGCCAATTTTTCTTTCGCAATTACCTTGTCAAAAGCCGTGCGTCTGTTCCACTTTTTTTGATCAAAATCTAAAATGATGAATTCTTCATTCTCAAACACTTGTTCCGATTCCCAAATCATGACCAATTCGGTTGGTTTTACTAAATCCCTATTTTTAACAATAACAATTCGATCTCCTTCCGGAAAATCATAGGTCAATTCCTTTTCAATGAATGCTGGTGAAAAATAGTTGTTGACCTTTATCGCTTCAGATAAAGACATGCGCGAAGAAATGGAATTAACAAGTGGTGTATTGGTATGATAGCTCAATAAAAAGGCATCATAATTGGCTTTCGGTTGCCCCAAAAGCATAATATTTTCAGAGGACATATGCTCAAACGGCAAAAAGAGAATGGCATCATAATCTTCTTGATTCACATAATCAATCACGGCATTCATATTGGCATCTACTTTTTCTGGTAAAAACTTATTATCAGAAATAGTCATATGTGTATAGTGTGCCGGCGCAAATTCTAAAACGAAAAATATAATGCCTGAAAAGAAGAGGATTGTATAAGATTCGTTTTTAAGTTTTTGATATAAATGATGAATGCCAACTACTGCTGCTACGGTAAATACATAAAAGAAAACCCAAGTAAATCGGCCTAAAATTCTGAACTGTTTTAGCGGACCAAATAGGTCTGTTACCCAGCGCATCCAATCAAATTTAAGTGGGAAACAAAAGGAGAACAATAGAATCAGATAAGCCGCGATTATAAAAAGTGAAAGTTCTTTTTTCAAGAAGGTTTTTAAATGAAATACTTTTCGAATGCGATACAAATGAATACCAATTACAAGTGTAAAGACCAAAGTTGGAAAACCTAAATAACTCCACGTTTCCCATGCACCATTATTTACACCGATTAGGCTTGTTAATTCATAAATTGGCCCGTTATGCGGTATGATTAATGAATTCCAATTGGCATAAAAATGAAAGAAACCTGCAGGATTTGATAGGCGATCCAGATGCATATCTGTCATTGAAATATAGCCTTGAAATAGAAGCAAAGGCACTACAGTTTGTACGAGAATTTTGGTGAATCCTGGAAGGACTTCCTTTCGACTTTTAACCATATTAACCAACCAAAATACAATGCTAAAAAAAGCCATAATAATACCTAAGTACGGGTGCGTAAAAAAGAAGGCCAGCATGTAAAGGCTAATTACACCAGACCAAATCCACTTTTTAGTATGATAACTTTTAATGAGAAGCCACCACATTATTGGAATGGCGAATACATAAGACATGGCGAAGTGCCCAGTCATTCTATATATTTGAGGTGATAAAAAAGTAATGGCTATTGCCGCAGCCAATGCCCACCAATCTCTAACTTTATAATGTCTCAGAATTTTAAAGACGAAAATGGATGCAATTGGGTAGGAAAGAAGCATGAGGGAATTCAAAATTCCAATTCCGTAATTTGCCAAGCCTAGTTTCCCAATTAAATAGGAAAAAAGAGGATGTGCATCTGTATAAACCACATGTTCAAAATACGGATAGTTCATTCCGGAAAACTCGTGGAATGAGGAATCAAATTTTGCGTGATAAAGGTAAGTGTAGTAGTTTTTTATACCATCTCCTGCTACTGAAAATAGATAGGAGTTTGGAGCTAATAATACTTCATGATAAAAATAGAAAAGTACAAGAAATGCACCCCCAAAAGTGAGCCAGAGAAACTTGTTTTTTATAAAGTAATTTCGCATTCTATTTATCTTCGGTCGCTAAATTAAGGTTTTATTGATAGTGTTAGGCTTGGCTGACGAAAGGTTTTCAAATCTATTTGGCTAATTTAGGATTATTTGGTTTTGAGTTCATGTTTTAATTCTTTTTGAACTTCCTCTAGTGTCCAGCTATGTGAACTAGCAAATTCCTTTGATTCACTTTTGATCAGATTATTAAGGTACTGAAGGTCCTTTGCATTTCCAAAACTTATCAGATAACCATAGAGTGCGCTAAAAATAAGATTTTGTGTTTTTTTAACGGCATTGAAATATTCAGTGCCGTAATATGCGTTCCGATTATATATGGTTATATTTTCAATTCTGCTAATGGGTATGTTCAAATGCGAGGCGCATAATTCTCTTCTCAACAATGATTTTGCTCGAATTGTATCTTCATGTTCTTTTTCCGAAAAATCAGCATAAACAATAGAAACTTAGGAATCAAAATCGTCATCTGGTCGCATTCACACATATATTTCAAAATAGTTAAATTCAAGTGGTTTTAGTTGGTTTTTAAATAGACGAATCAGAGAATCTTGTATTTGATTTTACGAACAAAAAGGGCTGGATTCTATCTAAATTCATAGCCGTAACCGGTATATTCTGAATACCCATTGTAAAATAATTCCTTTACCTTTTCGCTGGGATCTCGATAAAAAAGACCAACATACTTTTGAAAAACTTGACCATAAATATGCTCTTGTAAATGGTTGTGATCTGAAATGGTTCTGTCTAGCTGAGCAATAAGCTGAGGTTCGTAAAATTGTTGATTTAGTTGAAGTAGAACCCCGGCCGAAATAGCCGAAAAATTATCTGTTTTATTCGCAAAACATTTTTTAATGAGTGGTTTATAGAGCAGTTCAAGATTAAATTTATTTGCATAAATTGCGTAGGTACAAATAAGTTGATTGTTCATGGATTCGTTTTCAATTTGATATAGGATCGTTTCCGCATAAGAGTTGTCACCATTCAACTCAAGCTGTATTGTAAACATTGAGGATCTCTACTTTTGCAAAAAAATCATTTGCGCTTAGCGCTTTTACCTTTAGAATATATGCCGTTTTTTCAAATACTTCTTCCCAAGAATAACGGTGATATTGTGTGCTAAATCCAATATTCGACCAAATAAGGCAAATTAGTAATCCGAGTTTGCGAATAACTATTTTAATAATTTAAATTTAGTGAAATGTTAAGGAATGTCTCGGTCTTAATCGCTCTCATTTCTTTGTGTTTTTTGATTGGAGCTTGCTGTCGTAAACGGAGGTAAAGGATGTTTTTGTTTTATCAATTTAGTATTCTATGATTGGGCGTATGTGAAAAAGGACTTGCAACTTTAATAAAACTAACAACTTAGTTGAATAATTTTATTTGCTTTTTAAAGAGTTCATATTTCCTTCCAGCCTCGCTTTGAGCAAACCTGTTACTGTCTAAATTCATGTAAATTTTCATTGAATTTGTCGTTTTCGTTGAGCGTACAAATAAGTGCACCGGTAAACGGTTGCAATAAAAAAAGTAATTATGCTGTGTTCGCTTAGTAGGGTTTAATGTGTACGTTTTATAAAATTCAACTGCTCCATTGCAATTATTAAAAATATAGAATGAGTTATAATGAATTCGAGCGTCTAGCTCAAACCTCTGCATCAAATTGATTTTAATTGGATGCCCATTATGCTGCCAGTATTTACGCAAAAGTTGGTTGTACCCAATCTCAAATTGAATTATTGTCGCCTCATCAATTATATCATTAATGGAATCAATTGGTTTCAAAAGCGTTTTAAATATGGGATCCTCAGAGGATGTGGCTATTTCAAACGTTAAGACGTGATCTTCATAATCACAATTGCAATCAGTTTCCTCAAAGTTTATTGCTGATGGGGAATTTTCTTTACACCCGAAAAGGCCAAGAATTAGAAGGTGCACAATTATCAACCTACCGAACGTTCCAACGTGCGAATTGTAAATTTATCCGCATCCATTTCTGCATTAACGCCAATTGGCAATGTGTATTTTGGCCCTATATGTCCAAACGCTGCGCCTTGATAGGCTGGAAATATAGCATTACCGAAATGTTGATTCAACACCTCGTCTAACGAAAAGGATTTATGAGGTTCTTCTGGTTGGCAATTTTTAAATGAGCCTAAAACAAGTCCATTTATTGCCGTAAATGCATTTGCTTGTTTCAATTGCCATAACATTCTATCTACGCGGTAAGGTTCTTCGCCAATTTCTTCTAGAAATAAAATTTTGCCTGCCCAAGTGGGTTCATGTTTGGTTCCAACTAAAGCACTTAGTACAGTTAAATTACCACCAACTAACTGACCTTGTGCCGCGCCAGGAACCCAAGTTTTAGGTTCTTCTTTATATTCTGGTGGATTTTTTAGTGTAAACGGTTCACCAATTACGAGTGCTTTTGTCACACAGTCCATTGTGAAATTCCCCCACGAGGAATAACCGCAAGGGCCATGATAGGTAACAAGTCCTGTGTGTTTAAAAATGGCATTTACTAGTGAGGTAATATCACTAAAACCAATAATTACTTTCGGGTTATTACGAATTGTTTCATAATCTAAATCATCTAAAATCCGCTGGCAACCCCAACCACCGCGCATAGTTACAATACCCTTTATTGCTTTGTCTTCAAAAAACTCCATTAATTCTGCCGCACGCATGTCATCTGACCCTGCTAAATAGCCATCTTGCTGATAACAGGTTTTTCCAACCTTCGTTTTAAAACCTTGGTCGGATAAAATATTCTCAATTTTTTCAATATGACTTTTGTTCCAAATTGAGCCGGCAGGAGCTGTAATCCCAATCAAGTCTCCACGGCGTAATGCTTTTGGGTAGGTTCTTATCCGACTTTGTGTTATAGCATTTGGAGGGGTGAAGGAAGTTAGGGCGGTTGTACCCACAATTATTCCAGCAGAAGATTTTAGAAAGTCACTACGCTTCATTTTTATAGTTTTTGTGCTTGGTCTGAATTAAAGATACATTTTTTATCCCCTTTAAGGTGAAAGACTGGAATAAATAAGACTGTCATTTATTATTCGTGATTCTTTTTCCATTTCACTGGCGTTTCACGCTTCATTTATTCACAAGGAGATTGAATCTATCTATAGATGAATATATCCTTTGAAAAGTAAACCAATTCCAAAGGAAAACGTTCAAATTTTGCGAAAAAACCCGCGATTAGCAAGTATATGCATTAATAAAAATGGAGCCTGATTTAATTCAAATTTTGAATGCAATTGGGGCTATAATTCGAATAGAACAAATCGTAATTGATAAATAAGTCAATAAAACAAGGTCATTCTTTAACGATTCTTGTAAAGAATCATTCTAAATAAGTAAATTTGTACCAGATTTTAATAGTGCTGAATTTTTGGCGCTGAAAGAAATGAAGACATGGAAGAGAAAAGAGTTCCCATTACGTTATACGCAGAAATGACCCCAAATCCGCATACAATGAAATTTGTAGCGAATAAATACTTATTGATTAATGATCAAACTGTACAGTTTGAAAACGGTGCAGAGGCGAAAGGCTTTTCTCCTTTGGCTGAGGCACTTTTCAATTTTCCATTTGTAGATGGTGTTTTTATATCTGGAAATTTTATTACGATTACAAAGACCAACAATGTAGATTGGGATTTTATTGTGATGGAATTGCGCGATTTTGTTCGTGAATGGTTGGCAGATGGTAAAGAGGTATTAATTATGATGCCATCAAACGCACCAAAAGCAGATGAATCAGGTGAACCAAAAGCGCCTCGTAAGGCATTTGCGCCAAACGCTCTAGATGAGCCCATCATGCATTTATTAAATGAGTATGTACGCCCTGCTGTTGAAAATGATGGCGGTGCAATTGACTATGTTGGATTTGAAGAAGGAGTTGTGACTGTTGAATTAAAAGGTTCTTGTGCCGGATGTCCTTCATCTACAGCTACCTTAAAAGGTGGGATTGAGCAATTACTTAAATCGAACTTAGAAGAGGTGACTGAGGTTGTGGCCTTAAGTGAGTAGTCCGCTTTATTTATAAGCATCCAAAGCGGCGAATATTTCTTCGAACGTAAATTCAACCGTTCCATTATCTAGACTAAACAGCATGGAATCATTTTCTGCAGCCAAGGGATCGTAGTTCTCGTCAATTAAATGCTTAAAACGCCCAAATTTTCCAGTTTCGATATTAATAACATGAATAGGCGCATATAAATTCGGCGATAAATGTTGCTCGAAGAACAAATACGTTCCAACTAAACGCATTTTACCAATCGACGCCCAACGCAATTTTTCAGGAGCCCAGGTAACAAATACATCACTTACAAACAACCATTTATGGGAATCGCCTTTTTTGGTGATTATGCCATGTTTTATTTTAAAAACTTGATAGATTTCATTTTCTGCAGCCAGTTCAAGCGTGTCTTTTTGATAAGCATAATGATTGTGCGCGTAATAGGTCATAAAGCCAATATCATTCATTATCTCAGCAGCACCAGACGCGGCATGTTCGTGACGATATAGGCCTAATAAATCGCCTTTCATTTCGATATAATAATTACTAGGAATTTCTATTTCACCTTTTATCCACGGCTGTTGCGGGTGAACAATTTGAATAAAAAGGGAATCTTCCCATAATTGGTGGTTGTTTAATTCAGCGGCCAACATCCAACTGAGTGATGGATCTGGACCCGATCGAAACGTTGGTAATAATTGGTTGGTAATGGCCGTTAGAAAACCGGCGTTTTTAGGTTGTGTCAAATTTTCTGGAATGATAAACGTTTGTCGTATTTGGCAAAAACAACCGTCCGAATCCATTGTATATAATGCATCATTGGCTCCGTTATGAATTTCAATAAAAGTACCGCCGTACCCTGATCCACCGTTGTAGTATTTTAACAAAGTATCCTCAATACTATCTCCGTTAAAATCTTTAAAAATATAAGTAGAGTCATATTGCGCCCATGAAAAATTGAACGTCATAAATAAAAATCCAAAAAAAAGAAACCTTAATTCCATAATACTTGAATAAATATAGCGATTTTGACGGTTGTACTATATAATGGTGTATCGATCACGCTACCACTGTCAAGAGGCAAGTCTTTAATTTCCTCTTGAAAATTTAGTAGAAAAAAGATGAAGAGGACTAAACCAACATAGTTGGTGATTTGGACGACTTCTCGGACTACTGGATGCATCTCAACGTTTGGAAAGATCACTAAGGAGAGGTCGAATACACAAATAATCAAGACTAAAATACCGGATCGTTTTAACCAAATTCTTTCACCAGAGGCAGAATATGTCAAAACAATCGCATATAAAAGTGTCATGGCAAAGTGACCAAAATAGGCCAATCTATACTGTTCGAAACTCAATTTCGCATCAATGAGAAGATTGTGGTACTTCAACTAAAATGGAACTGAATTCTTATTTTTACTTCGCTTGGTATTCCAAGGCCTCATAGGGTGTTTTTCCTTTAAAAGCTCCATGAGGTCTGCCGAAGTTATAAAATTCTTCCCATTGCTTTAACTTTTT
>CAJQHR010000061.1 GCA_905478225.1 uncultured Crocinitomix sp.
ATTGTCAAATTCTTTTAAAATCTTGGCGATCTGTTGTGGTGAAAATTTACTTCGTCTCATAATACTGTTTAAATTTATGAATTATTATTCTACTTTTAAACAGTCCTGTTTTTGGGGAAGCTTACAGAAGGATGCTTGTTGGTAAGAATCGGATTGACCTGTATTATTCATAGCTAACGAAGAAACCCCATATCGGAATAATCCTCAAAATCTGGGAATATTAAACCCGTATCGCTGAATTTCAATTCCCATTCTCGATAATTATAGAGTTACATTCAACTTTTCCTTGAGAAAAATTCCAGTCGAACTCTCCTTAGAGACCACCATTTCTTCAGGTGTACCTTCAAACAATATGCTCCCGCCGTGTTTTCCTCCACCAGGACCAATATCTATAATCCAATCGGCACATTTTAAAACGTCCGAATTATGTTCTATAACAAGCACGGAGTGACCGCGTTTAATCAACTCATTAAAGGCAATGATTAACTTATCAATGTCATGAAAATGCAAGCCAGTGGTTGGTTCATCAAAAATAAATAGGGTAGGGATGATCTTACTTTTTCCCTTTGTCAAAAAAGAAGCCAACTTAACACGCTGTGCTTCTCCGCCTGATAAGGTGCTTGAAGATTGTCCAAGTGTCAAGTAACCCAGTCCTAAATCATACAAAGGTTGAATTCGATCAATAATTTTCTTTTGTAGCCTGTCTTCTGCGTCAAAGAAAGAAATAGCATCTTCAATTGACATGTTTAAAATATCGTTGATATTTTTTTCCTTGAATTCAACTTCCAAAGCTTCTAACGTATAGCGCTTTGCTCTGCATTCTTCGCATTCCAATTTCACATCAGCCATAAACTGCATTGAAATTGTGATTTCACCTTCACCTTTGCATACCTCGCATCTTCCGCCGGGCACATTATAAGAGAAAAAGCCCGCCTTATAACCCCGTACTTTTGAAATTTGCTGCTTCGTAAATAAATCACGTATAAAATCAAATGCTTTTACATAGGTCGCAGGATTACTTCTTGATGAGCGTCCAATAGGGTTTTGATCCACCATCTCAACTTCTTCAATTCGTCTTATATCGCCTGATAAACCATCAAATTCACCAATTTTATTGCTTGATTTGCCCAAAGCTTTTAATAAAGCAGGATGAAATATCTGTTTAACTAAAGTAGATTTTCCAGATCCACTTAAACCTGAAACACAAATGAGCCCATTCAATGGAATTTTTACATCAATGTTTTTAAGGTTATTTTCTCTTGCTCCTTTAATTAAGATATGGCTGTTTAAGTTTCGTCTTCTTTCTGGAACAGGAATGACAATTTTTCCCGTTAAATAATCCGCCGTTAAACTATTTTTAGCCTTCAGTAATTGTTTATGCGTACCTTGAAAAACAATTTCGCCACCAAATTTCCCTGCCTTTGGACCTAAATCTATAATCTGATTGGCAGCGCGCATAATATCTTCCTCGTGCTCAACGACGATTACCGTATTGCCGACATCTCTTAAGCGATTTAAGATTTTAACGAGGCGCTGGGTGTCTTTTGGGTGCAAACCTATACTTGGTTCATCTAAGATGTACATGGAGCCTACAAGACTACTGCCCAATGAGGTTGCTAGATTTATGCGTTGCGATTCGCCACCTGATAAGGTGGCAGATTGTCGGTTCAAGGTTAAATAACCCAATCCAACTTCGTTTATGTAGTTAAGGCGGTTTCTAATTTCAAGTAATAGGCGACTTGCGATTTCTTCTTGATAACGGTCAAGTTTAAGCGAATCAAATAACACCACTAATTCATCTACTGGAACAATGAGTAAGTCACTCAAATTATGTCCATCAATTTTAACATAGTTTGTTTCTTGACGTAAACGCGTTCCTCGGCAATCTGGACACTTGGTTTTTCCGCGGTAGCGCGATAACATGATGCGATAATGAATTTTGTAAGACTTTGATTGCAGGTATTTAAAAAAGGCAGATAAGCCGTCAACACGCGCATTACCATTCCAGAGTAACTCAATTTCAGATTCTGATAATTCTGCATAAGGCCTGTGAATTGGAAAGTCGTAATCAGCCGCCAATACAATCAATTGATCCCTCCATTGACGCATTTTTTCTCCTCGCCATGGTGCAATTGCATCTTCAAAAATACTCAGCGTTTTATCAGGAACTACTAAATTTGGATCAATTCCAATTGTGCTCCCATATCCTTCGCAAGTTCTGCACGCCCCGTATGGATTGTTAAATGTGAAAAAATTAATAGAAGGTTCGATAAATTCAACGCCATCTAATTCAAATTTATTTGAGAAATCAGTTTTTGTATTCGCCTCCATTTGAAACACTACGCAAGTACCATATCCTTCATAGAATGCAGTTTGTATAGAGTCTGCAAGGCGTGAATCATAATCCTCATCATCCGTTTGGTGTTTTAAACGATCAATAATGATAAAGCTTTTACCTTTTTTGTACAGCTTTTCGTTTAAACCAGCTAAATCATGCGCTTCATCATTGATTAGAACTTTAGTAAAACCTTGTGATATTAAAGTGTCGGTTGCTTTTTTAGCATTTGAATCTTCTTTTATGATCCACGGCGCTAAAATCATGAACTTGCTATCAATCTCAACGCCCTGCACAAAATTTACGACGTCTGTTACGCTATGTTTTTTTACTTCTTCACCAGTTGCTGGGCTATATGTTTTACCAATTCGAGCAAATAATACTTTTAAATAATCATAAATCTCAGTAACGGTGCCTAAAGTTGATCTTGGGTTTTTTGAAATAACTTTTTGCTCAATCGCAATGGCGGGGGAGATACCTTTGATAGAATCTACGTCTGGCTTATCTAATCGTCCTAAAAATTGTCTTGCGTATGATGATAAGCTTTCTACGTATCGTCTTTGTCCTTCCGCAAACAATGTATCAAATGCCAATGAGCTTTTTCCAGAGCCAGACAGACCCGTAATCACCACAAATTCATTATGAGGAATGGTAACAGATATATTCTTAAGATTATGAACCCTTGCCCCAGTAATTTCTATAGCTTTTTTTGTTTGACTCATGAAATAGATTAATTATTTGCACCGAAAGCTTCAAAGATAAAGTTTATATCTCCAAAATGAACTGCATTATTTCAAATAATTTTCACTTGTTTATAATTGATTATAAAAGTCCGCAAGTCCATAATTTTATAAGGAAGAGGATGTGAAATTATTCTGTAACCAAGTAAATAAAAGTGGTTATATGCAAGTTAATTCTACCTTTTAAACAATATTTAACACTAATTATACGTTTAGCTACGATTAAATCAATAAGCACTACCGTTTAGAACCTAAATCCAACAAAACTTGGCTATTTAAAGGATTTGTCATATATTTGGGTTTAATAACAATTAAAATATTTGCATATAAGATATAAGTTTACTCTTTGAATTTTGAATTGAAATAACGCACAGCCAAAGCTGTCTGTGTATTAAAACGAGTAACTTATGGCAAATATTGTTCTGTCTGACAAAGACTTAATACGTTCGTATTTAGAAGGAAACGAAAAAGCTTTCGAAAAATTATTATTACGTAACAAAGATCGCATCTTCGGGTATATTATATCTAAAGTGCGCAATCAAAACTTGGCGAATGATATTTTTCAAGACGTTTTCATTAAAGTAATCAAAACATTAAAAAACGGTTCTTATAATGAAGAAGGCAAATTTTTGCCTTGGGTACTAACCATTTCGCATAATATGATTGTCGATCACTTTCGGCGTTCAAATAAAATGCAAATGATTTCTGAATCAAGTTCTAAAAGTGATGATTTTAACATTTTCTCTGTGTTGAAGTTAACGGATAGCAATGTGGAAGACATCATTATAAAAGATCAAATTGAATCAGATGTTGTTAGGTTGGTTGAATATTTACCAAATGAGCAGCGTGATGTCTTAAAGAATAGAATTTTTAAAGGAATGTCGTTTAAAGATATTGCTGATAAAGAAGATATTAGCATTAATACTGCACTTGGAAGAATGCGTTATGCTTTAATCAATTTAAGAAAATTAGTTGACAAGCATCAGGTAACAATCACCGCCTAACGTAGATTCGATCAAATAGGTTGGGTCAGAATCAAAAAAAAATATATTTTTTTTGTGGATTGCACAATAATCGCTTATGAAATGAGTTTATCTAATAAACAAATTGAAAAGGTAGCGTATGATAAAAATCTACACAAATGAGTCCAAAACTTCAAAAGATACTGTTGAAACGCCTAACTCGGCTATAATAAACAACATTCTAAACTTCTCAAAGTCTTTAGAAGTGTTAAAAATAGAGAAAGCCCAGATGGGCGAAAAATTCAACATTGAAGTAATTTTAAATTAAAAATTTTAGCATTAAAAAAATCCCTGTTCGCTATATGCAGACAGGGATTTTTAGTTGTCAAAATTTTCTAATTATTCTTCTTCTTCAGCAGCAGCTTCAGCTTCAACAACACTTTCTTCACTAGCTTCTTCCTTCACAATATAACCCTTAGCCGCAAGAATGTTGTACCATTGGAATATTTTTCGAATATCAGAATCGTAAATACGATCCTCATCAAAATCTGGTAAGAATGAAGTTAACTCTTCTCTCAATTTAGCAGAACTTTCTTTATGGCTAATAGCAGCATCAAAGTTCACTTTTTCAGCGAGTTTATCATATACGTCAGAAAGTGGAACATCTTCTTCGTAAGTATAGATGCTGATGTCTTCTAAAGCAGAGATTTTTTCAGTAGCAAAAGCAGGGAATTTTTTTCCCGTATCTAAAGATTCAACAATAATATTGTTTCTGCCTTGGGCAGCAACTTTATAAAGTCCAGGTTTACCTGATATGGCAATTAATCCTTTTAAATTCATTCTTTCAATTTTCAGTTTTAATATGTGGTTTTTTTTAACCTGTCGGCAAAAATAAAAAAATATCGATTCGTTTAGTTTAAGAAGATTAGAAAATGGACGAATGCGATTAATTTTCTGTCTAGTAACGTTATTGTTTAATTAATTTGAAACTTTTAAAGTTGTTTCCATAGAACAAACTCAGCAAATAAATTCCACTTTCGGCTCCAGTCATATCCACCGATATGAAGAGGTCGTCCTCCGCTACGTCCGCATAGTTATAAACCAGTTTTCCAGCAATGTCCGTAACAACTATGTGCACATTTACAAAATCACTTTTGATAATGTGAAAATCATCAATAAACGGATTGGGAAATATAACAAACTCGTTTTTCTTTAATTCTAAAATTTGTGATTGATCCACATAAACATTATCTGAAAGATATGAGCATCCTTCTTCGCTAAATACCTGTACCGAAAAGTCACCGGTTGTATCTGGGTTATAGTACTGGGAGTTAGAACTGTCAATTGGAACACCGTTATAATACCAAATAAACGAATCTGCAGGCACAGTGATTAAGCCACCACCAATTATGTTAATGGTTGGAAAAAGTGGCAACGTTCCTTTAACGACATGAATTGTATCCGACAAGCCAACGCATCCTTGCTCATTGATTACCATAGTATAAACGTCCGCAGTTTCATCTGAAGTAATATCGCTTGTGGTTTCAGCATTAAACCAAGAATAACTCACAAACGGACCTTCTTTAGTTGTAAACACAGCTGGGTCATCACAAATTAACGTGTCACCAATTAGAGTTGTTTCAACGTTTGTTGTGTTCAACAATTGAAAAGCGTTGACTTTACCATAGCCGTATGCCATATTCGGAGTTTCTGACGTAAATAAGTCCTCATATGCATTTTCATGTAAGGCATCTAAAAAGTCTTGATAGGTTGATGTTGGACATTTTTCTAGGTACAAAGCGGCTATTCCCGCAACAACCG
>CAJQHR010000062.1 GCA_905478225.1 uncultured Crocinitomix sp.
ATATTTGCAGAATTATTTGAATGAATTTTGCTACAAACTTAACCGCAGATACTTTGGAGAAAGGCTCTTCGATAGATTAACATTAGCCGTGGCTAAATCATACTGGTAAGAAAGCGACGAATCAATTCCAGATTATGAGTTTATAGGTAAAGACACAATTTTTAAGTCGTGGGATTATGGCGGTGAATCTGAATTGATAACTCTTGGGGTTTGTGAAATTGAATCAGTTCAATATAGCGCCATAACTAAATTTAGCAGCATACCTTTTGCAGATGGAATGCGAGGAAGGAGCTTTTTATATTTGATAAGCATGGACAATGACACGATAATATATGATGCGGAAATGCCTGAAGAATTGCCGATTGACATTTACAAAAACAACTTTGTTTTTTTGAATCAAAATAATGAATATGAATTCAGTGAACTAGAGCTGTTTGGTAACGACGCGGCTTGCTTCAATGCTGATATTAACAAATGCTTTTGGGGTTGGTAAATCTAATCAGGCTTTTTATCACCGACTTTGTTTAACTCAGTATTCGGTTGTAATTCTTCCACCCAATAAATGTCATGTCTAAAACTTTTAATCCGCATTTCGTGCATGTATCCATTTTTAACCAGGTTGGATTCTATAGGCAAACTTGAAGGTAAAATAATGCCATTATAGTCCTTATAATCGTTATAGTAAACAGCTCCAGTAATGAAAGACATTACTTCTCGAATGGTGTATTCTAATTTGCAAATGCGTTTGGTTTCGCGGTCAATCCAAATTAAATATTGGTCAATTTTTCGCTGTGGTTTTGTGGTTTCCCATGATGCCAAAACGCCGTCACATAGGTTACCGTTTATAGTTTTATCTCCGCCATACATAAGTGCACTGGCATCTTCTATTCTTAGCGGAAATTAAATGACGAATTAGGTTATTATCGATATTTCTATAATTATTATGGAATTGGAATTGATAGTAAGGTGAATGATTTGGAAACATATGATGCCAATTTCCCCCGCTTTTCAGGAACTTTATCTTATCGTTTAACACCTTCATTTCTAGTTGGTATTCAATATCGATTTGATCATTTTGATATTCCTAGAACAGACAGTTTATTAACGGCAAATAATCCGGTAGGGGTTGGTAAGTTCGTTAGGTATTTCGGCTTCGCATGATAGCCGTGATGATATATTTTATTCTAGAAAAGGAATTTTGGCCAACTTCACTGCAGAGAAATCGGCGAATTATACGTTGTCGAACTTTGATTATGGGCTAATTCAATTGGATGTTAATTATTACCAGACCATTAAAGGAAATGACATTTTGGCGACTAATTTTTTCACGGGAACTACATTGGGGGAAGCTCCATTTTTTAGTTATTATTATTTTTCTTCGGGAAAACGCGGGCGCTGTTTTAATGACAGAAGATTTATCGATAAAAACATGAGTATTTTGCAAGTGGAATATCGTTTTCCGATATACAGGCGTTTTAGGGGATCCGCATTTTCATCTATTGAATCGGTTGGCAATACTTACGGAGAATCATTCACCAATCGGAAATTATGGTCGTACGGCGGTGGCTTAAGATTTCAACTGAGTAAAAAACAAATGAGTCATATTCGTTTGGATGTTGCTAGAAGTTACGAAGGCTTCCAGTTTTATATTACTATTGGGGAGACTTTTTAGTCAATTGACAGTGCGCTGCCATGCGCATTAGTCAAAGGGTTCAATTTTAACTTGCTACTAAAATGATCCGATAAAAGGGGATAGGGAATCTTTTGAAAGGGTTTATAATAAGAGGCGAAATTTCAAGCGTAACACCCTAAAACGCTAGAAATAATCAGTTAAGAAAAGGATGGCGCCTTGACCAAATGAGAGACTTTCAACCATTGAATGGCCATTTTTTTCTTTCATTTCAACGCGGCCATGGGCTTTTACCAAATCATCATCAGTTCCAGTAATTTGAAATACAATAGATTCCATTTTTGTGAACGCCTTTATGTCTTCCACCAGCGAATATCCAATTGCAATTCCCATACTTTGTTCGAGCGGGTTGGTAGGTGGATTTTCAGCGTCAATTTTAAACACAACTTTGTCGAGCATTGGGTCTAGTTTCAGTTGCAAATCAAAATATAATTTTTCTACAGTTGATGGTGTAAGATTAACCCCGAATTGTGTGAACTGAACCGTTTTATCAGATCGAGCGTATTGGATGGAAGCGCCTTCTTGGTTTGATATCGTTTGTGTTGAGGTGTCTATTGTAATTCCATCAGTGACGGCAAGTGAATCGAAAAAACTATTCCATATTGTTTGATCAATAATGTCAAAATGTATGTCAGCGTCTGGGTAGCTTTTAAATGTACTTGTATAACCTAGCTTTCGGTGTACTAAAAACATCTCTGCTCCATCATAGTCAACAGCCATCTGTGCATATTCAGGGTTGTCATCAATTTTCTCTTCACTAAACCAATAAACACTGTTAAATAAATTAAGAGAACTGCGCATACTAAATGCTTTTTCTTCATTCAAGGCATAAGCAATTGGCGCCGTTTCATTAAATCCAGGAACAGGTGTAAATGAGCCATCAATATCAATATGATCTTTCAAAAAATCAAAAGTTAAATACCCCTCAATTAACTGGTTGTGCGGTGAGCTTTTTGGTATGATATAACAGTTGATCTCTTTGTCCGGACTAAAAATTTCAGACAGGTTAACTCGCTCTGTAAAACGCTTAATCTCTTTTTTGCTGATCTTTTTAAGATGTTCATCCAAATTTTCTTGGCTGGACGACGGGGATAGTTGAATAACCATATAGTCCTTATCTGTCTCATAACGGATCTCTGGAATTTTTTCTTCAAAGTAAGCTTTAACTTGATCTTCATCATTGTGCTTAACAAGTGCTAGCCAAATACTTTCATCTGCCCATTGCTCCCTAAACAAAATAACTTTGCCAAAAGCATCTATCCCAGAATCTACATATTTTTCTTCAGGTTGGTCCCCTTCTTCTGTTGGATATACTTTTTCTAAAAAGTAGGCCTCATCAAAAAGTCTTCTGTATCCAATTTCAGACGCGAAATTTTTCGTGTTAATTTCTATCACGAAGTCACTTTCTTGCGGGATGTATGCATAGATATCATTGCTCGCTTCTAGAACGAGATTATTTGCGATAAATCGTGCAATAGGAAAGGCCAATAGTAAGATTACAATTGCGCCATATTTTTTCAAATGCTGCATGCGGCATAAAAATAGATAAAATTGAGATAAATGGGAGATTCAAAACGGATATAAAGAAAAAAGAGGCAAATTATTTGTGTTGTTAGGAATTCTAACTGTATTTGCAATGATAATTTTGTCGAAGTAAAATAATCTTTTAATAATGAGTAAACCAATTTTTTATCATGCGGGGTGTCCAGTTTTTATTCGGACAAAATGATTCGCTGCAACACATATGTTTAAAATTAAATTTCATGAGAAAGATGATGCCATGGGTCATTATTGTGAAGTACTAGAAAAATCATTGAAAAAAAAAGCGAGAATTGATTGCCCTGATTACAGTAAAAGCTAATACATATATTCCCAAGCACTGCGATAAGTTCCCTGCGTTTCGATATAGTCCAGTAAATTCTTATAAAAAGTGTCGTTTCCGATAGTAGCAGAATCTCCAATAATTATCAGCTTTTTTTTGGCCCGGGTGAGTGCCACATTCATTCTTCGGTAATCTTTTAAAAAACCGATAATTCCGTTTTCATTCGAACGAACGAGAGAAACTATAATCAAATCCTTTTCCTGCCCCTGAAAACTGTCAATGGTTTGAGCGTTTTTGTTTTGCTTTATAATTGACTCTTCGATAAGCGATACCTGCCTGCGATATGGTGATATAATTCCTACAGAGATCTCATCCAGTTCAATTTCAGCTATGCGTTTTTGAATCAATTCAACTTCTCCCAAATTCAAAATCCCGCCTGATTCATCTTTAGTTTCGGTATAACCGCAACCAGCTGTGTCAATAAATTCAATCGTTTCATGAGTATCCGAAACGAGACTTTGCTCAGATACAGACTCATGAGCTGTAAGTTTGCCTTCATAGAATTGTGCATTAGAAAACTGCATGATTTTATGATTCATCCGGTACTGAATATCCAAAAGCGTAGTGGGAATTCCCAATTTAATTCCTTGTTCAATTAAGGAGACACCTAGGCCCAAACTTTTCGCTTTATCGGTAAATATAGTTGGAGGTAATTGTAAAGGATCGCCTGCCATAAAAAGTTTAGGTGCATAATGCGCTACCGTCCAAATAGAAGGTTCAACGGCTTGTCCAGCTTCATCAATAAACACTGCATCAACTTTTAAATTGCGTAGTTTTTTATCCTGCAAACCAATAAAAGTTCCAGTAATAATTTGAGCACTATTAATGAACCCCAGCGACATTTCCTGTTCGATTTTTCGAATGTCTCGCCTAATCTCTTTCAACTCATATCTCAATCTTTTGCGTTCTTTATACGCCTCACTGTCAAAATTCCGTTTGTATTTAAACGCCTTTTTCCGAATGGTTTCTGCATCCTTTTTCAACCGTTTTACAACATCCATAAAAGGGCTGTTTAAAACCTGCGACCTTAGCGTGAAGGGTTGCACGCTTTCCGAAATTTTAAACGAATTTCCCATTCGCACAACTGCCGTGTTCTCGCGAGCGATTGCCCTTGTAATATGATCCGTTGCAGCATTAGATGGCGCAGCAACCATTATTTTTTTACCCGCCGCAGCAAGTTGAATAATGGCTTGAACCAATGTTTTCGTTTTTCCAGTACCTGGCGGTCCATGAACAATATGAAAAGGATTACTCGCAATTAAATGATTGATGGCGGTATTTTGAGAGGCATTAAATCCTTCAAATTCTAATGGTTCAACATCAAACTCTTGCTTTGAACCAATTTTATAAAAAAGAGTAGCAAGCGGCAATTCACCCGCCTCGACAGTTCGCAAGGTCGCCAACTGAATATCCGCCGTTCGTGTGTCAGGTAAGGCATTTAACCCCAATTTTCCTGACTTTATCCAATCGGGTTTTTCATTATTTTCTAATTGAATAGAAAGTACATTATTTTTAAAATTAGCCACCACGCCTTCCACATTTTCGGCATTATTCTCAGAAAAAAGGGAAACTTTACCATTGGATGAAAATTGGTAGGGATCTTGATTTTCGTTTATTTTAAATTCAAGCAATAAATCTTCAAAGGGCGTGTATTGTTCATTTGAAAAATCAACAGGGTATAAGGTTATTCCGGCAGCAACATGTTCTTTAATGGATTGATCGTTGATGAGTTCAGCATAACGGTCTAATTCTGCTTGGCGTTCAAATTCAATTGCTTTTTTTAGATTCTGGATGCGTTCCTGCATGAATTGATTTAAGTTTTTCTGGATGCAAGATAAGGATTCATATAGCTCCGAACAATTCACATTTAACATTTGTTATGATTATACTTGTAATTCTACAGAAGTATAAGCGACTATGTATATAAATCAGAAAATTATGAAAACTATAGTAATGACATGTTTTGGAGCTTTGCTTTTATTTTCAAGCTGCGGGCAGGCACAAAATCAAACGAGCACTTCAAGCAATTCGGAACAAAATCCTTCAACAAACATGATGTTTAGTTCAGATATGGTAAACACTGGCGGTGAAGATAGCACGGCATGGAATAAGCTAACAGCTGAGGAAACAAATGTTATCGTTTATAAAGGAACCGAATATCCAGGAACTGGTTTATATGTTGACAATCATGAAGATGGAATTTATCAATGTAAGCGTTGTAATGCCAGTCTTTTTACTTCAGACAGTAAGTTTGAATCTGGAACCGGATGGCCTTCATTTGATGACTTTATAGAAAACTCTGTTGAACTAGTGAAGGATGCAGATGGTTATCGTGAAGAGATTGTTTGTAATAATTGTAAGGGACATTTGGGGCACGCATTTATGGGAGAAGGATTTACGCCAAAAAACACGCGACATTGTGTTAATTCAATATCGCTTAATTTTGTAACAGCGGAAGAATTAAAAAATAATAATCAAGTAGAAACAAATCAAGATAAAGAAATGGAAACAGCAATTTTTGCTTCGGGCTGCTTTTGGGGCACGGAGTATTTTTTCGAAAAAGAGGAGGGAGTTATCTCCACGCAAGTTGGGTATATCGGTGGAACTAAAGAAAATCCGACATATGCTGAAGTTTGTGCGCATACAACTGGGCATGCAGAGGCGGTAAAAGTAGTTTACGATCCAACCAAAACCGATTACGAAACCTTGTGCAAATTGTTCTTTGAAACACATGACCCAACACAAGTGGATAGGCAAGGACCAGACATTGGCGATCAATACAGAACGGAAGTCTTTTATTTAAATGACGATCAAAAAGAGATTGCAGAAAAACTGAAAGCCATCTTAGAAGCGAAAGGTTTAAAAGTAGCAACCAGTATCACAGAAGCAACTCGCTTTTGGGATGGGGAAGATTATCATGAACATTATTACGCCAATAAGGGAGGAACGCCTTATTGCCATGGATATACAAAACGCTTCTAATTAAAGCAACTTTAACGTCACTTAATTGGTGTAGAATTAAGTGGCGTTTTTTATTACAAATTACTAATTTTATCTTTCGAACTGATTGACAGTTAACGTACAATAAATGAACTTATGAAAATTATACTTTCCCCTGCAAAATCTTTAAATGAGGAAGCGACATA
Organism: uncultured Crocinitomix sp.; assembly: GCA_905478225.1. Classification (GTDB taxonomy): domain Bacteria; phylum Bacteroidota; class Bacteroidia; order Flavobacteriales_D; family Crocinitomicaceae; genus Crocinitomix. The sequence continues at coordinate 6,719 of CAJQHR010000062.1, forward strand.
TGGCGATATTCCTTTGACTAAAATTCCGTTTGAGGAAGAAACATTGCGATTGGCAAAAAAACTAAAGAAACTTTCTGCGCGTCAAATAGCTAAACTAATGGGAGTGAGTAAAGATATTGCACAATTGAACTACGAGCGCTTTCAACAATTTTCAGACGAGTTTAACACCGACAATAGTCTGCCAGCAGGGTTTATATTTAGTGGGGCTGCTTATCAAGGTCTAAGGTTTGCTGAATTTTCTCCAGCCGAGCAAGAAGAAGGACAAAATAGGTTAAGAATTTTATCTGGTTTATACGGTTTATTAAAACCATTTGATTTGGTTCAACCTTATCGCTTAGAAATGGGCACTTCATTCAAATTTACTCCAAAAGTGACCAATCTTTACAAGTTTTGGGGAGATAAAATCCGCAGACAATTAGAGGCTGAATTAAAAGAAGATGAAAGTCAGTTGTTGGTGAATGTAGCTTCATCCGAATATTTTAAAGCTGCCAAGCTAAATGATCTTAAAAATGTTGAAATAATAACCCCAATATTTAAAGATATTGATAAAAACGGTGAGTTTAAAGTAAACATGACCTTTGCAAAAATGTCTCGCGGAAGAATGACGCGCTTTATCATTGAAAACAAAATTGAAAAGGCAGGACACTTAAAAGCCTTTGAAACAGAGGGTTATGAATTCTCTCCAAATGATAGTACTGAAACAGATTTCGTTTATTTGAGAAGTAAAAGGCCTTAGGGCGTGTTTTAACAACCACAACCAATCCATACGCCGCATGTTTTGGCATATGCATCTTCATAAAACTGCTGTGATTCTTCCAAGGCTTCTTGAATAATCGGGTCGCCTTTTTCCCCACTTGCAACAATTACAATATAGTATCCAGGGTTAAATCCATCATAACCATTAGAATATTCAATAGAAACATATTTCGTTTCACCCCAATCGTTTCTTGGAAGATATTGTGGATATTCTACTACATCTCCACCACAAATGGCAGTGCACACTTCTTCAGGTAATGAAAGTCCCATTTCTTCATTTGGATGCAAGCCTCTCAAATCGAGCGGATATTCTAATTTCTCAGAAGCATCTTTCGCTCTTTCAAGCGCCGCATCATAGTCTGGAGTAGAAATAATGATCACAAATGAAAAATCTTTGGTCATTTCGTCCATATATTCATCCCAATTGATGTCTTCATATTCATCTGAAACGTATTCTTGTTCGCCTAATTCTTCCGTTAATTCAACCTGAGTTGTTTCTTCAATATTATCAATATCGGTGCTGTCAATATCTATTATGACTTCATTGCCTTTTGTGTCGGTCGTTTCTGCTTCTCCCTCTGCTCTGGGGCCGCAAGAAATAATTGAGAATAAAATAATAATAAGATAGAATCGCATAAAGTCTGGTATTGATGAAGTATTGAAATTAATAAAGTTCAGCAAGATGGCGCTAATGAATAATCAAAAAAGTTAAAGCTATTAAATAATAATTAGTTTTATTACATTTCTTTCACAAAAAGAACAAACCCTCAAATCGATTAAAATGAAATATAAAAACATAGTATTTATAGCTAAAAGTATTGATGGTTTTATAGCTGGAAAAAATGGAGAATTGGATTGGCTGCATAGCATTCCCAATCCCGAAGGTAATGACATGGGGTATCTCAGTTTAATGGAAGAAATTGATGCCATTATTATGGGAAGAACTACCTATGAAATGGTACTTGGTTTCGACGGTTCATGGCCATATATTAAACACGTATTTGTCCTCAGTAACGCATTAAAAGAAATTCCAGAGGCATTAAATGGAAAAGTGACCATATTAAAAGGGGCAGAAGCTGAAATTCTGAAAGCTGTTCATGAATTGGGCTATTATAAATTGTATATAGATGGCGGCAGAGTAGTGCAAGATTTTTTAAAAGCAGATTTAATAGATGAACTAAGAATAACTACAATGCCTATTTTGCTTGGAGGTGGATTTCCTTTGTTCAGCGAATTGCCAACAAGCAGTGAATTTGCACATATAAAGACAGAAGTGTTTTTGGGGCAGGCCGTGCAAAGTCATTATGCTAAAAAAAAGTGATTTGAGGTATGATCAAAGACAAAAGATGAAAGACAGAATATACAACACTTCTGATGTTCTGATTTGATCCAAAAATCGCGAAAAACCTCGGGTAAATTTGCAAAAAAAAGTCGTGATTTCTAATTAAAGAACTTGCGGCAGTGGATTAAGTATGGGACATTAATCATTATTGATAAGTTTTGTTTTCTAACCTTTTTAAAAAAGCTTTTCAGATTCCGCTAGTGTTGTTTATATGAATGGGTCATGTGTCTGATTATGTATATTAAAATAATTATTATAGGATGAATGCCTTAATGATCACCCGTTTATTTATGGTAGGATATGCCTGTTCTTAACAAGCATGAATGCATACGTGATGGGCTTTTTTATAAATGACAGCTAACTTTAGTTAATCCAAATAACGTGTCAGTGAAATATCAAATTAGCAAAAAATTTTTGTCCTATAGCGAAGCGTTTTCAATTACTTATGAAGCTGGGGGAATAGCATACTGGGTCTATCCAGAAACTTTTTCTTCAGGGCACAAGTTTTCATTTATGGATGCCAATAAGAATAAATTGGGCTACGTCTATCAAAAATTAGAATCTTCGGAATCTGACTATAAGATCGTGGTTGCTGGAGTTTATTTTGGAAAAGTAGTTTGGGATAATAAGGGATTTAGTTTTAGAGAAAAATTTAAATTAAAGATAAATGGGGCAGCCAATTGCTGCGTGAAACGATATCTATGGAAAAACGAATTTAAATTTTTCAGAAATGGTGGAGTCGTTGCTAAAACCACTAAGCATAGTTCGAATTGGAAAGATAGTTATTTCGTCGAGTTTTCTGATTAACAGGATCAATTGCCACTCTTATGTACCTGTGTGGTTATCGATCAAGTGCTTCATGATTTTGGACGCTATTGAAGTTAAGAAGAGCTTAAAATTATTTTTAGAAATTTCCATCTTTTGTAACCCATCAGATTAATTGCCGTAATAAGATGACACAACAAACAATTATTAAGATGAAAAGACTAACCATATTTTCAGCAATCTTATTCATAAGCATATCTGTTAAAGCGGAGGATAAGTTGACGAGTTTAGAATACATTGAGCAATGGAAAATTACAGCCATTGAGCAAATGAACGAACATGCCATTCCGGCAAGTATTACTTTAGCACAAGGAATTTTAGAAAGTGGTAACGGAAATAGTAGATTGGCGCAATCGGCCAACAATCACTTTGGAATTAAATGTCATAAAGCATGGGATGGTAAAACATTTTATCAAGATGATGATGAAAAAGACGAGTGTTTTCGCAGTTATGATAATGCCGCCTTGTCTTATGACGATCATTCGCTGTTTTTAACTGGGCGCGAGCGTTATGCTGGTTTATTTCAACTCAAATTAACCGATTATAAGGGATGGGCAAGAGGTTTAAAGAAAGCAGGGTATGCAACAAACCCTAAATATGCAGACTTGTTAATTACGATTATCGAACGTCATGATCTTGGACAATATGACTTAATGCCATACTTACCCATTGAAATGGAAAAAGAGCGGCAACAAGCAGAGCTCAAAACAACAGCGGGCGAAGATGCACCAACTACAATTGCGGCTGTTGAAGAAGAAAAAGAAATAGAGGTAGTTGCGGTTAGCAATCACCAAGTCGCTTTAAATAAATACAGAACACGCTATATAACTGTTAGCGAAGGAGAAACGTTTTACACCCTCTCTAAAGAGTTTAATATTTCTTTATGGCAACTCTATAAGTATAATGAATTAGGTAAAAGAGATGTGCTTAAAGTAGGAGAGATTATTTATTTAGATCCGAAAAAAGGACGATCACGAAAAGGGTCAAACGTTTTCATTTGTTCAGAAGACATGTCGTTGCGTGAAGTTGCGCAAGCTGAAGGAATCAAACTAAAAAAACTACTGAAGTATAATTTCAGTGAAGAACCAGACAAAGCATTACCGAAAGGTACAAAGGTTATTCTCCGATAATTTCGATAACGGTTGTAAAACACAATTTGTTAAAGAATTAATGTCAATTGGATAGCAATATCCTATTGGAGGATTTTGGTTTGTTGTTAGAAAAAGGGCTGTGGTGGCCCTTTTTCGCTTTTATAAAAGTTTGTTTTTCCCGAGAATTAAACCGTTGGTTCCTTTTTTTATTTTAAGGCATTTCGTTAGAAATCTGGCGAAAGGGCTGCACACCGATTGTAGTTCTTTTTATTCTTGAACTTTTAGATGTGGTTACTTGTGTTAGGAAATCCAATCTGACTCATTTAAAATTTTATTCATTTGATAGACTTGTTTTTTGAAGTCGCTCAGTCAATCGTTTCTACCGTTGAATCAACGGGAGTCATTTTTTTCAATGGTGTAACATTTAGTTTTGAAAAAAGCACTAAATTAGTGCAAGAAATAATTGTAATCCCACCGCGCCAATTTTACATGTTTTTTCACCAAATACCTCAAAAATAATGAAGCCATCAACGGAGCTACACAGTTTGATAAAGTCTTTGACAAAGTCTGAAAAGCGTTTTTTTAAATTAAATTCATCACTCCAATCTGGAGATAAGAATTACCTTAAAATATTTGATTTTGTTGAAAAGCAAAAAAAATATAATGAGGAAGAATTAAAGACCCATTTTAAAGCCGAGACATTTATCAAGCACCTACCATCAGAAAAAAACCATTTATATCGGTTAATACTAAAGAGTTTGCGTGCTTATTATTCGGATCAATCTGTCAGTTCACAGCTGAAGCAGGAGATTAAGAATATTGATATTTTGAATCGCAAAGCCTTGTATAAAGAATGCAGTAAGTTTGTGAAGCGCGCAAAACAATTGGCAGAAGAATACGAGAAATTTTATTATTGTTTCGAACTTATAAATTGGGAAAAGCGCTTATTAGAAGAAGCCTATGAATCCGGAATATTCACTAAAAATTTAGATGATTTAATTACAGAAGAAGAAGGCGTGGTAGACAAGCTGAGGAACTTGGCAGAATACCATGTTTTATATTCAAGAATAAATTACATTTTTAGAAGTGGAGGTTTTACACGCAATGAACAAGAGCGAGAAGTTGTAAATGAGATTGAAGATTATCACCTTATTAAAGGGAAAAACACGGCGCTTTCGACGCGCGCCACAACTATTTGCTATTATATAAAAGGGGTGTGCAGCGCGAGCAAGCGAGATTATGAGAACGCCCTTATCTTTTTCAGAAAAGCAAAATCGGTAATGGAGCGCAAATCAAAAATTCGTGATGATCTGCAACAGCGTTATATTGCTACATTGAATTTTTTAATGCTTTGTTATATTGACACGTATGACTTTAAGAATGCAGAATCGATTGTAGGAGAAATAAAGGCATTAAAAGGAAAAAAGGCATTTAGTGCATTAGATTCAAAAGTCCGACTATTCACAGCAACCCTAATTGGTGAATTAACTTTAAATAACAGAAAAGGTCAGTTTGCAAAGTCAATTGATTTAATTCCTGATGTCGAAACGGATTTAGATTTATACGAAGAAAAAATCAATAAAGAGAAACAGCTACTTTTTACATATAATATGGCCTATGCCTATTTTGGAATTGGTGATTACAGAACAGCCTTGCGTTACATTAACGAAGTGCTAAACGACAACGAGAAACAACTGCGTCAAGACGTTTATTCTTTTGCACGTATCTTTAATTTGATCATTCATTTCGAATTACAAAACATGGACTTTTTAGAGTATGATTTAAAGTCTGCAGCGCGTTATTTAAATAAACATGATAAAGACTATCAGGTAGAGAAATTATTTATAACATATATTAAATTATTGTCTGGTGAGGAAGAGGTAGACGCCCAAAAAGTGATTTTTGTGCGGTTCAATGAAAAGCTAAAAGAACTTTTGAAAATTGAGCGTGAAAATGTAATACTCGAATATTTTGACATCTTGGCCTGGACCAATTCAAAAATTAACGACACTTCGTTTGCAGAAGCAATTCAAGAAAGGATAACTGTCAAGTAAGCTATACACGCTTATTTAAACGGAACAATTTTCGAAATTTCTAGACCATAAGCATGAACTACAGAAGTGTTCATGTTTACATTACTGCTGATTAGTGCAAGGTTTTGAATTTTTAAATCGCGAAGAATTTGAGCTCCAATACCGTAATCTTTCTTATCAGATTTCGTTTGATTGCTTTCTCCATTGCTATAAGCCTGCAATTTTTCAATTAAACCAATTTGTTTTTCCTCTTGTTGGATAAACACTAAAGCGCCACGTCCATTTTCTTCAATCATTTTAAGTGCGGCACTCAATTGCGATTGTTTATCAGAGCGAATAGCATCTAATAAATTATGTGTAAAAGATGAAGATTCGACACGCACCAATACTAGGAAGTATTTCTCTTCAAAATGATCCAAGGGTAACAAAAATTGGATCCTTTTTAAGAAAAACAAAGATCAATGAACTCCCGC
>CAJQHR010000063.1 GCA_905478225.1 uncultured Crocinitomix sp.
CGCTCCTCCTCTAGGACTCGAACCTAGGACCCTCTGATTAACAGTCAGATGCTCTAACCAACTGAGCTAAGGAGGAATTTTCAGCAATTTCGCTCTGAAAACACCGTCGTATTTCCTTTAAGCGAGGGCAAATATATGCAAATTAAATTTATGAAAACAAAAAAAGCGAGAAAAAATTCTCGCTTTTTAATTTTTTTTCTAAATCCTAATAAATCCCCTCTGCCATTGCAATTTCCGCGCTCTCAATTGTCAATTCATCATCATAGTCTTTATATAGACTAGTGCTGTCTGAGCTGGCTTTTAAAATGTTGGTTTTTGAAACGTTTAGTCTGATTTCAGATTTGATACTTTGGTCGTCTTGCAGGTAACCTTTTGCGAACGGTGTTCCAATGACTTCGACTAAGCTGCCTTTCTTTAAAAAATCGAGGATCCGTAGGTTGGTTCCGTCTTTTTTCCAAATTGTACAATTCACCCAGGTGGTTTTGGTACGTTGTTCGCCCGTTCTTTTATCGCGCCAATTTTTATTGTGTGCAACCGGGAAATTGAGCGCTAACACTCCCTTCTCCATCTTTCTCACCACCGCATCTTTTCCTACATTACCGATTAACCTTGTTTCAAATACTGTCGCCATAATCCGTCAAATTCATGTTATCCCATAAATGCTTGTTCTCCTATTTATTGGAGTGTAAACTGAAGTGTATTTGTGATATCTGGGATATCCTATTCCCAATTTAAGCCAATTATATCAAATATCAAAACTATTAACCCTTTAAAAACATAGATTAACTATTCAAAATAGACGATAAAGGCGTCTTTATACCCGTTTGACTGAACTGATTTTTGAGCTTTCTTGGCATCCTTTTTTGTATCAAACGGACCCACATAGTATTTATACTTATACATACTTGAGCTTTCAACAAGTACTCGCTCCACATCATAACCCAGCTTTGTGAACTCACGAATGTCAGTCGCAATTTCATCTATTGAAGCCATTATTTGGACTTTATAATGTGGTTGATCGGGTTGATCAGTCAGATCTTGAGGTGGACTGAAATCTATATTAGAATGTTTACTTTTTATGAACTCTCGGGTAGCTCTAAAAACAGCTGAGGCAATAATCTCTTGACCATAAGCCGAGTTCAAATAACGGCCCTCTGTCGTATTGGTAATAAATCCGCATTCCACCAAAACAGTTGGCATTTTAGTATGTTTTAATACTTGCAATGAATGTCCGATATCTGCAGCAGTTTTTACACCTCTACTTTTACGACCGGCACGTGATTTAAACTGTTTCTCAATTAACTGTGCCCATTTATACGACGACTTGGCATCATAATTATGAATATGCGTCTCCGTTCCAGACACGGCCGCATTGGGACTTCCATTGATATGGATGCTTAACATATAATCCACCTTATTGTTATTGGCCATGTCCACTCTTTCATCCAATGATGGGTAAACGTCTGTTTTCCTTGTGTACAATACCTTGACGTTGGACAAATTATAGGTCAAATACCCCCCAATTTTCATTGCAATTTCAAGCGCAATGTCCTTTTCCTGCATGAATGTATCTGTTAAAGGCAGGTGACCAGGGTCCTTTCCGCCATGACCAGGGTCAATTAAAATGGTTACGGATGTTTTATTTGCAAAACTTACGCTTGCAATCAAAAGTATTAATATGGAAAAAATATGCTTCATTCTATTCTTCGGCGCTTATTGATGCTCTAAAATTATAATTTGTTTTCAAGCGATTTATCGACATCTTTACGTTTAATTCATCCTTTGATGTTTATAACCTCAATTAAATAATGCTAATTGTGCTTTTTAAGTAAGATATGATAAGTGAAATCAAGTATCAGGCCATTTGGGCTAAAGGCTACATTTTATTCGGTGTTTTGTTTGGATTACTCTTTGTTCTTGGCGGGATCATTCTAAAAGATTATACCATATTATTTAACCTGATTGCTGCTGCAATTGTGATTTACTTTGGATATTCCATGTTAAAACAGCCCTATGCAAAATATTCAGATAAAGAGATTAAAGTTTTTGGTTTTTTAGGGTCCGTTAGAAAACATTATGAGTTTAAAAGTGCAGACACGATTGAAATAAAAGATAATCGGCTATATCTTGCTGGGAGGAAACTGCAAATTAGTTCGTGGATGGTGGATAAAAAGGATTGGCAACGTTTGTTGGCTTTTTATAATGCGGAAGAGGCTTTTTTAGATGAGTTGGTTTAATGGATTGATGATTTGATGATTCGATACTTTTCATGATTCGATTAACTTCGTTCAGGTATGGCAATAGGCGTTTCGAAATTAAAAGACTGGATTAAACTGGCAGATTGGAAAAAAGTGAACTATTCTGCTCAATGCCCTTATTCTAGGTTAAAGGTTGACTCAAGCAAAGAATTCATGGATACGACACCTCAATTTTAGTGAAAATTAAGAGATTTTGGTTGATTATTAGTTCGTCTCGCTCGTTGACTCAAATCACTCGAACAAACGACTTGCGTTTTTCTTGCGTGCTAACTTAGTTCTCTTTCGTTGGATCGATAAAGCGCTAGACTATAAAAGAAGCCGAATATCGTTACACCGGCCTGGGTTTCAATAAAATCTTGAAAGAGACAGGAAATAATTAAGCCTAGTAGTACCATGATCATGAAATAATCCTTTGATTTGAGTTCGAAAAATGGCCAAACTAAGAGCAGAACAAACAAAACAAAGCCAACTATTCCCAATCCTACCCAAATGGTTAAAAACTGATTATGCGAACGGTGTTGGTGTTCTTCTGAAAGCCTTGAATTCATTTGCTGATATTGGTCTGTAAAAGCCATGGGGACATCTCCTGCTCCAACTCCAGCAAACCAATGATTTTCAATAATACCGACCGCCGCTTTTAAATGTTCAACTCGTTGAATGAGTGAGTGTCCGTTTGGATCGCCGCCTTCTGAATAAATACGATATTCCATCAAAAAGGCACTGAGCCGTGTCATTAATCCTTGGTTCAATTGAACACTTGTTTGTCCGTTTTCAATGCTTTGAATATCGGCATCTGTTAGTGCGGAAATACCCACAGAATCTTTTCGAAGATTTTTTGAGGTTAAAAACCGCATTAACGTGCCAAACATGGGCTGCCCAATGTTGTCTAATGAATCGTAGGGGATTTCCGATCGATTTGCCCATTCTTGCTTCATTTCTTCCTGACTCACATACAACCAAACAAACACGCCGTTTTCTAATTGGGTATCGAGCGTGTCATGATAATAAGGATTGCCGTTTACTGTATATAAATCGAACTCACTGAACGAAACGTGTTTGCATGTATTCAATTTTTGGATGGTGCTATAGGTAAAAAACCCAACTGATAATCCAGCCAATAAAACAAGGGCAGTTATTGCAGTTTTTAACTTTTTAGACCTGAGTTTATAAATAAAATAGAACACTGTAAATAGGCTCAGTGCCATGAACAATATGTACCCATTAATTATTTGTGATTTGTAGAGATAAAACAAAAACCAACCAAATAAAATGATCCAAATAATGGGGTTGAATTTCTTTTTATAGATTAAATAGACACAGATAAAAAGAGCAAAATTGAGCAAAATTGCAAAGCGAACATGTGAAATAAAAACAGACATTTCACGGATGTCGTAAACGTTTTCTAAAACGTAGTTGTATCGAATATAATTGTAAACACTGGTATAAAAAATAATTCCTAAAAACACGTAAAGCAGGAAGTGAAAATGTTTTTTACTTAATGGTGCTGAAGTCGCTAAAACTAATGGAATAACTATAAATGGAAGCTTTACTCTCAGGTCTTTAAATCCATATGCAACGTCATCACTCCAAAGCAGAGAAATTGCCAGAAAGAAATAGATGGCCACAACAAGCCAAACCGTTTTTTTTTCTTTAAGTTTTTGCCAATAGGAATTAAAGTCAGCTTCAATAAGCCAATTCGAAATGATCCAAATTGCTCCAATACTCATTAAAACATTGGAAAGGGCGATTCCGACAGTAAGAAGAGTTAAAGCAGTGATTCTAAGGTATAAATGGGCTGGTAAGCGTAGCCACTTATCAAACATTGGTTAGTTTTCTAGATTCAACACCTTTTTATAACGAGGCAAATCGTTTAATATTTCAATTCCTTCCAGAATAAATTCATCTTGTACCAAACCGTGTTGAATTCTTCCTTTTTGATAATAATACCTCCCAATTAACTCATCCTCTAAAAGCGGAATTAACTCGCGTTTATACTTGATCAAATCATTCTTTTTAGAGGGCTCTAACTTCTTCATTAATGCCTCAAATTCTGCTTGTGCATCACTATAAGTATCTTCATCTTTAGTTGCCTCCTCTAACTGCTCCATTAATTGTAAAGACGCTGTGGTATATTCAAAGTCTTGCTCTAAAACATAATTTGAAAAATCTTGATAAATTTCATCCGTGATTTTAAATTCTTGTGGGGTGGGAATATTTTCATGCGTCCGCTGGAAATTGGTGGCGTAATTAAACAAAAAATTGCGCAATACAATTGTTCTTGTTAATACAGAATATTCTTTATCAGGAATCCGCAAATCAGGCTCTACTCCTCTACCATCAATAATAGTACGTCCGTTCTTGGTTGTAAACTTCGTCAAAAGGGAATCAGAAATTTCGTCCACATTGTCGCCAACTGTTCGGTTTGAATAATCTAATTTTTGGATGCAACGCCCGCTTGGCGTATAATATTTGGCAATGGTTACTTTTAATTTGGCGTTATATTTAAGATCGAGCGGACGCTGAACAAGTCCTTTTCCGAAGGAAGTTTGACCAATGATAACTGCGCGGTCCAAATCTTGCAAGGCGCCGGAAACAAGTTCACTTGCTGATGCAGAATTTTCATCTACTAAAACCACCAAACGAGTTTGTAATGCCATTGGTCGCTCGCGCGCTATATAGGTTTTATTTACCTCAACATCTCTTCCTTTTATGGAAACAATTTCAGTCCCTTGTTCTACAAACATATTGACGATTTTCACCGCCTCAATAACCAATCCACCGCCATTACCTCGAAGGTCGAATATGAGTTTTTTCATGCCTTGCTTGTCTTCCAAATCTTGATAAGCTGATTTTACATCTTGACTTGCCGTTTTTGTAAATGAACTCAATTTGATATAGCCCACATCTTCACTTACCATTCCGTAATAGGGCACGGGACTAAATTTAATTTCCTCACGCACAATTTTGACTGTAATCGGTGTTCCAGCTCGGTCCACTTTTAACGTTACCTCAATCCCAGGCTTACCTTTAAGTTTTTCAGAAACCTCACTTGAGGTTAAATTTTCAACACTCTTTCCGTTGACTTCTAAAATAACATCTCCAGCCAGGAGACCAGCTTTTTGAGCCGGAAACCCTTCATGAGGATCGACAACCATAACAACCTCGTTTTGCTGGCGAATGATCGCCCCAATTCCTCCGTATTGACCCGTAGACATTAATTTATAATCTTCAATTCGAGATTCTGGAATATAGGTTGTGTAAGGATCTAACTCATACAACATGGCATCAATTGCTGCCTTCATTAAAGCGCCCGGATTTGGCTCATCCACATAGTTTAAATCCACTTGCTTATAAACCAATTCAAATAATTCCAGATTCTTTAGAATTTCAAAATCGGCGTTTTGTTGCTCCTCTAATTCAGGCTGTGCCAGCAAATTAAACGAGAATAACCAGCCCAATATTATTAATGTATTCCTTAAATTTCTCATAATCCTCTATTTTCCGCCAATGGCAGATCCGGTAAGTTCCTATTTATGTCAAATTATCCAATTCCTTTAAAATTAGTTTTATTTTTTCTTCGATTGTCGCATAATCGGGGTTTTCTTTTCCATTGTATATGAAAAATAATGCCAAACTTTTTCCCTCTGCGGCAATCTTTTCTTTAAACGTCATTCGGTTTTGCCGATATGCTTCTCGCATTAACCTTTTTATTCGATTCCGATCGCTTGCATTTTTGATCCGCCTTTTTGGTACAGACATGACCACTTTAAGCGGTTCATTATCTCTAAATTCAACGGCGTAGTATTTTAATAGAATTGGGTATTTCTTAAGCGCACTTCCTTTTTCAAAAATCGCATCAATGATTTTTCGACTTGTTAATCTTTCGGATTTTTTGAAGGTTAGTTTCACTAGTTGTTGGTTTTTGATATTTGGAATTCAGTATTTGGAATTTGGTATTATTCATTCTTCTTCTTCTTTAATTCTTCCGCGGCTTTTTCCAGTTCCGTATAAAAATCAGGGCCATAGGCTCTTGTTAATGGTTCTTTTAAAAACTTATAGACCGGCACGCCTAATTCTTCGCCAAGCGTGCAAGCGTCTTTACAAATTGGCCATTTATCATAATTGAGTGAAGTAAACGAGCGGAATTTTTTGGCGCGAATTGGATACAAATGACAAGAAATTGGTTTATTAAAGTCCGTTTTTCCATCACGGAACGCTTGTTCGACCGAGCATTTTGTAATTCCTTCCGTGTCACGAAATGCAAAAGCACACTCGGCGCCTTTTACCAAAGTCGTGACAGGTTCATTGTCCTGATCCATGTAAAAAACTCCAGTTCTTTCTACCGATCCCAGTCCTTCAGGCGTCATGTACGGTTTAATGGCGTTAATATTTTCTTCCAATAAGTCCACCTCTTCTAAAGTAAGTGGGGCGCCATCATCTCCTTCTACACAACAGGCTCCTTTGCAAGCGCCCAAATTGCAGACAAATTCTTTCTCAAAAATTTCCTCTGAAACTAATTTATCTCCAATTTCTATAATCATGGTTTATTGTAATTTATTGCTGAAATTGAACGCGTGTTCATTAAACTATGACAAAGATGCTAAGAAAGTTTGTTTAATGCGTTGGCAGGATAAAAAAAATGGATTCACTTCATTTCGACTAGGTTCAAATTTCGCCCATTTACAGCCCATTTATCCTTCTTATAAACTATTCCTTCAGACGCGTTAAAGGTTTCTTGAAAGGATTCGTACAATATATTTCCAAATCGCTTTTATGCATTCAAATTGTTTGCTAAAAACAACAGTGGAAAAATAGATGCTATTTTCAAACATGGAAAACTCGACCTATCGATTGGGTAAAGGATAAAATTCAACCTCCTCAATGAAATCATCCTCTTCATATTCCCACCACGTGTCATCACCCCACTCTTTTAGGCGAATGGCCTTTAGTTGATTGTCTTCAATTAAAAACTCATCCCATTCCGCAGTTGTAATTATTTTGCCCTGATTGTCCAATAAAAAACAACGCTCCATGCAAAGTTGTACTCCAAATGGATGAACCTGAGCAGCCGAAAAATCGAAAAAATCAAGATAAGAAATGGCCTTGAAATTTGTGTCGAGAATCAAATATCTGCCATCTTCATTCTCTACTATATAATTATATGGATCAGTGATTTCCTCTTCATCTCCCGTATACACCAAATAACCAAAAGGGATAGGCTCTACAGACGCATAATAATGCGTGACCTTTTTCCAGACACCTTCCACCAATTGGCAGATATAAGAAGTTTCCGTATCGAAAGTTTTGAAAGATTCTATATCACTAAACCCTTCAAAATATCCATCTAAAAAATAGGCGTTAGGTGTAATGTTATCGTATAGCTGCGGTTCATTTATAAATAATAAATCATCAGCTATATAAAAACTCGCCGTGGTATATTTTGCCGATTTACTGTCGTACAAATAAGATGAATGCACTAAGGTATCGCCTCCTGAAATTAAATGTATCCGCCATTCCTCATTGTCTTCTGTTTCAATAATATCTAAATTAATTTTACCATTTTTACGCGGCGTGGCGTATAAACCAGCTCCAATTTCCAAATAAAGTGAATCTTGATCCAGCCAAAAATAATAGCTGTATGAAGGATTGTAATGCACAAATTCAGCAGGTTTTGTAATTGGATACGGATTAATATCATTCGCTCCTTGGACTGGTTTTTGAATTTGCCATTCACCTGTGCTTAACAAAACGGCAAAATAATCTCCACTGAATCCATAAAAACCATCTCTATATCCATAATTTTCACGATAAATTGATTTTTCTGGATCTTCGTAATAGTCAACTGGAGCTTGTTCACCAAATAATACTGGATTGATTTCTTTCGTTTCTAGATCGCGGATATTCTCCTCTAATCTAGAAAATAGAACGTCTCCATTCAAATTATACAAACTGAATGATGAGTTTTGGCGTGTTCCGTATTGATCCCTTATTCCAGATTCTACTAGCAAGCCGTTTTTCTTTTTATATATAGCTTCGTGCTTGGGAGCAATACTCCATTTTTTTGATTTTATATTTAACACGCCACTTTTCTCAAAACCTGGATCATCCGCCGGATAAATCGCCACCGCAAACCCTTCTTCATCAAACCTTATAGAATCTTCTCCTGGATGTTCAACGCTTTCAAGCGGAGTGGGGAAAGGGTCACGTTTCTCCCATTCATAATGGATAATATGCAATAGACTATCATTAAAAAACTGTAGCCCACAAGTTTTTGGTTGTTGTATATGAAAATCTTTAAATTGAACCGTTTTTCCGGGCTCACTAGGCGGTTCAAAACCCGGTGTTTTTATTAATTCAGGCCAATAGTGCAGGTGTCCGTCAACTAAAACTTGTTCTTCGAGTATCATTTGATCGAAAGTTTTTCTAGAATTTACGCCATAAATTAACTCGCGCTCTGCACTAATAATTAAATCCATAGAAATTTCAGAAGTTTCCTCATTCTTAGTTCTTCGATAAAATGAAATCGGTTGAATTGAATCGTTCGCCAAAGTGATCATATTTCCTCCAGACAGATCATAGAGAATAAAGTCATATTGAGGAGCAAATATTTCAGTATAAGCAAATTCACTCCAACCCATTGATTCATATCCTTCGGTATAAAACAATTGAAACTCTACCAAACCTTGTTTGCCATCCTTGTAAGTGATATATTGATTTGTAATGACATTAGAACCCTGAAACCGATTCTCAACACTGTCAACACCTAATAATTTCGCCAAGTTAATTTCGGTGTTTTCGGTAATGTTTTCTTGTTTTAAAGTTGCTTCACCCGCATTGATTTCATAATAATCATAAGATCGATTTAGACCCATGTTGGGATCAAAAATTCCTGCCTCAAAAGGATCGTTTTTTAAGCCGATTATATTATTGTGCATAACATATATAGCCTGATAATTTGCTGGCACAATCCATTTTCGTGATTCCGGATTATATACCCCTGATTGTGCAATACCGACGTCAATATAGACGAACTCTTCAGTTGATAAATCAAAATCTGTGGTCGGTTTTCTTGTATTATGAATGACCAACAAATCATTTGGCAATCGTTGAACAGAATAAGTCACATTCGTCTCAAAAATTTTGACCATTTCATCTGTTGGAACTGTTCCAGTTTTATAGTTCAAATAGGTTCCGTTAAAAAGCACTAGACTATCCAATAATTTGGTGATTGGATATGAAAATTCAGCAATTGAATAATCCGGATTTTCATTTAAAAATGTTGTTGTACGAATTCCTTCTTGAACATAAATGAATTCAATTTTTCCCTTCCCAATTTGAACTAAAAGATCTTGTTCTTGCAAGTAAAAAAGAAGATCCTTAGTTGGTTTCATTCGAAGTTTACCCTCTGTCTTGTCAAAAACTGATGTTTTGTTTTTACAATATATAATTGCGCGGCTGGTATCCTTCATCACCAAAAACGAGTCACATTTTATTTTGCCAAAACGCGTTTGAGCATTTAATTGATTACTGATAAAAAATAGGAGGAGTATAAATAAAACTTTAAGGGCGCTCATGATTGGTTGTTCTTTATTTTAAAATACAAAAATCAACCAAAAGTTACGCTTTTAGTTCTTTTAAAATGGCGGTTGAAACTTGTTCATTTTGATCCAACAGCATTAAATGTGTGCCTTTTTGAATGATTTCGTCGTAGTTGGATTTTTTACGCCGTGGTAATATTAAATCGCTAGAACCATGAATGCGATAGACGTTTGCTGGCATTTGCTTTCGATTCCAAGTTAAGACAGCATTCAGCGCCCATAACAGAAAATTCTTCTCTAAATTGACAAAAACCTGATTCAAAATTTCACGATCATCCTGCTTTTTAACACCGAAAATCCATTGCGTAAACCGGTTTCCTTTTGAGAAAAAATAGATGGGCAGAATTTTCTGCAGACGCAACCAACCTGATAATTTAAAATAAAAAGGAAGTTCTTTATAATTAGTGATAGAGGACAAAGAAATCACCTTTTTAGTCTCTATCAATTGACTCACTTCAACGGCCAACATGCCCCCTAATGACAGGCCTAAAACTATTGGTTTTTTTTCAGTGATTTGAGGCAATAATCGCCTGGCATAAGCTGTCAATGTCTCTCCCTTTGCGGTAGGAATCCACTTTACATGAACCAACGTGTAACCCGGCAAGTCTAATTTGAAAAAGACAGTATGATCCGCGCCAAGCCCACTAATTACAAATATATTTTGATTCATTTCGGGCAAAGTTACATAATTACGCTAATAATTATAATTAGATTCTCCGCAGAAATTGATGTAATTTTGTACAGTTAGTCTGTGAAGTTTATTCTTATAACAGCTATCGATTTTTTATTAAGCGGGGAATTATTTGCCCAGTTCACAGCGTCTGACCCTATCCCCTATAAAGAATTAAAAGAATCTGAACAAAAAATAAGCGCTTCGGGTGACATTAAAATATACCATTACCATGGCGAACTATTTACTGGGGCTGCCATTGAAAAAAAACTGGCCTCCTATTTTCTATATCGCATTAAAAATAGCAAGAAGCACGGAAAGAGTACCCAGTATTCCCTGGCAGACGAAGCAAAAAATGAATGGGAATATCAGAAAGGCATGTTGTGCTATACAAGAGGATGGTATGCAGATGGAGGCCTTAAGTCAGAAGCCAAATTCAACAGAAAAAGTCGCGTAAAAGGAGACAAAGAATGGCCCCGAAATGGCCAATTAAAACAAATAAACAAGCATAGCCCGTCTTCAAGTGGTTATAAAGTAAAACGTTATTCTAATAAATGTGAAATTTCTGAAAAAGGAAAAGAAATTTACGTTGAGTCTGGCAGGAAAATGGTGAGAAAAAAAATAGGTAAATGGATCTACTACAATCGCCATGGAAAACGAAAGAAAATTGAAATATACGATCAAAATGGTCAACTTGACTCTTCAAAAAAACGATAGTGTTAGAGTCCCCAAAAAAGCAGACAAACGAATAAATAGAATCACAAAGCAAATAATTGATTCCCGATTACAAAAAATAAGCTGTGCAAAACTTTAGCACAACTTTTGATTTATACCCTATAGAAGGAATTAACTTTGTTTTTATGCATCACCCCTTTTTGGCTATTTTATTATTACTGTTTACAGGAACTGTTTGTGCTCAAACGGAGGATACTGTAAAAGTTGGGTTGGACACTTATATTGTTGTAAGTGGAGGAAAGACGCTCAATATTGATTCATTATTAAAAGCTGACCCGCGTTTGGTATTAACATCTGATTTTTACAAAAAACGATATGTAGAAACCGACTTAATGTATAAGATTACGGACAACAAGGGAAATGGATTTGACAGCTTATACGGCACACGAAATATGCGTCCGATATTACATGGCGTAGCTTACCGTGGAGGCGCCAATAACTATTATCATTTAATCGATAAGCGCGACAACCACAACCCTATTCCGCTAGACGGAATGCACGGTTTATGTCAAGAAGGGTTTTCAAAAGGAATTTATTTATATCGCGAAAATTTCGAAGAATCGCCTGTTGGGGATACATGTAATTGTATTGACTCAACTTTGAATAGACTCGAATACGAACAGCGCGACTATTTTGATTCGACCCATGTTTATGACATGCTAAAATCAACTTACGAAGCAGCAACAAAAGCGGACGTTGGCCCAGTATATTTACATTGTTGGAATGGTTGGCATGCCTCAGGATTTATTGGGGCAGTAATCCTCAAACAATTTTGTGATTACTCCAGTTGGGATGCCGTTAACTATTGGGATTTAGGGACAGATGGTGCCAATACAAGTCCGAGATATCAAACCCAACGTGAGCGCATTAAGAATTTTGAATCTTATCCAGAATTCACCATTTCAGACTCTTTGCAAGACTGCCTTTGCCCGCCATTACCTGAGAATATTGACAGTACACAATTGCATATAGAAATGGAGCATTTAGTTGTGGTTCCTGAAGCCATTCCAATTGGATTTCATATTGTATTGTACAA
Source organism: uncultured Crocinitomix sp. (assembly GCA_905478225.1). Classification (GTDB taxonomy): domain Bacteria; phylum Bacteroidota; class Bacteroidia; order Flavobacteriales_D; family Crocinitomicaceae; genus Crocinitomix. The sequence continues at coordinate 12,298 of CAJQHR010000063.1, forward strand.
TGTAAAATTTGGATCTGGGAAAACGTCATTTTCTAACATCTCGAGAAACTCAGACATTGCTTATTTGAAAACAGCATTAGACAATGATCCGAATCTAATTATTGAAGTAGGAGGATATACAGACAACTCAGGCAGTCATGCAAAAAACGTAACGATATCAAAACAACGGGCAAAATTCGTTTACGATCATTTAATTGAATCAGGCTATTCAACAGATCGGATCACCTACCAAGGATACGGTCCAGCCAAACCAATTTATAGCAACCGTTATAAATCTACCAGAGAAGGAAACCGCCGAATTGAAATTAAAATCATAAATAAAACCGAGCATAGCTCAGATAAATTGGTGGATGAAAAAGGCTATGATAAGGATGTGAAAACCGAAGATGAATTAATAGAATCATACCTTACCTACTTCTTTGCCCATCAAGATGAGGAAGGACTTGGAAGCACGTTCATTATAGATTCGTTGGCATTTGCATCAGGCAGTTTTGATTTGCCTTTGAGCGGTTACGGATTTGATAATTTAAATGCATTAGTGCAGTATTTAAAAGAGAAAAAAGGCCTTAAAGTCAACATCAATGGCTTTACCGATTCATCAGGAATTGCAGAAAAAAACGAGGCCCTTTCCGAGAGCCGCGCGAAAGCGGTTTACGACTATTTAATTTCGCAAGGCATTGGAGCCGAAAGGCTTATTTATATGGGTTATGGTTCAGCTAAACCTGTGGCTCCTAATCGTTATTTGTGGGGACGGGATATTAATCGAAGAATTGAAGTTGAGTTTATGCGAGATTGATCGTTGCTGCGTTTATTTCCGAATTAGGAATTCGACCTCATCTTTAAATTCTCCGTTTTCAAATTCAGCATAGTCCATTTTAGACCTTCGTTTTTTAATGAGCAAATCACGATCCCCTTCATTATCAAGATCAATTAGAAAAAAGAAAGGATGAAAATAACTTCCTATACGAATAGGATCCTTTTTAAAGCTGTTTCCCTCATTCAAAAAGATCAATAAACCCTGATAACCATCAACAAATATATCAAGGTCATTATCTCCATCAGCATCAGCACAAGACAATCCGGAAGGGTCAATTCTATCTTCAGTTAATTGCTGCGTTATAACTTCATCTTTTGATTTATTTAAAATCACCGCTGGAGATTCACCGAACAATATCAAATCCAATCGCCAATCATTATTTAAATCCTCCAGGTCCGCAGACAGCCATGAATCAACCGTTTCTTTATGCGCACTGGGGTTTTCGTAAAGCAATATTTTTGCAGCGCTATTTTGACTTGTAAAATCTGGAAAAAGGTAGACTCCCTCATCAGCAAGTTCAATTAAATCAATTGAATTAGAGGATGCCCAACTTGTCATCAAATACCTGCTATGAGCGTTAAAGGTTCCGTCTATTCCCCGTAAATCTTGCTTTATAAATTTATTCTTACTCGGTTTAAATATAATTCCTTTCCCCTCTTTGTCAAGATAGAAAAATGTATCATAAGGATCCTTCTCAAACCTGTGATGCGCTTTTGGATATTCTTTCGTGAAAAACTTGTTTTTATACATTGCTACATTCTGCCTTTTAGTCTCATCCTTGATTACAGACAGCTTTTTATTCCTTGTTTCATAGATTAAATCCTTTGAATCTCCAATCCATGAAGAACTATGTTGCACGCAATGCATATAATTCATTGACTTAGTATGGTCTGCCTCATTCATGATTTCAATGACCTTTTTGCGATTTGTTGTCCATGCCAAATTAGCATCATCTTGATCCGTAATTGTTTCCGAAACTACTGGCTGTCCAGCTTCATAACGTAACCAATCACTTTGTTCAATATATTTTAGGTTAACCTTAGAAGAATCATCATAACCTTGCCAAGCACTCGTCAAATAAAATTTGTAATCCGACACCAATAAATATTGGTCTGGAAAAGTATCTGTTATCTTGTATAACTGAACATCATCTATTGTCCAGATGCGCGTTTGATGGAGGTCAACATTATTGTCGCCGTCATACTCTTGTCCAATCACCCTATTTTGGCGATAATCGTATCACAATCAACCTTGCTAAGTGTTTAGCAGGATATTTTGTCCGTTAGAAAGATAATTATAAAACCATGGATAAGTGTTAATTCTGTAACGAAAATATGCAACTACTGTTATGTTTGTAAATATCGCCTTATGAAACGTATCTTATTTTTAATGCTAATTAGCTGTGGTATACAGCCCGCAATTTCTCAATCCGTATTGTTCGAATGTGGACAAAATTCAGGTCAAAATTTTGACGGATGGCATATGATTCCGTATACGGAATTTGACGACATAGAATTTGATGCGCACAGTGTGACGTTTTTCGTTGAGCACGGCGGAAACCTTCCTGTAACATTGACAAAAAAAGTGGAAGAGATCATGAGCTACGAATCGTTGAGCATCCTGTTCAACTTTGAACCCATACACAACTGCATTATTGAAAATGTCATTTACTATACCTCCATTGACGGAAAATCTTGGGAACCGCTAAACACAAGTGCAAACAATAGAGCAACTGAAGTTCAAAACAGCGATTTTGACATTGTATACGTTCGAGCAACGGCTAATGTGCAATTCTTTGACAATGGAAAAATTGCCTGCGATTATGTAAAAATTGAGGGCGATTATAAAAATGAACCCAGCCTCGCTATAGAAGAAATTACGGAAGAAGAAATTGGGGAGCGCTTCTTTATTTTCAGTCATCAGCACAACATTAACATTGAAACCGCCTTAGAAGGTTCATACGAAGTTCTCATCACTTCACTAACCGGAAAAATTGTTTGCCGAGAGCAACTAGAAGGTAGTCAACGCATTGAATTACCAAGCGATATGGCGGGGTTATTTATTGTTTCAGTGATTCAAGACAATGCCTTTCAAGCCTCTAAGAAGGTGGCGTTGAGCAATTAACAATTGGCAATTATCAATGTGTAATTGGTTCTTTAATACTGATGCTTATATCTAGAGGCGTTGATTAGTCAATAGTCAATAGTCAATAGCAAAAAAACTAAACTACTGACTTATATTGATCGTTGCGTGCTTCGACAGGCCGAACAAAGCGCTGATAATTTTACATTATTATTTATACATTGAATTACATTCTAACAACAAACCAAAAAAAACCCTCTGACCATTATCTTCAGAGGGTTTTTTAGTTTTATAATATGTGCTTTCTAAAACAGCTTTTGGAATTCTTTGTAAGACATAGCGCCTTTATCCGTGCCAGCATAACCGCTTTCTTTTGCCCATGTGTGATAATTCTCAATTCTCTTAGATGGGCTTGGGTGCGCGCTTAAGAGCTCCGGAGTTCTTCCACCGCCTTGTGCCTTAATTTTCTCGAAGAAACCCGCTCCACCATCCGCAGGCCATTTTGTACCACAAAGGTATTCCACTGATATACGATCAGCGGTTACTTCAACAGTTGCGGATTCGTATTCAAACTTCATCATGATGGAGAACCGTTCAACATATTTTAGAATGCAAGCCGCAAATGCGCCTAGATACAATTCAGCAGGACTTGCCAATTGATCATTCGTTTCGGGTGTAATGCCGAAAACAAATTCAGATTCCCTAATGACAACAGTTGCTTTATTTTTTGAAAAAGGATTGGATTTAACAGAATACATAACTCTTCAGGATTGACAAAATATGATTATCCCTTTAAGTTACACATACAAACCGAACTTTACAAAGACATACATCACAAAAAACCCTAATGCAGAGCCTAAGAGAATTTCAGTTAAACTATGCACCTTTAGGAAAAGGCGGGCACCAGAAACTAGCCCTGCAATCAACAAGAAATAAAAGATGAAGTATAAATTTGTTGGTCCATCAACTTCAACAAAATCCGAAAGTTGCGTTTGACTATAGCCTAACAACATACCTGCGACACCGAAAATAGCGGCCGCATGTAAACTAATTTTAATGTAGAAATTAACAACAAAGCTGATCACAATAATCAATAAAACGCCGAATAAAAAGCCAACTAAGGCGGGGTGTTGTAAATCAACTGGAATCTTTGTGCGCACATAAATATACGCCAATAGGTAATAAAATGAAACCAACACAAACGGATATGTTCGCTCTTCTTTGTCTTCCAGCGTCAAGCTTGAAATCATTTTATTATAATACATGATTAACAAACTGAATAAGGGCGCAACAATGGTCAGAATTCCAATAATCACATAGAGGAAGTTTTTAGCTTCCGAAGGAAAATAAAACAACGCATCGAAGGGATACATAGAAACCGGTCTCGTTTCCAGGGAAAACAAAAAAAACAGCCCCAAAAGAGGCATAAAAATTGGGTGAAAAATATAAGAAAGAGTAAGGAAAAACTGTTTAGCAATCATAATTCCTTTCTTAACCGCGCTACAGGAATGTCTAGTTGCTCACGGTATTTTGCCACGGTTCTACGTGCAATATTGTATCCTTTTTCCTTTAACAAGTCTGTAAGTTTTTGATCTGTCAACGGCTTTTTCTTTTCTTCTGCATCCACGGCGTCACTAAGAATTTTCTTGACCTCACGTGTAGAAACTTCTTCTCCTGATGAAGTAGAAAGCGACTCTGAAAAAAAGTATTTCAAAGACATGATCCCGTAAGGCGTTTGGATAAATTTTGAATTTGCCACTCTCGATATGGTTGAAATATCCATTTCGACAATGTCAGCAATATCTTTCAAGATCATAGGGCGCAAATTCGTATCATCTCCAGACAAAAAGTATTCTTTTTGATATTCCAAAATGGCTTTCATGGTAAACAAAAGCGTTTGTTGGCGCTGTTGAATCGCATCAATAAACCATTTTGCTGAATCCAGTTTTTGACGTACAAATTGTACGGCTTCTTTATCTGATTTTGTGTTTTTTGCTCCTTCAGAATAGCTACGTAACATATTTTCATATGTTCTGCTCACCTTTAATTGCGGTGCATTTCTTCCATTTAAAGATAAACTCAATTCACCTTCTTCATCTGTTAAGATAAAATCAGGAATAATTTGTTGGATATTTTTTGAATTTGTTGACTCCTTAAGCGAGTTCCCTGGCTTCGGGTTTAAGCGCACAATTTCAGCAATGGCATCTTTCAAGTTTTCGTCGTCAATTTCAAACTTGGCCTTGATCTTATCGTAATGTTTTTTTATGAACTCTTCAAAAGATTTTTCCAAGATCTTTTTAGCAGTATAAACAGAAATGTCGCCGTGGTGTCTTCGTTCCAATTGCAATAAAAGACATTCTCTTAAATCGCGCGCACCTACTCCAGCGGGTTCAAAATCTTGAATAATGAATAAGACATCTTCCACATCCTCTTCAGTCGTTTCAATATTAGCTGTAAAAGCCAAATCATCTACAATCGCCTCTATTTCCCGTCTCAAATACCCGTCGTCATCAATATTACCAATTAAGTTTTCTGCAATTAACTTCTCGTTGTTTGTTAATTTACGCAGCATTAGTTGGCTTTCTAGAATTTCGTGGAATGACTTTCCCCCAGAAATTGGAACCGCTTTTTCGTCCTGATCTTTGCCCGAATTGGAGACCGAAGTCTTGTATTGCGGTAAATCATCATCTAAATAATCATTAATGTCAAACTCCTCATTCGCTTCTGCCGGCTCCTCATACTCGTCATATTCATCCTCGGCAGACTCCTCTTTCCCTTCTTCCAACGCAGGATTTTCCTCAATTTCCTCCTTAATTCTTTGCTCTAGATCCATTGTAGGAACTTGCAAGAGTTTCATCAACTGGATTTGCTGAGGAGAAAGCTTTTGAAGCAACTTTTGACTTAAGGTTTGTTTTAACATTTGTAGATTATCAATTTATGTACCAAAAATACGAAAATTTCCCGAAAAAAATCATGCCAAACTTTATTAACCTTGTAATTCAACACTAATCACAGGGGATACAGGATATTACAAATAAGCTAAATAATCGTCATAAAAATGATTATAATCTCATCAAAAATAGTATTTTTAGGGTGTGGAAGAGAATATTTACAAATTAGCCTTACCGCTTTTGCAGGGGATTGGAATTGTCAATACAAAGACCTTAATTGCCTATGCAGGCAGTCCGAAAGCCGTGTTTGAGTTGAGTGAAAATGAATTGGCTAAAATTTGTGAGGTACCGCTCCAAAAAGTGAAAAAATTTAACCGAAAAGCCGCCTTAACGAGGGCCGAGGAAGAAATAAAATTCATGGAGGCCAATGACGTTCAATCACACTATTATCAAGACGCCAATTATCCAGTAGCGCTCAGATTTTGCGCTGATAGTCCAATCGTATTATACTCAAAAGGGAATGTCAATTTTAATCGGCAAAATATTGCGATAGTTGGTACACGAAAAGCCACTACTTATGGCATTAAGATTACCAAAAAATTTGTGGAAGACTTGGCGCCAAGAGGCGTTCAAATTGTGAGTGGACTCGCACACGGAATAGATAAAACTGCGCATGAGGCTGCCCTAACAAATGACTTACCGACTATTGCTGTTTTGGGACATGGCTTGGATTTAATTTATCCAGCCGCCAATAAGCAACTCGCAAAACTAATGCAAGAAACAGGCGGTTTGGTCACAGAGTTCATGAGTAAAACATCTGTTGGCCCTGAAAATTTTCCCCAACGAAACCGGATTGTAGCTGGTCTATCTGAAGCTACCGTAGTGGTTGAAAGTCCAGTAACTGGTGGATCATTGATTACTGCAAATTTAGCCTTTGGCTATAGCCGAGAAGTATTCGCCTTTCCAGGGAATATTGATCGCAATAATTCTACAGGTTGTAATAATCTAATTCAACGTGATATCGCAAAGCTGATCACATCTGCGGAAGATATGATAACCGCATTAGATTGGGAAGAACTTGATGCAGAGAACACCGCTCAAGCAGATTTATTTGAAGTCCACACCGTTGATGAAGATCGTATTATTACCATTTTGAAACGCGAAAACAGATCCACCCATATAGACGTTTTGATCAAAGAAACAAATATGACAGCAAGCGAGTTGTCACTGCATCTATTCAATTTAGAAATGCGCGGAAGCCTACAATCCTTCCCAGGAAAAATGTATCAATTGGCATAAACCTATTTGCTCCGAATAAAAAAGAGGCATTAGAAAAAATCCTAATACCTCTTTTCTAATTATTTATATTTCCCTACACTACGTCAAATATGATTAATAGCGCATATATTGTCGCAATTAAGCCGCAAAGGAAAGCAATACCTGCTCCAAATAAGGCATAACCAACACCAATGGCAATCAGCCAGAGAACAAGATCAATCCAAAATGGACGACCCACGCCATCATAAATTACAACGGCCAATGGTGGTAAAAAAATCGCCAAAATAACCAATAAAATAAGAACAAGTCCACTCGAAGAGCTTCCTCTAGTCATGTCTTGTGCTGACGGATTTTTAATCTTATGAAATACCTTTTCAACTCCCTTTTTAAGTTTTTCTCTTACACGAGTTTTTTCGGGAACTACAATTTCCAGATTTGAAACTGCATCTGAATTTTTGGTGGACTGCTGGATTACCTCATTTTCCGTTACTTCATTTATACCGATAACAGACTCATCCTCAACCAAAACAACCTCAGGCGTTGAACTAAGACGTTCTGCAGGCTCTTCAATTGCCATGGTATTTTCTTCAAACGTATTTTCATTATCTACTTGGTCTACATTTTTCGTTTCACCACCTAGTTTCGGTCCTTTCTCTACATAGAAACCTTTATTGTATTTTCTTTTTTGAATCCCTCTATTACTCGCCACATCATTCGACGTGGAACAAGCGAACATCAATCCAATCATGATGATTGAGACCATGCTAATATGTAATTTTTTAATCATACCTTTTCGTTTAGTTTTACAATTCCAATATATTATTATTTTTCAGGAATACGAATTGAATATTTAATAAACTCAAAAAAAACGCCTATTTTGATCGATTCAAAATAGGCGCTAATCCTTTATCTTGCTCTATGTCAACTATAATCCCAACAAGACTTCGATTGGATCTTTTCCCCCGAAAATCATTTTTTCTGGATTCTCTAACATCTCTTTTACCTTAAACAAAAAGCTTACAGATTCTTTACCATCAATGACTCTATGATCGTAAGATAAAGCCACATACATAATTGGGCGTACAACAATTTCTCCATCCACTACAACTGCGCGCTCAACAATATTGTGCATTCCTAAAATGGCAGATTGCGGAGGATTAATAATTGGTGTAGACAACATTGAGCCAAATACACCCCCATTTGTAATTGTGAAAGTCCCACCCGTCATTTCGTCTGGTGAAATTTTGCCATCACGTGCACGAATTGCAAGGCGTTTAATTTCCTTTTCAATTTCTGCCAACGTCATTTGCTCAGCATTTCTAACCACAGGCACCATTAGTCCTTTTGGAGAAGAAACAGCAATACCTATGTCCGCATAGTCATGCAAAATCATATTTTTTCCTTCTACTTGCGCATTTACGGCCGGGAAAAGATTCAAGGCCTCAGTTACCGCTTTGGTGAAGAAAGACATAAAGCCTAAATTCACTTCATGGTGTTCCTTAAAAAATGCTTTATATTTTGTACGCACATCCATGATCGGCTTCATATCCACCTCATTGAATGTAGTAAGCATGGCTGTTTCATTCTTCACTGCAACCAAACGCTCTGCTACTTTTCTACGCAGCATTGACATTTTTTTCGGTGTAGAATTTCGTGTTCCGCCCCAACCTTGTATCGCCTCGGTAGAAAAACCAGCTGCCATTGCAGCAACAACATCTTGTTTAGTGATGCGGCCGTCTTTACCTGTTCCGTTCACTTGATTAGCAGAAATTCCGTTCTCATCCATTACTTTTTTAGCAGCAATTGATGGATGCCCAGTCGCATAGCTCTCCTTAGTAGGAGCTGCTTCTTCAGCAACAGTCGCAGGATTCGGCTTAACCTCTTCTTTCTTATCCTCCACGACAGTGGCAGGAGCGGCTTCAGGTTTTGCGCCCAATCCAGCAGGGCGTTCAGCAGACGTGTCGATAAGACAAACCACAGCACCCACCTCAACGACGTCACCTTCCTCGGCTTTCAGCGTAATGGTGCCAGACTCTTCAGCAGGCAATTCAAGCGTTGCTTTGTCCGAATCCACCTCAGCAATAGCCTGATCTTTATCAACATAATCTCCATCCTCAACTAACCATTGAGCAATTTCTACTTCTGATATTGATTCTCCCGGTGAGGGAACTTTCATTTCTAATACAGACATTCTGTTTTAATTTAAGTTTTATTCAATTTCCAAACTTCTTGGCAATAGCCCAGATAGATTGATTTTATTTTTCAGCAATTTTATCGAATAGGCGATCAAATAAATCGGCTAACCTTCTTTTGTGCAATGCACTTGATCCTGCAGCTGGCGCAGCAGAAGCTTTTCTGCAAATCTCAGTCAAATTGTATTTTCTCAAATTCATAGCCATATATCTCCACGCTCCCATATTCTCAGGCTCCTCTTGTGCCCAAATAAAACGTTTCGCGTTTTTATACTTGGCCACTACCGCTTCTAATTGTACTTCTGGCAATGGATACATTTGCTCCATTCTAATAAACGCCACATTTTCAACCCCTCTTTCTTCAGCTTTCTCCTTCATTTCATAATAGAACTTTCCAGAACAAAGCACAATTGTATCGACCGCATTTTTCTTCGTGATCGGATCGTCCATTACTTCTTGGAACCCTCCTTTGGTCAAATCTTCAATTGTTGAAACTGCTTTAGGATAACGCAATAACATTTTTGGAGAAAAGCAAACCAATGGTTTTCTAAAATCACGGTGAATTTGTCGACGCAATAAATGGAAATGATTTGCTGGTGTTGTAGCATTACAAATTTGCCAATTTAAATCAGCTGAAGACTGCAAAAAACGTTCAAGACGGGCACTTGAATGCTCACCACCCATACCTTCGTATCCGTGAGGAAGCAATAACACTAAACCACTTTGAACATACCACTTATCTTCTCCTGAAGAGATAAATTGGTCCACCATAATTTGTGCACCATTATAGAAATCACCAAATTGTGCCTCCCAAATTGTTAAGCCATTTGGGGTTGCTAAAGAGTGACCGTATTCAAATCCTAAAACACCATATTCAGACAAGAGTGAATTATAAATACTAAACTCTGCTTGCTTGTCCGACAATAAATTTAGCGTCACAATTTCCTTTTCATCATCCTCTGTTTTAACAACAGCGTGGCGGTGAGAGAATGTTCCTCTTTCAACATCTTGACCCGAAATTCTTACCGCATGACCTTCATCTAACAAGGTAGCATAAGCCAACATCTCGGCGGTTCCCCAATCCAAAACGTCATCATCTATTTGCTTTAATCGATTATTCAATAATCGGGTCGTCTTTCTTAAATACTTATAATCTTCTGGAAGTGTGGCTAATTTTTTACCCAGTTCAATTGCTTTTTTCTTGGTAACACCAGTCTTTGGAGAAGCATTAAAATCTTCAGCCGTACCATGACGGTAACCCTTCCATGTTAATTCTAAAAAGTTTAGGACTTCA
>CAJQHR010000064.1 GCA_905478225.1 uncultured Crocinitomix sp.
ACAAACTTCAAAACTCTTAACTTAAACTTCCATCTCAAATACTTTTCTATCTCTTTGGTCTTTTTCATATTAAAAGTGTATACTAGGGTTTTATTAAACTAGTTCTCTTTTAGTTGAAGTAGTCACAAGAAGATACCACATTGTTAGCAGAAAAAAGTAATACAATGCATCAAGAATAGAAACGTAAAAGAATGATTTATACCCTTTTTTTAAAAGATAAACACCTATAAATATTGCGCTGATCAGATTTATAACTGGCACTGATATAATTAACAATTTAACTTCTGAAAAAGTAAATGGGATGAAATTGGGGTAATTAATATGGGTGACCCAAATAAACTGGAATACGAGATTAATAAGAACAGAGAATTGTGCAGCTCTTAAAATCTGACGTGTCATAATCCACAATTTGATTTATTAATTCCCATTAGCAGCGCTAAGATTTAATCTTGATACAAAACAGGTTCTTCAATTTCAACATCTTTAAATTGAATGCCAAGTTCTTGTAATTCATTTAGAATGGGATTATAAATAGCCGGTTTAGTGGGCATTTCAACCCCTTTTATTTGAATGGTTCCATTTAAAATCATCTTGGCACAAATAGCGGCAGGTAACCCAACCGTATTGCTCATTGCCGTGTAAGTTTGATCTTCGCCAATTGATATCATATGTGAATTAATCTCATGGAATGCTCCATTTAATCGATACACAAATTTGTGCCACATCACAATCATGTCCTTGTCGTCTGGTTCCAAAGTCCACTTTTCTTCTAAAATTTTTTGAAGAAACTGCGCTGGAGTAACATCTTCTATAATCGCTACCTTTTCTTTTTCAAATATTCCTAACCATTCCAATTTCTCGAACATAATGTCATCCTGATCAATTTTTAAATAGTGTTTGAGCTTTAGCTCAACCGAGTCAGTTGGGTTATAGGGTAAAAATGAATTAATAAAGTCACGTTTGGTCATGTCCTTACTTCCTTCTAGAACGTAAGAATCGTCTGTTGCGCCAATTTGTACAAAAGCATTCCACGACTTTGAAAACCCTTTTCTCCGCAATGTACCCCTGTAAATTGTTGGAATGTCCTCCAGGTCGTATACGTCTCTATATTTTAAAGAATCGCGATTGGCGTAACCTTCAAATTTTCCAAAACCTTCAATTTCAATGACCTCTGTTCTTCTAAATAGGCGCGTATATGGGATATACTTATATTGGCCCTCTTGAATAAATTTTGCAGCACTTCCTTGCCCGGCGAGAACAACATTTCGAGGGTTCCATGTAAACTTATAGTTCCAAGGGTTGTTATCGCTTTCTGGCGCAACGAGGCCTCCTGTAAAAGATTCAAAAATGTGCATTTTACCGCCGCGACTTTCAATTTCGTCTAAAATCTTTTTGGCGCTCATATGATCAAGACCCGGATCCACACCAATTTCATTCATTATAATTATACCCGCATCTTTAGCGGCTTGATCCAATGCACGCATTTCTTTTGAAATGTATGATGGCGTAATTAAATTCGTTTTAAAGCGAATACAATCGTGTGCTACCTGAATATGAAAACGGGCGGGAAGCATTGAAATAACTAAGTCCGCCCATTCAACTAATGGCGACCTTTGTGCTGCATTCAAGCCATCCAACTCAAAACCTTCGGCTCTGTCGCATCCTTCTACTTTTGATTTAGCTAGTTCACCATTGCGGTCACCAACTTTAATATACCAATCCTGTGACGCAGCATTTTCTGTAAAGTATCGAAGCATTGAAGAAGCTGAGAGTCCAGCTCCTATTACGAGAATTTTTTTCATTTAGTTTATTCGCTTTTAAGTAGGTTTCTTTTCAGTATTCAAAGTTAATGGTTTGAACCGTTAAAAATAAAACTAAGACCATGGATTTTGGAATAATATCAACATTTAGCCTTAAACATGCTTTCTCATTGTGTTTTAGAGAGATGTGAAAAATTTGAAAATAAATACTCTTTTTTAGTAGAACGTAAATAGTTTACGGTCTGCCCCCATAACATTGTATCAAATAATTACAGTTATGGAAAATATAATTTCATTTTACGAAAAGCTAATCATTAAAGAAGTTACCTTTGAAATGGGTGATTCAACCGTTAGCGCCAAGTGCGATTTAATCGTTCAAGGAAATACAATTGAAACAGAGATGTTAATTTCTCAAACAGATTTGAATCGAATTATTGCCAAGATTGCAGCGAGCGGATATGAATTTGAAATTAAACAATTGAATTCACTTGAATTTGATGATGGAACAGAAATCATTGATTATAGTTTTGAAAACGTTTTTGGAGAAGCTATTGTCCTTGAAAATTTCCAGTTTAGTGAGGCTGTTAAGCAAATTAGAGCATAATTCAATACTCACTTAATTCAAATAATAATGCAATCATTTTTTAAAAAAGGATTTGAAATTTCAAATTCATTTACCTTTAATGCAATTGTATCTGTAGACGAATTGTCAGATCATGATATGATTTATATTTACCATCATTTAAAAGCAGGATCAATTGTTCGTTTAACTGCTGCTGGAACTAATGTTAAGGGCGATTTGAGATACCGAGTGGCCTATAAAAATTTTGTGCTTGGTTTTGTAACTTTAAGCGGCAGTGTGAGCGCTATTTATGAAAATTCAAAAACCATTGAAAGTGAAATTGTAGGGCTTCAAAAGCAAAAATTTTTACCGATTAATGGGATTGATATTTCTTTGCAGGCAACCAAAATGCGCATGGTCTCGTAATAATGTAAAAAAAGCTATATCTTTACAAAAAACACAGTTATGAGAAAACTATTCATTTTTATCGGTTTTGCTGGTCTCGCGGCGGCAACCTCATGTACAGATCATGAAGTAATTCCACCACCAGTGCCATTGGTTGATTTGAATTGTGAATGTTCAGCAGAAATAGATGATTCAATAAATACAGTTACTTATACAGATTCATGTTATTACCAGTCGTTCAAAACAATTTTAACGGAAGGAGTTTCAACAGCACGTTATATGACAAGTGTTGAGGATGAAGACGTAGTAGGTGGTTTAGAAATTGAACTTCGTTCTATTAACTGGACTGATGATGGATCTAATAACCCAACATTGACTGAATGGAAATCATTCATGGACGATAATGCGAACCCAGATTATTCAGATAATATTGATCATTACGGTGTTGAAGTTAGATGGATTGATCCAAACGGACGCTTATGGGTAAGTGATACAACCGCTTCGGTTTGTGTTAAAAGTTTTGTGTTTAACACATTGATTCAGGAGTCTGATACTACTGGTGCTTATATGCAATTTGATGCAACTTTCAATTGTACTTTGATAAATGCAGAATTAGGAGAGAAATGTCTTGAAGACGGTCACGTACGCTCAGCATTTAAGCTAGAGTAAGCGATTAAGAAGATTTATTAAAACGGGAGGTTCTTTGAATCTCCCGTTTTTTTTTACTAATTTTAGCTAAGAAGCATTAGGGATAAACTATGGATGGAGTATTACGTATTGCTGTAATTGGAGACTACAATTTTGCATATCATTCGCATAATGCTACTAACCAAGCCTTGCAACATGCTGAGCAGGTGCTGGATCAGCCAATAAATTATTATTGGTTAAATGAACGAGAGTGCACAGAGCAACTCGATAATTTTTATGATACCTATGACGGTATTGTAATTGCCCCAGGTCCTTATCAAACGCCGTTCTTCTTTCAATCCATTATTAAAACTTTAATTGATAAAGATGTACCTGTATTAGGCACGGGTGAATGCTTTAAAATATTAATTGAAACCTATTTTACTAATTTGGGCTTAGACTTGAAGTCTGAACGCGTTATTTCTGAAAATTTGGTGGATGGCAATCAATTTACCGGGGTTACGTTGGACCGTTTCTCGGCCGAGTTCAGCAAACTTTACTTGAATCGAGGAGTAGCTGAGTACAGCTCATCACGTTATTCCATTTTACCACAATATTCAGAGCTACTAACCAAAGACTTTGAAATTGGAGCGCGTAATCAATATTTCGATCCTGAAATATTAAAGCATAAATCACACGATTTTTTTTTATTCACTATGTTTTGCCCGCAAATAGTTTCAAGTGCGGATATCCCACATCCAATTTTCACCTATTTTGTAAAGAGCGTTCGCAGATTATTGGACATTAAAGAAAGCGCGGTTTAACTCCAAAATCTAAGTTTCGTGCGGTACCGTTGAAGAATTGCGAGAAGAATTAAAGAATCTTTGAGATCACCTTCCATAATATTTTTTAAGCCTTGATGCACACGTGAATAATCAGATAGACGCCAGGAAGATGGAGGAACTAGATTATCCTAATTCAATTAAGACTTGCGCTTTTTCAACACTTATGCCAGTTGAAACGAGTACTTTTTTAATGGTGCAATCATGCTCCGCTTTTAAAACATTTTCCATTTTCATGGCTTCTAAAATTAGAATGCCATCTCCTTTCACTACTGTATCACCCTCGGCTACAATAATATCAATAACTTTTCCAGGCATTGGAGCTTTTATATCAGTGCTAACCGTGTCTACTGATCGTTTAATTCCCATTTTATCCAATACGAGATCCAAATTGTCTTTTAAAACAATGTCATGTACTGAATGTTGGTGACGAATAGTCATTGTTTTAAGCGCCAAGTCTATTGAAAGTACTTCCAATACAATTGATTTTTCGTTTGGTGATGAGATTTCATAAACGCCTTCACCAAGGTCTTTAATATCTAATGCGCCTAATGCACTTTCTAAATCAACTGTATTTACGGTATTCAACATAAGTGAAAATTTTCAGATTCAAATCTACTCAAATTATTGTGAGTTCAATTAATTAGACCACGGATTTATTTGGTTTAATCACTAAATATACGCCAACAAAAATGAGCAATGCCGCCATAATTTTACCGAGTGTAATGTCTTGGGTGTAGTTTTCTAATCCAAATAGCCAAAAAACATAAATGAAAAAAGCAGCCATTAAGGGTTGAAAATAAATGTATGTACTTCCAACACTTGGACTGACTTTTTTCATGGCATACACCATTAATAAATAGGTTAAAAAGGTGACGCAAACAACTACAAATAGCAAACGAAGAATTGAATCAGTTGTCAAAGTGGAAAATGAGGTTTGCATTATTTCATTGCTGCTCATTGGCCAGCACAGGACATAAATAAGCCCAAATGTAAATACCCATGTAATAACGGTTAACGGTTTGTACTTTGACATGAGGGGCTTCACCAAAACCAGATAAAGTGAATAAGAGGTGGCATTGGCAAAAATGAATAAATCGCCCATCAAACTAGAGTCGCCTCCAGAACTACCTTGAAGTGTAAAAATTATTGAACCCGCAGCACCAATAATTAAACCCACAATTTTTATGGCATTTGGCCTTTCTTTAAGTATAAAAAGGGATAAAATGAACACTATAATTGGTGTAGTGGTCATAATAACGGAAGCGTTTACGGGTGACGTTCGCATTAATCCATTAAAGAAAAAAAGTTGATTCATGGCAATCCCGAAAAAGCCGCAAAGCGCCAAACGCCCTAAATCCTTATTCGATACTTTTTCAAATCTGGTGCTGAATAACAACCAAAATAAAAGTGCCGCTCCTCCTACGCGTAATAAAATGAATCCGTTTGGACCAATTATGTTGGGCATCAGTCCTTTCGCCACGACATAGTTTGCCCCATAGATTAAATTTAGCACGAATAATGCGATATGTGATTTGACTATGGGGCGCATTTATAGAGACAGATTCACTGGTGTAAAAACTAGGCGTTTAAAGCTTCGGTAGCAGCTGCAACAACTTTTTTGGAGTTGCCAACAAATATAGAGTCGCCTAAAATCAAAACAGGGCGACTTAAAAATGTGTATTCATCAATTATGAATTGACGCATTTCACTTTCTGATAATTCACGCTCATGCAATCCCATAGCACAGTACTTCATAGATCGTTTAGAAAATAATGCTGCCGCACTTCCCGCCATTTCAATCATCTGATCAACCTGTTCGCCTGTCATTCTATCCACCTTGATATTTTGTAACTCAAAACTATCATCCACGTTCCACTCTTTCATTATACGTTGACAAGTAGAGCAGGTTTTTAGGTAATATATCTTTTTCATAATTGTATTTTATTCACTGTAAAGTACACAACAGGATTTAAGAACTAATGTTCACTTCTGAAAGAAGAACTACGTCAAATCGAACGGTAAAAGCGGCTGATTTGCTTGTTCAGAAAAATTCCGATTCCGCTCCGCACCAAATAAATCAACTCGAATAGTAAGTGACCGCTGAGTCATTAGAATTCTGCGCGACCTGGGGTTCTCGGGAAAGGGATTACGTCTCTAATGTTCGACATTCCGGTTGTGAACATTACCATTCGTTCAAATCCTAATCCAAAACCTGAATGCGGCGCCGTTCCAAATTTACGGGTATCTAAATACCACCACATTTCTTCTTCTGAAATGTCAAATGCTTTACATTTTTCCAGCAATACATCATAACGCTCTTCACGCTGAGAACCGCCAATAATTTCACCAATGCCAGGGAATAAAATATCCATGGCACCAACTGTTTTACCGTCCTCATTCAAACGCATGTAAAATGCTTTAAAGGAAGCCGGGTAATCGCGAATAATCACGGGTTTTTTAAAGTGTTTTTCAACTAAATAACGCTCGTGTTCGCTTTGTAAATCAGTTCCCCACTCAACTGGGTATTTGAACTTTTTCTTTTTGTAGGGCTTTGAGTTTCGTAATAAATCTATCGCCTCTGTATAGGTAATTCGCTCAAAATCGTTGTCAATTACAAATGTTAAACGCTCAATTAACGACATGGGGTTTCTTTCAGCCATTGGCTTTTGCGAATCCTCTTTTAATTCACGGTCATTTAAGAATTGTATATCATCCGCACAATTATCCATCACGTGTTTGCAGATATAGCTCAAGAAATCTTCAGCTAAGTCCATATTGTCAGTAATGTCGTTAAAAGCCACTTCTGGTTCTACCATCCAAAACTCAGCTAAATGTCTAGCTGTGTTCGAGTTTTCTGCTCTAAATGTTGGTCCAAATGTATACACCTTACCTAAGGCCATTGCTGCTAACTCGGCTTCTAACTGGCCAGATACCGTTAAGTTGGTTTCTTTACCAAAAAAGTCTTGTGACCAATCTACTTCGCCATCCTCAGTTAATGGTGGTGATTTTGGATCTAAAGTGGATACACGGAACATTTCACCTGCCCCTTCTGCATCAGATCCTGTAACAATTGGTGTTGCAATGTGATAATACCCTTTATCGTTAAAATATTTGTGAATGGCGAATGAAGTGACATGCCTAATTCTGAAAACAGCTCCAAATAAGTTTGTTCTAAAACGCAAGTGAGCTTGCTCTCGTAAAAATTCAAGACTATGTCTTTTGGGTGCTAAAATCGTTTTATTCACCTCCTCAGGATCAGCGTCTCCTAAAATTTCAATTGATTCAACCGTTAAGTCAAATTTTTGACCAGCTCCTTTTGATTCCTCTAAGGTTCCAATGATTGAAACGGCTGCTCCAGTAGTTATCCGCTTCAAAAGGGCTTCATCTGTGTTTTCAAAATCTACAACTGCCTGTACATTATTGATTGTTGAACCATCATTTAACTGGATAAACCGATTCTGTCTAAATCCTTTTACCCATCCTTTTACATTTACTTTGTCGCCAAAGCTCGCGGTGTTCAATAATTCTTTAATCTCTATTCGTTGCATTTTGATTGATTTGAAAAAAGCAAATTTAAGTAATTTGGGCAATTACCGCCGATTTACAGTGTGATTTCTCTACCTTAATTTATACGGATCAAAAAATAGCTCAATCCAATATTTTACACATAAAAAAAGAATTTAGTATTTTAGAAAAACACCTCTCATAATTTAAATTCAAATACGAATTATGGTTGAATCACAAAATAGCAGTGCATCTCAAGGATCTGATCCAGATATTGCAAAACTTGTTGCCACTGCTGTGGCACAATTAGCAACGAATTTAGATAACGCAGATTGGAATTATCTGGATGAGCGAAGAACCTTGGAGTATATTGAACAGTCCTGCAAAATCGCGGCAAAGGCCTATGTTTTTTCCCCGAACACCTTGGAAACTTGGCGAAGCGTTGAGCAGATGATTGGGGATTATTTGACCAATATATGGAACGAAGGCGCTTTACAAGGAGTAACAGCTGTGGATGCCTTTTCAGTTGAGTGTGGTCGAGGTATTATAACGCCATCAGGAGAAACTTTAAATGATTTAATGGATGTCTTGGTGAAGGTGGCTGTGATTAAACCTGCCGAATTTATGGTCATAACTTTTCAGCAGCAAACGGGAGGTTCGCCCTCACAAATGTTGGGTGATGATTGAAGAATCTCAATTTCATTAAATGAATGATAGGGGCATTGATTGCTGTTTTTATGTTGAATATTTTCTAGGATAAAAAAAAACAAATTATATTCGAACACAGAAATTGATAAAACACAGTGTCCAGCCTATGATGTATATGTATGGTTTTTTCTTCCCTATTATAATTGTGTTGCAAGTTGTTTGCTTGCTTCATGCTTATCGCAACGGGTCTGATCAAAAATGGTATTGGTTAATTTTATTTTTCCCCTTAATTGGCAGCATAATTCATCTGTACGAGCATTTCTATAGTCGTAAAAATATGGCTGATTTATCGGAGGGTGTTAAAGGCGTAATAAATTCAAATTACGAGATCCAAAAATTAGAAAAAGAGGTTAAATAATCCAATTCAATTGCCAACCGATCTAATCTAGCAGCTAAATATGTGACTGCAGGCAGATTTAATGAGGCTATAGAAATGTATGAATCTTGTTTGGAAGGATTCAATAAAAATGATCCGTTTACACTTGCCAATCTGGTAGAAGTATATTATTTGAATGAAAACTATTCAAAATCAGTTGAAATTGGTGGGCGTATCAAAAACCATAAAGACTTTCTAAATTCTGAGAAACGAGTGTCGTATGCACTGTCACTTCAAAAGGAGGGAAGGTTGGCAGATGCTCGAGCAAATTTTGAGGATATGGATGGACCATTTTCCAATTATCCCCACCGCATAGCGTTTAGTCATTTTTTAATTGAAATTGGTGAGCAAGATGCCGCCTTGGAATTGGTTGCCGAAATGTATTCCGAATTTGACCGAATGGACCGCAATGAACGCAATCAAAAAAGAAGGCCGAGACAACAAGTGAATCAACTTTATCAAGGATTTCAGACGAATAATTAGAACACATCCGACAAGATTTAAAATTGCTACCTTTACATGTATTAATTGGAAAGAAATTAAACTAGTATTCATGCGCAACTATTATCCCCTATTATTTCTGTTAATTATTGGTTTGTTTAGTTCATCAATCGGTCGATCGCAAGATTTGGGTCCTGAAACAAATCCGTTTCCAATGTTAAAGGTGGATCATTCTTCAACACCGTGGTATTTAGAAATGGTTTCGGAGAGTCCAAATGCAATAGATGCTGAGGTTGCTTTTGACGCATACTTTAATGCAAATCCGCAAGAAACAAGTCACCAAAAAAGAATGTTCATTCGGTGGTTAGAAAATGCCAAATTGAGTATGGATGTTGAGGGTAATTATGTGTCGTATGAACCCGATTTGGAAGCAACGCATTTGGGCGCAACGGGCATGGCTAAAACTTTTGGGTCTTGGCGAATGATCGGGCCTAATTTTGCTGAAGAAACAACTTGCGGAACGTCTTCTTCTTTGTCAGGCGGTTTTTGTGACCGCGTCTACATTAATCCATATAATACAGATAATCTTTTTGCCGGTTTTTCATACGGTGGTTTATGGGTAAGTAAAGATCAAGGAGAATCTTGGTCGTTAACAGATGCCGAATACGGAAATGGAACAAATACTTATGCCAATCGCGACTATTATTATGGCGAAATTGAGGCAAGTGACTTAAACGATTCTTTGGTATATGCTGCAACGGAATCGGGTCTTTTAAAAAGTACAAATGGCGGTGATGATTGGGATTTATGTGCCGAGTTAAACCGTGACGTTGATCCTTCTAGACGGCCTTATTTTATTGCCATTTCATCTGCAGATGAGGATGTGGTTTTATCTACTTTTGGCAGGCAGCTGTATCGTTCAACTGACGGAGGAGATTCTTGGACGGAAGTTTTTGACAACGGTGGCGGTGGTCCTAATCATTATTGGGGCGCACATTCTATTAATTCTGAATTTGGAATTTACAATCGTGGATTTAATTTTTTCGGTTTAGAAAAAGATATGGATGATGACAATGTGTTCTATTTAGGAGGCTATAATGCTGCAAACGATCCGTGCATCTATAAATCAACCGACGGCGGACTAACTTTTTCATTTTTGGTCAATTTAGATATTGATTTAGGGAGAACCTTGCCCAATATGATGGCTTTTCAAACCATTCCTGATAGCCCAGACCAACTTTATATTTATTCACTTTTTACTACCGATACAATATATCGCTATAGTGAAGCTGGTACATTAAATTCTCATAATAGCGTGGGTAAAACGGAGGGCGTTCGCGTCAACCCATTAAACGAGGATAATATTTATACGGGTTATTATTTTGCGAGTTCAGTAAACCGTTCTTATGACGGTGGTTTAACCTATAGCGATATGACTTCTGGTTATGGAGGATGTCCGAAATATGTTCATCCAGATGTTCGGTCAATTGATTGTGTGGGTGACTTGGTGTTTATCGGGTCTGATGGTGGATTGGCGATTTCTACAGATGCAATGGAATCCGTTCATACAATAGGTAGAGAAATTTCAGCGATTGATTTATGGGGGTTTTCAAGTTCACCTAAATCAGATATTTTATCGGCTGGTTGCGATCATGGTCCAACAAAAATAAGAAGATTTGATGGCGATAACGGTTGGATTAGTCGTGGTGGTGGTGATGCCAGTAGGACATCTGTAAATCAATCACACGATCAGCGAATTTATTATAACCACGGTTACGGCAAATTTAGAACAGAGTTGGATGATGAAGGAAACTTTCTTTATACCAATTCTATTAGTTCTACTTTCCGATTAAACACTATGGAGTTTCATCCTAATTTGTATAATACATTTTTTGGACATAACACCGCAAAAGTGTATGTAAGCAGAGATAATTTTGACAGCGAATCGGAATTTTATGATTTCGGCGCCACCGTGAATGAATTTAGAATAGCCCCACAAGACAGTTCCAGAATGTATGTTTTGCACGGAAACAATACGGTTGAAAGATCAACAAACGGGGGAGACACTTGGACTGTAATTACGCCGCCAATTGATGTGACTGAGGGAGTCACCAATATTGTAGGACTAACAGTGGGCAACGACCCGAATGAACTCTGGTTGGCCTATGGAAATTATCAAAATGAAGCTAAGGTGATTCATTCGACTTCTGGAGGACTAATATGGTCGAATATTACAACACCCGCTTTGCCATTAACTCCTGTTTCTGAAATTGCACATCAATTTGGAACCAATGGTGGAATATATGTAGCCTTTTCAGGTAATTCTGGGGTGTGGTATAAAAACAGTACTATGGATGAATGGCTACTTGTAGGCACTGGTCTTCCAACTATGGGTTACACCACGGGTCTTTTCACGGTTCCTCCAAAAGGCGAACTTAGAATGGGTAGTTCAAGAGGTTCATGGGAGCATGATTTGCTGGAAGAATCCGAAGATCCAATTGCCAATTTTGCAGCTTCATCTTCAAAGGTATATTGCCCAGTGACTCCAATCGAATTTGTTCAAAATTGTGTCCATTCGTCTGGCGAAGCCTCTTTTTTATGGTCCTTTCCCGGAGGGTATCCTTCAGAATCAGCTTCGGGAAAACCTATTGTATATTATTCAACACCTGGTTCTTATCATGTTTCCTTAACGGTTACGGATGAATTTGGAAATTCAGATACAAAAACCATGACCGGTTTTATTACCATGTTAGACAATAGCTGCCCTGATTCTGATGGTGATGGCTTGGATGATTTTGATGAGGCAACGGGTTGCTCTAACCTCTTATCAGAGTCAGATTACATTGATGTTGCAGACTCAATTTTAATAACCGATTTTGATGGAGAACCTGGTATTTATTACATCTCATTAGAATTTGGAAATAAGTGTGATACAACTTATGCCATGGGAGAATTTTCTGTCAATTTAATAGAGAACAGGATTAATCCATGGGGCTACCAGCACTTTGGTTCAGATGTTTTTATTGATCCGCTTTTAGAAAGCGATTCGGGGAAAGTGCAAACGTCTTCTTCTGATGTTCCGGCACAAATAGCACTTAAACTATTGGATGATCAATTGTATTTGCATCACCTCAGTAATGAATGTGATACGGGTGAGGTACGTTTAGTTTCTGGATGCTGGTCGTCTATTGATGCGGATGGGGATGGCGTTCCAAATAGTTTGGATTTAGATAGTGATAATGATGGGTTACCAGATTATACGGAAAATACTCCGTGCTATGAAATGGTTGAAATTACAGAAGTATTGGCAGGAGTTGATACGACGTTAGTTCATGTATTTGATTCAGGGATTTCTTTTGTTGAGGTTAGTTTAACGAATGAATGTGGTGATGAACAAGCGGTTTTGCAAGCACATGTTAATGTTGATTTGAATGAAATTTCAGTAATTGATTATCATCATTTTAATGATTTAGAAAATGATTATTTCCATGACGCAAGCAATCAAATCACTTCCATGTCATCAGATGTAAGTAAGTTGAGTTTTGAATTAATTGAGAATGAACTTTACGTTTACCAACTTTCCACTGAATGTGGTGATGGGGTAAGTGTAGATCCATTTTGTTGGTCAAGCCTTGATTATGATGGAGATGGGATTTCTAATTTTCTGGATTTGGATAGTGATGGCGACGACTTAACAGATGCTGAGGAGTCAACATATTGTTATACTGAAACTGGAACAAGTGCATGGTTCTCTGCTGGAGATTCAACTTTGGTTTTTGATTTGTCTGACATTCCAAGTACTACAAATCAGTACTACGTAAGCATGGATGCCTATACCAATTGTTATGGATTAACAACTACTATGAATGGCGTTGTTGATGTGAGCACTCAAGAAATTCATGTTTCCTTTTTCGATCATTTTAGTGGGAATGATGGGTTTAGTGAAAATCATACGAATAGTATAGTTTCTGATGCAAGTTCATTCGCCAAAGTAAGATTCGCTTTACATGGAACCGAACTCTATTTGCATCAAATTTCCAATGCTTGTGGTTCAGTTTTACGCTCGGCTCCTTCTTGTATTACACCATTAGATACTATTTGTGAACCAGGTCATCCGAATTATCTTTATACAGGACATTTTAATTATAGTGGCACCATTTGTGTGGGTGATACCTTGCTGTTTGGTGATGCTGAATTAACAGAAGCCGGAACTTATACAGAAGACTTTTTGAGTGTTCATGGTTGTGATTCTACGGTAACGTTGAGTTTGGCTGAGTATCCTATTTATACCGAATTAATTACGGAAGAAATTTGTTTGGGTGACACCATGTTCTTTGGTGCCTTGATATTAACCGGGGCCGGCACGTATACAGAAGTTTTTCCAACTATTTTAGGTTGTGATTCAACTGTTACGCTCGAGTTATCGGTCTTTGAAATAAATACTGAAATAACCGTTTCAGGTTGGACAATTTCTGCCGAGGATTTAGAAGAAGCCATCTATTCATGGGTAGATTGTAATGCAGATTATGAACCAATAATGCCAATCGAGGATGGAATATCATATACCGCCATTGAAAACGGAAGTTATGCCGTTATAATTGAGCAGAATGGATGTGTCGATACTTCTGATTGTTTTATTATTAATGACGCTGATATTAACGAAAATGGCCTTGGAGCGAACATCACAATTCATCCAAACCCAACTAAGGATATTGTTCACATTGTTATTGACAGAAATTGGGATGACTTTTCAATTGAGATAGTTGATCTTGCAGGAAGAGTCGTATTCAGAAAATCATTTTATTCAACGAATAATGTCAATGTTGATATGGGTGCTTTTGCTACTGGTGAATATATCATAAGTGTCAAATCTGGAGCGTCAATCAATCAGTTTACAATTATTAAGGAGTAGGTTAGACATGGTTAATCCAGCATAGTTCCTAAATTGGGAATAAGATCTTTCATAGCTGTAGTTGCAGCTTGGCACCTTAACAAAAGCCAAGGATTCCCCCGTTTCTTTATAAGTAATTTGTCCTTTTAATTCTCCATTGCCTTGTGTAAAACCTGTGCTGGAAATTAGTAATCCGAATAAAATAATTAATGTTTTCATAATCGCTCTTTTTTAATGGATGCGCTAAGGCTTGGATTTCCATAAAATGGATTCAATGCATGAATGTGCAGAGGTATTAACCTCGTCCAAAATTGTTTTATAAGAATTCTCCATTTGAATCGTTAATTTTGTCCCACTTAGAACTATAACATGGCATTCGGTTTTTTAAAAAGATGGAAATTTTGGCGGCGACTATTGATTTGGTCGTTAATTGCTCCTATTCTCTTATTTTTTACTGTTGTGGCTATTGTTTATTGGAATCAAGATGCCATTGTGCAGAAGCTTATAACGGATTTGAATGACGATTTTATAGGAGAAATTGAAATTGAAGATTCTCATGTAAGCCCTTTTGAAAACTTCCCTTATATCTCCATTACTTTAGATAACGTTAAATTTTATGAGGATAAGCAAAACCACAAAGACCCCATAGTGAGTCTGGAAAATTTATATGCGGGCTTTGATTTATGGACATTGATTTCAGGTAGTTCAGATATAAAAGTGCTTGAATTTAAAGAGGGATACATTCATGTTGTCCAACATACAGATGGAGAGTTTAATATTGTAAAAGCGCTTACATCTTCTAAACCAATTGAGGAAGTTGCAGAGGATTTTAATATTCACTTAAAATCTATCGAACTCATTAATGTTGATATTTATAAACTGAATGAATCGAACGGCTTAATTGTTGAATCATTTGTTGACCATGCCGATTTGTCTTTCAAATCAAACGAAGATCATGTACTAGCATCCATTAATGCACAAATGGAAATGAACATCATTAAGAATGGTGACACCACCTTCTTTAAACATAAACATCTTAATATAAACAGTGAGGTTGAGTACTTGAAGGAAACGGAAATGGTGCTTATAAGCCCATCTGAGTTAGAATTAGAACACAGTACTTTTACAGGTGAGGGCAGTATTGATATTAAAAATGATTATGACATTAGTTTGAACCTTTATGGCAAAAAGAAAAACTTTGAACTGTTCATGTCCTTGGCTCCAGAAGAGCTTCATCCGACACTAGCC
Source organism: uncultured Crocinitomix sp. (assembly GCA_905478225.1). GTDB lineage: Bacteria > Bacteroidota > Bacteroidia > Flavobacteriales_D > Crocinitomicaceae > Crocinitomix. The sequence goes on from CAJQHR010000064.1 coordinate 15,368, forward strand.
ATTTATGATAACGCTGGAGATATTGAATTTGACGTGAGTATTACCGGTAAGGCAATAAATGGCAATACACCAGACGTTTATGCAGTTTTTGTTTGTGAAAATGCGCATTTCGAGAATAATTTATCGCATAAAAAACTAGATAAACTTAGTTTTTCGGGTTATTATACAAATAATGGGCTTCCTGGCTTAGAAAATATGGAGTTCAAGTTAAGTGATTTTGCGGCCCGACCAGAGGCGGGAACTTTTACCGCAAATTTATTCGTTAAAAACTTTGATGCCCCTGATATTGAAATGTCTCTCGATTCTGATTTTGATTTAGAATTTTTAACTTCATTTATTAACGTCACCAGCTTTGAAGATTTGGAGGGCAGTATTCAAATGCACATGAAGTTTCATGATATTATTGATTTAGCGCATCCCGAAAGATCAATTGAAAAATTAAATGAAGCCTATTATTCTGAAATATTAATTGAAAATGTTGGCTTTAAATCGGCTGATTTTCATTTGCCTATTTCAAAATTAAATATGCGAGTTGTGTTGGAAGGGCATGCAGCAGAAATTGAATATTTTACAGGTGAAATCGGTGGGTCTGACATCAATATTTCAGGTCATATATCTGATTTGCCAGCCATCCTACATCATACGGATGAAGAGGTTACGGCGGATTTAATTGTTGAATCCAAATTGTTGGATATTTTGGAAATGACCACCACAACTGATCCTGAAGCGAAGCCGATTGATGAAAAAATTGAAGATTTCAAGATGAAATTAAAGTTTGTTTCAACCGCACGCAACTTTACAGAGTCCAAGAACTTGCCGGTTGGAGAATTTTTTATTGAAGATTTATATGCTGACTTAGATCACTACCCACATACTCTTCATGATTTTCATGCCGACATATTTGTGAACGATTCGAATTTTAGAATTATTGATTTCTCTGGAATGATTGATAAATCTGATTTTCATTTTATTGGTCAGTTATTAGATTATGAAAGATGGCTGGAAGAACATCCAAAAGGTGATACTAAAATTAATTTTGATTTGACCTCCACAAAACTGCATTTGGAAGATGTGTTTTCTTACAAAGGAGAAAACTATGTGCCAGAGGATTACCGCCACGAAATCCTAGACGATCTTAAGTTGAACGGCTCAGTAAAGTTACATTTTAATGAGGGTTTACAATCAACCGACTTTAGATTAACCGAAGTCGCAGCAAAGATGGAGATTCACCCCGTAAAATTTGAAGATTTTGATGGACGTATACATATTGAGGATGAACATGTTGTTATTGAAGAATTGGCTGGTAAAATAGGTCATTCTGTCTTTAGTATGGACATGAACTATTATTTAGGTGATGATGAGGCGATTCGAAAACGAGACAATCATTTTGGAATGAGAGCCGCGCGGTTGGATTTTGACGAGCTCTTTAATTACAATACGCCCCCTGGCGAATTGGCAAAATCTCCTGAAGAACATGAAGCTGGATTCAATATTTATGAACTTCCGTTCTCAACTATGACATTTGATCTAGATATTGATCGCATGAATTATCGCCGTTATTTATTGGATGACATTCATGCAAGACTGCGCACCACGCCAGAACATTATATTTATATCGATACCATGCGTTTAAAAACGGCAGGCGGACGCTTTGAATTAGCAGGTTATTTTAATGGATCAGACAAGGACAAAATTTATTTCAGTCCCAATTTAAAACTCATTGGGGTGGATTTGGATAAATTGCTTTTTAAGTTTGAAAACTTTGGACAAGATCATTTGGTTTCTGAAAATTTGCACGGAGAAATCACCACAACAATTACTGGAAAAGTGCATGTTCATGCCGATTTTGTTCCAATTTTGGATGATTCAGAAGTGCATATGGATGTCGAAATTCTAAAAGGCACTTTAGTTGATTTTGCTCCTCTAGTTGAGATGCAGGAATATTTTGTCGATAAAAATGTCAATAAGGTAAAGTTTGATTCATTAAGGAATCATGTTGATTTTACCAACGGAACAATTAATATTCCTGAAATGGCGATCAATTCCTCATTGGGTTATATGATTATTTCTGGAACGCAAGATATGGACTACAATATGGAATATTATATCCGTGTACCTTTATCACTTGTTGCAAGTACAGGATTTAAAAAGCTATTTGGTAAGAATAAAGAAGAAGTTGATCCTGAACAAGAAGATGATATTGAATATGCAGACGCTGATAAAAAACGTGGATTTGTCAATATCCGAATAGTAGGAGATGCTGACGATTATAAAATCACCTTGGGAAAAGATAAACGAAAAAGAGGTTAGCACCAATTACTTGTCACTAAAAGTTACTTCTTGAGACGCGTGCAACTGTTTCTCTCCCAAAATTCATGTACAACAGGCAATACCTCATGTGTGAATCTGTTCTTAATTCTCAATCTTTCAGTCGAATCTGAAAGCGAGTCGGTGTAAACATATTGGTAATCATCTTCCGAATAATAAATAGCCGTTATTTCATGGTCAAAATCACTACAGTGAAACCGCACATGGTAGGCCTCAAGCGGTTCTTTATTGAAGAATATTAGTTCTCTTTGACCCATATAATCCCAATCATTTTCCCTGTCTATAGTATGTGGAAAATCTTTTGGCGTATCAAAAAGAGTGTCTTTTAAAAAAAGTTCGTCAAAGTAGGGTGCTGAACATGTATCAAATCGTAATTGAGTAACCGTGTCAGCCACTCGGATATAATTATTTCCAGGTGTGTATTTAGGGTTGGAAACCTCATTTTCTTGACCACAAGATGCAATTAAAGGGATGATAATGAATAGTAAGTTTTTCACTGTGGTTGCTATTTGCATTAAGCAAACAATCGTTTCCAGAAAGTCGCAATCAATCCGCTACAAATTATAAATGCGATAAGAAAATAAAGCGCTTGTGAAGGTTCGCCGAGCAAATAATTCCCTACACTGAATAAGGCCGAATAAATAGCAATACAGCCCAAGAATATGCTCAACACCTTATAGCCCATATTTTTAAATTTGGATTCACCTTCAAATGCTCGTTTTTCGTACTCTGGGTTCAGGTATCGCTCATTTTGAGTAAGCAAGGTCACCGCTACCCATGCAACTGTGGTAATTCCTACCCCCCACAATAATTTTTCCGCTCCACTAAATAGAATAATTTCAGTTTTATCGCAGATGAAAAAGAAAATGGCTACAACAAACGAGACCGACATGGCGGTGATTTCGCTATAAGGATTAATTGCTTTCCAAAACCAACGTATGATAAATAACAAACCAGTTCCAGCACCAATGGTTAGAATCAAGTCAAATGCTTCTTTGGCTTGCTCTAGCACAAGTGAGAGCAATGCGGCTAATAACATCATAGCGGCTGTTGAAATCCGCCCAACTAATACCAAGTTTTTTTCGGAAGCGTCTTTGTTTACAAAACGTTTGTAAAAATCATTCACAACATAAGATGATCCCCAGTTTAAATGCGTTGAAATGGTAGACATAAATGCCGAGATTAATGAAGCCAATACCAAGCCTAAAAGACCCGCTGGGAGATAAGTCAACATGGCCGGGTAGGCTAAATCGTCTTGGTATAAACTCGCATCTAATCCAGGAAATTGTGCTTTCATATCGGCAATTTCAGGAAATAAGATAATAGATGCCAAAGCAATAATGATCCAAGGCCAAGGGCGCAAGGCATAATGTGCAAAATTGAAGAATAAAGTGGCCGCCGTGGCATGTTTTTCGTCTTTTGCAGCGAGCATTCGCTGTGCAATATATCCACCACCGCCTGGTTCTGCTCCTGGATACCATACACTCCACCATTGCACTGCAAGTGGAATTATGAGTAGTCCAACCCATGTGTCCCAACTGTCATTTGCGGTGGGTACAAAGTTTAGTTTTGCCTGAACTGCCTCGTTGCTTAATAAACCTTCCATTCCGCCAATTTCTGGCATGTCAATAATGAAATAGGCTGCCCAAATTGAGCCTACCATGGCAATTATAAATTGAAAAAAGTCGGTAAGTATTACCCCTTTTAAACCTCCTAGTAAAGAATAGAGCACTGTTATAACACCGGTAATAGAGAGTGTTTCGAAAGGAGTCAAGCCTAGCATAACATGACCTATTTTTACTCCCGCCAAACAAACAGTGGCCATTATTACAATGTTGAAAAATACGCCTAAATAAATGGCTCTAAATCCTCTTAAAAAGGCCGCCGCTTTTCCTTTATAACGAATTTCATAATACTCTAAATCTGTTGTGATACCTAGTTTACGCCAAAGCTTGGCATAAATAAACACCGTTACCATTCCTGTTAAAAGAAAAGCCCACCAAACCCAGTTTCCGGCAATACCATCTTTACGTACAATACCTGCAACTAAATTGGGCGTATCTGCCGCAAATGTAGTTGCCACCATTGAAACGCCTAATAGCCACCAAGGCATGTTTCTGCCAGAAAGGAAAAACTCAGAGGTATTTTTCCCCGCTTTTTTGGCGACAAGAACTCCAATTAAAAGGGTAACTGCAAAGAATCCAAATATGATGACAAGATCGAGCGTGCTGAGTTCCATAGTAATGCCGTTTTAAGCAATACAATAATAGGATAAATTAAAAAGATATGTGGATTGCATCAAATTTTTATTCCTAAGTCAATTGTTTGTATCTGGACTGAGATATCCGAATTCTTTGAATAATAGAATCGGTTTTCCCCCTTTAAGTCGCGAAATTTAAGTATGTTAGAGGGTTGTTGGTTCTGTC
>CAJQHR010000065.1 GCA_905478225.1 uncultured Crocinitomix sp.
TCTTCTTCCTCAGTAATCCTTCTTCTCCATATTTATCATACTTTCTTTTCCAGTTGAAGTAGGTGGTTCTGCTAATTTCAAATATCTCACAGGCTTCATTAATACTCCCATGATCTCTTACAAACTTTAAAACTCTTAACTTAAACTTCCATCTCAAATACTTTTCTATCTCTTTGGTCTTTTTCATATTAAAAGTGTATACTAGGTTTTTATTAAACTAGTTCACTTTTAGTTGACGTAGTCACAACCATAATAATCTGTTGTGTCGCTTTGTCCAATTGTGATGCTGCCAGTGCAGTCATTCAGCATCTCTATAGGCGCAGGCGCATCCGAGAAACCATATCAGTACAAATATTAGCAAGGCTTGCTTGTCCTTTGTTAAACATAATTAATGTGGCGTTAAAGTTTTGGGAAAGTGAATCATTTGTCAAAAATTGACAATCACCATATTCCGTAACTTGGTCCGAATAAATTCGCAAGACATATTGATCATTAATGAGTTTATATGATCCACCGCTACAACCAACAACGGTTTGCTGAAATTTAGAATCGGGCGCTGAAAAGCAATTGTCGAATGTGCTTTCCACATCCACTTCCACAGGCGATTCAGGCTCTTTTATTATATTTTCTGTTGGTGAGGAACAGCTCAAAAAAATCAAAGTAAATAGGAAATAAAAGCTGTTTTTCATTGGTTAGATCTGAAGGTTTGAATTTCAATCTCCACAGTTTTTTTCACATGATGAACCTTCATAATGCTTATTTAGCTCTTCTGATAGAATTAACAGGGATTTTATTGACGAAAGTAGCTTTCAATTTGATTGAGAAGCAGCAATCTTTACTGCAACAGATGCTGTTTCGAATTGTTTTTCCATCCGGCTTGTGATTCATAATCCACAAAGTATATTTTTAGATCTGCTTGTGATTCGTAATCCACAAAGTATACGGTCTTATCCGCTTGCGATTCATAGTCAACCCAATAGAAAAGGCCATCTTCATCTGCTTGAGATTCGTAATCAACAACATAAACCTTAAGATCACATTGAGATTCGTATTTAACCACGAAAATAGATATATCAGCTTGCGACTCATAATCCACTTTGTAAACTGATTGTGCTGTTGCATCATTTGCAAATGCCATAAAGAGTGTTATAGCGCCTAAAACCTGTAATACCTTTTTCATAGTTTTTTATTTATAATGTGTTTATGCTTGTCTAAATATACGGTTTTATTTTTTTCCGATTTCTTCTTTTGGTATTCGAGGTATAGGTTGTTACAACTAGTAATTTCCCTTCGTAGAAGAGTTCCAATTGGTCTGGATTAAAACCACTTACTCTAATGATAGTAGGACCATCAATTCCGACTGGAATAGAAAATCGTACAAATTCAGTATTTGAGAAATTATTATTCGAATGAATTGAGAGAAAATCGGCTAATGAAATGGTTTCATCAGGTGGAATGATGTGGCGCTTAAGACTGTTAAATGAACACCTTAATATTGCGGTTAAACCTGTAAACTGTATCAATCAAGGTTAGTGTGTAGGTGTTATAAGAGGGACATGAATTTGTTATAAATATTACCGTATCTGAAGAGTTATTTGTCACAGAATAATGTATGTAGATAAGCGGATTCGTCCCCCTTTTTTCTCTGCTGATTCTTTCTTCCAATGAGTCTAACTTCAGGGTCAATAACTGGTTAACAGCCGCTGTAGAATCATTGCTTTGACAATTGACATTCAACGCAATGAAAATGGAGTAGATTGATACTATAAATCTTATTTTCATGATTGTTTACCCTGGATCTTCACTTCTATATTCCAACTTAACAATTCGGTTACGCTCATTATAGTGAAGCTTCAAATAATCAGACATTCCTGCTCCAACAATATGAACAATATTCTTTTCTTGGTTTTCATCATGCGAAATCTCAAATCTATCCCAATTTGCGATTTGCTCCCCTAAGTCAAAGTTTAGATCATAGCTTGTGGGATCCCTTTTATCACAGGCCCAGCCATCACCGTCATTTTTAACAGGAACTTTAATATTCGAATCTATTTGTATATCCTTTAAATTTTCCAGTCGTCCGTCGGTCGAACCGTCGCATCTATTGTCTCGGTGATAAATAAATGTCCAATTCTCATTCAGAAACGCGCTTAAATCCTCCCCACTTTCTAGTTTTATAAGAGATTCAGAAGCTTTTAAATCAATATTTGGTTGGACCACTAAATTTGAATCAGCTATAGTTTCTAATTCAACCTCTGCGTCATTAACTTCGGTTTCTTCAGCAGGATTTATTGACGCATCTTCAGCAGTATTATGACGAGTTGAACTATTACATGAAGTTAAAGTAGTCATGCATTCTATAAACGTAAATGTTAAAATCAGGATTGTAAAGTTTTTCATGCTATTATTTTTATTGAATGTAGTCATTTAAAAAATGAGCTGACTTTTATTCACTTTAAGTCTAAAGCGCTATCATAAAGAAAATACAACTATATTTCCACCTCAGAAACGGTAGTTTTGATAATGAAATTTCCCAATTGAACGGTCAGTTTTTTACCATTTACTTCCAATAAAATCCCTAAAGATTTTTGATTTTTGAGTTTGATTTTTTCACCCACTTGTAGGGCCTTTTTTAAGCGTTCGTCCTCCTTTTTTTTAACTTCTGCAATTTCTTTAGCACTTGGCGCTTTCTTTTTGGATTGGTATGGAAGTTCAGGAGATTTTAAGTTTTTGGCCAGTACAACAGGTTTATCGGCGTCTAAAATTTTAGATTTTTCAATGGAGGCTAATTTCTTGAGCGCTTCCATGGTGGCCTTGTTGGTTTTATGACGTTTGAATTTACCCAAAATCTCATAAAACTTTTTTCCAATCGTGACAAACTTGTTCTGTTGCTCAATGTAAAGGTTGATACGGTCGGATTTGGACTGTAGTTTTTCCAACTTTGCTCCATATTCTCGCAAGGCTTTTTTAGCTTTATTTTGAGAACGATATTGCTCGGAGTTTATTTTTTTAAATTTTGATTTTTCTTTTTGCAAGGATACAGTGAGTGCATCTACCTGCAGTTTGTTTTCAGATACTTTTGCTTTTGCCTTTTCAATCAATTCAACCGGAATCCCATTATGCTGCGCCACTTCAAAAGTAAAAGATGAACCTGGCTGCCCAATTGATAATTGAAAGAGCGGTTCTAATTTCTTGGTGTCAAAAAGCATGCAGGCGTTTGTTGCCGCATCTAATGATGAGGTTAAAATCTTGATATTTGTATAATGCGTTGTAATTACTGCATAGCATTGTTTTTCATACAATTCCATATAAAAAACCTCAGCAATTGCACCGCCCAATTCAGGATCAGAGCCACTACCAAATTCATCCAATAGCAATAAGGTTTCTGCGTTGGCGTTTTCTAAAAAGAAATTCATTCGGTTTAAGCGGTAGCTATAAGTACTCAATTGATTTTCTATCGATTGGTTATCTCCAATGTCCGAAAAGATTTGATTAAACCATGTACAGCTGCTATTTTCATCCATTGACAAAAAGAGTCCGCATTGAAACATCATTTGCAAAAGTCCCGCTGTCTTTAACGTTATGGATTTCCCTCCCGCATTCGGTCCTGAAATAACCAAAAAACGTCCTTCTTCATTCAGCTCCATTTCTTGACCAATGGTGTCAACGTTTTGCGTTTGATTTTGGAGGTAGAGCAGGGGATGAATGGCATTATTCCAATGCATTCTTTTGGCTTTATTCAAACTGGGTCGAATGCCATTGTATGTTTTAGCGAATAGTACTTTGGCGCTTAATAAATCGAACCGAATTAAGAGGCGTTGAAAAGCTTTTAAATGATTTTTTTCTGAGCGAAGATTCAATGTGACTTGCTCCAAAATCATGAAAATTTCATTGCTTTCATCCATTCGGAGTTGCTCTTGTTCTTTATTCAAAAACACACTCTCTTGTGGCTCAATATAGGTATAAGTGCCTTTAGCGCTTACTCCATAAATTTTTCCAGGTACGCGTTTTTTATATTGGGATAGAACGGCTAATAATCTCCGATTTTCAAGATAACTTTCTTCCGAATCACCCAAAAGCTCATCTTGTTTGCAACGCCGTAACGCTTTTTCAAAGTTTTTGTTGATTTCTGATTTGTTGGCTTTCATTTTCCGCCGAATAGCCAACAAACGTGGCGTGGCGTCATCTTTTATGTCCAACTTTTTGGTGTCTAAAACTTCAGTGATGATTTTTAGAACATCCTTAATTCCTGTTATATGCTCACAGGCCTTATAGATTACAGGATAGTTTTCTTTTTGGTTTCGGGCAAAGTCAATCAACAATTTAGTGCCTTGACATAAGGAATAAACCTTGACTAATTCGCTGAGGATTAAAACCCCGTTTTCAATTCTTAAAATATTCAAGGCGGTATCAATGTCCTCCGCGTTGGGATGAGGAAAGCTTCAGCGATCGTCATTGTGTATTGTTTGAATTTCGGTCAAGAGCTCAAATTCCTTCTCCAATTGATCAGGACCATCAAAAAAACTAAGGCGCATGGCATTAGCCTTTGCTTTTTGCGATTTACAGAAGGTAGAGAGTAATTCGCAAACAACATCAAACTCTAAGTCCTTATTGCTTTGCTGATCGAAATTCATTTCATTTTTTAAACAGTGCAAAGCTAAGTAATTTTCTCATTGTCGCGCTGCTAAAATTCTTGTTATTCCTGATTTATAGACTCGAAGGGAACTGAATTTCAATTATTATTTTTATCTTGGAGTAGCGACCGTTTGGATAATTCAATTTAAATTGAAACCATTCTAAACGGAAGGATTATAAACTAAAACCGTTAAGATGCGTTACTTATTTCTACTACTCCCTATTTTCATGACCGGAACTGCTTTAGCAGATTCCCCGCTTACATCCACAAATTTTGCTGAAGCGTATGCAAATGAGAAAATGGTAATGTATGTCGCCATCAAAGGATTGGATGATAAAGCACTAGACTATTTGGGTGATAAGAAAAACGATCCAGTGATTAAACTAGCCATGATTAATCAATTAAGCTGGGGGAATATGGATTACGTGAAGCAATTTGAGACCTACTTAATAGAAAAACGTAAAGTGAAAGTAAAGGTTTTTGATTACTTACGTGAGCTCACTGGAGAAGATTCCGCTGAGAATAAGTGGACTAAAAAATTAACCGCTGACGATCTCATGTGTTGGAGTTATCTTCAAGCTTTAAGTAATTACTTTGAACCCGCATTGAGTAGGGCGGGTGCCGAAATAGGAATGCAGCGTGACCCGGAAAGTATGGCGCATGCTGCTGTATACTGTTTAATATCTTGCCAAGTTGTATTCGATCAAAGTTGGTGTCTTATTTACAAATTTGGACAAGAGTATTTTGTTGAATATGAGTTTTCAAAAAATAAATTACTTCCCGAAGCGGTTCAAATAATATTAGATTATTTAAACTTGTACCAATCAGATTGTTAGAACGTAATTTGACAACCTAACACAACACCAAAGCTTTGAGCATCTGCATTGGCGTGAGTTACACCAGGAGGAAAAGGCTCAAAATCATTACTTCCGCTAATCCAGTTTAGTGGCGCATAGCCCTGTGTGAAAAATCCTTCAATAAAGAGTTTAGAAGATTGTTTTATCAAGGCTGAAAAGCCTAAAATATATTGATTCTGTCTTTCCCAAGGTGAACCGTTTGGACCAGCAACGAAATCTGAAAACTCAATCGAGGCCGTATAAGCAACATTTTTATCGGGATTAAATATGTAAGATGCACCTGCATCAAAAGAAGAGACTCTAAATGCCTCAAATACATTTAATGGTGGTGTTGGGTTATGCGTACCCTCCCAAACTTTCGAGGTTTTCGCATAACTACCTTTTATAATAATACGGTCTTTATAATTGAACATACCATAGGTAGTTACGGCCGGGTTGTTGTAAATTCCAGGTTCGAAATGTTTTACAGGAAATGCATGATTATAAGCGGATCCAAGCAGATATGAACCTCCAAATCTGAATGAGATATCATCAGTGAATTGAACGGTGTAATTTAAATCGGCGACAAAATTATTAACCAATGACGGTACATTTGTAGAGTCTCCAACTAGAGTTTGCATACCTCTAAATTGCGCACCACCTTGTGCAGCCATTACCGTGGCGTGTATGTTCCATTTTTTGAACCCCACTTGTGCGCCGTAGCATAACCCGCCAAAGGCATGCCACATAGTGCTATTTGTGAAGGGACTCACGGATCCCATTTGTCCAAATGGAGAATCCATTTTACCAAGTGCACCATAAACTGGAAATTTTCTTAAGTCACCAATCACCACAAAACCTTTGCGTAACTGTAGCTGATTTCTATTAAGATCTGTAATTATACCTGTACCAAAACTTTGTTCTGGATTGTATAAGATTTCAGCATGTGAGCTTAACCAAGAGGTCACGTTACCGGTTAATGAGACTTGAAAAGAATGAATTACTGCTTCTGAAACTACTTTTCCTATTTGATTATTTGAAGTGGGATGGCGCATTAAATAAGCAAACTTTGAATCTGTATTAGAGACTTGATAATCGCCAATAGCAATTAAGGAGGTTCCGATTATGAGCTTAGAATTATCGAGATTCCCTTCTTTTTTTTCATCCATCAAAATACTCACTTTCCGCAAGTTTTGATTCGGTTCTAACATCCGGTAAGTGAATGGACTGTTAATCTCAAGTTTAAATTTGGATGATTCAGAATCGGTTGATTGGCTATTTCCCCTAAAACATGCAGAAACTATTGCAAGAAGCATTAATGTTTTCATAGCAAATTGAGAATCGCTGATTTAAACCAAGATTGGATTCGTATATACTTAATAATCAAAAATAGAAATAATATCTAACAAAAGGTCCATTTAAGTATAAATACCGATCTGAATTTTGTCATTTTTGTGGTAAAGTCAAGTCTATCAAGCTTTTGAGTTGATTTTTGACGTTGTTCCTTTATTTTTTAAGTTTCTTGATGCCATTCGTGACTTTTTTCGAATTAATTCCCCGTATTAATCCACAATAGAAAAGCGTATTCTTCTGCCACTTCACGCAATTGTTCAAAACGACCTGATGATCCTCCATGACCCGCATCCATATTAGTTCTAAGCAAGACATGATTTTGATCGATTTTTAATTCACGGATTTTCGCCACATATTTTGTAGGTTCCCAATATTGCACTTGCGAATCATGTAATCCGCTAGTCACTAACATGGCTGGATATGGCTTGGATTCTAACTGGTCGTAGGGAGAGTAGGAGAGCATATAATCGTAATAGGTTTTATCATTTGGATTTCCCCACTCATCATACTCACCAGTGGTTAATGGAATGGTTTCATCAATCATGGTTGAAATAACATCTACAAATGGAACTTGTAAAACGATCCCCTTCCAGATGTCAGGTCTCAAGTTCGCAATGGCTCCCATCAGCAATCCGCCTGCGCTCCCGCCCATAGCAAACACGTTGGATGCTGCACAATAATCTTCTGAAATGAGATGCTCCACAACCGCTATAAAATCGTTAAATGTATTTTTCTTTTTGAGCAATTTTCCCTCGTCATACCAATGGGTTCCTAAATATTCGCCTCCTCGAATATGTGCAATTGCAAATACAAACCCACGATCCAATAAACTTAACCTTACCGAACTAAAATACGGATCAACGGTTGCTCCATAAGAACCATAAGCATATACTAAAATTGGATTTGTTCCATCCTTTTTAAAAAGTTCTTTTTTATAAATAATTGAGGCGGGAACTTTGACCCCATCTTCGGCAGTAGCCCAAATTCGTTCCGAATGATAAGCGGTGGCATCAAAATCTCCAACAACCTCTTGTTGCTTTAAAACTGTCCGTTCAAAACTATTCAAATGAATATTTATGACAGAATTTGGTGTTGTCATGGAGCTATAACCAATGCGAACGAAATTAGTATCGCGTTCAGGGTTAGTTCCTAAATATAGCGTATAGGTTTCTTCGTTTGGTGGAATAATTTTGGAGGTGTAATTTTCACGCTCGTAGACTCTAAGGCGTGAAAGTCCATTCTCTTTTTCTTGAATGACCAAATGATTTTTAAATAGGTCAAAATCTTCAATTAAAACCGCTGGGTTATGCGCTTGAATTGTTTCCCAATTATTCCAATATCGGTCTGCTTTCGAACACTTCACAATTTTGAAATTTTTGGATTCTAAATTCGTTTTAATAAAGAACTCATCTCCTGCAGATTCAGGATAGTACTCATGCTTGTCCTGCCTCGGTAGAAAAACTTCAAACGCCGAGGAATCATTCGCCGACTTAAAACTAAATTCTGTGGTTAATGTACTGTGACAACCAATAAAAATGTGTTCAAAATCTTCGGATCGATTAATGGTAATAATGAACGTGTCATCCACTTCTTCATAAACCGCATTCGTCTTGCCAGTTTCAATGTCGATTGAATGAATCAAATAAGGACGTAACGTCTCGCTGTGTTTTACCGAATAGTAAATGGTTTTATTATCGTTCAGCCAAGCCAAATCACTGCCTGTGTTTTCAATACAATGCGGAAGTATTTCACCTGTTTCCAAATTTTTAAAGCGAATTTGATACAATCTTCTACCAGAAATATCCTCAGTAAAAGCTAAAATTTTATTGTCTTTAGAAATTGCAAAGGCAACGACCTCGTAATAAGGATGTTTTTCTGCGTCAATGTTTTCGTTGATTAAAATTTCTTCTGGAGCTTCCAATGTTCCCTTTTTTCGGCAATAAAAAGCGTGCTCTAATCCTTCTGCAAAACGATTGTAATACCAATAGCCATTTTTGAAATATGGAGCGGATGAATCATCTTCCTTAATTCGACCTTTCATTTCTTGGAACAGCGTTTCTTTTAATCCGGAAGTGGATGACATTGTTGCTTCAGTATGTGCGTTTTCCGCTTCCAGATGAGCAATGACGTCTGGATTTTCGCGATCGCGCATCCAAAAATAATCATCAACACGATTATGATTGTGTAAGGTAAGTGTTTGTGGTATTTTTTTTGGAATTGGAAAAGTCATGAGTGTTTCTTCTTAAGCCACAAAGATAGGAGATAAAACTATTCTTTCGTTAGTTTTTACTGTAGTACTCAGCAATGCTTTTTTTGAACGTTAAAGGCCAAAAGAAAAAGAACTACGCTTGAAATTCCGATTAATGAGTGAGCTGTTTTGAGATTAAAATTTAAATTTCTTTAAACTGTTCGTCAAATACTTCTCATCACGACCATAAATGTCGGGATGGAAAATAATATTACCGAGGCTATCACCAGTTGCGGTGTAATATTCAATAAATACTTCAAAAGGATTTTCCAGTTCAATGACCCGTTGGGCACCTCTTATAATTAAACTGTCCAAGGTGTCAGCTTGTATTTTGTGCTGATCCAATTCTAAGATTGACTTGGCCAAATCAAAAGGCTCGTGTAAACGCACACAACCATGGGAATAAGCCCGCACATCATTCGCAAATAGTCGTTTCGACGGAGTGTCATGTAAATAAACAGAGTGTTGATTAGGGAATAAGAATTTGATTCTTCCAAGGCTGTTACCACCACCACCATTTTGTCTTACACGATAAGGGAAATTTCCTTGCTTAACAGAAGACCAATCGACAGTGGTTGGATCAACAGAGCTTCCGCCTTGCGTAATCGTATAGCCTCGTTTTGAAAAATAGGCCGAGTCTTTTCTGGCGCCATATAATATTTCGGTAGACGAAATAGAGTAGGGAACATGCCAATATGGATTCGTGATCATGCGCACCATTGTTGCATGAAATTCAGGTGTTTTTGTAGCATAAGCGCCCACAACGACGCGGTGTTTTCTTTTGACTTCATTACTGTCGATAAAATAAAGGGTGAACTCTGGAATATTCACGCGGATATAACGACTGGGAACTTCTTTTTTCCATCTCCATTTTTCAAGACTAAGTGCCGCTTGATAAAAACGATCACGATTACTTTTTGACAAGGCTCTGCCGGTCCATTTTCCTACAACGGCATCATCTTTTAACCCATTAATGAGTTGGAAGGCTTTTAAACGTTCAATGAAAATGGAGTCATCCACGGCTGAAGTTGAATCCACATATAAATGCCCAATTAAAGCTACTTTTGCTGCGTCATAACAATCCACAGAATCTTCCTTAAAAGGAGGTATTTCATAATGATTGGTATCTAATTCGAAACTATCTAAAAACGCAACAAGGCCTTTTTGTAATTGTAAATAATCCCAATATTGTGGTTGATGACACGTAATGACTTCTGTTACATTTTCACCATTTCTAACTCGGTCCAATTCGGCATCTAACGAATAGGTTAAGGAATCTTTTTTCCATGTATATGAAAAATCGCTCGTGTCAATACATCCCAGATTTATATGCGTTGCATATAAATAAAAGGCATTCGTCAATAACATTTCAGCATCAACCAATGACGAGTCCACCATTTTATGAATGAGGTTTGAGCGGAACATTTCCGGCAAAAAACCATAGTCATACGCCTCTTCAATCATGCCAATAAATTCAGTGCCAGCCGCGTTTAATTGCGTTCTTTCCGTCCAGATAGGATAAAAAGTATTTGCATTATAATAAGCAAGCACTTCAGCGTTGGCCATTAAGGTGTCCGATTCGTAAACAAGATGCTGCGTAGAATCAAATTTACTTTTAAGCAATTCGCTCACTGCAATTTCAGCCTCGGTGACCTCATCAGTTTCAGCTCCGCCGCAGCTCGCCAATGTAACGAAAAGTGCCAAAATCAGTATAGTCTTGATAGAGTTATAAATCATTTCAGTTTAAATATACTAAACTGGGGTTATAAAAATCAGTTAAAAGCACAAATGTACGTTACTTATTTATTATTAGCCATAACAATTATAATATCCGTTAAAGCAATGGAGGATACGACTTTAAAAGGCAAGCTAATGATGAATCCGTATGATGTCATTCATCATAAAAAGTGGTACCGCTGTTTTACCCACGCATTTATCCATGCGGATTTTGCCCATCTTGGGTTGAATATGTTTGTATTGTATGGTTTCGGAATAGGACTAGAAGATACGTTATTCGTCGAATACGGAATTCAAGGGCATGTTATGTTTGCCATACTTTATATGATGGGCATCCTTTTTGCAACTTTATTATCACTTTTTAAGCATAAAGATAACCCCGGTTATAATTCATTGGGCGCTTCAGGTGCTGTTATGGCGGTGTTATTTGCTTTTATTTTAATGCATCCTGAAAATAGATTAGGACTTTTATTATTACCAGGAATTGAAATTCCGGCCTATATTTTTGGACCAATAATATTAGCTGTTGAATATGGTATGTCAAAACGAGGAGGAACGGGTATTGCTCATGACGCCCATTTTGCGGGTGCTATATTTGGGGTTTTGTTTATTACGGCTGTTGATTATCAGTATTTGTTAAATTTCTTTAAGCATTTTGTTTCATGAGTAATTATGTTATCAATAACGGTGTTCTAGTTTCCACGGATGGTTATTCCATTCGAGCAGGGAATAGAGGTCATTTATATGGAGATGGTTTATTTGAAACCATACGCGTTTTAAAAGGACATCCAATTAATTTAGAAAACCATTTGAATCGTTTAATCGAAGGGATGAAAGTCTTGAAGCTCAATTATCCTGTTGAGTTTAATGTGCCATTTTTTGAGCGAGAGATCCTAACATTGTTGACTAAAAACGAGATTGTAGAAAGCGCTAGAATACGCTTATCTATAGATAGAAAGGCTGGGGGCAATTATTTACCAACCTCAAATCATATTGATTATTTAATTGAAGTAGAGCCCCTGTTGGAAAACCATTTTGTTCTAAACGCAGAGGGACTATCGGTTGGTTTATATGAACAAATGAAAAAACAAGTCAATATTTTATCCCCCTACAAAACAAAAAATTGCCTCATTTATATTATGGGGAAACTTAAGGCAAAAGAAAAGGGATTGGATGACCTATTGATTTTGAATGATAAGTTAGGGATTATTGAAAGTACAAGCTCCAATCTATTTATAGCCAGTAATGGCGTGCTTTATACACCTGGAATAGATTTGGGATGTTTGGGCGGAACAATGCGAATGCAAATTATAAATCTGGCAATAAAACACAATATAAAAGTCTATGAGTGTAATATCTCACCACAAAATTTATTGGCTGCAGATGAATTGTTTTTAACAAATGCCATTAAAGGTATTGTTTGGGTGAAGTCTTTCCGAACAAAGGAATATGGGAATACAATTTCCGAAAAATTAGTCGAATATTTGAATCAAGAATGGAATGCAAAATGAATAGTGTAAGGGGATTGAAAATAGTATTGATGCTGGTAGTTGTACTTTTTGGTGTAAATACGTTTTCCCAAAAATTGACAAAGGACGAGAAGCAAATTAGAAAATGTTGGGACATTTTTAAGAGTAAGAGCTATTCGAAGGGCATTTCTAAGTTAGAAAAATACATGTCCAAGCAAGAATGGCCTTCGCTCTTAGCCTACGAATCTCTTGTTTCAATGGAATATACAAACTTCAACAGAAATGCAAGAATATTTGGATTTGAGATGACGGTTGAGTTAGATGGACAGGGAAATGACTCCCTTACAAAAACATTTCAGGATATGATGTCCGACTATTATCTCGATCATTTTTTGAATGTCTGCAGAATGAGTACCATGGAATCTACTTCACCAAGTGCGGATATGTATTTGAGACAATTCATTGTTGATGTTGATCCTGATTCGGCTGTTTCAATAAAAGGCGCCGAGTTTTATTCAGAGGGGGAGGAATTTTTCATTAATGGAGATTATGAATTAGCCGATTTAAATTATCGCAAGGCAATGAAAGAAGATTCGGTCTACTATAAAGCCAATTTATATTTGGGCGATAGTTTTTGGGCGAGAGGAGAATATGATAGCGCACTAGTTTATTATGAAGTGGCGCGCAACATGCAACCGAATTTATTAGAACCCAGAATTTATATTATTGATGCCTTGGTTGAACAAGAGTTATTCTATCGTGCTAAAAAGGAATGCTTTGAGGCTCTAACCGTCTATCCGGGTCATAACATGAAATATAAATTACAGCGTATCCTTTATATTGAAAATAAATTTATGAATGAAAACCGTTTAACACGTCGTTTTTATCCAAATGACATGGCAAATCATGAGC
The DNA here is from genome assembly GCA_905478225.1 of uncultured Crocinitomix sp. Lineage (GTDB taxonomy): Bacteria > Bacteroidota > Bacteroidia > Flavobacteriales_D > Crocinitomicaceae > Crocinitomix. Next base: position 13,192 of record CAJQHR010000065.1, read on the forward strand.
AGCCGACATTAGATTATAATCCCTTTTGGGCCGATTATCGCAAGGCAAAAGGCGAGGTCAGCAAATATTGTAATAATGACGGCATTATTGAAGGAAATGGAGAGACGAATGATCGGTATTTGGAAGTATACTCAATTCGCCGAATGTTAGAACAACATATGGATGATTTGCCTGAGCCTCTTCATTTTGCAGACAAAATGCGCGAAGATGGATTTTTAGAACCCTACGTTTTTATCTCCTTGTTTCATATTGACATTTACCCGCAGTTTAAAGATTATATGTCTGAAGAAGCTAATCGTGAAAAAACAATTGACTTTATAGAGAAGTATTTGATTGAAGCGCTTCCGAAATAGGTTTTTTAGTCAATAGGATGTGTTTGAACTACAATTTTGGCATTTTTCACAACTTATTTTAGCGCATAGAAAAACAGCATAATCAGCATGCTATTTACTGACTTTTTAGAAAATGGAAAATGGAAAATGGAAAAGGCAAGAGGCAATGCTTTAACGGGTTTCATTCAAGCTTTTCCAACTCCGTATACCAAATACCAAATAATAAATACTAAGGAATAAGGACTAAATATTATGTGCTAATTCAACGCTGGATTTTTCGGGAAGTGAGCGAAAGCCTTATATTTTCCGCCCTGTCTTGACATATAATCTGTCCAAAGGGATTCATTTTTAGTATCCATAATTTCAGCAGTATTAAAAACATCAGCAACTAACCATGCGTTGTGTTTTAATTCACCCTCCAATTGTTTTTCAACCCAACCTGAATAACCCAGAAAAAAACGAATTTCATTTTGTTTGATAACACCAGAAATTAGCATGTTTTTGAGAACTTCGAAATCTCCCCCGGCGTAAATCTCTTCAGTCACCTGAACACTGTCAGGAAGACGATCGCCAAGCGTGTGTATGTAGTAGAGATTTTTTGAGCTAACCGGTCCGCCTAATCCTATTCGGGCTTCAAACCCTACTTCATCACTTTCAGGTAAGCCTTGAAAATCCGATAGTCGAACATCAACATAATTGTTTAGTACAAATCCAAAAGAGCCATCATCATTGTGTTCGCATAGCAATACAACAGAACGATTAAAGTAAGAACTTTCTTCGAAAGGCTCCGTTATTAAAAGTCGACCTTTTTTTGGATCTAATTTATTGTAAACGTTTAAATCAATCATCTTGTACAAATATAAGACGAAATAGATACCAAAATAGTGTAACAAATGTCAAAAAAATCTAAAATTGATGGTTTAAAGCTGTTAAAAGGTGTAAACGTGTATTTCAAATGAATTCCAAATTGGGCGAAATTCATTGTTTTTTAAAATAAATTGAATTTTGAAATAATTAAAGCATTTTTTTCTGACATTTGTTATTCGTTATGGCGAGGATAGAAGTAAAAAATAAAAAGGCGCGTTTTGAGTTTGAATTAATCGAAGACTTTAATGCAGGTATTGTGCTTACGGGGACTGAGATGAAATCCATCCGAAATGGAAAAGCAAGCATAATGGAATCATTTTGCGCCATTTTTGACGGCGAGCTTTTTGTGCGTAATATGTACATTGGCGAATACGAAAACGGAAGTTATAATAACCACAATCCCCGCCGAGAGCGGAAATTACTCTTGAAAAGAGTAGAGTTGAAGAAACTCGAAAAAAAGCTAAAAGATAAAGGGCTCACTATTATTCCATCTCTTCTTTACATCAACGAAAAGAACTTAGCTAAAATCAGAATTCATTTAGCAAAAGGTAAAAAGCTCCACGATAAACGAGGCGACTTAAAAGATAAAGATGTCAAACGTGAAATGGATCGCGCAATGAAACGATAGGACTTTTTATTGAAACCACTTTTTATTTTTTAACAATTGCTTTATTCTTAAATGTTGCTCTATTTCTGAGAATATATTTATGGGTGAAAATTGTTGTATCAATTGCCAATCACCATGAGTTCTGACATAGTCAAAATATTCCAAATCGATATCCTCAATTTTGACATTTTTAATGACTTCAATTTCCCAATTGTCAAATACTTGTGATTGGAAGAACTTTCCGTAAACATATATTAAAGAAGGATAAAAATGTGCTTTGTCAGCCCATTCACCTGCTTTTTTATAATCAACAAATGCTTTTTTGAATGTTTTTAAATTGGGTTTATTCTTTTGGTCTATGTTAGTAACCGCCATAAGATTATATCCAAATTCTGTTTGTTTTTCTTCTTGTATGACCAAAGATCCTCCGTAATTTCCATTTGTGCGTTTATAAACAAGTAGGTCGCCTTTTTTGTAAATGGAATCATATAATTTTTTCTTGATTCAGCTTTTAGCATTTTTTTTTGAGCTTGAAATTTTTGTTAAAAATTCGTCTAGATTTTTTTCACGGGCTGCCAAGTCTTCTTGGCTTGCATCTAATTCTTGCCATAAAAGTAAATAGCTCTTTGACTTTACAACACTTTTTATCTTTTCAAGAACCCGGTCATCTAAAGCTTTGCATTGCCATTGAAAATCAGCCAGAGCAAACTAAAAATTATTCGAATCTTCATCTGAATCAAAATTTTCGTTATGTTCTTTTATGATGGATTCTGAAATAACATCCACGGGAACAGCTTTATTATACAGTTCGAAAAACTCAATTTTCAAATCTGAATATTGATCGTTATCCGAAATATCATTACCCCAAGTCCCCATAGTATTTTTTCATTGTAGGAAATCGCTTTGCTTTTCAAAAAAGGCATAAAAAAAGTCCAAAAGTACATTTAGGTTCTCGAAATGCACTTTTGAACTTTTAGTTTATAGAGAAAAAGAGGTCTAATGAAGTACGCTCAATTTTTCAGTTTTTTGCGCTAGTTTTGTTGATAAGGTCACGAAGTACATTCCATTATCTAAATTTTCTGTGTCAATTTCGCTCGTCATAGTTTCAGTTCCATTGTTAGCAACAATTTGTTCCAACACTACTTTCCCTGCGTTATCGTGTACAATTAATGTCACATCACCTGCATCAGCAGTCGTAGCATAAGTTACCATGGCCATATCGCTTGTTGGATTCGGATAGATGGAGAGTTGTGTAAAAGCGTCCGCTTTATTCTCTTCAATACTCGCTGTTCCTTCAGCGGCATAGCGTGATTGATATATTTCACGTGTTGAACTACGCTGAACCCAAACAACAACTCCTAAATCAGAAAACTCTTCTACAGAATGCTCGTCATCATGATCGATTGGATCAGTTGCATCAGGAGGGAGCACATAATCTCCAGCAAATACATGTTCAAGGTCAATTGAAACAACTTCATCAGCATCTAAACCGCCCAAATATGTTCCACCCAATCCGGGAACCATTTTTTTCATGACATGTTCAAATTCCGTTTCGCCATTTGTTTTGACATTTCCAGTTGTTTGCTTTTCAAAAATAGCGCAGTGTAAAAATAAACCGCCTGAACTTTCTAGATCTTGCAAAGCCGTTACGTCAACTTGGATAGTTACCGTTTGTGTGCCTTCATTCACTTGGAAGTAAGCATCTAACGCAACTGCAGATTCAAGAGCCGCAGCTGCATCCATTTCTCCTTGTGTCAATCCAGTTGGACTCGCATCATATCCGCCATCAATTTGTAATCGGGGAACCGAACTAACACCATAAAAACTTCTTCTTGAACCACCTTCTGATGTGAAGTATGGATCTCCCGTTCCTGGCCAGCTCATTTGATATTTTAACGAAGTAAATGTGCCTTCGTTCACCGCCTCATTAAAGAGTCCTTCTAAATGAATATTTCCTGGCGTACATGGCGGACAGGTCGAAGAAGTAAAGGTTTCGTATAGCGGAGTTCGCTGAGTTGTTTGCGCCGTAACAAGGCCTGCAGCCAATACAGCTGCACCGAATAAGAGTGATTTTTTTAATGACATAGTTTATGAATAATAGGAACAAGATAGTGAAAATAAGTGATTTCAGAAATGAGAATGTGCTTAACGCTATGATTCCTATGATTTCGACTCAGCAGGGAAATGATTCTCCAGAACCGCCCAAATTTTTTCAGCTGTAAAATCCCAACTGAAAAGTTGACCTCTTTCAAGCCCCTTGGCAATTAAGTCTTTTCTCAATTCTTCATCCGTTTCAATCCGCACCAAGGCGTTTTTAATTGAATCGATCGAATAGGGATCAGTCATTAGACCCGCCTCACCAGCAACTTCAGGTAAAGAAGTTTTATCACCGCAAACAATTGGTGTTCCGGCTTTCATGGCCTCAACTAAAGGAATTCCAAATCCTTCAAAATAGGATACAAACGTGAGTGCACGTGCACTGCCCATAAGCTGCGTTAATGTATCTAGGTCAACATGACCAGAAAAGTGAATGGAATCTTTGTGCGTGATTTGACCGAGTTTTTCTGTAAAACCAGCATTTTTCCATAAACTTTCCCCGACAATCAGCAATTGATTGTCCGAATTTGTTTCTTTTTTAAAGGCATCAAATGCGGCAAGCAGTCGCCCTAAATTTTTTCTAGGATGCAAGGCGCCCACAAAAATGAAATACGGCTTACCATTGGTGAATTTATTCCGAACTTCTAATTTTACAGCTTCGTTAAGCGACTTAAATGCATCCGATCCGCCATTGTGTGCTACGGTTATTTTATCTAAAGGAATGTTGTAAGTTTTCGCAATATCCTGTTTTGAGAATTCGGACACGGTGATAAGATGCTGGGCTTTTTTTGCAAATAGCGGAAAGTACTTCTTTAAATAATTCCGAGGAGCTTTGGGCAAATCTTCTGGGAAATGCTCAAAATTAATATCGTGAATAACGCCGACTTGTGGCGTGTCGGTAGTTAATGATAAAAATCCATCTGGAGAGAAAAACAGATCTATTTTATGTTTTTTTAAAGCGCGTTTGACAGAAATGTTGAACCAAATTTTAAAAAGAATAGGATGACGTGCTGGTGGATTCAATACAACAGGTTCTACATTTTTAGAAAATACAAATTTTGGATCAAAAGGACGATCGAAAAAGAAAACAAATTGATGTTCCGGATGCGCTTCTGCGATCCGTTTTACCGTCTCAAAAGTGAACCAGCCAAAGCCCTCCATTTTGTCCTTTAATAAAAAACGAGTGTTGATCGCTATTCTCATTACGGCGAATTTATGGCTTTCTTTAATTTTATCCTATTTTTGTGACCGCTATGAAGAATTTTGTCAAGTATCTGCTACAAAAATCACTGGGTTACGAACGTTACCTACGTGTGTTTTCGAAGTACAAAATTCGAACGCTGAAAAATGATGCGAAGGAGAAAGATTTTTTCGCATTTATGGACGCCATAGATCAAGAGGGCGCCATTATGGATGTGGGGGCAAACATTGGAATAATGACCTATCATTTAGCGACCCGTTTTAATGATCGAAAAATATTTGCGGTTGAACCAATGCCAAATAACTTCGCGATTTTGAAACAAATTGTGGAGAAAAATAAATTGACAAATGTAGAACTAATACCCAGCGCCGTGGGAGATGAAAAAGCCCTATTAAAAATGGTGCTTCCGTTAAATGGTAAGGTTAAAATGCAGGGCCTTGCGCATGTGGTTCACGATTCAATTGATGAATGGAACGAGGGGGAGCAGATTGATGTGAATTGTGAATTGTTAGATGATATCGCCGACGGAGAAAAAATTGCGGGTATTAAAATGGACATTGAGAACTTTGAATACTTTGCGTTGAAAGGTGCTTCTGATCTATTAAAGAAAGATAAACCAGTGGTATATCTAGAGCTTTGGGAAAACGAAAATCGCGATAAGTGTTTTGAGTTTTTAAGAAGTTTAAATTATCAAGCATTTATTCAATCAGAAAATGGTTTAATTCCATTTGACCCCGCTTCGCATAAAAAGCAAAACTTTATATTTAAATAAGCAGCCCCCCTATTTTAGTTGACCTGAGTATTAAAGGAGGTTTTTTCGGATTTCTTCAAAAAAGTGTAACAATTGGATTTAAAACATTTATAGTTACGGAGTATTTTTTAACTTGCTAACATGCGTTTCGCTTCAATTCTATTACTTTCCTTAGTTACCACATTGCTTCATGCACAGGATAAAGTATATACGACCTATACAACCGAAAGAGGAATGGGTATTCAACTCACCTATGACAACCTGCCAAAGAATAAGATGTTCGAGGTTATTACAGCCGACGACTATGAATTTATAGATCAGTTCTATCTTTCAGCGAAAAACGGCAAACCTGCTAAAAACTACTTGCGATTTAAAAAAGATGGTAAAATAGGGGTTTTGAATGCGAAAGGAAAAGTCATAATTCCAGCCATTTATGATACGATTCAATGTCTTGCACGATTTATTGGAGAAACTCAGCCAGCATTCAAGGAATATTTTCTCTTTAAAAAGAATCAGCAGGTATGGCTACAGCGTTATTCTAATTTAAAGCGGTTATTTCCTGGAACCTGCGACAGCATCAGATATGACGTTCTTACAGGAGCTATTCATTGTTATAGTAATAATCGTGCAACTTACTATTGTCACAATGGAGCTCAAATATTTCCAAAAATTGAATATGAATTGATTCAAGACGTAATTTCCACAACTTCTTATAATTATATTCCGGACAAAATTATTGCAAAAGAGCCAGGTAAACCCATGAGTGTTTATTCCAAAACTGAATCGTTTATCAATAAAGAAGAAGCCAATCTCCATACATTTATTTGTGAGTTTGAAAATTATGCTTGCAAAACATTAGTCAAAGCTTCAAAAAATGAAAAAATGGGGCTTTTGGATGGGCAAGGAAACATACGAATTCCATTTCTGTACGATAATTTAATCCCAATTTATTCTTGGCTAAACAATGAAAGAACCAACCGCTTGATTACCATTTTGAATGGAAAAGAAGGCGTATGTGATTTTCATTGAAATATCCTTTATGAACCCATATATATGGCTGGTTCATTCACTGAAAACAGTGCCTATTACGATAAGAGTATTTACAAAGTAGCCAAGGATACAGTTATATACCAGGGAGTTTTTGATAGTCATGGAAAGGAGCTCATTCCCATTCAAGAGCAAACCATAGAGGAGCATATCCACAATGGGGACTATACACAAAACTATTTTTATGTGACTCGAAATGGTAAAAAAGGAGTTTACAGTTATGATGGAAACGAGATTATTGAATGCGAGTATTACGATATATATGATGAAAATTCAACCAATCGAAAAAAGAGCACGTACAATTTCATAACCTTCAATACATTGCAGGATTACCTTGATTACTGGGGATGATAGGTTATGAAAAATGGCATACTGAATAAGTTCAGAACTAGAAATTACCGCTTCTTATTCCCTCGTGGTTTTTGACCGCGTGTTTTTGGTTTCTTATACTTTGCTTTAATTTTTTCGCGGTAAGAACCTCCTTTGTTTTCTTTTAAATTTTTGTCTTTTTTCTGATGAGTTTCTTTCTTAACGCCTTTACGAGTTACTTCAGGTAAATAGTTTTTATCCGCTAAATTGGGTTGTTCCTCTGGTGTAAAAATAGTTGAAATTTCAACGCCTTCTGGCAAATCAAATTGAGGAATTTTATAATTCATTAGGGCTTCAATGGCTGCTTGATATTCCTCTTCAACCTCGTTTGTAAAAGTAATTGACACTCCCTTAGCTTCTGCTCTTCCTGTTCGTCCAATACGGTGCAAATAATTTTCTGCAAAATCTGGTGTGTCAAAATTGATGACATGCGTGACATCTTCGAAATCAATCCCCCTTGCAATTAAGTCGGTTGCCACTAAAATTCTATGGGCGTTATTTTGAAAACGTTCAATTGAACGCAGTCTGTAGTTCTGTGATTTATTGGAGTGTATCACACCAATTTGGTCGGGGTGATTTTCGGCTATTTTCTCTTCTAAACGATCGACTAAGCGTTTGCTCTCTGCGAAAATTAACACTTTCGTCATTGTTTCGTCAGTTGCTAATAAATGTTCTAAAAGATCAATTTTTGTATAGAAATTCGGCACGCGATAAATGCGTTGTTCAATATTGTCTAATGGCGTTCCTTCTGGAACAATTGTGAATTTTTCAGGTGTATTAAAAAAGGCATCTATCACCGCATCAATATCTGTGGTCATGGTCGCAGAAAAAAGTAAGTTTTGTCTGCGCTCTGGTAAGATATCTAATAAGTTGGTGAGTTGTGTTCTAAAACCAAGGTTCAACATTTCATCAACCTCGTCTATAATGAGTTTCTGAATGTGCTTCAATCGCAATACACCAGATAAAGCCAAGTCTAATAAACGGCCAGGTGTGGCGACTAAAATATCGCATCCGTCATAAACGTTTTGTTTTTGTGTATTGATGTTGGTTCCACCATATGCTCCTTTAATTCGAACATTAATATAGGTGGATAGTTTTTCAATTTCTCCCATCACTTGTACCACCAATTCTCTGGTAGGAACCAATACAAGAATACGTGGGTGTTTTTGTTCAGAGTATTTAAGATGTCTGAGAACAGGCAAAATATAAGCAAATGTCTTACCTGTACCTGTTTGTGCAATTCCTACAACGTCTTTACCAGCAAGAATAGTAGAATATACTTCACGTTGAATTGGAGTAGGGGTAGTGTACCCCAAATCTCCCAATGCATTCATTAAAGGTCTGCCTAAATTTAAATCTTCAAAAGTCACAATTCACAATTTTGCCCAAAGGTAGTCTGAATATGCCAATGCGGGTCTATTTTATGAACTTTTCAGTAAATATTACACCGTCCTCCAACTTGATTTCGATAAAATATGTACCGCCTTGCAATCCAGATACGTCAACTCCTTCCGTCCAGTTCTCGGTATTTATCTGAACAATTTGTCCGGCTACGTCATAAAAACGAATCATTTCAATTTGCACATTAACATCCACGGTGAAGAACAATAAATCAGATACGGGGTTCGGATAAATGCTGATCGAAGATTGATTTTCTTCTTCAATTCCATCTACGGGCTCATATTCAACAAAAAAGAATAATTCATTGGCATCATCATTCACACCATTCCATTCTCCCGCAATACCTAAGGGCCATCCGTTCACAGACATTGCCGCTCCATCTTGCGAATCGCCAAAATCGTCTGGTTCATCTCCCCAGTTATTATACAATCCACCAACGGGTGATCCGTCTACAGCTCCTTCCCAAAATTGATCGCCTATGTCGTCATCATTAATGTCCCAAATCCAGAAATAATGATTCTGAGAGTATTCTCCATAGTGTGATTTTTTCAGGCCTTACAAGGCCAAGTCCCGCAAAAAATATTAACAATCGTAATTTAAATTGTTAAAATTAAGATGTGCTATATACGCTACAAATTCAATAGATTACTAGGTTTCTGACTTATTGCCAATATTAACATTCTGATTGTATTTAAAATAGATTTTTATGTGACAATTAAAATTGGTATATTCATTCGAATAAACTACTACTTATGAAATCAATTATTACGCTATTTATTCTCTTTATTACGTTTGGTTCTTTTGCTCAAGATGGTTCTCATAATTGGACCGTTCAAATGTGGGCTGAGGTGGACGAAGGTGCTTCGACCATCACGCTAAAATGGCTGCCAAACGCTGTGGGCGGAGAAACCTATTTTATTTGGAAGAAGGAAAAAGGAACCGTGGGCTGGGGAACGAGTATTGGAAGTGTTGCTGCAGGTGGAACGTTGGAATTTACGGATACCAATGTGGTGATTGGGCGGTCGTATGAATATATGAATCAGTTGCGAACGGGGGGAGGCGTAAATGCTTGGAGTTATATTAATTCAGGCATTAAAACCACGCTAAATCCGAACAAAGGTGATTTATTATTATTGGTAGATGAGCGCCATGCTGATGCTTTAACTGCCGAATTGGATATTTTAGAATATGACATGTATACGGATGGTTGGATGGTCACTACGCTCGTTGTTGATTCAACAGCAACTCCACCTGAAGTTAAGGATCTAATTTCAGCGCAATATGCAGCTTTAAATAATTTGGTTGGATTGTATATTCTTGGGCATGTTGCAGTGCCTTATTCTGGAAATTTATATCCTGATTTTATTTATTATCACCGCGGTGCATGGCCAGCAGATTTGTATTACGCAGATATGTTTGGTGAATGGACGGATACGGAGGTGAATACCGTAACGGCAATTGATCCACGAAATGATAATATACCAGGGGATGGCAAATTTGATCAAAGTGTTATGCCATCACAGGTGACCTTGCAAGTGAGTCGGGTTGATTTTTACAATTTAAACACTTTTGATGAGTCGGAAGAAGATTTAATGCGGAATTATTTGAACAAGGCGCATGAATTTAAAATGGCAAACTATATCCCAACAGATAGAGGATTGTTTGATCAGGGGGATGTGGAGTTTGTATTAGAAGGATTTGCTCAAAATGCCATTCGAAATTTTACCGCATTTTTTGGACCAGATGACGTGGAAGAGTTCGATTATTGGGGAACTTTAAATAGTGGAGCGGATTATCTATGGTCTTATGGCTCAGGTAACGGAACTTATTCTTTGGCAAATGGTATTAATGGCGGTTCTGCTTTAACAACGAATCACATTGCAGATGGATTTAACGAATCGACCTTTACTATGCTTTATGGTAGTAATTTTGGCGATTGGGATACACCAAACAACTTACTCCGTGCATCAATTGCTGGAGGTAGAACATTAGCTTGCTCTTGGGCAGGTCGACCAAACTTTCATTATCAGCACATGGCATTAGGCGAGAATATTGGCTATTCAGCACAACTTTCGCAAGACCTGTTTTCAGACTATTTTTCACTCACCTTGGGTGGCGGTGATATTGTGACCTACGAAGGCACTTATGTAACGCAATTAGGCGATCCAACAGTAAGAATGTATTATGTGGCACCTCCAGGAGTTGTTGCGGCTGCAACTGATGCAGAAAACACAATTATCAATTGGGCGGCAAGTACAGACGGAAGTGTGGATGGCTATAATGTTTATCGCCGAGTAGAAGGCGGTTTATGGAGCAAGGTAAATTCCGATATCATTGAAGAAACGACTTATACGGATATGTCCGTTCCAGATGCGGGGGTATACATTTACATGGTGAAAGCTGCCAAGTTAAAAGCCAACGGAAGCGGAACTTTTTATAACGAAAGTCACGGCAGCGAAACTACGGTTGAGTTCTTCTCAGCGCTCACGGTGAACGAACCGGTAACTTTCAACGTTTATCCAAATCCGAACAATGGTAACTTCCAAGTAACTGCCAACCAAGCGATAGATGCCCTACGCATCTATTCAGCAGATGGTAAATTGGTGCATCAAGCTCAACCAAATACAGCGCAGGTCTCCATTGAGCTTTCCGATTTAAGTACGGGCGTTTACATGTTAGAAATGGACGTGAATGGCGAGACGGTTTTAGAACGTTTGGCGGTCAGGTAGTGCGCGGGATGCAAAGAACACGTAATTTATTTTTCGAGCGGTATAATTGCGCAAAATAAATTATGCGGATATCCATTTTGATTTGTATCGTTTTTATTCATCAGTTTTCGCTTGCGCAAAAGGAGAATGATTCGTGTAATACCTATCCCTATTCAAAATATACTGGGAAGAGTTTTGAGTGCGAATTTGAATCGAAGGATAAGGAAATTTCGGAGTATTGTGATACCATTAAATATTGCAAAAATGCTCTAAATTCAACTTTCGCAGAAGATTCAACCTACCAGATAAGTATGAAAATACTTGAAAAAAATGACTCCACATTTCACGAGCACTATTATTTTTTGAAGGCCGTTTTTTAATAGACACAAAAGGCAATATCATTCTGTTTGGCGATCACCCCTTTGATTCTAATAACATCAGAATAATAGACGTTGTTTATGAAACATATATTCGTACATATTACTTTGAATTCAAATTGAACGACCTTTATAACTGGACCTATAAAGGAAAACTGCGAGCCTATTGCGACGGAGATTGTACGCTATCGAAATATGAATAAACGCTACCCGTTTCAATTGAGCTTTCCTATTTAAGTTGAGGCGTTTATAAGTTGGTGGGCTTGTGAATTACATGGCTGTTTTAGCCTGTTTGGCGGTAAAATAAGCCTTTGGTCAGTTTTCTGGAATTCTGGCAACTTGTAATGATTTTATTGCTATCTTTCCGTATTGCCATTAACCCAATTATGGATTTTCATTTGAAGTTTATTGTTGGGGGAGTGGCACATGCGCCTGAGGCGGATAAAAGGAATAAAACTCATATAGATTTTAGCCGTACGTTGGCGTGCATTAAAAAAGAATGGAAAACATTAACGAAATATTAAGCCTTGATTCAAAAGAGAATACCTCAAATTTTAGTAAAGGGGATATCCTTCAGAGAGAGGGAGAAAATTGCTCTAAAGCTTTCTTTGTTAAAAAAGGATTAATAAGAAGCTATACAATTGACAATAAGGGAAAAGAACACGTTTTCATGTTTGCTCCCGAAAAATGGGTAATTGCCGATATTGAGTCTCAAGAGTTTAATCAACCGGCTAAACTTTTTATTGATTGCGTTGAAGCATCAGAAGTGATTATTTTGGACAGAAGACTACTATTTAAATCCGACCTAAATATTGATCAGCTAAAAAACAATGTCAATCTTTTATCAAGACGAGTTGCTGTCTTGCAGAGAAGAGTAATCATGTTAATGAGTGCCTCTGCAAAAGACCGCTATGAATTGTTTTTAGAAACATACCCTAAAATTCCCAATAGAGTACCTCAACGAATGATTGCATCCTATTTAGGTATTACTCCACAAGCCTTAAGCACTCTAAGAGGCGAAATAGCCAGAAAAAAATAACAATTCTGTGATTTGTTAATCTACATGAATGCATAGGTATTAATTTGTACTGACATTTGTATTAAATAAATTTTAGTACATATGAAAAAAGCACAATTAATCGTTAGAATCCTTTTAGGGTTAATGTTAGTCATTTTTGGACTCAACAAATTTCTTCAATTTATGCCTATGCCTGCCATGCCAGAAGCGGCTGGTGAGTTTATGGGGGCACTCGTAAAAAGCGGCTATATAATGTCGATCGTAGCAATCATTGAAATTGCTTTAGGCGTTTTATTACTGATAAACAAATATCAATCATTGGCAATAGTTGTTGTTTTTCCCGTTTTACTGAATGCGTTCCTATTTCACTTGTTCTTAGATATTGCAGGAATTGGCGGAGCAGCAATTGCAATGGCTATGAATATCTTCTTATTCTTTGCGAATAAAGAATCATATAAATCATTATTAAACACGAAATAAACAAACTATGGAAAAAGCAAAAGTAGCGGGAACAACATCACAAATGCAACAATTAGAAGAAGGCGAAACATATGCATGGTGTGCATGTGGTAATTCAGCAAATCAACCTTGGTGCAATGGTGCACATGCAGGAAGCGAATTTGCTCCAAAGGTATTTAAAGCAGAAGAATCTAAAACTGCTGCCATGTGTATGTGTAAACAAACTAAGAACCCTCCTTATTGTGATGGTTCACATATAAACTTATAATCAAATTATTAATCAATAAAACAAAAAAGATGAAATCAATAAAAAATATCATATTAGCAAGCTCAATTCTTATACTATCTGCTTTTACAATTAGTAGTTCTTTAAATTGGACTATCTCAGAAGGCTACGAGATTAAATTCTCAAGTTCTACAGGTGATCCTGAAGGAATTTTTAAAACGATAAATGGAGATATTCAATTTAATGAGAATGATCTCGCATCATCCAAATGTGACTTTAAAGTAGATGTTAATTCTATAAACACTGGCAACGGGATGCAAAACAAGCATGCAATAAGCGCTAAATGGTTTGATGCTGAGAAATATCCGAATATTGAATTTAAGTCCAGTAATTTCTCTAAAACAGAAACTGGATATTCGGTAACTGGAACTATGGAAATGCATGGTGTAGATAAGGAAATGACACTTCCATTTACCTTTTCTAACAATGTATTCAAATCGACTTTTTCCGTTAATCGAATTGACTTCAATATTGGAGAATCTATGGAGAAGGTTTCGGATGATATCAAGTTGGAGGTTTCTTTGCCCGTAACCAAAAAGTAATCTCATGAAGAAATTTCTTATTCATGGCGTCACTGCGGGAGTATTAGCAGGCATTGCTGGAATCGTTTATCAAAAGGCCTATGAAGGCGCCATGCTCCTCGACTTCAGTGCAATTATTAACCCTGGATCAATAGTAGGGGCGTCAATTTTTGGATGCATACTAATGGCAATTGGTTATGGATTGTTGGAACGCTTCAAAAAAACCAATCTAAAAGGTTGGCTAAATGTTTTGATAGCGGTCCTCAGCTTCCTGAGTATTCTTGGACCATTGAGTATGAGTTTGCCTTTAGAGGTTGAATTTCCCGAAATGCTTCCTGGGTTAGCAATACCCATGCACTTTTTTCCAGCTATGATTTTCTTTGGTTTAAATCCTTTTTTCACAAAACCTAGACTCCATGAGTAATCGAACAATTAAAAAAATAATTTCCTCTCAAAAAGTTAATATGGGTGGGATTCATTTACAGCAACCCCTACCAGATAGAGCTGTGGATCAAATAGATCCATTTATCTTGATTCATCATGGTTCGCTCCCTGTGAAACAAGGAAAGCCGCAAAGTGAATCAGGTGTTGGCCCACATCCACATAGAGGCTTTTCGCCTGTAACTTTCGTTTTTAAAGGTGGTGTTCAACATCAAGACTCATTAGGTAATAATGAAGTTGTTACTGCTGGCGGAACTCAATGGATTCATTCTGGAAAAGGCATTATTCACAGTGAACGCCCCAGTAAAAAAATGGTTGAAAAGGGTGGTGAAAATGAAATTATTCAGTTTTGGGTAAATACACCCTCAAAGCATAAAATGGAAACGCCTTACTATTTACCATTATCAGCTGACAAAAGCCCCTCAATAAAGAAAGACAACGCAACTATACATGTTGTAGCTGGAGAGTTTGAAAACGTAAAAGGTCCTGCAAAAACATACAGTCCTCAAACTTTATTGAGACTTGAAACAAAAGCAGGAGCAGATTTATTACTTGAAATACCTAAAAGCTATAACGCCTTGATATACATTCTTGATGGTGAGCTTGAGTCTGATGGAAAAATTGCTCAAGCAAAAGATATGTTTTGGTTTAATAATGATGGTGAGAAAATAGCGATTAAAGTGACTAAAGATAGTCGGTTCATTTTGTTATCGGGAGAGCCAATTGGAGAACCGGTCGCTACGTACGGACCGTTTGTAATGAATACGGAAAACGAAATTCGTCAAGCTATGGCAGATTATCAAGAAGGCAAAATGGGCCATTTAACAGAAACCTTTGACTAAACTATAGATATGGAACGAAGAAGTTTTATTAGACTAGCAGGATTGACCACATTTGGTTTAATGGCAGGCGGCAACCTAGTTGCTTCTGCGCTCAAAATGAGTTATCACCAATTAATGGAAATAAAACCACCTAATATTCATGTTCGTCATGGTTTTTTTAATCTTCAAGTCCCCAATGAGAAAGGCCTTCAAATTCAACGAGATATTTTTAATCAAAATGGACTAGATGGAATATCGGAGAATAGAATGGTTTCAATAAAAGTATCAGAAGAACATAAAGAAAGCTTTGGAATCATCAATAAGAAAGGATTCAAATGTAAATCAAAAGAATTATCGGCTATTAAATTAAAAGCCAACAGCAGTCAATCAATTGAAGTTGATTCTCCATGTCTTATTTTTTCTGAGCATGATGATTTTTTAGTGGATGGAGAATCTATCTCGAAGCGACAAGCGGTTAAGAAACACCAATCCGGTATGGTCAAATTGACTTCAATAAAGGCTCAACACCTTATTATCTACACAATTTAATTCAACAATTTCAAAAAAAATATGGCCTCACAAAAAACATGTCGAATGAAAACAATAAAAGGAACATATTAAAGGGAAATAAAACAAATTAATACTGAAGAAAAGGGGCTTTTTAAAGCTAGTGAGAATAATATTGAAGCGGGAATGATGACCTATACTTGGGCGGGGACAGACAGGTTTATTATTGATCATACAGAAGTTAAACCCGAATTTAGAGGAAAAAATGTAGGAAAAAAACTAGTGATGACAGCCGTTGAATTTGCTCGTAAAATGAATGTGAGCATTATACCATTATGCCCTTTTGCAAAAAGTATATTTGACAAAACAAAAGATATTCGAGATGTATTGTAGCTTAACTCTGAAAGGATTAAGCGCAGAGTACAACGCAAAGTTGGAAGTAAAAATGAAGGAGTTATTTCAAACAGAAGGTCCTGCATTATTAGAAGTAATAGCTGATCTTGATAAAACATAATGGAAATTCATTTTTCGAATACAGCAAAATTGCCCACGAAATATGGTGAATTCAATATTATTTCTTTCAAGAAAGAAGGAGATATACATGAACATTGTCTACTATATAAAGGTAAATTAACTGATCAAGAGAATGTGCTTACAAGTTGACGTCAAGTTCTTACGATTTAACTCTAAAGAAGCAAAAACAGTTAAACGCTATCAATACACAGCTATTGATGATTGTGCTAGAATTAGGGCGTTAAAAACATTCGAAAAACACAACCAAA
>CAJQHR010000066.1 GCA_905478225.1 uncultured Crocinitomix sp.
ACAAGGCTGGAGAAAAAGGCTTAGTTGCCTCTGAGGGATGGGCAGCAGGTTATTGGTTTATTCCAATAGCGAATTGGTTTAAGCCTTACCAAATTATGAGAGATATTTGGAATCGTACGCAAAGCTGCGTTGGTGGTGACGTAGATGAGTTAAGCGAAACATATGATGTAATTATAGATGGAGGAAGCGATCACGAAACAGCTGAAACGTCATTGAATGTTGTAAATATGTGGTGGGCATTTTGGATCATATCTGGAATTACATCAACTATTTCGATTCAAATTACGAATAATGCAACTGAAATGGATGCATTTCAGATGGCCTCTTTAATTGGCTTAGTTTCTGATGTTGCAGCAATTGTGGCGATATTTATGGGGGTAAGAATGATCAAAAATTCTCAAATTCACCAAAATAAATTTTTGATGTCCGTTAAGAATAAAGAGCAAAGCACATTTGGAATTTCAGAGTCTGATGAAATTCTTGATTAGAATTTGAAATTCACTGTTTTATAATTTGAAGACCTACAGCACTTTAAACTAACCCAATTTATACTGCTATGAACACTGCTTCCAAAATTAGAACCATAAAGGACTTGCCTAGCCCTAAAGGACATTTACCCCAATTAATTGTAAGTCTTCAAACTAATGTTCACCAGAGATAGTCAAAATTAAGTCATAAATTTAATCTTTGTAACAGGTGTTGCTTTCTTCTTTTTTTTCATTGTTTTTAGTTTAATTAAATGTCTTTGATCGAAGATCTCTTGACCGCGTCCAAAGTACGCGTCTGCTGGTGTTAGGTTTTGCAGTGATTCATGATACCGTTAACAAACTCTTCAAGTCTGTTTGTCAAATCACCAGGCAAATAATAATTTTCAAGTTTCACCACATTTTTCATTGATCTGTGCCAACGTTCTATTTTGCCCTGAGTTTGTGGATTCATTGGCCTTCCTCAAATATGACTCATTCCTTTATCTTCAATGTAATCAGCCAGTTCTGAACTGATGTAGCAAGAACCGTTATCGCTCAGCAGTCTCGGGCTATTGTTTTTATCTAGCCCAGCTTTTCTAAAGCACTGTCAAGTGTTCTGGTCACATCAGCTACTTTCATATTGCTCCTCAGCGCCAGTTCAAGGATGTAATGTGCAGTATATAAATAGTTGGTTTAATGATTTTCTTCAATAAACCAGTTCATATAATCGCCGAGTAAAATCTCTTGGCCTTCGTAAACTAGAAAATCCTCTACTTCAGTTTTATTGACGGTTAGCGTGTCTCCGTATTGCACATATTTAAGTGATACAGGTTCATTGTCTAACCGAATTTTATATTGACCGTCAAAAATATCAAGCAAAACACCCCACATATGTTCAGCCTCTCCGCTTTCTTCAAATTTAATTTTTTTAGGTAAAGTAAGTATTGATCGTTGTCATTTTTATTAAAATAGTCTTCTAATTCAGGTAAATTTTGTTGGGCTTCTATATATGCGCGCTTCACATTTTCATCATCTGCTTCCAAGTACCTTATTTCCTTTTCCGCTTCATCTTTAGGGCTGTCAATTGGGCGATTATTATCGAATGAACAACTGAAACTGATGAAAATTAAGATAAAAGTGGATAGGCGTAGGGGCGTTAAATTTTTTAGCATTCTCATTTAATTTATGCTAAAAATACGCAATTTAAAACGGATAATTTCCTGTGTTTTGAAAAGCACTATTTACATTTTCCTTTTACTTTAACCAAATCAAATTGGTCCCAAACTTTATGGGTGAAACGTTGTGCTGAGACGTCGCAACGGATGATTTGTTTATTCATTTTATCGCAAAAAGTCTCTTTAACTCGAATGTTTAATGTGATGTAAGTTTTTTTGAAAAAATTGTCATAAACCCGCATCTCTCCGGTATAACCATTGGCCATTTTTACAAAAGCACTGTATGTTATCTGCAAAGGTTTATCCTTAAATTCGTTTTTATTCTGATCTTCAATCTGCATCAGTCCGTCATAGTAAGCATTAATGTATTTGCTCAACAACTCCTTGTTTACTGGTGCGCTTTTATCTACATACCAAACAAACATGTATGTCCAAAAGTTTTCGTGCGTAGAGTCAGACCAGCTAGGAGCGAAACGCAAATCTTCAAAACCAACATAGGGGATAGAGGGCGCAAAACTAAGTGGGAAAGGAATAATTTCCTTTAACCATGATTCTGGAGCATCTAAAACTGTTTTTTCCTCTTGACCAAAACCTGTTTTGGTAAAACAAAGCATGATTAAAAGTAGTGCTGTTATATTTTTTCTGATCATAAGTAAAAATAAAAAATTTAGCCCTAATATAAGTCATTGGGAAGTATGGAGGTGTTACTAAATTGTTAAAAGGAAAGTATTTATGCTCGTTTCTTTAATAGATGAGTATTACTTTCTTCTGTTCTTCTAGCTCACTCTTTGCTTCAGGATCTCTTCATAATTGACTTATAAAAAGCGTTTTACCACTGAGCTACTGACATTGCCATGTAAAGAATCAAAACGAAATGTGCCATAGTCGAAACCTTCAAAATGGGGCGCTATTCATCATCAAAATGTGATTAAAAATAATCTCGGCCACATTTAATTTTTAATAGTTAGGCATGGGTTTAATTTTTACGATAAACATGCGTAAAGGCTAAAAAGACATGACTTTTACAAATTGTGAGAGGCGAATAAAGTCCACCACACTAAGCTGCATTGTCCCGGTAGTTTTCATAATTTCAACCCTAAAATACTCATTTTCAATAATTCTATAAGGTTGGATGTAAACAAATGACTTCTTTGCTGGCACCCGATTGTATCTCGTGGTTAGGTCGAGTTGAGATCTTTGAGGGTTATTTTTAAAGATGAATGTTAAGCTAAAATTAAGATTTACTCGCGCGAATCAATCGCGCGGTAGCGAGATGGTAATGATATCCTGAACATAAACAAGAAATCTAAACAATAGAGTAGGCCTGACAAAAAATACACTTTTTTAAAGCTCCTCGAAAGAAACTTCTTCTTTGTTTTCTTCATACTCAGGACGTTCTTCTGGCATTTTGTACTCACCAGTTTCCCAAAGGCTTTTGATTTTGTCTAATGCTTCGCCCATTCCGTCTGAGAATTTTTCGAAATCTTCTTTATACAAGAAAATTTTGTGCTTTTCGTATTCAGGTGTTCCGTCGTAGTCTCCCGTTCTTTTACTTTCCGTAATTGTCAAGTATAAATCTTTCCCTCTTGTAGTTTTTACATCAAAAAAGTAAGTTCTTTTACCCGCTTTAACTCTTTTAGAGAAAACTTCATCATTTCTATCGTTCATTTTTACCTGTATTTAATAGTTAGTGCTCTACAAAATTATAATTTTAAAGCAGAAACCGAAATTTATTTATCTATTTCTTCAATTATTTTCTGCGTTTCAGTGGGTGAGAACCAATTCACTAATTCATTCTTTTTAAACCATGTGATCTGACGCTTAGCGTAGTATCGTGTGTTGCGCTTAATTAATTCAACAGCTTTTACTTTCGAATATTCGCCTTCCATAAAACTGAATAGTTCACGGTATCCAACGGTATGTAAGGCTTTGATTTCTCTTTCATCAAATAGGCTTTTCACTTCTTCTTCTAAACCCAATTCCATCATCATATCCACACGCCTGTTAATACGATCGAATAAGACTTCGCGCTCAAGGTTAAGTCCCACCCAATACATTTCAAATGGGCGTTTTTTGTGTTGTTTTTTACGCAGAAGTGTATAGGGTTTACCTGTAATTTCAAATACTTCCAAGGCGCGAATAACACGGCGTGAATTCTGCATGTCTGAAGTGTTATAGAATGCTGGATCAACTGCCAACACTTCCTGCTGTAGTACTTCTAAACCCTCGTTTTTCCAACGCTCTTGCAGTTTTAAACGCACTTCCGGATCTGAAGGGATATTGTCAATTCCAAAAGCAAGTGCATTAATATAAAGACCACTGCCACCAACGGCTATGCAAAAATCATTTGTTTGAAAAATCTCTTCGAGTTTGACTAAAGCCTCCCGTTCAAAAATGCCTGCGGTATAGCGATCGTGAATGGAAATGTTGCCGATAAAATGATGCTCGGCTTGTGCGAGTTCATCCGCAGTTGGTTTTGCCGTTCCAATGTTCATTTCACGATAAAACTGACGTGAGTCAAAGGAGATGATGGGGCATTGATAATGTTGCGCCAGCTCAATGCTAAAAGCCGTTTTACCTGCAGCGGTGGGTCCAGCAACAATGATCAGTTTTTTAGCCACAATAATTGATTACAACCATTCATCTAAAAACTCACGAACGCAACCTGCGCCGCCATTTTTAGAAAGTACAATGTCTGAAATGGATTTAACGGCATTTATAGCATCTGCAGGACAGGCAGATAGTCCAACAGCTTTCATGATTTCAATGTCATTGATATCATCACCTACAAAGGCAACCTCTTCTGGTTTTATGTTCAAATCAACACACCAGCGTCCTAATACTTCCGTTTTACTTTCTTGTCCTACATAAACATTTTTAATGTCTAGTAGTTGAGCGCGATCTTCAACCATATTCAATTTATGACCGTGCGAAATAATGCCGAATTGCATGCCGTCTCTAACTTCGCGTTTAATGGCCATGCCGTCTTTGGTATTGTATTTTTTTATTTGATCACCATTTTCGGTAAAGTACATGCCGCCATCTGTCATGGTGCCATCAACATCTAGTATGATGAGTTTTAATTTTTGCAAACGTGCTTTATCGGCTATTTTTAAATCTTTACGCAACAACACGTCAATTGGCAACTGGAAATAGTCAGCAATGCGAATTAATTCATCTGGTGTGGGTTCCATTATTCGTACTTTTGGTATGTAAATAATGTTTTCAAATTCCGTAAGAGAAATTTCTTTTTTGTCACACAGGTAGTCTAAATTTTGATTGTATAAATTCATGTTTTGCTGTTTTTTAGATTTTGTAAAGCGTTTCTCTTTCTAAAATTTAAATAATTTTATGATTCACTGCTGCAGCCACTGGATTTAATGTAGCAACTAAATCTCTAAATTCCTGGTGGTTTAATTGTTGCGAGGCATCAGATTTTGCCACTTTAGGATTTGGGTGAACTTCTATTAAAAGTCCATCAATTCCCATAGCTACGCATGCTCTAGTTAAATCAGGAACACCGTAAGCATGTCCCATGGCATGACTTGGATCCAAAACCACTGGGCAATTCGTATATTCTTTCAAATATGCAACTCCACAAAGGTCTAACGTAAAACGAGTTTTGGTTTCAAATGTTCTTAATCCTCTTTCGCAAAGAATGACGTTTGGATTTCCGCCAGATAAAACGAATTCAGCACATTGCACAAATTCCTGAAGGGTAGTGCCAAAGCCACGTTTAATTAAAACAGGTTTCTGTGTTTTGGCGCAAGCTCTTAAAATACCTTGATCATACATGGCTTTTGCACCAATTTGAATGACATCTGAATATTCAATAACGTCAGCCACATGCGTTGCATCTCTTACTTCGGTAATAACATTTAAGCCGTGTTCCTCTTTCATCTGCTTTAATAGCTTCAAACCTTCTAGTCCTAATCCTTGAAAACTGTATGGTGATGTACGTGGTTTATAACAGCCACCGCGTAAAGTTGTCAAGTTTAATTCTTTTAATAATGCAGATGATTCTTGAATTTGAGTTTCTGATTCTACCGAACAAGGACCCGCAATTAAAAGTGTATTGCCTGTGTTTCCTCCAATTGTAACATTTCCAATTGTAACTTTACGCGTTTCAGAACGATAGTCTCTAGAAGCCAATTGAATGTCTGAATCGAATACAAATGATTCAGTTACCGCATCTGCAAACTGCGGATCAATTTCTTTTTGTCCCGAAGAACTAATTAAAACGTATTGATTTGCTTCTTCAATTAAAAATGCATTATTTGCTTTTGCAATCCCTTGAGCTTTTGCGTTACCAATCTCTTTTTTTAGGTGGATGATCATAATTCTCCTTTTATTAAATTCATGAAATTAACGGTTCCTACCGCTTTCTTATTTTTATCTACAACTGGCAAATACAATACCGGACGAGTTTCTTTTTTGATGAAGCGTAACATTTGATAAACCGAATAATGATCCCAAATGACTAATGGGTCTTTATTGATCATATCCCTTACATTCAAATCATTTGGATGATCAAGGTTTTCTAATAAACCTTTTCTTAAATCAGCATTCCCAATAATTCCAATCAAGTTATCATCAGTACCTAAAACCATTGTAAAACCAAGTTTACCCGCGCTCATTGACGTTAAAACGTCTTTTAATCCTAAATCAGCTTCATATATTACAGGCGATTCGTTTAAATCGCGCATAAAGTCTTGCACCAAAAATCCAGAATCAATCTCGTTTAACTTTAAATTCAATAATGCCGTATTAATATTGGCAGAATTAAACAGGTATGACCCTGAAACAGATGCGTAAACCCCCATATTTCTTAAAATGAAAGAAACTTCTGCATTCACACCGCCATCAACATGCACTTTTTTAGTGGGATATTTTTTTTGAAATTCGCGGATACGTCTAAAGTTTGATTTATCAAAATTACCGCCACTTTGACCAGGAATGGTTGCCATAAACAGGATAAAATCAAAATCATCCGCATACCCATCAAATACAGAAATGGGCGTATTTGTTGTGATTGAAAGTCCTAATTGACCCGTGAATTCTTTCGGAATGTTTAAACGCTTATCCTCTAAATCTTCATACTGAAAAGTGACATACTCAATATCGAATGACTCCAAAGCCGGATAAAACCGCTCGGCCTTGTTTGTGATAATATGCAAATCAACAGGGATGTCTGAGTTTTGCTGGATCTTTTCAATGTCAGCAAAAACATTTAAATCGTCATTACAATCCACATGAATCAGATCCACATGCGATTCGTTCAATGCCGCAATCGTAGTTGAAATGTCGTTTTTCTTATCAGAATATATAGAGGCAGATATTTTCATTTTATAATTGTATCAAAGCTTATTCGGCTATTTTAATTGGAACAAAATTAGCATTACAAACTTGAATTCTAAAATTTAACCCATCAAACACTTGTTCCTTAATGTCTGCCTCCAATAAAGCGAGGTTATTATCTTGGTCTTTTGGTAATGATTTAAAAGCATCATCCAAAACCATGTTTAATATAAAACCATTTTGATCACTTGTCATTTGTATACTATGCTGCTCATCTAGTAGCAGATCATTCTCTCGAAAGTATGCAGCCATATCCACAACATAGTGCTTGCCCACATTTTGAGGCGTAAAATAAATCTCTAAATTATGGATGATATATTTATCTCCGAAACTATTATTACAACCCGTAATTGTGAGCAATAATAGGAACAAATACAAATATTTTAAGTGCTTCAAAATTTCCAGTTATTTTAACTTTAGCTAACTTCACGGTAAAGATAAGGTTTATTGAATTTTTATAGTGATCGAATGCGAATAGATTTTAAAAATAAAGTTTACGAGGGGAGTAATAAGCGACAAAGTTTGTTTGATTGCAGGATTCCTGAAAAAGCAAATGCAGTAATTATTTTTGTACACGGATACAAAGGGTATAAGGATTGGGGCGCATGGAATTTAGTGGAGAATTACTTTTTAAAGGCTGATTTTGGCTTTGTTAAATTTAATATGTCGCACAATGGCGGTACGGTAGAGCAACCCATTGATTTTCCAGATTTGGAAGCATTTGGAAAAAATACGTATACCTACGAGATCAATGATTTAAATCGAATCATTGACGAAACAAATCGCATTATTCGGCAAGAATGTGAAATGGATATTCCCATTTATGTAATTGGACATAGTCGTGGTGGAGGAGTCGCCATTTTAACAGCCGCACAAAACAAAAACGTTTCGAAACTAATTTCCCTGGCCGGAATCAGCAATATTGCAAATCGTTTTCCAAATGGGGACGAATTAACGGAATGGCAATATAGCGGCGTGATGTATGTCAATAACAGCAGAACAAACCAAGCCATGCCTCATTTTTATAGTTTTTATGAAGATTTTAAAAATAATGAGGACGCCTTAAATATAGAGACCGCCGCAACAAACTTAAACCTGCATTTTTTACAAATTCATGGAGACATGGACTTAGCTGTGAGTGTCTCTGAAGGACAGCGAGTTGCCGAATGGGCAGAGACACGATTGTGTGTTGTAAAGGGAGCCGGACATACCTTCAGTGCTGCTCAACCTTGGCTGCATGATAAACTGCCCGAAGATCTGGAGTTCGCCTTGGCGAAAGCTCTTGAATTCTTTCATGAAAAGGGCAATGTTTAGAATAATGTCAAATAATTTGTTGAAACACACAACTAAACCCGTAAATTAGGGGTCTAGTCTACTACAATTCAAAGGTTTGAAAAAAAACGCGTTTCTTCTGCTACTATTGCTGTCGCCGTTGCTGACTTGCTACGGTCAAGAACTGTGCTATAATGCGATAGATGATGATGGAGACGGACTCATTGATTTAAATGATGATGATTGCGATTGTAATAATTTAATTGACGTTAGTTTAATTCCAAATCCATCTTTTGAAATAACAGAGTGTTGTCCCACGGAAGAAGGCATGTTGAGTTGCGCTACGGCTTGGAATCAGGCATCAGCGGCTACTTCCGATTTTTATAATTCTTGTGGCCTTGATATGTTTGGGTTTGATGGAGCGGTTCCGCCTGCCATTCCCTTACCTGGAGGCGGTGATGGATTTATCGGTCTTTACAATTTTTTATCGGGATATAGAGAATATGCAGGAACCTGTTTATTGGGTTCAATGTTGGGAGGAGTGAGCTATTCTTTAAATTTTCACGTGGCATATGCTTATGGAGGTTTAGAAGAATTTGATGTGCGTTTATATGGTTCACCGTTATGTGGAGATCTTCCTTGGTTCGGAATTAGCTGTCCAGATGGGGTGGCATCTTGGGAGATTTTAGCCACTGAAACAGTTGTTACTGGAACTGATGGTGAGTGGGTTTCTGTGACGTTGGAATTTACACCACCTTTTGACGTGAATGCCATTGCTTTGGGAATACCATGCGGTGATTTAGGAGCAGAAGCGTCCTATTATTATTTTGACGAGCTCGTTTTGACACAAACTAACGTAATGGGCTTCATTACGCAAGAAGGCGGCTGGTGTTCTGGTGATTTGGTGCTAACGGCAAATAATGACGAAGTGGATGGAGTATGGCAGTGGTACAGGGATGGAATCGCGCTAATTGGTGAAACAAGCGATACCTTGGCACCGACTCCCTATGGTGAGGGAACTTTTACAGCGGTATTTACTTATTTAGAAGGATGCAAACAAATAAATTATGAATCGCCTAGCATTCCCGAAGCAGACTTTACCGCGGATAATGTTTGTTACGGCGATCCTGTTAGCTTCACGAACTTATCTACGGTTCCAGGTGGTGAAATTGACAGTTGGGAGTGGTATTTTGGTGATGGTATCGTTTCAAACGAACTTAGTCCAACCCACACTTACGGAACTCCTGGTTTATTTGATGTTGAATTAATTGTTTACAGTGAAGACCCATCTTGCAGTGATACTGCCTCTGCGGCCTTAACTGTGTTTGCTAAACCTGAACCTGCTTTTGAAATTTCAGGAACGGGCGTTTCCTATGCTGGAGATTGGTTGGCCTGTTTTGGTCATGAACTTAGCTTTACCGATTTAACTACAATTGATGGTCCTGTAAGTTTTGCCTCTTGGACATGGAATTTTGGGGACGGGGAAACTTCTTCAGATCAAAACCCAACTCATGCGTATGATGGACCGGGAGAATTTGAAATCAATCTGATAGTAGTCTCTGAAAATGGGTGTATTGACAGCGTTTCAAATCCAATAATTTTGAACGGTGTAGTTGCTAATTTTGTTTCGGATTCAGTTTGTGATAACGAAATCGTGAATTTCGAAAATCTATCCTATTCAACATCCGGAGATATTATTTTATGGAGATGGGATTTTGGATATTTTACGGATATTAGTCTTCTCGAGAATCCTTCACATTTATATCCGGAAGGCGGAACTTATGAAGCCTTGCTCTTTGTAGAGAATGAACAAGGATGTCAAGACTCAATCAGTCAACCAGTGGCGGTGTTTCAAACCCCAAGTCCGGATTTTTATGCGAACCAAAACCCAACCAATTATTTTAACACAGCTTTGCGTTTGATAATGATTTATCCAGACCCAACAAGCACTTATTTATGGTTAATGCCTGGTGCGGCGCCAAGTTCGGCAACTAATTATGGTTTTGTCGAAGTCGTTTACCCACAATTCATTGCCGCCGATTATGAGGTCATGCTAATTGAAGAATCGGTTAACGGCTGTCTCGATACCGCGACTCATATCATTCAAATATTAGAGGATCAAATGATATTTGCCCCTAATTCTTTTTCACTAAATGACGATCCGTTCAATCAGGATTGGGGCATTTATGTTGAAGGATTTAACCTGGATGAATTTTATTTGACCTTATATAATCGCTGGGGCGAACTAATTTGGCAAGCGGATGATCCAACGGCGCGTTGGGATGGTACTTACTTTGACGGAAATTTAGTGGAAAGTGGTGTTTATGTATGGCATGTTAAAGCGCGCGATCAAATTAATGATGCCGTATTTGAATACCACGGAATGGTCAGTGTTCTGAGGTGATAGGGATGAGGAAAATAGCTTTTATAGGACTCTTTTTTTACGTTGGATGTATATTCGGACAGGAGGTCTGTGATAATGCGATAGATGATGACGGAGACGGTTTGATAGATCTGAACGATCCTGATTGCGACTGTGAGGATTTTATTGGTGCGGGTGGTTTGGTTCCAAATCATTCATTTGAAGAGACAATTTGCTGTGAAGAATTTGATTGCTACGAAGAGTGGGAAAACGGATTTGGTATTGGGGCAGGGCATTTGCATAGTAATGCGTGCGGGGCAACTGAAGCTTGGGGAGTTGATTTTTACTTGTTAGTGCCCATTCCTGATGGCGAATATTTTATTTCGCTTGATAACAATGAATTTCCACGCATGTGTTTGGATGAACCGCTATTGGCCGGCGAAACCTATTATTTTGGTGTTTATACGGCGAGCACAAACCTTTTTGATTTAGATTCAATTGACTTGGCATTTTTTGGAACTCCTGATTGTGGAGACGTTACTTTTGGAGATGAGTGTCCACTTGACGCTGGTAGTTGGGAACTTTTAGCGTCAAGTCTTGTTATTCATGAAGACCCTTGTGGTTGGGTTTATACAGGTATGGTCATTGAGCCTGCGATAGACATGTACGGCTTTTGCGTAGGCACAACTTGCGATTATGCCTGGAGTCACTTTTTTCTAGACAATATTGTTATTTCAGAATTTGGATGGACAGCAGAAATGTTCGAGTCTGGAGGATGGTGTGCCGGTACTAAAACCTTGGCAGTTAGTATCGATACAGTTGGAGGATCTTGGCAATGGTATCGAAATGGTGTTGCTTTGCTCGGTGAGACGGACGAAATACTAGCAGATCCATTTTCTTATGGAGAAGGGGAGTTTTTGGCGCAGTATATCATTGGTGATTATTGTGAACGGTTAATTTATAATTCTCCTGCAAATGGTTTTACGGCTGAATTTACAAATGAAGTACCTTGTTTTCCGGATACGGTTATATTTGACAATGCGTCACTGTTTGATCCGCTTGATGATATAACTTGGTATTGGGATTATGGGGACGGCACGTTTTCAACCGATTTTGTTAACAATCATTACTATTCAGAGTCCGGGGAATTTGGAGCTTCACTCATGATTGTAAGTGCAGATACTTCTTGTAACGACACCATTGAGCATACTGTTACGGTAACACCTAAACCAGCTGCAATAATAGATTTTGAAGCCCTTGGAATGTTTGTTTTTGCGGATCATAATGTAGTTTGTAAAAACAATGTGTTTAATCTTATAGATGCTTCCACAGTGGATGATCCATCAGAAATTATAGAGTGGGAATGGCACATTGATGATACGGTATATACCGATCAAAATCCAGATCACTTTTTCTCTGACGTTGGAATATTTGATATTGATTTAATCGTAATGACTGATGCTGGATGTAGCGATACCACACATTATGATGACTTATATGTGACAGAAATTGTGTTGGAATTTACCAGTACTGAGGAATGTGTTTTTGATGAGGTTGTATTTGAAAACGAAACTGAATTTTTATCGCCTGAAGCACCCGGAACGTGGGAGTGGAGATTTGGTGATGGTGTAACTGCAGATACGGAGGACGCCGCTCATGCGTATGATGTTCCTGGTATTTATACCGTTGAACTTGTGGTTCAATCAAATGAGGGTTGTTTAGATTCTATCGTGAACACAATTACCGTTTATCCTTTACCTATTGCGCATTTCGAATTTGTAATTGATGGAATTTCATCTGAAGATGGAAGTACTGGAGGATGTTATACGCACCCGGTTCAATTTAATAGCCTTGCTACAATTGACGATCCGTCAATCATTGCTACCTGGTTTTGGGATTTTGGTGATGGTGTAACTTCATCTGATGAAAATCCAGAACATCTTTATGATTCAGAAGGTACTTACACGGTAGATTTGACCGTAGTGAGTGACGCAGGTTGTGAACATTCCGTTTCTCTGGATATTTTAATGACAAATGGGTTAGCATTTTTATCAAGTGATACTACAATTTGTCAAAACGGAACCGCAACTTTATTTGCTGCTAGTTCAGATGGTTCTTTACACCTCTACGATTGGTCGATTCCAGATTCTGATAACGGCGCCGAGCAAACGGTAGAAGATTTAGTAGATGATTTTTGGGTATATGTCACCGCAACCAATGCGTCAGGATGCATTTCACCATTAGATTCTTTACTCATCACTGTTCTCGATCCAATTACACTTGATATTTCAGCATTTGATACGGTTTGTATCGGTCAGTTAACAAGTCCAACAGTTACAGCAACAGGCGGCCGTGGAGATTATCACTACGAGTGGACCGCCAATGATGGTGTTTTAGGTGGAGATATGCCAACAATTAACGATTCTCCACTTATGACAACTGAGTATTGTGTTACCGTTTCTGATGGCTGTGAGACTGACCCTGTGGTGATTTGTACGGAAACTTACGTTCCTGAACATGTCGTATTCACGTCTGATACAACTGAAGGTTGTGAGCCAACGCTAATTACATTTACGAATTTAACTGGACCTGATACGTCTTTAAATCAAACAACATGGCATATTAATGGTGAAGTTTTAGTAGGGAATACCGTGTCTTATTTATTTGTTGAAGCGTTTAGTTATACTGTGGCTCTAGATGTTCTGTCGCCAGAAGGCTGTGTGACTTCTAATTCGGTTTACGGTTACATTACCATTCATCCACTACCAACTCCTGAATTGTATGCTACTCCAAATCCAACCACCTACTTTAATACTATTATTGAATTGGTAAATATTACCCCCAATATTTCTAGTGATTTTGAATGGTTCATGCCTGGAGGCGATCCTGAATATTCTGATAGCGATTCATTGGTTGAGGTGAAATTTCCGGAGTTGGTTAGTGCAAATTATAACGTAAAATTAATTGAAACAACCCAATATGGTTGTGTTGATTCTACTGAGACCGTGATTATCATTAATAACGACCAAATTATTTACGCTCCGAATACCTTTACTCCAGACGGCGACCAATACAACCAAACTTGGGGCATTTTTATTGAGGGCGTTGATATTTACGATTTCCATTTAATCATGTTTAACCGTTGGGGAGAAATTGTTTGGGAATCTTATAACACTGTCGGGCGCTGGGATGGCACCTATGGTGGGGATTCTGTTCAAGATGGTGTTTATGTTTGGGTGATTCACGCCAAGGATAGAGAAAACGACAAGGTATATGAATTCAAGGGAACTGTGAATGTTCTGAGGTAGTAGCTCGAAACAATCATATTCAATTCTAACGATCAATTGCGATACTTATCGGGATCAAAAATCTTATCTTTACAAAAAATCTATAGATGATATTTGAATTCAATGGCTTTATTCCAGTTGTACACGAAACTGCTTTTGTGCACCCTCAAGCAACGGTTACTGGTAACGTAATCATAGGTAAAGATGTCTATATCGGTCCAAGTGCAGCGTTGCGCGGTGATTGGGGGCAAATGATAATTGAGGATGGTTGTAATGTGCAAGAAAATTGCACTGTGCATATGTTCCCTGGAACCACGGTTCGT
>CAJQHR010000067.1 GCA_905478225.1 uncultured Crocinitomix sp.
GGTGGTCAAGGCGTAATGATGCGGCCAACATTTTAAAACCCGCCCTTGCAAGAGGTGAACTCCGAGCTGTGGGTGCCACTACATTAGATGAATATCAAAAGCACTTTGAAAAGGACAAGGCATTAGTGAGACGTTTTCAAACCGTACTCATTGATGAACCAACAAGTGAAGATGCAATTTCAATTTTACGTGGAATCAAAGAGAAATATGAAACTCATCACAAAGTGCTCATCAAAGATGAGGCGATTATCGCCGCCGTGGAATTATCTCAACGTTACATCACAGAACGACACTTGCCGGATAAGGCCATTGATTTAATTGATGAAGCCTGCTCTCGCTTGCGAATGGAGATTAATAGTAAACCAGAAGAGCTGGATGAAATTGAGCGCAAAATCATGCAGTTGGAAATTGAACGCGAAGCCATCAAACGTGAAAAAGACGAACGCAAATTAAGCGTATTGAAAGAGGAGTTGGCGGAACTAAATGACAAACGAACTGAATTTTTAGCAAAATGGCAAGCCGAAAAAAACGTGATTGATTCAATTCAAAGTGGAAATGAAGAAATTGAGCACTTGAAATTCGAAGCCGACCAAGCTGAGCGAGAAGGTAACTATGAAAAAGTGGCCGAAATCCGCTATGGTAAAATTAAAACCATTGAAGCCGAACAGTTAAACTTAAAGGATGAACTGATCACGATTCAGCAGAATTCAAAGATGATTAAAGAAGAGGTTGATGCGGAAGAGATTGCAGATGTTGTCTCCCGTTGGACTGGAATTCCAATCTCAAAAATGATTGAAAGTGAGCGCGAAAAACTTTTGCGTATGGAGGATGAATTAAGCAAAAGAGTTGTTGGTCAGAAAGATGCGATTACTGCAATTTCAGAAGCCGTTCGAAGAAGCAAAGCTGGGTTGCAGGATGAAAAAAGACCAATTGGTTCTTTTATATTTCTAGGAACAACGGGCGTTGGTAAAACTGAATTAGCCAAAGTCTTGGCGGGTTATCTATTCAACGACGAACAATCGATCACTAGAATTGATATGAGTGAATATCAAGAAAAACATTCCGTAAGCCGATTAGTTGGGGCACCTCCAGGCTACATTGGTTATGAAGAAGGCGGTCAATTAACCGAGGCGGTGAGACGCAAGCCTTATTCGATCATCTTAATGGATGAGATTGAAAAAGCGCACCCTGATGTGTTCAATTTACTCTTACAGGTATTAGATGATGGGCGTTTGACCGATAATAAAGGTAGAACGGTTAATTTTAAGAATACAATCATCATCATGACGTCCAATTTAGGAGCGCATATTATTCAGGAAAGATTTGAGAACCTGACAGATCGGAACAAGGATGAAATAGTTGAAAAAACGAAAGCAGAAATATTTGAATTGTTGAAAAAAACAATTCGACCTGAATTTTTAAATCGAATTGATGAAACTATTATGTTCCAACCATTGACCAGAGCTAATATTTTAGAGATTGTTAAAATTCAATTCGACTTATTAAAAGACCGAATTAAGCAATCTCGAATTGAGATAGAAGCATCAGCCGAGGCGCTAGAATGGATAGCGTTGGAGGGATATGATCCTCAATTTGGAGCACGGCCCGTGAAAAGAGTCATGCAAAAAATAGTAATGAATGAACTTTCTAAAGCCCTATTGAGCGGAAACATTGGGCCAGACAGTAAAATCTTAATTGATTTGAAGGACGGTGAACTGCATTTTGTGAATGTAGATCCAATTACTACCGAATAGGCTCTAAAAACTAAACAAAAAAATCCCGTCTTGGATAAACCGAGACGGGATTTTATATATTAAGATTTCGCTCTTATTTCTTTCTAGAAATTGCTTTCGAAATATTAGTCAACTCAATTTGTTGAGTTTTAACTTCTTTATACTTAGTATAGTCTGCTTTTCTGTATGCGTCACATCCTCCGTGACCACCACCACAACTTACCATCCCGAGAGCAAATACTCCCACAACTCCTGCTACAACTGCTTTTTTCATAATAATAATTTTTTACGGTTTTTGATTTCTTTGTATTACTCTCCAGTAACTCTATTCTGAACGAAAATATATAAAATAAATTGCATGTCAAAACATATTTTTCTATTTAATTAACGATTTCATTTTGAAAAGGTTACAAAAACTATCCTTAACCCCTTAGTCTAACCGCAATAATAGCGCTAATAATTATTGTTGATAAGTCTATCAGAAAGATGGATTATTAATGACTAGCTGCATGCTTTCTTGATTTTTTCAAGTAAAACTAGGCTTAACTTCTGATAAGACTCGACCGTCCAACCACCAACATGAGGTGATAAAATAACCTTTTTAGAATTTAAAATATGTTTAAAGGCTTGTGGCATTTGCTCATCATCATCAAACATCTTTTCGAAAGAAGATTTTTCATATTCTAAAACATCTAAACAAGCCCCGAGTACTTTTGCATTATCTATCCCGTCAACCAAATCAGCCGTAACCACTACAGATCCTCTAGAAAGATTTAGTAAATAAAATGGATGATCCATCTGACTTAAAAATCGTTTATTTATCATGCCTTTAGTAACAGGTGTTTCAGGCACATGCAAACTAACAACAGTCGCTTGCTCCTGAATTTGAGAAAGTGTCACCTCTTCTACGAAATCATCTCCAAAACCCGTTTTATATTTGTCATAGGCAATCACTCTGACATCAAATCCACGTAGCTTTTTTGCAAAGGTTGATCCAGTATTGCCATAACCTATTATACCCACAACTTTACCGTCTAGCTCCAATCCTCTATTACCCTCTCTATCCCAAATACCATCCCTTATTTCTTGATTTCCTTTGGGCAAATTATTGAATAAACTCAAGATCATTCCTAACGCATGTTCTGCAACAGCATTTCTATTTCCTTCAGGAGCATTAAATAAAGCGATATTTCTTTGTGAGCAATATGAAGTGTCAATATTTTCCATACCAGCTCCTGAACGTGCTATAAACTCTAATTGATGTGCTTTGGATAAAATGGATTCGTTCATTGGAAAACGACTGCGAATAACAATTCCATGATAGTTCGCAAGTGAATCGGAGATTTCACTTTTTGGTACTTTAGTCAAGTCATCACAAATCCAGTTCATGGATTCTAGGCCTTCTTGCAATACGGGGTGAACTTTATCTATAAACGCAATTTTTTTCATGACGAGAGTCCTTAGTTTAGTATGATTCAATACAAACGCTTAGCGCAAATTAAGTTACTAAAAATAAACGAGATAGGCGACTAAAAAATAAATCGACAAACCAATAATATCATTAGCTGTAGTAATAAATGGACCAGTTGCTAGCGCTGGATCAATTTTTAAACGATCCAATACCAATGGTATTAATGTTCCTAAAACAGCCGAAAAAAGTACAACTACAAATAAAGAAGTAGCTAGCGTTATGGCTAACTTATCATCTCCTCCAAAAAAGTAACTAAACCCAAAAATAACAAGTGCGCAAATCGCCCCAACTATCATCCCAATTAAAGACTCTTTCCCTACCCGCGTCATGATTCCTTTCATTTGAAAGTCATTACTTGCTAAACCTTGTACCACAATCGCAGATGATTGAACTCCGATATTACCCGCGGTTGATGCGATAAGCGGAATAAAAAATGCTAAACTTGGTATAAATGATAAGGTGCTTTCATACCCCTTAATTATCTGAGAACTCATAATACCTCCAGCCAGTCCAATGAGTATCCATGGCAAACGCGATCTCGTATTTTTTAGAATACTAGAACTTGATTCTACATTTTCTGAGATTCCTGACGCCATCTGGAAATCACGCTCTGCTTCTTCTCGAATAACATCCACAACGTCATCAATCGTAATTCTTCCCACTAATTTCTGCTGCATATCCACCACAGGAATCGTTACCAAATCATATTTTTCCATGATTTCTGCAACCGTTTCCTTTGATTCATTCGTGCGCACGTAGTGAATATTTTCACTACTATAAATCTCATTAATTAATGCATTTGGCTCTGCAAATAATAAACGCCGTAACGATAAAATACCCATTAAACGATCTTCATCATCAACCACATAGATTGAATAAACTTTTTCCACTTCCTCGGCTTGCTTGCGCATTTCAATCACGCAACGCTTTACATTCCATTTTTCTCGGGCAATAATATACTCGGTCTGCATTAGTCCCCCAGCAGAATCCTCGTCATAACGCAAAAGGTCAATGATTTCTGAGGCGTGTTCCTGATCCTCCATTTGAGAGATCACCTCTTGTTTGTCTGAATCCTCTAGTTGACCCAATAAATCGGCTCCATCATCCGTGTCCAGTTGGTCGACTTGCTCCGCAATTTCCTGAGCAGAAAATAATTTTAAGAAACCTTGTCTGAAATCATCATCAAGCTCCATTAGAGCAACTGCAGCCTTCTCTTCATCCAATAACTCGTATACGAACTTGGCTTCAGACTCGTCTAAATTTTCTAGAATATCAGCAATGTCAGCTGAGTGAAGTTGATTAAAAAATTCTTGAATTGACGCCTCCTCCTTTCGCTCAATTTGAGCCTCAAGATCTTCGAGATATTTTTTCGTCAATTCAAATTTCACGACAGTAAATTTTAGACAAAGATAACTACTTTTTCAGAACCTCTTTAACAAGGTTGAATCATAATAATTCTTTAATACAAGAAGAATGCAACTAGCCATTAAATTCAATCGAACCTAAATCGCATTAAATAAACCATAAAGGGTTATAGCGTGCTAGGGCAAACGAAGACAGTCGTTGGAATATCAGTCGTTTCCTTAATACTTCCAAATCCCCCTAAAACATCAACAAAGTTGTGATATCCTCTTGATTTTAAAATCGATTCAAAAATCACTGAACGATAACCTCCTGCACAATGGATATAAAACGTTTTCTCATTATCGATTTTATCCATATTCGCATTGATAGTATCCAAAGGTTCGTTAATCGCATCCTCAATATGCTCGGAAGTAAATTCACTTTCTTTGCGGACATCCATTATTTCAATCTTCTCTGATTGTGCCTTTTTTGCAAAATCTACCGCTGAAATTGTTTCAATTGTGTCAATTGAATCCCCAGCTTTTACCCATGTATCTATGCCACCTTTTAAAACACCATTTGAATTGTCATACCCAATGCGTGACAATCGCGTTACTGTTTCTTCTTCTCTCCCTTCCGGAGTAATTAATACAATTTCTTGCTTAATGTCTAAAATCAATGCTCCAACCCATGGCGCAAATCCACCGTCAATTCCAATAAAAATAGAACCTGGTATATGTCCTTTAACAAAATCAGATTGGTGACGAACATCTAGCATTAAGGCGTCGTTCTCTACTCTTTTTTTAAATTCATCAAGCTCAATCAAGCGCGCTCCGCTCGCAATTATCGAATCAATGGTGTCATTAACACCTTTGTTCATCATTACATTTTTTGGGAAATATTGTGGCGGTGCTGTCAATCCAGTCAATACCTCTTCTACAAACTCAACCTTACTCATGTCACTGCGCAATGCATAATTATTCGCTTTTTGATTCCCGAGAGTATCAAATGTTTCTTTGCTCATTTTCTTTCCACATGCCGAACCTGCTCCATGTCCTGGATAAACGGTTAACTCATCCGAAAGAGGCATTATTTTTCCGCGTAAAGAATCAAATAATAATTCTGCTAAGTCCTTTTCTGTCAACGTTCCTTGTTTCACAGCTAAATCTGGTCGCCCAACATCACCAATAAATAACGTGTCTCCTGTAAATATACAATGGTCATTCCCTGCTTCGTCCGTCAATAAAATTGTACTCGATTCCAATGTATGTCCGGGTGTATGTAACCATTTAAAATTTACATTTCCAAGCTCAAATATTTCACCATCTGTTGCTTCATGAAATTCATAATCCGCTTTTGCTGTTGGTCCAAAAACAATGGTTGCACCTGTGGCATTAGCTAAATCAACTTGACCTGAAACAAAATCTGCATGAAAATGCGTTAAAAAAATATATTTAATTTGAACATTATCCTTTTTCGCACGCTCTAAATAAGGCGCCGTTTCTCTTAAGGGATCAATAATTGCTGCTTCACCGTTTGAGCGAATATAATAAGCCGCTTCGGCTAAACATCCTGTGTATATCTGTTCTACTTTCATTCTCTAATTTTTAATGGTACAAAGATAAGGTATTTTAATGGCTAAATAAAACAGCTAATCTTATAATCTTTTTCCCGTTAAATTCTTTATCCGCATCCCAATCAATATAGTATCTTTGGAATAAATATTGAGGTCGTCTCTTACGGGTAATTTCGGAATGAAAAAATATGTAGACATAAATTCGAGTATAAATTGGCGTAAATTATTACCGTTAGTTCAAAATGAGAATGTTGTCCTCCTAAATAAACCGAATAACGAGTTTATTTTAGCATGGGGTTCAATGAATAGAATTACGGTTAACGGTAATCACTATGATGCTGATCGTGTGCAACATTTTATTGATACTTATCCTCGGGATTATATCCTCGGTTATTTCGCCTATGATCTAAAAAATAACGAAACACGTAACTCGTATCTTACAGAAAGTATTGACTCAGAGAATGACTTATTTCTTGTCGTTCCAGAACATGTTATCATCAAAACCACTAAATCCAATCTTTATTTTGGTTCATCAACTCTTCAGTTTATAAATCAATTCATTTCAGATTCAGAATCAAAGAGTGATGCGGATCAGAAATCGCCGAGTCTTGAATTAAAAGCACAAACAAAAAAAGAGACTTATCTTAATGATATCTTAAACATCAAGGCACAAATTCAAAACGGAATCATTTATGAAATGAACTATTGCGTGAATTTTAGAAATCAATTCGAACAATTCAGTCCAGTAGATACTTATATAAAACTCACGAATATTGCTGATGCCCCATTCTCAGCATTTGTTAATGATGGTCAGAATTATATTTTGAGCGCTTCACCCGAGCGTTTCTTAAATAAGCGAAATGAGCTTCTTACAAGTCAGCCAATAAAAGGTACTGCTAAACGAGGCTCAAACGCAGAAAAAGATCTTGAAATCAAAAAGCAACTCGCTGCGGATCCTAAAGAACTCTCAGAAAACGTCATGATTGTTGATTTAGTGCGCAATGATTTGGCGAAAGTGGCGAAGAAAAAATCCGTTAGGGTTGAGGAACTTTGTCAACCTTACACATTTAAAACTGTACATCAATTAATTTCTACAATATCCTGTCAACTTCGACCAAATATTTCTTTTACCGATATGCTTCAAGCTCTTTTCCCTATGGGTTCTATGACTGGGGCACCTAAAATTAGTGCCATTTCAAACATTAATCAATTTGAATCGTTTCGGCGTGGAATTTATTCAGGAGCAATTGGCTATATTGCTCCCAATGGAAATTTTGATTTTAATGTGGTCATTCGGTCAATTTTAGCAAATATGGCTACAAAACAAATTTCTTGTGGAGTCGGTGGTGCAATTACTATCAATTCCGATCCAAATAAAGAATATGAAGAATGCTTACTTAAACTAAAAGCCATTCAAAACGCACTATGTTAGAAAAATTTAAGTCCATATTAAAATATGAATTTGATAATTTTCAAGGCAAAGAATTGTACTTGGCAATCAGCGGAGGTAAAGATTCGGTTTGTTTAAGTCAACTTTTATTAGCTGCTGGTTTTTCGCATACTTTATTACATTGCAACTTTCAATTAAGAGAATCTGAGTCCGATTTAGACGAAGACTTTATAAAGAATTACGCCGAACAACATCAATTGCAGTTTTTTGTAAAAAAGTTTGACACGGCTGTAGTTGCTCAAGAACAAAACCTAACAATTCAAGTAACAGCGCGCAATTTACGTTATGGTTGGTTTGATACTTTCTTAACAACTTCCAATAAAATACTATTGACTGCCCATCACGCTGATGATGCGATAGAAACCTTTTTCATTAACCTAATGCGCGGCACAGCGTTGCAAGGCTTATCTGGAATCAAACGTAAAAATGGTCAAATTTTTCGGCCTTTATTATCGTTTAGTGTAGATGACATAAATTCATACATTACTCAAAATAATTTGGAGTTTCGGCAAGATCAAAGCAACGCCGACATGAAGTACCTGCGTAATTATGTACGCCACCAAGTAATTGCAGCGTTCGAGAAAAAAAGTGACAATTTCAAACCAAAAGTTGTCAAAACAATCGATTCATTAAGCCAAGTCGATAAGTGGATTCATAAACAAGCAAAATCTTTTTGCGAAGAGCACTTCACTTCCAACAACAGCGCTATTAGTGTCGGTAAAAAAACAGTACTCAATCAAGACAATATTTTCCTTACGTATATTTTCGCCCCCTTCGGAATTCACCGATCAAATGTCGAAAATCTTCGTACCGTCCTTAATGCAAAGACGGGAGCCAAGTTTTTAACTGATTCATTTCAGTTCAACGTCAATCGTGAGCAAATTGTGATAAGTGAATTAATTCAAGAGGTTTTTGCGTTACACAGCAAGCAGATTCATGAACAAACAAAGGAAATCAATAGCTTCCCACAAATTATCTCAATCGGTAAAACAAAACTCTATTTTCAAATCATCCCTAAAACGCTACCTTTTTCAAATGATCAATCCCAACAATTTGATTTAGATAAAATCACCCTACCAATTTCAGTTCGATACTGGCAATATGGTGACCGCATTCAACCACTTGGTATGGAAGGATCAAAACTCATTTCTGATATTTTAACAGATAAAAAAACCCCGTTATTCCAAAAATCAGAAACACTCATTCTGGTAGATTCAAACCATACCCTAATTGCCATTCCTGGGATTCTCATTGCCGAAAATGTTAAAGTTCAGTTCAATACAAAAAGTATTCTCCACCTTAAAGTAACTTCCCAATAAAAACACCATAACTCCTTGGTGCACAATTGCATCTTTCTCCAAATCATAACTCGTACCATTTCACGGTTTAATAATTATAGAAGTATAATCATTTAGGGCAATCCCTTTTCTTTTCTAACAAGCATTCGCTTATCAATAAAAAGCGCCAACTTATTTTTTA
>CAJQHR010000068.1 GCA_905478225.1 uncultured Crocinitomix sp.
AACTCTAAATCAACTTTCAGTACAAAGTGAACCGTCTGTTGCATCTTGCTAATGACAAATTTATGACGAAAAATTCGTACTATTGATGAACAAAATAAAATTGTTCGATAATTAGGGGGTTAGACCACAAACAAAAAAAATATTAACTTTTTAATGCAGCTGCTCAAGACGTTCAGTATATTAGCCACTTTCCTTTGCGTGATAAATTCTCACGCAACAATAATTTTGGTTGAAAATACGTCGGACTCTGGGGTTGGTTCATTAAGAGACGCAGTAGCTGATGCATCACCCTCTGCTGGTGATACAATTTTAATAAACGTTAAAGGCACAATTACCCTCGATAGTCCAATTGAATTCGACTCTTTCACTGCATTAACCGTCATTGGGCCTTATGCCAAACACAACACAATTACGGCAGGCGGATCTTGGTCTGGAAGTTTCTTTCAAATTAGTAATTCAGAAGGGATTACCTTTAGGAGTTTGGGCTTCGTTGGTGGAAATGGCAATACAAGACATGTGACAATTGAGGATTGCACAAACGACATTCTATTCAACCGTTGTCTATTTGAAAATAGTGTATATACTGCCGGCGGTGACGGAGGTTCGGTGGAGGTAATAAATTCCACTTGTACTTTTAGTCAATGCTCATTTGTAGATAATACAGCAGATAATGGAGGTGCAATGAACACGACCTCAGCCAGCAACCTAACACTTTTGAATTGTACTTTTACCGGCAATTCCGCCACAAATAGCGCAGGCGCAATGAACATATATGGTAGCACCAATGTAACTTTGTTGTTCAATACTTTTGTTTATAATGAGGCGGCTAGTGACCCAGAAGTTATTCGTGCTCTTGGGGGAACAGAAGTTACCTTTCAAAACAATGCCATAGGAGACAATGGCACAGGGAGACAAATTCGTTTACTTGGAATAATTGGAACTTCTGGTAGAAATATAATCAAAAAAAATTACCCCGCTGAACCAGATAATTTACTAGGC
The DNA here is from genome assembly GCA_905478225.1 of uncultured Crocinitomix sp. Taxonomy (GTDB): domain Bacteria; phylum Bacteroidota; class Bacteroidia; order Flavobacteriales_D; family Crocinitomicaceae; genus Crocinitomix. Next base: position 1,000 of record CAJQHR010000068.1, read on the forward strand.
GCACTGCCGGGTGACTTAGAATCAACGGGGGTAGTTTTGGGACTGAGAGCAAGCATGCTAACTGATGGATATGGTTTAAAATATTACACAATTACCAGTAGTTCAAGCGATTTAATTAATCCTGCCTCTCCAGGAGCTTCCGTTCCAGAATTTGATTGTAGAAATGCCCCAAGAGGATTAAAAGGACCGCATACCGATAATGCATATCCAGATGCAGGCGCCTGTGAATACACACACCTTAGGGTTACAAATGATTCGGGAGATATGGGGTTGGATAATTCGTTTTTATGGACGCTTGAAAGTGCACAACAAAAAGATGCGATTCATTATGTAGAGTTTGATATAAGTGGTCCATCCGATATAATATTTGAAAATGATGGGGATGTAGATGAGAGGTATTTTATTGATGGGTTTTCACAACCCGAAAGCGCCATTCCTGGTCCACATCTAATTGGAATTCCTGGATTGACCGGAGCTGTATTACCCATTAACTTTGTGGATGATGGCGGGAATAATCATGGGATCAAATTTGAAGGTGATTCTGAAAGCTCAACTCTAATAGGGGTTAGTATACAGGGGTTTAATCAAGATGGAATTGAAATCTTAGAAAACAATATTTCCGTATTTGGTTGTGAAATTGGAATTGATTCCGCTGGCACCGAGAATGGTAATGAAGATGATGGCATATTCATTGGTAGTTATTTCAATTTAATTGGTGGCTGGGAACATTGGATGCGTAATGTTATTTCTGGCAATGGACTAGTTGGAGGCGAAGAGGCCAATATTTTCATTGATACGCCTAGAGACTACAATAAAATTATTGGAAATATTATTGGAGGATCACCTGACGGAATGGGTGGTATTGGAGCTGTTTCTCAAACCCCTTATGGAATTTTTAGTGAAGGTAGGTATAATGTCATAGGAATCCCACTGCCGAATGGTGGAAATATCATTATCGATAATGAATATGGGGTATATCACACCCGCTTTGGTGATTACTCCACTGTTCAAAACAACAAAATTGGAATAGCTTATGATGAAAGCACGGCAGTCGGAAATACAAATGCAGGAATTTCTTTTCATGGATCTGATGACAATTTAATTGGGGGTTATACAAGAAGTACCGCCAATATCATTGCACATAATGGAGCGGGTATTGAACTTGCTTTTGAAACAACAATTGCTCAAGGGAATACCATTTTAGGTAATTCTATTCATTCTAATGTCAACCAGGGAATCGATATAAATGCTGATGGTACAGTTTTAGCAAATGACGGGAATTATAATAGTGCAAATGCAAATCAAGGAATTGACTTCCCTGAAATTACAGGGTCTACGGCTTGTGATGAGTCATCAACAATAACAACATTTGAGTTAAGCGTTCCTACTGGAACAGCTTACCGTGTTGAATTCTTCACCGTTACTAGTCCAGATGCTACAAATGGTGAAGGCGAAGTCTTTGTGGATGCTACTACCATTACTGTTACTTCAAATCCGCAGAATTTTAGTTATGACCACGGATTTGATCTTGGATCTGGAATGAATCTAACCGCAACAGTTACACAGCTTTCGTCCGGAAATACATCTGAGTTTGGGAATTATTTTGCGGTTTCTGCTCCCGCGGGAGATGCGAGCATAAGCTATGATGATATTTGCCCTTGGGAGGTTGCTGTACCAAGTTATGGTGGGGATATAGGTGGAGATTTTAGATTTTCAGATCCAGTCCCATTTGATGGTGCCACAATAGACTCTCTTTCTGGTGAAGTTACTGGAGGTGTTGAAGGAAGCTCTTATGACGTAATTTATAGCTTTACTGTTACTTGCACTGTAGAAGATACAGCCACATTTACAGTATCAATAATTGATGAAGGATTTACTTTTGCAGATATTTGCCCTGGCGGGACAGGCATGCCTGTTACGATTAATACACCGGGAGGTGCATTCTCGCTTAATCCAGATTTCGGAGATGGCGCCGCAATTACCACAGATGAAGGAATCTTTACTAGTGGTATCGAAGGAGTAGCCTATACCGTGCAGTACATTGCAAATGATGGAACTTGTCAAGATACTGGTTTCGTGGATATTCTTATTACCCCAACTGACGAGTCCTTCACAATGGATGATTTTTGTCCAGAAGTATTAAGTGCGGATGCTGTTCCTGTAGTATCAGGTGGTGATTATTATTTCGCACCAGACCCAGGAGATGGAGCGACTATAAATGGAACAACTGGTGCTGTAACTGGAGGTGTTGAAGGAGCAACATATATGATTCGTTATGTTGTTGGTTCATGTGCTGAAGAAGATACTATTTCAGTAAATGTTATTGCTATAGACGAGAGCTTTGTATTTGATCATTTTTGCCCTGAAACTGTTGGCTCTCCGTCAATGGTTGAAGAAGCGGGGGGCTTTTCGTTTTTAACACTCCCTGGAGACGGAGCGGTAATTAATCCAGGAACTGGTGATATTACTGGCGGTACAGAAGGAACAACCTATTCTGTATTACATACGGTTGGGGTTTGCAACGACAAGGACACACTCTATCCAATGATGATTGAAGTGTTGGAAGATTTCACTTATGCTGACTTTTGTATTGAAGGTGACTCTTCTACCACGCTTCCAATAGCGGTTGATCCAGCAAATGCATCTTATTCCTTAGATGGTGCAATAGACGGTGAAACTATTGATGCTGTTACAGGTAGCATTCACGATCCAATAGAGGGAACAACATATACGGTTTTAAATACGAATACAACTACTTTTGAGGGTATAGAATGTACGCAAATAGACACGATTTTCGTGACAGCTATTTTGGTTCCAGAAGCGTTTGAATTTGACAATTATTGCGCAGGAGACACAGGTGTTCCCCATAGTTTTGAATTGGGCGGAACGTTCTCATTGGTAGATGGACCTTATGATGATGTCACCATCAACGCCGTGACGGGAGAAATGACAGGTGGTTTGGGTGGAGACTCTTTTACAATTCGGTATGTGATGGATGTTGCTGGTTGCATCGACAGTAGTGAAGTTACAATTAATATTATTGACCCTGATGCAACATTCGAATTTCCAGATATTTGCCCTGGATTACTTGTAAGTCTTGAACCAAGCGAGGACTTTGAAGGTGGATATTATGACTTTGAATTCGATCCCGGAGACGGTGCTACAATTGAAGATTCGTTAACAGGAGTGATTTCAAACCCTGTTGAAGGCAGCTCATATCATGTGGTTTATACGGTTCTTGATGCAGATGTACCAGGTTGTTTTGGTAGCGACACTCTAATAGTTAATGTGATAATTGTGCCTGAAGAGGTTGAATATGAAGACTTCTGTTGGTATGGAGATTCAGATCCAGCAATCGTAACTGAATTAGGGACACTTACTTTTGGTGAACCAGGTCCAATTGATGGCACTTCTTTATCAGATGACGACTCCGGAATTATTATGGGTGCCACTGAGGGAACCATATATGAAATTGTGCACACTTTAACTGTTGAAGGTTGCACACAAGCCGATTCCATATTAGTTACAGCACTTGGAGTTGATGAATCTTTTGTTTTTGAAGATTATTGCGCGGCGGAAACAAGCCCACCTCCATCTCCGGCAGTTGATGGTGGAGTCTGGGATTTCTTTTTTGACCCACTTGACGGGGCTTCAATAAATCCGTTAACAGGTGTTATATCAAATGGATTAGAAGACTCATTGTATGAAGTAATATACATGGTTTCTTATGGTGACGGTTGCAGCGAATCGTACTTTGACGCTGTTAATGTCCTCGGAAGTGATGAAAGTTTTACAATTGACAATTTCTGCGCCGAGTTTCCAAGTGACATGCCTACTCCAGAAGTTGATGGAGGAACATATACCTTTGAACCCGAATTAGGTGATGGTGCCGAAATTGACCCCGTAACGGGAATAATTACTTCGGCAGTTCATGGCGAAACCTATGGCGTAAAATATGCGCTTATAATTGATGGCTGTACAGATATCGATACAAACGAGGTGATCGCATATGCCTCAGAAAATGCCGAATTCCTTTTTGACAGTTATTGCGCAAATATTGAAACTTCTATCTTAGTTACTGGCACGCCAAGCGGAGAATTTACTTTCGATCCTGATCCTGCACCAGATGGCGCAACCATTGATATTAGTTCTGGTATTATATCGGGTTCTTTGGGCGGAACTTATGATGTGACATACATTACTCCTGGATCTGCAACAACTTGTGTGGATACCGTTACAAACTCCATTACATTATATGATGTTCCAAATATAATAGACATTTCGTCTGATAAAGATATCTATTGCCCTGATGATGAATTAGGTCCAATTACAGTAACTGAAAGTTTTGCTGCATCTCAAATCTATTGGTATATTGGAGATATTGGTGGCACTGTTAGCGACTCTTCATTTATATACACACCTGGCAGCTTAGAACTTGACAACAATGTGTTTTATGCCCAGCCCAAGAGTGATCAAGGATGTTATGGCGAATTCGCATCATACATTCTATATCTTTCTGACACTGCAGGAATGGGTGCCATTGGTGATTTCGAAATCTGCCTAGGCTCACCTGCCGAGCTGTTAGCCTTTGGAGGAGTCTCTTATCAATGGCATACAGATATTCCTCTTGCAGATCATACCAGCGAAAATCCAACCGCTTTTAGTTTGAATGAGGAAACATATGTCGTTTCAATATTTAATGAGGACGGATGCGAAGTGAGAGACAGCACCAAAGTAACGTTTTCATCAAGAAATGAATGTGCCATTGATATTTACAACGCATTCTCACCAAATGGAGATGATAAAAACGAATTTTGGTATATAGATAACCTGATAAATTATATGCCTAATACAGTATACATATACTCTAGATGGGGTGATGAAGTACAAATGATAACTGATTACGATAATATTACCAAATTCTGGGATGGGAAGGATAAATACGGAAAAGATTTACCCCCTAATACCTATTTTTATGTTGTAGTTACCGAGGACGCTGGTCAAAGTCAAGCGGGTTGGGTACAATTGGTCCGGTAAAAAATTAAATGAAAATAATATTCATCATATTGCTCATGACAAGTTTTGCTGGAATTGCCCAGCAGGATGCCATATACAGTCAATACATGTTTAATCCTTTTGCGATTAACCCAGCTTATGCCGGTTCGCGAGATGCAGTTAATATTGTGGTTGTAAATAGAAGCCAGTGGGTAGGATTAGATGGCGCTCCTAATACTCAAACTATTTCTGGCCATGTTCCAATGGATAAGAATAATATAGCTTGGGGATTTAACATTTCCAGAGATAAACTTGGGCCAACGAGCAATTTATTAGCCGCAGCGACAGCGGCCTATCAACTCAGATTATATCACGGAACATTGACATTTGGCTTACGAGGAGGGATTTATAATTCTGTTGTCGATCACGGTCAACTGTTGTTTAGAGAAGATGATGACATTTTAGATAATAAAGAGCGACTCAGTGCAATAGTTCCAACATTTGATTTTGGATTATACTATTATACCGAACGCTTTTATGTCGGCCTTTCTTCCAACCATATTACCAAGCACCGATTCAATTATTCCTCTTTGCCCAATAATCAGGCATACTTTTTGGCTAGACATACATTTTTAGCGGCTGGCTACGTATTTGAAGTAAACCGCGACATATTACTTAAACCATCCGTTTTATTAAAGTACGGCGGCGGTTTAGCTTTTAACGCAGATGTGAATGTGAACGCTCTTTTTAAAGAACTTTTTTGGCTAGGTATAGGTTTAAGAAATCTATCTAGCTTGAATTTTTTAGTGGATTTTAATGTAACTGATTATCTTAGGGTCGGATATTCATATGATATGACACTAAATAAATTAAAAAGCTACTCTTATGGTTCCCATGAAATTATTATTGGATTTGATTTCAATTTAAGAAAGTCCCCCAATATTTTATCCCCTCGATATTTATAAAATGAAACTCCTTTTACTGCTGACATATCTGTTCATTGCAACAATGACATTTTCTCAAACTTACCAGATTGAGGAAGTTCAATTGATTGCAACCTTGCAAACGATAAATGGAATTAATCAAAAAACAGATGAATTTTCTCCAGTCGCTGTTGGTAACAAACTCTATTTCACCTCATCCCGCCAATACAACAAGCACATGGCAGGAGAAAACAATTGGGATAAAAACAGCTATTTCAATATATTCTATGGCACAATTAGAAATGATGAAGAAGGAGTAATTGACATTAAAGACATCAAATTACTTTCGAATAAACTCAATAATGGGCGGCATACCGGTCCAGTTAGTTTTTCTTCAACCGGAGACACGCTTTTTTTTACAAGAATTGAAGAAAGTTCAAGTAGCGGACAACGCGTTTATCGTGCTCAACTTTATAGTGCAATTAATAAGAATAATAAGTGGGTTAAAATTCAGAAACTCCCCTTTTCATCTAATGAAAGTTCATACTTGCATCCAGCATATGACATAATTAAAAACCGCATTTATTTCACATCTGATCGAGCTGGTGGAAAAGGCAACAATGATATTTACTATAGTGCCTTGGTTAATGGCGAGTGGCAAGAACCAATTAACGTAGAGCTAGTTAATACTGAGGGGGATGAAAAATTCCCCTTTGTACTTGCAGGCAACATTTTCTTTTCAAGCGATCGTGAAGGTGGTCAAGGTCAATTAGACGTCTATTCTAGTTCTCCTGAACAAACGGATTATCCAATTAAATTAGATGGTATAAATTCGGCTTATGACGATTTCGGTATTTCAATTTTACCCGATCTTTCTGCGGGGTATTACACTTCAAATCGCGACGGAAATGATGACATTTATTATTTTACTTTGGAAAGAAAAATAACGGTAAAAAACAAACTTGCGGGAAGATTTACTTTCAGATCACTTCCAGGAAGCGCAAGCAACTTAACGGTACTACTCTATGATGAAGATGGCGAGTTTTTTTTAGAAGAAAAAACTGATGAAAATGGTTACTTCATTTTCGAAAACATTGAATTAGACAGCAACTTTACCGTGAAATTGATGAATTTACCTGGAGATGAATTGACGCTAGATTTTTACAATGAGAATGGTGAACAAAATTCTAGCTTCATATTAAGTGAAGATGGTGCTATAAAATATAAAAAGCTCTTTTACCAAACCGGTGGTATTATCAATTTCATTCCCGACGACATGAAAGATTCTGAGCAGAATACGGCAAGATTATCTGGTAAAATTATTTTGGGTGATATTCCACCCAATTCTGTGCTTAGCAATAAACCGGTAATCCTATTAGATGAGAATGAATCTGTCGTTCTTTCTGGCACAACAGATTCACTTGGAAATTTTGAATTCGACGATTTAGATTTAGACAAAGAATACTACATTCAATTTCCGGAATGTACAAACGATTTAATCCTATACATATACGGTGCTGACAACCGTATCTATACACAACTAAAATGTAATACACAAGACCATTTTATGTATCAACTATTGAAACCCGATCTAACAAATAATCTGTTTAAAATTCGGGAAAAGGTTGAAACTGAATTTATGCTCAATAGTTCAGAACTTGTTGGTCGATTTGAGCCTTTAGATACTAGCAAATTAAACATTCAATGTTTTGTTCGCGTTTATAACGAAGATGGTATATTATTGTCTAGTATTGAAACAGATTCCCTCGGAAATTTCAGATTTAACAACGTGTCTAGTGAGAACACGTATAAATTTGCTGCAGATAGTAATGAGGGATTGATCCTTACCCTAGTAAATCGATATGGTAAGGAAATTTCGAAAATTCAAGAGGAAGAAAATAGTTACTTTATTTACCGTCCGCTTGGCTTTCAAACGGAATATGATTTATCCTTAACGGATGATCGAACAAAGTTTGATTTGAATTTGAGCGACCGCTATGATGCTGTGATCGTTTATTTTAATACAAATGAGTCACGCGTGCTTAGTAACGATATGAATAAGTTGAATACAGTTTATAAATTAATGAAACAATATCCTCAACTAAAATTATCGATAAGTGCTTACGCAGATGCAACGGCCTCTGATGAATACAACTTTATGCTTTCACAAAAACGAGGAGATTGGATTAGTGCACATTTGCAAGCAAAAGGAATCGATAAAAACCGATTTACGATAAACGCGTATGGAGAGACCAAGTTGATTGATCCTGAAAATGACGCCGTGAACAGAAGGGCAGAATTACGTATTTATCAATAAAAAAATTACGCTTAGAAACGAAATATTAATATGGAAGACTTAAACTACTTAGCAGAGTTTCACGACCACCTTAAAAAGGCTAAAATTATTTTGGCCTATGACGGTGTGTTGTCAAAAGATATTGTTGCTGCATTTTTAACCCGTCTAAAAATAGATATTGAAAAAACCTCAGTTCCGAAAAAAGAAAAGAAACGCTTTTTCTCGATTGTAGTTGAATGCATTCAAAACTTATCTAAACACGGCACAGTTTCGGAATTATCTGATGCCCACTTTTTAGTATTAGTTGAAAAGGAAAATAGCACGCTTAAAATTTCTACAGGTAATGTGGTTAAAAATGAAACACAAGAAACCATTCAAGCTCTTATCAATAATGTAAACAATAAGAATAAATCCGAATTACGGGAAATGTACAAGAATGGTATTTCAAAAAATGTGTTAACTAAAAAAGGTGAAGCTAGTTTGGGTTTAATTGATATCGCACGTAAGTCCAACCAAAAATTAAAATACCAATTTAAGAAAATCGATAACAATACCTCTTTCTTTATATTTCAAACACAGATTCATATTTTGAGCTAGAGCTAAGAGAATAGTCAATAGAATTAAGATTGCTGAACCCATTTAAATTTTCCTAACTCATTACAAAATAGAGCGATTCATCCGCTTGAATCCAATTAATAAAGAAGGTGTTTTTTGAAGCGGTCTTCCATCCATTATAAGACTTGTCGTCAGTAAAATAAATGATTGAACCCCAATTGTACTTATCGTTTGTAAAAATTTGATATGGCGAATAATTAGGCGCCATTTGTGAGATCATTAACGGCTTAATGTTTTAATTGACTAAAGAGCTACTATTTCATGATTATTATAAAAAAGATTCCCATCCTCTAATTTATAAACAGCATTGCTTACTTCTCGTATTAAAAGATCATCAGCATATAAATGTGCCTTTGAGTTGTCTTTGCCTTTTGAAACGATATAAACCTTGTTATTCGCATCTTTAATTTTAAAAGTTCCTTCTACTAACGACCAATCACCGTAAATTACTTCAGAGTACTCAGGAAGTAAAGTTGTAGAAAACCACTCCTCATTAGCTTCATCATATTCTTCAACAATTAACCTCAACCATAAATTTAGGGCATCTTTTTCACCATTATGCATCCACATACTAATGTGATATTCTTTTTCATTCGTAAATGTATTTGGTTCAAATTCTGCAAAAATATTTTTCCCTTTTTTAACTCCTTCATAAGCTCCCTTCCCCCTAAAACAAAACTCTGAAGGCATGTTTTCATAGTTATTATAATAAACGAATGAATTCGCATCTGAAACATAAAACCCTTGATTTTGACTTAAACTATCTTTTAATAATTCAAATTTTTGTTTTTCTATCTCTCCCGTATTTTCAAATAAAACTTGTGGCGTTATTGCCAATAACTCAATGTTATTTCGTTTGTAGACAGAAGTTGCTTTTTTGTATAAATCATTCTCATATTTACTTAACTCTTCGTTTACTTTTACGATCAAAAATGATTTAGCACTTTTTAAGTCGTTTTGTAATTCCTTACGATAATAACTCGGAGAAATTAGTTGCACAATATTTTTACTTTCGTTCACCGAAACTCGAGTTAAATTGGCGTTTACGAGGGGTAATTTAGTATGGTAAGAAAAAATAATAGAACTTCTTACCGCATTATCGTTTATTGTTCGTGAAAAAGTTTCGGAACCTTGATGATAAAATGGCAAAGTAATTATTGCTTGGAATTTGTTCTCATCAATAGTGTTTAATGCCTCTATATACTCATCTTTTAACAGCTCTTTTTTAAATACATTGGGTTGTTCTACTATTTTTTTTGATAGCTCTATATGATAATATAATCCTTCTATAATGGTTAGTGTAATAACTGCCGTTATAAATACGAGGCCTTTTTTACGTGATAAATTAGCATATTTTTTTTGGAATACGTAGGCGGCAAAAACTAAGGCTACAAAATAAAAGGGCCATGCAAACCTTCCGGTTGCTCTAAACTGTTTTAAAATAGGGAAGACATCTAATAAGTCGGGAAATAACCTAAAAGGAAAAGCCATTGCAAATAGCAACACTAAAAAAGCAGCTAACAAGGATGCGTTAAGATAGGAGTCAGAAAAATACAAAGAGAGTTTTTTCCTTTTATTCTTGTTGAATCCCCATAGGAATAGCGTAACTATAAAAGCTACGAACAAAATTGTAGTCGCTAAACCAACATAACTCCATGCCTCCCACTCTTGCTTAATTGTATTGCCAGAAATTAAATCAAAAACCGGTTTTAAAGGTGGGTGGTTTGGTAAAAAAACATCATCAAGCTCAGCATTATAAAGAAAAAATCCAGAAGGATTGTCCGTTCTATCCGTATGCGTATCTGATAATTTAGCGTAACTATAAAATGTTAGTAACGGCACTAGCAGCACTATTAAAAGCACACTGTATTTAATTAGTTTTTGCTTTCGTTCTTGATCTAACAACACTTTTGAAAACAAAAATGCGACTAAAAAGGCTAATATAATCATGCCTAAATAAGCATGAATAAATAACCAAAACACCGTATTTAAAAACAGAAGGATATACACCCCTTTTTTTGGTGTCTTTAATGCCCTAATTAATAAAAACCATGATAATGGTATGGCAAAACTGTATGAAAGTGCTAAATGACCTTCTAATCTGAATAATTGTGGTGATAACAATGTGATGGCTATACTAAATGCTACACAGAACCATTTATTGAGACTAAACTCCTGCAACACAAAATAAACTACAATGAAGGTTAATAGTATAGAGAACAGCATGAAAAAATTAAGAACGCCAATACTCTGCGTTTTTAAAAACGGTAGCTCATCTCCTAAAAACTTAAATGTATTTGCTAAAATTGGATGGCAATCTGTATAAAGATAATGCTCTCCGTAAGGATAATTCATCCCTTCAAAGTTCGTGTACGAACTATCATTATTTATGTGATAAGCATAGGTATAATAGTTTTTTATCGCATCTCCACTATCATTAAAAAGAATGCCATTCGGGTTTGTTATTGCCTTTCCATAAAAAAGCATCAGAAAGAGCATTCCTATAACTAATAGAACTATGAAGTGTTTGTTTTTAGCCATAAAATTTACTCCACTACAAATTTACCAGATAATTTAGTTCCTATTAAAACAACTCGCTTAAAAAAGAATAATTTTTTTCATAGCTTTTATTTTTTAAACTTTTCTGTTTCCAAATCGGGCCATTTGAGCTTGAGGTCCTGCAACGCCTTCAATAAAACTTTGGCTACTCCATTCACTTTTAGCCAATTTCTATCAGCAGGAATAATATGCCATGGCACTTCATCACATTTTTTAAAAATGTTCTCGTACACGTCCATGTAATTGTCCCATTTTTTTCTAGATTCCCAATCCCCGTCATTATGTTTCCAGTGCTTTACAGGGTTCTCAATTCGCTCAGTGAGTCGTTCTAATTGCTCCTCCTTTGAAATGTGCAAATAAAATTTCAAAATGGTACATCCGCCATCCGTTAGTAACCGCTCAAAATTATTGATATGGTCATAACGTCTCTCAATGCGCTCTTTGGTATAATACCCTTCAACAGTAGGCACTAAAATATCTTCGTAATGTGACCGATTAAAAATATGAATCATTCCGTTTTTAGGCACAATTTTATGCACTCGCCATAAAAAATCATGTGCAAACTCTTCTTCTGTCGGTTTTTTAAACGAATGCACTTGGCATCCCAACGGATTTATACCACTAAAAATTGTACGCACTGTTCCATCTTTTCCAGATGCATCTAGCCCTTGAAGGAGAATTAAAATGCTGTGTTTTTCTTCTGCAAATAAAACCTTTTGCAGTGCTGCAATTTCTTCAATCAACACTTCGTTTTCGTCCTTTATTGCTTTCTTGTCAATTCCTTTTATTCCTCTTGGATCAATACTGTTTAACATATTCACAAGATAATGAAGTTTTTGATCTCTTGTTGAATTCATTGATTGCATTATTTTTGGAGAAATGGCCGTAAAGCAAAAATTTAAGACCCCACCAAAACCACTTCCCTCTTGGATAGGGATGGTGACGATAGGCTTATTATTTTGCCTTGTAATGCCCTGGATGATAATTGCGGTAGGCCTTTTCTTAGTTATTTATGGCATTTCGCGAATGCAAATTCTTAAATCAACGCAGCGCGATTTTGGTTTTTTAGGAAATGAAGAAGATTTAATAAAATACATTTTGGCATTAACAGCATACATTGCCAAATCGGATAACAAAGTGCGTCCGATTGAACGTAATTTCATAGAAGATTCTATTCGACATGATTTTAAAGAGAAATATAGTGAGCGGTATATTGCACTTTTTAACAAATACCTTGAAATAGATATCAGCATAAAAAAAGTTTGCCTGACATTGCGCTCGAAATATAAATTAACCTCTAAAATTCATCTCCTGCACTTTTTGGTTGGATTGGTAGCGGAAGATGGTTTACTTTCACGGGAAGAGGAGCATAAATTATTTGCAATTGCACGAAACCTTCGCCTGCCCTACTATAGCTTCCGGTCAATTATAGCTATGTTTAATTTGCAAAAGGAGGCCAATGAATCTCAATCTAATAATCGTTATAAAAGACCAGCTAATTCAACATCATCTTTAATGAATGCATATGCTGTTTTTGACCTATCTTCAGCAGCAACTATTGACAAAATAAAAAAGGCTTATCGAAAATTGGCAAAGCTCCATCATCCAGATAAAGTGGCACATTTAGGAAAAGTTCATCAAGAAAAAGCAAAGATTAAATTTCAAAAAATTCTGGACGCGTATGAACTTATTAAAAAATCACGAGATTTGCCATAATGTTTGACCTCTTTGATTTAAGCGACATACCAATTAATGGGCGCGTTTTACGCATAATTTTCCCCATTGGAGCCTTTTTTTTGGCATGGCTGATGACGGGAAATTTCTTTGCCGCCATAGTTTTAGCGGGCCTATTTATGTGGATTCGTTATATCGTGCTTTTTAAAAGTAGCACAGACGGTCTTTTCAAACAAAAGGGAGCAAGTGGGGGAGATGATTTTATCAACATAATTCTACTTCTTTCTGCTGCGGTTATTAAAGCGGACAAACGAATTTATAAGAAAGAGCGGGAATTAGTGCGAAGGAGGCTTGAACATGATTTTAACGAAAAACAGGTGACTCGCTACATGGCAAACTTAGATCTTTGTTTGAAAAAGCAGGTCAAAGTTTCATCCATTTGTCAAACCATTAAGCATAAACTGGATATGCCCGCAAAACTACAGCTCCTAAATTTTTTAATGGGCATTGCTGTGTCCAACGGCTGCCTAGTTGACGCCGAATTTCATTTACTCGCCAAAATTGCTAGTCGACTCAATATTCCTGAGCGTAGTTTCAGATCGATTTTGGCTTTGTTTAAATTTAAGCGCATTACAAGTTTTGAAAAAGCGAAGTCAAAAAAGAAAACGTATTCAAAAACGTTTACCTCAAGCTCAAAACTGGCAACATCTTATTTGGTGCTTGAGCTTGATGAAAAAGCAACGGATGATGAAGTAAAAAAAGCCTATCGCAGGTTGGCAAAACTGCATCATCCAGATCGTGTTGTGCATCTAGGTCCTCAGTATCAGCATAATGCTAAAACTAAGTTTCAAAAAATATCAGATGCTTATGAGCGCATTAAACAAAAACGGGGGTTTAAATAATTATGGTCAGACTGAAGAAATCTTGGATTGGTATTGTCGGTGGATTTATAATTGGATTGATTCTCTCACAATTTAGTGATGACGCTCAAAATCCTATTTCAGTCTTTATATTAGGTGCAGCGTTTTCTATTTTTGGTCTGCTTATTTATTCAATGATTCAAGTGACCATTTCATCCTACCTGAGCAGAAACTTCGGTTTTTTAAAAGGTGAAGAAAAGTTTTTATCGACTATATTAATCTTAGCAGCTGAAGTTGTAAAAGTGGATGGGAAAATAGATGGTGTAGAACTAGATCTTGTTAAAAAAAGACTTGAGGGTGAATTCACAACAGAAGATACAGCCCTTTACTTCCAGCGCTTTCAAGGCTATTTAAAAGTCAAACATTCCATATCGAAATTAGGTAAAATAATTGATTACGAATTTGACGAAGGCGCAAAAACGCATTTGATTTACTTGCTCGTGAGCATAGCTGCAGCAGATGGACTGTTAACGGATACCGAGTTGAAAATTATTAAAAGAATTGCACGCGCTGGAAATATTCGACCGGCCATTCTTATGCGAACCGTGAAAATGTTTGAGTTCAAACGAGAGCAACGTTATCGCCGAAAATCGCAGCAATCTTCTGGACAGCGCAAATCAACATTGAGCGTATCCACCTTGTGGAAAGCTTACGCTATAATAGGAGTTTCCGCTGACGCAACAATGGATGAAGTTAAAAAAGCCTACCGAAAATTAGCGAAAATTCATCATCCAGATAAAGTGGCACATTTGGGTGGAATGCATCAAAACACGGCTAAAGAGAAGTTTCAAATAATTGTGGATGCTTACGATTTAATTAAAGAAAAACGTGACGTTTAGCGTTGAAATTCGCTTGTTGACTATTTGTTCCACCTGATGCAGAACAGCAAATTTAACACGGCTTATTGAACTACTCGACAAATGCTCAGGGCAGCCCATTGATAATTGACATCACCATTCCTTCACTAACATATCGGTTTGAATTTTGTGAAATAGCGCCGCACCATCTAGCACATTCATTTGTAAAATATAGGCGTGAATCGTTGATAAAATGCTATTGCCTTCTTGTGGCACAAATGCCCATCCCTTAATAGAGGTATCTGTTACCAATACATTTCCTGGAATAAGAATGGCGTGCGAATAAATGCGACCGCTAAAACTATATCTCCGCCCCAATTCAAAAATAACATTTGAGTCAAACTTGGCGGTCGTTGCGATAAATGGATTTTGAGAAATTAAAGTCTCCAGGGATTTTTTTAGCGGTTCTTTGAGCGTAATATTAAAACGCACAGCGTGCATTAATTGACTTGGTGTTGTTATATCAGATGAAGTTAAATTACAAGAAATGTTTTTCGTTTTAAACATATCCACAACATCAATGGCGTGGTGTGTTCCAATTGACGGATCTAAATGTCTTGCCACCACATTCGCTGAAACGAGGCGCTCATGGTTCCCTAAGTCTTCCGACCTTCGCACCACCACAACATCTGCGTTAGCCAAGTTTTCTAAATTATTTCCGCAAAACGTTGTGAGTAATGCTGCCGTGCCATGCGTATTACATGAAACTATATTTACGAATTTTTCCCCCGAGATTTGAGCATCATTTACTCCAGACATAAACGGAACTCCAAAGCCTTTTTCACTTCCCTGTGCCGAACTTCCTTTTAAGTTTGGAAGATTTTTATAGTTTGCAAGGTTTTCCAAACCCACTCCGTTAGTTGTGGCTTCAAAAATATAATCCACCTCATTAATTATACGCGCTATATTCGTTAAACCTTCCGAATCATACATGGTACAAATTATCGCACCTTTATTCTCCAAAAAAGTGCGTTCTGAGAGATTCCAAGGATGAATTGAACGTTTTATCACATAGATTTTATCCAAAAACAACTCGGTTTTATATGCGAGCAATATATTAACCAAAGTGGTGCCAATATTACCCATTCCATTCACCATAACGTTGCGCTTACTTTGTTCCATGAATCCAATTTTTTACAGTTTGTTTGCCTACAATAGGAATAATTGCGGCGGCCATTAGAATTTTAAAATCTAGCCACAATGAGCGACTTTTAATATACAACTGATCATAAAACCAACTCATTTTTTTATGACATACGGGGGTCAATTGTGCTAAACCAACAATTCCGGGTCGAATAGACCAGCGGTGATCGTAGTAAGCCGTATCCCAACCTAAGCGATTAATATCTGCAGCTGTTAATGGTCGGGGACCAACAAAACTCATCTGCCCTTTCAAAATGTTCACCAATTGAGGCAATTCGTCAATTCCTGTTTTTCTTAAAATTTTACCCAGCGGCGTAATTTCTTGGTTTAACATAGTTCTGAATTTGTAAATTTTAAATTCAGTTTTATTGAATCCTAGGCGATTCTGAAAAAAGAACGGCGATTTTCGCTCTACAATTAGAATAACCAAAATAACCAATATTAAAATTGGTGACAAGGCAGCCAGCACAATAAAAGCCAGACATATATCGAGTAGTAACTTTAACATCCTAATCCATTATTTCTTTAAGCGTTACATGAGCGTCAACTGCATGCAGTGCGTGTTCATCATCTTTCAATTTATTATTTACAATTAGCTTAGTAAACAAGGCGGCTTTGGTTCGTGTTGATGATTTAAAAAGCCTTTTACGTTCATCCAATCGTTTTGCGTATTCAGCGTCCACCGTAAAATCACCATCATAATACTTGACTTCACATAAATGAATGGCATTGTCATTTCTTTTTAGCACTAAGTCAATCTGAAATCCTTTTTGATCTTTGTCTCCTTTTTTTTGATAGCTTGAAATTTGAGTATAAACCGCAGCAATACCCAAAGCTTCCTTTATTCTATCTATATGTTTAAAACAGAGCGATTCAAAAGCATAACCTGTCCAAATTTTATAGGCTTGTCCACTTGCCAATTGTTGCCACATACCTTTTGAATAGTTTTTATTGGCTTGAATAAATCGGTGGTAGAAAATTGAATACTCATCCGCTAGCCGATAAAGAGAACCCCGTTTCTTTTTATTGAACGGGGTATATTCTGAGACAAAATTGGACAGAATTAAATCCTCCATTGTACGGTTAAAAGTACCGCCATCTGCCACCTTACTTTTTTTGATCAATTCTTCACGGGTTAATCCTTTTTGACTTTTAGCCAGCGCTTTTATAATATTTTCATGATCGCGATAATTATAAAACAAGGCACGGTATAAATTATTGTACTCTCTGTTTAAAATACCATCTGGATGAAAACACATGCGTTCAATCGCGGTTGCGGCGGTTTCTCCTTTTCTAATATTTTCAAGATAATAAGGGATACCTCCCATTGCCATAAACAACTTCGTTATCTCCTGATCTGGAAGCTCAATTTTTTTATTTTGTAAAAAGGATTTCGTTTCTGCCAAATCAAAGGGCTCGATATTTAGCGTATGCGTTACACGGTTATGCAACCCTCCTTTATCGTTTATAATATTATTCGTAATCCAAGCAGTTGCTGAGCCGCAAATAACGAGCACAAAATGTTTCTCCTTAGACAAATAGTCATTCCAAAAATGTGCCAACATTTTTAAAAAGCCAGAACGCGGTGTAAACACCCACGGCAATTCATCAATGAAAATAACGCGTTTGGTTTTTTTATCTAAACTGTTGAGGTAGGCTTTTAATTGATGCAAGGCTTGCTGCCAATTCTCTGGTGGGGCAGGAACAAATGGATTCCCCATATGTTCAGCCAATTTAATTGCAAAGTTGGTCAGCTGTTCAGCCATAGAGCCATCTTGAATACCCGTTAAACGAAAACATATGTTTTTTTCAAAGACCGAATCAATAAAATAAGTCTTACCCACACGTCTTCTCCCAACCACAGCAACAAACTCTGATTTTTTCGACTTTAAAATTAAGTCAACCGATTTTAACTACCTTTTACGCCCAACTAATATCATGTATTCGTTTCAATTCTATTCAAATATAAAATGATATTTCCAAATTAAAAAATTATATCTGGAAAAAAGTCAATATAAAGTATTTGCGAAAAACGCAAAACAAAATTTCCATTATGCGTTTTTCAATTATAAAAACCGCTATTGTCACCGTAAATTAGCGGTAAAAAAAAATTAAAATCATGACAAATTCAGAAACAGTAAGCCGAATTAAAAGAGCTGAAAAAATTGCTTGGATCGTATTTGTAGGAATTGGGCTAAACTATTTATTACTTACTTTGATTCTTGCATAAACAAACGGAATACCTAATTGCCAAGCTTTCACTTATGAACATGACGATACTATGCCATGAAATTAAGTTGAAACAGCACTAGGCTTAAGGCACGACCAATATTTAAAACCAGCCAATACTAATTCCTACGTTAATAAACTGCAATTTATTACTATTAGGGTTGGTGAATAAGGTGGTCATATCATAATAACCAAACAGCATAAGGTTATTCCTTCCGAATCGTAAGGTAGGTCCATAATGAATCCGATTTAAATCAGGAAAATTGAATTCTTTATACTCATAATTATCCACCCGCCACTTTATATAATTTTCAACCATAAAACCAGCCTTAAAGCCGGGATAAAACTTCCATTTACCTCTTTCCTTTTGAGATCTTAGGCGAATTTCAAAGGGTACTTCTATAAAATTAAATACAGTTCGGTTAATCCATCTTTTGGCGCCAGTGTATGGAGCAAAACTTGTATAGGTATCGCCTCCAGTAGGTTCATTAATAAAACTAAATCCACCATTATGCCTAACGCTAAAATGACTATACCCAAAACCAATTCCTATGCCCAGCGGGGATGTTTTTGAAAAAGGGATGTCAAACATTAAATTAATGTTGTGTCCCAAGGCGTAAAACTTTGTGGTCACATTATTTAAATCCCCTATCCAGGTATTGAAATAAAAGTCTGTATTAAAACGGTCAAACTTATCGGGCGACTTTACGTCCGGAGCGCCCAAGCCTGTATAAAAACGCATAAGGCCCGCTCTTCGCCGCTTACGTTTATCCAAATCATCTCTTAATTGACCATAACTTGTTACGGTCATCAATAGCGTTAATATTAAGATTTTGTTCTTCATTCTATATCAATCGAAATTCACAATTCAGCATTAAATTCCCTTTTCCCAATTCCAAGAATGTTTGAGTGCATCCTCTAAGGTAAATTCGCAAGCCCAGTCTAACGCCTCTTTCGCCTTTTCAGCATTTGCATAAATTTGAGCCACATCTCCAATTCTTCTTGGACCAATTTCGTAATTTAATTTCAATTGGTTGATGTTTTCAAATGCAATAATTAATTCGAGTACTGATGTTCCTTTTCCTGTTCCCAAATTAAAGATGGAACATTTCTTTTCTGCCGAATCATCCAAATATTGCAAAGCTTTAACATGCGCTTTAGCCAAATCTACTACATGAATATAATCGCGAATATTTGTGCCATCTTTTGTATTATAATCGTCTCCAAAAACGGTTAGTTTTTCTCGGATTCCTTTTGCCGTTTGTGTAATATAGGGCATTAGGTTATTTGGTACACCTTGCGGTAACTCGCCAATTAAACCAGAGGGATGCGCTCCAATGGGATTAAAATAACGTAATAATGTTGCTCCAAAATATTGAAGCGCTTCTGCATTAAATTGAATCAACTTTTCACATGTAATCTTTGTATCACCATAAGGAGAAGTTGCCTTTTTAACAGGGCTTTGCTCAGTAACCACCGGCGTGTCGGTTTCACCATAAACAGTGCAAGAGGATGAAAAGACCAAATTATTTATTCCAAACTCTTTTAAAGCATTTAAAACCGTACAAAGTGAACCAATATTGTTTTGATAATATTGCACAGGCTTTTGAACCGACTCTCCTACCGCCTTGTCTGCTGCGAAATGAATTAACCCAAGGGCATTCTTATAATTTTTGACCATCTCAAATACGGCAGTTTGATCTTGACAGTCTATTGCATGAAAAATGGGTGCCACTTTAGTTATTTTGGCAATTCTATCAATTACCCAAGGTTGAGAATTTCTAAAATCGTCAATAATCACAGGTGTATAGCCTGCATTGAATAATTCAACAACAGTGTGCGAGCCAATATAACCAGCGCCACCAGTAACTAGAACAATTTCACCCTGCATTAAAAGAGGTTATTTACACTCTTTTACGAGCGTTGTTTTAACAGCAAGGTCAACTTCTGTCCAAAGTTTGTTTACACCATCATCTCCTGTATGTTTTGCCTCACAAACAACGCCTAAAGAATCTACAGCTTCTTGGCCATCAAAATCAACCAAATCAATTTGAGTTAAGAAAGTGATATCCTCACCGCTTACTTTTACTTCACCATCATATGAAACCGTAATGCCATTCATAGTGATAGAAACCGAACCGCCGTTTTCATCAATTGAAGAAATTTCTCCTGTAATATTCGCGGTTTCACCCATCACACCAAAAAAGCTATTTTTAATCTTTGGATCTCTTACCTCATCTTGAGAATTTAAACTACTCACAGGGATATCAAAAGTAGCACCTGTTAATACTTCAAACATGTTTCCAGCACCATCATTTGCCGTTACGTTAATTTCGTCAAATGAACCATTCACAGCAGCGCGCTCAGTTAATTTAAAAGCCGTCCAAGTTAAAACAGTCTCTGCCGGATCATATGAATATGTGCATATTTCAACGACTTCATCAACCACTGTATCATCAGGTTCAACATCTGTTGTTGCTTCTCCTCCACATGCTGCTAAAAACAGTCCGCTTAGGGCAACTATCATTAATTTCTTTTTCATATTACTTTTGTTTGAATTCGTGATTTCCCACTAATATTGAGCCTGTTCCAATTTGAGCTTTACTTTAGCTTTGCAAAGTTAACGAAAAGCCCTGATAGAAAAAAACTTAATGGAAAGTATGTGGTTTGATCTGCTAAATTCCTTCTTCGTTTCGCTCTTCGATATGCTCTAAATGATCCAACCGCTTCTTTCTTACCGCACCGTGAATACTAGCGTTTAACTCGAAACCTAACAACAAAACAAAGGAGATGATATAGATCCACAACAAGAGCATCATGATTGTACCTAATGATCCATAAAACTCGTCATAATTCGCAAACTTTTGAATGTAAAACGAGTAGAGTTCGGAAGTTAATATTATTAAGGCTGTTGCCAAGGTGCCTCCAGCTGAAAAAAACTTAAATTCTTTTCGCTTTGAAGGACCAAAATAATAAATTGTCGCAATCGCAAAATAAAGCATAACCGCCACAAAAAGAGCCGTAGCAATTGAAAAAATCAGATCTGCATTACCATTAATAAACAGACTATGTTCAGACCAATAATTGAGCAACTTACGTTCGATCAAGGCCACAACTACCAAAAAGATGACACCCACAATAATGACAAAAACGAAGCCAATTGCAGTGATTTTTGTAGACCACCAATTTCTTTTTTCAAAGGATACTTTTGAACTATTAAATGATTGAATTAAGACAGAAAAGCCATTAGAACTAAAATATAGTGCCAGAATAAACCCATACGAAATAAGGGAGTTTACCGTAGAGTTCTGAAAGGCGTCAATGTTATTAACGAATTGACTAAAAATTGATTCGGGAATAAAACTACCAAAAACAGGCAAAACATCACTCTGTATGTCAAAATACGGAATATAGGCTGTGATGATGACCATGACTAACCCAAAAGGAATCATAGCAAGGAAAAAATGAAATGCCAATGCGGAAGCACGAGTAGCCACTAATCCACGGCGAATAGACCACACAAAAAAAAACAGTATTTCCCATACTGAAACACCTTCAAATCCAGGTAAAATTATTTTCCGCGAAACATGGATCACCTTGCGAATTAGGGTAACTCTAATGATTCTTAATAACCGTGTTATTTGCTCAATCAAGTTCTTCACTGAACAAATATAAGAGCAATTTGCAATTGACGCCCTGCATTATAAATTTGACAGGATTTGAATTTTCATATATTTAGTACTTTTAGCAAAAAAAATGTAATGATCAAATACAATCCGAAAACCTGGTTCAGCCATATTTTTGCCATTAGAAAAAGTGATACCGTTTTCATTATTTGGAAGGAATTGGTTTATATTGTATTGTTTACGCTAGGGTTGGCCTATGTAGAATTAAATTACATGGGAGACATTTCCATTTATAGCCAGTTATTGCAAGTGTATTCATTGATTGGTTTTGTTTTGTCATTACTACTTGTATTTAGAACCAACACGGCTTACGACCGCTGGTGGGATGGCAGAAAAAAGTGGGGTGAGTTGGTGAACAATTCTAGAAACTTGGCGGTAAAGGTATCGGTGATTTGTCCAGATGAAGAATCAAAAGCGTTTTTTACACGAATGATACCGAATTACGCCTTTGCAATGAAAGAACATTTGCGCAAAGGAGTCATTCTTGATGAACTCAATCTAACGTCTGAAGAAAGAAGAGAATTGCATCATGCCAATCATGTACCAAATATCATTTTAAAATGGATTTACAAACGCTTACAAGAACTAAAGCGGGAGAATCATATCACAGATGAGGAGTTTTTATTAATCGATATCAACCTGAAAAGCTTTGCTGATATTATTGGCGCATGTGAACGAATTAGGAACACACCAATTCCTTATTCTTATAGCATTTTCTTAAAAAAATTCATCTTTATTTTTGTAACCACAATTCCATTGGCACTTGTCGTTGATTTTGGATATTGGTCTGCACTAATAGTCGCCTTTATTTTTTACGTACTCGTAAGTATGGAAATATTAGCCGAGGAAATTGAAGACCCCTTTGGATTTGATGACAATGATTTGCCAACAGATGATTTATGCGCGAAGATTCGAAATAACGTAGAAGAGATTTTTGCTTAAGGTGCAAACGTTTTCGGTTTTCCATTTGGACTGAGCTCCATCCCTTCTTCAAATGTCTTTTCAACCACCGGTTTACCGCGTTTGTCAAACACATACATTTTACCGTGCTTTGCTCCATCTTTATAGTTGATTTCTTGCGTTACACGGTGAGGCCTCCACTCAAAAATCAATATTTTACCGTCCAATTTCCCGTCTTTATAATTGATAATACGACTTTCTTTGGCACCACCACGGAAGTAATAAATCCACTCCCCTTCTTCTTTTCATTTTTATAATCTCCCTCGTGTGTCATTCCGCCATC
>CAJQHR010000069.1 GCA_905478225.1 uncultured Crocinitomix sp.
GAAATATGACCAAAATAAATACTTTAAAAGCAAGAAAAAAAACAGTATCAAAATTTTAACTTAAATTAGCGTAAACTCTATCTTATTTTTTAAGCCGAAAAGTTCAGTTTTATCTGACGACATACACATTAACTTAGAAGCGACTAATACGAAGTACTATGAAAAATTTCACACACATTTCAGTTTTATTCTTATCTATACTTACCTTTTTCTTTTCGAAAAGCGGTGTCTATTCGCAATGTAGCTTTACAGGATTAGAGCCGACCTATTGCGTTTCAGACCCTGATACTACGCTAGTTGGAGATCCATTAGGTGGAGCTTTTTCGGGACCAGGAATTAGTGGCGACACGTTCGATCCAGCCGCAGCAGGTGTTGGTACACATACCATTTCATACGACATACTTGGCGGAGGTACAGGAGATAAATATTATATTAAGTCGAACATAGGAAATCCATGGGGTTCAGTTACCAATCAAGCGGCAATGGATTTGGCATTTGGACTTGACGCATGGACATTAGAAAGTTTTGAATTAGTTGATGTCGCTGCGGTCTTCTCTCCTACGACCGGCATAGTTTTTATCGACGGAAGTGACGGTCAAGCAACAGAACTAAACACCTTCTTAATCACAAATTTACCATCGATTGAAGCATGGGTAACTGCAGGAGGACGCTTATTATTAAACTCAGCGCCAAACGAAGGTTCGAGCATGGATTTTGGATTTGGAGGGACAAATTTGGTCTATGGAGGGGTCTACGCAAATGACGTAACTGTAGTGGATCCTCTTCATCCCGCCATTGTGGGCCCAAACACTCCTACAATTACCGCTATGAGCGGAACGTATTACTCACATGCACACGTAACAGGACCTGGTTACACTACTGTGATTACTGAAACGGGGCTCCCTTCTAATATTATTTTGTTTGAAAAAGAATGGGGAGGAGGTCGCGTAATGATGGGAGGAATGACAACTACAAATTGGCATTCACCATCACCACAAGCGGCGAATTGGCGGGCGAATTTACTCGTCTATTTATATGGTGATGCCGGAGAACCTTGCACCTACACACAAGATGTTATCGTACTTGATGATCCAGATGTCATACTAACCGTTACACCCGACGAAATTTGTTTGGGAGAAACAGTAACATACACCTTAACCGGAGATGCTGATTCTTACGTTTGGAGTGAACCTGGCATTACAGATGGAATACCCTATGAACCAGCTGACCTAGGCCTTTTCACTATTGAAGTGACTGGTGCTGCAGGGGCTTGTTCTAGTTCAGCCACTGCTGATGTTACTGTTCATGCCGTTCCAGAAGCCAATTTTCTTGTCGATCCTTTAGATTATTGTATTGATGAATTGATTCCATTTTTTAATACATCAATTGTAGAAGATGCTTCTGATACAACATGGCTTTGGGAATTTGGAGATGGCAGTACATCAGGAGTAATTCACGCTGCGCATGCCTATGGTGCTGCGGGAACTTATACCGTAACACTTACTGCTACAACCAATCATGGTTGTTCTGACGATTATTCAGTAGACATTGTTGTTCACGACTCTCCTATGGCAAGTTTTGAGTTTTCAGTGGCAGGATTTTCATCCGAAGATGGGGCGACAGGAGGATGTGTCGATAACGTAGTGATTTTTGAAAACACCTCGACCATCCCTGTACCAGAAACAATTACAGACAGCTTTTGGAATTTTGGTGATGGAAGTACTTCAACGGAATTTGAACCGTCCCATACCTATGTTTCATCAGGAACCTATACGATTACTTTGACGGTAACGTCTGAATATGGTTGTACCTCAACGATAACAAAGACGATTATAATGATTGACGAATTAACCTTGGACTTGGTAGTTTCAGAACCATCCTGCTATGGGTTTTCAGACGGTTCGATTATTGTGAATATCGACGCATTCACGGGTGAGGTCATTTATTCGATAACAGATCCTTCCGGAACGTTATTGAATGTTGATAATAGTAACGCTGCAAATTCCTTAAGTTCGGGATGGTACTACATAAATGTTACAGATGAATCGGCCTGTGATGGTGTGGATTCCATTTATTTGGATCAACCGACACAAATCGATATCGATCTAACTGTATCAAATGCAATTTGCTATGGCGAAAATTCGGGTTGGGCGCGAGTCGATTCGGTTTACAATACCACTGGTTCTTACAGTTTCGTTTCATATGGATGGGATCCTAATCCTGCTGGAGTAGGGGGCATTGGTGCCGATTCGACCTGGAACTTAACCGAAGGCGATTATATTGTGACAATTAATGACGAAAATGGATGTAGTCGCGTTTTCGATTTTAGTATCACAGAACCAGATTCACTTTATTTCGTAGAATTCGGATATGATCCTGCTTATTGTCGCCTTTTTGATTATCAAAGCGGAAATGGTGTTGTATTTGCAAGTGCAGCAGGTGGAACACCCGATTATAATTATGAATGGACAAATCTTGAAACCGGCGAGACCACCATTAATACAACTTGGGGAGGTTTAAATCCAGGTAATTATGAAATCATAGCGACTGATGGAAATGGCTGCGTAATCACTCAAGCCTTATTTTTAGACTCCTTGAACCCAATCGCAGCATTTGAGATGACATCCGATCAATTTACGGCGGAATTTGAAGGATATGCGCCAATGGACGTTCATTTTGTAAATCAATCTGAAAATTATTCCAACCCGAATAATCCTTCGGGAGAATCCACTTTTATGTGGAACTTTGAATATGATGCGATTGATTGGGAATTAACGAATGACTTTGATGAAACTTTTGATTGGAGCTACCAAGCAAGAGGAATTAGTTATGATGTTAATGTTTGCCTAATCGCCATCAATAAAAATGGATGTGCTGATACAGCGTGCAAAATCATTAATATCTATGAGCCCCTTACCTTTGAAGCTGTCAATATCTTTTCACCTAATGGTGATGGCAAAAATGACACCTTTACATTTGAATTTAAAACTTCGTCCATTTCCGAATTCAAATGTACGATTGTAGATAGATGGGGCCTTGTGATTACTGAATTAAATTCGATTACTGATGGTTGGGACGGTTCCGATAAAGGTGGTAATAAATGTCCAGATGGCGTTTATTTCTATTCCTACGAAGCTATCACGGATAGTGGCGTTGCTATTTTAGGACAAGGTACACTTCAATTAATCGGTGGAAAGTAAAACGAAGGGTTCTGTCGCATCTGTTAGACAAGAATTTAAAAGTACAATTATTTTTTAATTCTAAGCGGCCAATGACATGAAAGATTTGAACGCAGTTTTATCTTGACCAATCAACTGATTTTTCTTAATCATTCTGACAATTTCAATTCCTGATAAGGTTCTTCTAGCAGATTCAAATTCTTTAAATCCCAACCCCTGTTGAATTCGCCATTTGATAAAACGGTGATCTTGTTCTACTATATTGTTTAAGTATTTGCATTTCCTGATTCTAATTCTTGATTTTGTTGCTAATGCGCGTTTGTTATAAACCCGAATGGCACTTGAATTTGACCCGCTTTTGTCTATGTTTATCACTCGAGGTTTTCCATTATGCTCAATTGCCTTGATCAAAAAACTTTGGGCTGACATACGCTGTCTTCTTTTGGTTAATAGAAAATCTACTGTATTTCCTTCCTTGTCAACGGCTCGATACAATAACGCCACTCTCCTTGGTAGCTGATACCTTTTTAGCAATCACCAAACTTAACGGCACGCTCAAAAAATTAAAAGAGGCCTAGCTAAAAACTAAACCTCTTTTGTTGGAATCTATCCAAGTACTATTCTAATTGGGGGCAATGGGAATAGAAAATAAACTATCTTCAATTGCCAACCGATTAATGTGCCTCACAATGTATGGTAACAACAGTGTCTCCAACCGTGTAGCCATTTTCTTCGGCATTTTTCAAGTCATCTCCGCAAATTTCCCCAATTTCAACTTCACTGCCATCTACGCCATCATAATGACATTCTTCACATTTTTGGCATGATACCATACCGATTGAAAATAGAATGGCTACTGCAATAATTACTTTTTTCATAGTTACTGATTTAATTGTTTATTTTTAATTTGATATTTAACTGTACAATTTATACTTGTGCCGGGATTGTTAATTCCCAATGTTTTTAATTGCGATAAATGATCGATATAAGCATTGTTTAGCATATTTCGCACACTCAACGAAATTAGAAGGGGATTGTCCAAACCATATGCCATATTTAGACCAAGATTCAACAGGTGAAAATCAGAGGTTGTAGTTTCTGATAAACCGATTCTATTTTGTTTGAAAAAATATTGATATTGAATGTTTAAATTGTTTACCCTAAATTTTGTCTTTGATTTTAAGTCAATCTTAATTCGATTATTCAGCCGTGTTTGCGGAATAAGTGGTAAGGGGTTTCCGTTCAAATCTTCAGCAAATACATTTGAGAAGCTCGATTCTAAATGAAGCCAATGTGCGTTGTGTGGATGATAATGTAAACCAGCATCAACTCCATAAAGTTGCGCATAATCCACCTGGGTGTAATCGTAAACCAAAAATTCATCAATTACACTATCACTTCGTTCAGGATAAATGTAGTTTTGCATATAATTATAAAACGGATTCACAATAAACTCAAAATCATCCAGATGAACCGCAAGACTTGCGTCAATTTGAACGGCTTGTTCGGTCCTTAGGTTCGCATTTCCAATTTCATATCTGAAACTTCCGTGATGAATTCCGTCCGAAAGTAATTCAGAAGTGTTGGGCGCTCTAAAACCGCTTGAAACATTAAATCGAGTAGTTGTTTTGGTCCCCAAGCGCACAAACCCGGCAGAATAGTTAAAACCAAAATAGTCACCATTAAAACTATCTTCAGCCGTATTTATTTCGCGACGATCAACACGCCCACCAATTAAAAAATGATACTTCTCAAGTTTGTATTTTAATAATCCATAAGCACCAACATCAGTAGTGGCACTGTTAGGTACTAAAATTTCAGGAGCGTTTTCCCCGTTTCTACTTATTTGATGCATCCCTTGAGATCCCAAAATAGCCTCTAATTTTGGTTTCAATTGAATGCGCCACTTGAGATTGTAAATGCTATTATTCAGATTCATTATGATATCTGGAAAAAAGAATTTTTCCTCATGTTCTTTCAAATTGTTATTGGTATTTCCAAGTGTAAGGTATATCGTTTGATTCTTTAAAAAGAACTTGTTTTCAACTGAAACGAAATGATTTTGAACAACTTGAGCGGGAACATTTCTGTCTCTATTTTGATTATTTGTTAAAAATGATTCCGTATCTGGAATTGAATCATGCGTATGTCCAGGAAGTCCAATTCTGCCATAATAAAAATTATATCGTAGATCAATTACCCATTTCTTTTTGACATATCCGATCGCTAATTTGCCAGATGTTTGATTGAATCTTGAATTAAGGACTTGCTGACCACCAGGAATCTGATAATCGGCGAAATTATCATATCCTCCATAAAAGTTAATGCGCATTTTGTCTTTTGCGTATTTGATTCCCAGCTGATTCATGGTCCCTAAACTACTTGATTCAAAACGAGAAGAGAAAGAAGTGGATAGTGTGTTTTTTTCGGCATAGGGTTCATCAACAAAATAAAGCACACCTCCGAGCGCATCTGCTCCATATAATAAGGATGCTGGTCCTTTAATTACCTCAACTGAGCCTATTCCGAGAGAAGTCACAGGAAGTCCATGGTCATTTCCCCATTGTTGATTTTGAATTCGTAAACCGTTTACATAGGTGATAACGCTACTACCAGAAAGTCCACGAATTACCGGTTTACCAATGCCCACAGCAATTCCCGTTTGATAAACCCCAGGGATTTCGGCAATACTTTGTGCTAATGTAGTACTTTGAATTTGACTTGGATCATTGATGTCTAGAGATTCCACATTCGTAATGCTTTCCCGGTGTAAATATCCATTATTACTGACAATTACTTTATCTAATTCAAAATGTATTGGATGGAGCAGAATAACTGCAGTAGAGTCGGGGTGAAGATAGATGTCTTGATGAGCGATTCTATACCCAGTAGCATTTATGATTACATGATGGGTTCCAACTGGAATTCCTGAAATTTTCCAAAGTCCTAAAGAATCTGAACCTATAGTTGTTTCGCGATCAATAAAACGAATAGAAGCAAATGGTATATGCTCGTTATTCGTTTCATTTTTGATGAGTCCACCCATTTCTTGAGCATTCACCTGATCTATGCCTAAGAAGCCAAGAAGGAGGGATGTAATGAATAAGAATTTCACCTTGTAATGCAACACTATTGCAATACTAAAAAATATTTTGCAATAATGTTGCAAAGAAGGATCTTTTTTTTAAACTTTGATTAATGGAAGAGTTATTTAAAGAAAAAGGACTCAGGGTAACAACTTTTCGAGCAAACGTTTACCACATCTTTGAACAACACAGTTTAGCGATTAGCGCGGGGCTTATTGAAGAGGAACTGAAATCGTTCGATCGTATTACCTTGTATCGCACTTTAAAAATTTTCAAAGAGAAAGGGATTATTCATGAAATATTATTTCCTAATGAAGAGAAGAAGCTAGCACTTTGCAAAGAAGCTGGTAAAAAAAATGAAGACTTACACAGGCATGACCATATTCATTTTAGATGCAATCAATGTGAAGAAACATACTGTGTAGACCTCCCAAACCATCCTGGACTTGATTTAAAAGGTTTCCAAATTGATCAGTTAGAAATTCAGGCCGTGGGTACTTGCAAGAGTTGTTTATGATTAGAAGGTGACCTCCTCCTTCGCACAGCCTTTTATTTTATGGCTTGTGATGGTGATATTGATCCTGAAGAGGTGAAATTAATCCGAGAAATGGGAGAAGAATCTCAGCTTTTTGGAGATATCGATTTGAATGCTGATTTAGATAAAATGTTGGGCGATATTAATGCCTTGGGCGGTCAGTTTTTGATCAACTATTTCACCGAACTCAGCGAGGCCGATCTTACAGATGAAGAGCAAATTCAACTCATCAAAATCTCTATTGATACAATTAACGCGGATAATAAGGTTGAGTATAGCGAGATTAAATT
The DNA here is from genome assembly GCA_905478225.1 of uncultured Crocinitomix sp. GTDB lineage: Bacteria > Bacteroidota > Bacteroidia > Flavobacteriales_D > Crocinitomicaceae > Crocinitomix. The sequence goes on from CAJQHR010000069.1 coordinate 7,091, forward strand.
CTTCAAAATTGTCCGTGATAAGTTAAGTGTTGACGATCATGACATATTAGACGTCATGCCAGAGATAGAGGAGTATCTGGAACAAGACATTATCAGCCCTACTTATATCGCCAAACTCACGGCAGATTATTTAGGATCATTCGCCACTCCGACAATTGGCAGTTTAGACAATTTGGCCGAGGAGATTGAAAAAGCTAAAAACAAAAATTAGAGAATAGGAAGATTTGTTAGCGGTCAAACAAGTTCTAAATCTGTGGTTTATGAAGCGCCGAAAAAACTATTCAAAAAAAAACTGAAAAACGTATTGTGTAGATATAAAAAATACTTATCTTTGCGCTCGCCTAATAATAAGGCCACGGGGTGTAGCGTAGCCCGGTTATCGCGCGTCGTTTGGGACGACGAGGTCGCAGGTTCGAATCCTGCCACCCCGACAAAGGAGATGCTAGCATCTCCTTTATCAGTTGAAGTAACTACCGCTTCGTAAAATAAAGGTAAGTGTGGGGCTCGTAGCTCAGCTGGATAGAGCACCTCCCTTCTAAGGAGGCGGTCATAGGTTCGAATCCTATCGGGCTCACTCTAGCGGAGAATTGGTTAAAATCAACTGGTTCTCCGCTTTTTATTTTTGCCAAATCTTTTGATAACAAGGGGATTGAGGAGAAAATTGAATTTGCTCTTTTGGTTTGAACTTTGCCTTTTAACTTGTCGTAACCTATTCCGGATGGAAACACTAAACTTTGTATTTTCTTCTTTTGAGGCAAATCTCCAGAAGCCCATAATTCACTGAGGTTAGAAGATATTTTTAATGCTTTATCTATTGCTATTTGAAGGTTCGAACTCGAAATTGTAGAACTGAATAAATTTGACTCTAACTTGTTTCCTTCAGATTCATATTTAGTTTTAAATTTAATGTAGATTTCCTTGTCAATTTCTCCAATAGCAAAACATTTTGTTCTTTGGCAGCATAACTCATAGATAATTACTAAACTTCACTTAAAATATCCACAGTGATTATCATGGATCTAATCTAAAGGACAGAACCGGCTAAGCATTTATTAAGCGAATTACTCAATTTAACCGCTCTTCAATAAAGATAAATTGTGTTTTTTAAGCTTATGATCTCAATTTGATATACCTTTAGGGAAATTAGATTGCTAAATCGATTTAACGTAACCAAAGGGTTTAAAGATTTAAACGACGATAGCAACTAATAAATCTTGACTATCAAATTAAGATCAAAAAAAGGCTATGAACGCATCAGATATTAAAAAATTAATAGAAGAGATTAAAGCAACTAATCCAATTAGACTGCAGGTTAAGGGTAAGGGAGATGAATCTCCTCGTCCAATTGGTTTTTACAATGCGAAAAAACAATTTATTCCGGATATTGTTGCAAGATTTGAGAAGAAGAGAAACTATTATGCGATTGAAAAAAGCATAACTGAAAAAGATATGCATTCATTGATTTTCAAGTGGATTTTGTTCGCTGCTGAAGCACGAAAATTTTCAGGAAAATTCTTTTTAGTAATCCCAAAGTCAAAATCAGATATCTGTAATCAAGTCATTCAAGAGAAGCAGCTTGATTTTGAAGTTATTGCGCTTTGATAGCTTACTCAAAACAAAACTGTCTGTTACTCAAGCGCAAATAGAGCTGCTGAGTTTTCCTGTATCTCTGAGATCTAATAATAATCTGTTGAATGAATGATTTTTCTCATTTGCAAATTGTGTAATCGTTTTTATATTTTTTATTATCCTTTCCTGCCTTAGCATTCCACATGTTTTTAGTATGCAACACTTCTATTCAAGATTAAGTAAAAGTCTATAGGGAACACCTTTTTTCAGGTGTGAGATGAAAATTATTTTGCAACAAAAAGAGAACTTCATTTCATACAATACCGCTACGATACAACTCAAGCATAAACTCGTGAGTTCGATATTTCCCAAGAATTTCTATTTCGACGGAAAAAAATGTCGAACTCCAAAACGCAATTTAATTTTTGAGTTGATTGCCTGTATTGACGAGGGTTTACAGGGAAATGAAAAGGGGATAACAGACTTAAAAAATCTGTTATCCCCTACTGCGGACAGTGAGAGATTCGAACTCTCGGTACCTTGCGGTACGCTAGTTTTCAAGACTAGTGCATTCGACCACTCTGCCAACTATCCGCGGCAAAGGTAGTGCTTTTTTTTTATTCGCAAATAATTTTTTGAGGTTTATTATGGAATTTTTTATGGAGGGTGTGAAGAGATAAGAATAATCTCAGAATTGGAGTAGAGGAACACATTTTGAGCCGATTTCATCTTAAAGAGTAAACAAATATCAACTAAGCCTAAACTAACAACACAATTTTTTCTGGGGATTGATCCAGCTGGGAGAGAATCAACCGCGTTTGCCGGAGGATGATTTAGTGGTTGAATCAAAGTTTAAATGTGGAGATTTTCTAATCACAGGATTAACAGTTGGAATCGTTGGGCTGCGTTCTGCCAAAGTTTATGTTCCAAAAGAATGGGATACTTTTTGTTTTTATCCTTCCACTTTTCGGCGGGTTTCTTATCTTAGTGGGATGAATAAGTTTGTTTACACTGTCATTGCGCTTATTGCATTTAGTTGTAATAAAACACCTCTTTTAGAGGCCTTGGAAGCTATGGTCGGTTCATGGATTCATTATTCCTCGGAAGTGGATGCCCACCGCATTAAGATTAATGAAGACGGAACTGGTTCTATTGAATTGTTGAAGGATGGGGAAGCCATTCGCGCCACGAAAATACGGGATTGGTATTTGGATGATAATATTTTAGCTTTTGGTAAAGCGGCTTTCAATGGGGAATCTTATGAAATTGATGAATATCCCGCCGTTGCTTGGGAGGAACTCATAAATTATTACGATACTATTCCTGAACTTTCCAGGTTCATCGTTTTAGACGATAATTACTACGCCGAGGAATAAGAAATCGCTAAATTTGCTAAAATTAAATTTCGAAGATGAAATATTTTGTGATCATACTATTCAGTATCGGATTTATCTCTTGTGGAGAAGAAATAGAAGGTTGGGCAATAGATGATATGCTTGTGCAACCAAGTGAATTTGCGGCAGGTGAAAAAGTGTATATGAGCACGTGTGCTGCTTGCCATCAGAAAGATGGTATTGGACTAGAAGGTACGTTCCCTCCACTAGCAAAGTCTGATTATTTAATGGCTGATAAGAATCGCGCAATTGAAATTGCTGCAAACGGTATGGACGGTGAAATTGTGGTAAACGGAGAAACATATAATAGTTTAATGGCACCTCAGGGTCTCTCCAATCAGGAGGTAATGGATGTGATGAATTATATTCTCAATAGTTGGGGGAATGATGGCGGAACGGTATCCTTGGCGGAAGTGGATGCCATTATCAATTAGTCCGACTTTCCCTTCTCATATTCCTGATTTAATTTCCCTAAAAAGAAAACTTATTTTACTACATTTGGTCGTAACCACAAAAAATACGTGAATATGATTCTATTAGACGGTAAAAAAACATCCAGTGATATTAAAGATGAAATTGCAATCAAAGTTGCTGAACTCAAGCAGCAAGGTGAAAAAACACCACATTTGGCCGCTATTATTGTCGGTAATGACGGGGCAAGTAGAACTTATGTTAATGCAAAAGTAAAGTCGTGCGAAAAGGTAGGATTCAATTCTACGTTAGTTGAATTACCTGATACAATATCTGAAGCTGATTTATTGGCTAAGGTGGAGGAGCTAAATAACAATGATGATATTGATGGTTTTATCGTACAGCTTCCATTACCGAAACATATTGATGAACATAAAGTTACTCTAGCGGTAAGCCCTGCGAAAGATGTGGATGGTTTTCATCCTGAAAGTGTAGGTAGAATGATGTTGGGTTTACCTGGTTTCTTAGCAGCAACACCAGCAGGAATTGTTGAACTTTTGGATCGTTACGATATTGAAACGAGTGGAAAAGAATGTGTGGTAATTGGAAGAAGTCATATTGTTGGTTCTCCTATGAGTGTATTAATGTGGCGCAATTCAAAAATTGGAAATTGCACGGTAACAATCACCCATTCAAGAACTAAAAATCTTGCTGAAATCACGAAACGAGCTGATATTTTGATCGTTGCACTTGGCAAACCAGAGTTTGTTTCGGCAGATATGGTTAAAGAAGGAGCCGTTGTTGTAGACGTAGGTATCCACAGGGTGGAAGACGCTTCAAAAAAATCGGGTTTCCGACTTTTAGGGGATGTTAAATTTGATGAAGTTTCGCCTAAATGTTCACATATCACTCCTGTGCCTGGCGGCGTTGGTCCAATGACTATTGCGTCTTTAATGATGAATACCTTGCAGGCGATTGATATGAAGTAGAATGGCCTATTACAAAGAATCTGGGAAGTTTGACTTTCGACAAATGCTATGGGTTTATCCTGCAACTATGCTTGTGGCATTTGCAATTTCAGATCTTTATTCATACATTCTAAGATGAATTAGAATAAATTGAACTCTTTAATTGTAAGTTTATGAAACGTTTTTTTGGAATAGTATTTGTTCTAGGATTAATAGGTTGTGCCGTACTTATTTTTATTCCGAAAACACGAAAAATTGTTGGTATTGATCCTGGACCGCCATTAATTGGTGTTCAACCTTTTGGTAATATTTCTGATCGTGAGGTAGATTCTGTGCAACAATCGATACAAGATATGTATGGGTTTGAAGTAGTGGTGTTAGCTCCAGTAGAAATGCCGGAAATGGCGTATACGGAAATTCGTTATCCTCGTTACCGCGCGGATTCTCTTTTGCATTGGTTAACCTATCATCATCCAGATAGTTTGGATATTGTCGTGGGTTTAACCAATCAAGATTTTTCAATCACCAAATACAAAGAAGGGACTCGAGAAATTAAAGATCCGGAATGGATGTATAAAGACTTTGGCATTTTTGGTTTAGGAACGGTTGGCGGCAGCTGTTGCGTGGTTTCATCCAATCGGTTACACAAAAATGTGTCTGACAAAACGTTTTATAAGCGCCTCATGAGAATTACTTGCCATGAAGTAGGACATGTTTTGGGCCTGCGTCACTGTCCTGAGGCCAATTGTTTAATGAATGACGCCAACGAGTCTATAAAGACCATTGACAATAGCACAGGTGATTTGTGTGAAGCTTGTTGGGCGAATATATAGGCGGAATTGTAAAGTCTAGTCAATTTCTTCTGAAGGATCTAAAATTTCAGTCACCACTAATTTTGAAGTGATTTCTCCTTCATCTCTTACCAACAAAAATACACCGCAATCTTCAGGGTCTTCACACATATTCACTTCATCTTTTAAACCATTGGCATAAAGCGCCGATATTTTACTACAAAGCGCCAACATCTCACAGCTATAGTCTAAATATCGCGAGAGTTGAAAGAGTGTCATGGTTCGCTTTGGCGAGTTCTCAGTATTGTTTGCTGCAATGTTCTTTGTGTTTTTAGTGAGTTGGTGCATATCAATCACATGGCAATTGAACGAATTTCATGCAAAGCATCCAATGCACGATTCCGTTTGATTCGTGTTTCTGTTTTTGCCAAAAAATACAAGGCGGCGCCAATTAAAATAAGGTCATTAATTGATGCTTCCGCAATTGATATTAAATCAATCATATTAAAATGACCCGTTTCTACATTAAGCGTGGAGATGGTTAAAAACAAAATGAAAAACGTCACCAGTACCAATGAAATTAGGGCTAGCCGCACCCATAATAGAGGCTTAGAAATAAACGCAATTTTGGCTTTACTTTCCTCGGCTACCATTAATAACTCATTGCATACCTTCAATAGTCATGATTCGGGGAATCGATCCTTAATACGTAACTCGAGCTTTTGAAGGGTTTCAATAGTGAGTTGATTGTCTAGTTCGCGATACAGCATAGGTGAAAATCAAAAATACAAATTTGTTCGCTTTACCGTATTGAATAATCAAAGTCTTTTAAGGTCTGCTCAGCCGTATATTCCAGAATGCTAATTTTTAAAGGAATGTCCAGTAACGGAGTATCAGTAGAGTCTATTGGTTCAAGTTCTATTTGCTCTAAAACATCCTCACCATGAATTATTTCTCCGAATATCATATAGTCGCCATCTAACCTTGGAACGCCTTCCTCGTTGCTCACAATGTAAAATTGACAAGCATTGGATTGTTTACCAGGATTGTCGTCTCTACCCATGCCTAGTGCTCCGTAATTATGTCCAATAGTATCCACAAATTCTGGATCGAGTAAATAAGGAGAATCTTCAAAATATTCTACCAAATCTGGGCAACCACCCTGGATAACAAAATCAGAAACTACACGATTAAAGGTAAAAGCATTATAATGTTGGGCGTTTGCCAGTTCAATAAACTTTGCTTTGTGATTTGGGGTTTCATCAAATAACCAAAAATTCATAGTACCAAGACGAGTTTCAATTTCAACTATTGGGTAGGTTAAAACTTGCGCCGGTGTAGGCGAGTTTTCATAAGTACTCGGAATATCGCTACTCCCACCACAACTGGATAGTAAAATTGCAGGGAATGCAAAAAATAAGCGTATCGTTTTCATAAATCTCGGTTTGGTTTCAATTAGCGTAGTATCAAATGTCCGTTTTCAATGGTCAACCCGGAAGGTGTATTGTTCGTGTAAAGCAGTCCCGTTCCTAGCCCCTGAGGCATTGGGTTGTTTTTTGAATAGGTGTATTGCGCTATTGCGTTTAATCCTACATTACTTTCTAATGCGGATGTAATCCACCAAGCAATGTTTAATTCTTCGGCCAAGGCGATCCATTCATCTGTTCCTTTAAACCCTCCAATTAGGCTTGGTTTCAAAATAATGTATTGCGGGCGTATGGTTTCTAAAAGCCTTCTTTTATCGTCTAAATCAGTCACTTCAATTAACTCTTCATCTAATGCGATTGGAAGGGGAGTGACTTTGCATAAATCACTCATTGTGGCCCAGTTCCCTTGTTTTATGGGTTGTTCAATGGAGTGTAAATTGAACTTCGCAAGTTGTTCCAGTTTGCTTAGTGCATCTTCAGGTGCAAAAGCACCGTTTGCATCTACCCTTAACTCAATTTGATCGGCAGAATAGTTGGAGCGAATAAATGTCAATAAATCCAATTCGCTTTGAAAATCTATGGCGCCAATTTTTAGTTTAATGCAATCGAAGCCGGCGGCAAGTTTTTCTTCTATTTGTTCCAACATGAAACCTTTTTCGCCCATCCAAATCAGTCCGTTAATTTTTATTGGGGCTTGTTTGGAAACAAAATCTGAAGGAAATATGATTTTTTTTCCACCCTGTTTTAGATCGAGTAGGGCGGTTTCCAGAGCAAGATAGATGGAAGGGTAATTGGACAATTCAATCATTTTATCATCCGCGTTATTTTTCTGCATACTGGTTATTTCGGATAGCGTTTTAACATAATGGTTGATATTATTTACGACATCTAATAAAACCGCCTCGAATTCAACTCCCCAATCAGGTGACAGCGTTTTTATGATAGAGGCTTCCCCAATGCCCACTATTTCAGGATCGTTATCCTCCCAAATACGGATAAACCAGGAATCCTTTTGAGTGAGTACACCGCGAGAAGTGCCACTAGGGCGTTTAAATTCAAGTGTGTATTTTTCAAGTGAAGCTTTTAACATGGTTTTCAATTATCAATTATCAATATGCAAATATCAATTTTTCAATTCGTTAAATCATCATTTGAACGATAAATAGGGCATAACTTTTTAGGAAATACTATTTATGAATGACGACTGACTAACAACTATTCACTAAATTTACAACAATGAACATTCCATCAAAACATCTGGAGGATTTAGTTGAGCATTTTTCATCATTACCGGGTATTGGTAAGAAAACAGCTTTACGCCTAGTTTTAAACTTATTAAAGCGTGAAGAGTCTGAAATTGAGGCTTTTTCCAAATCCTTGGGTGAGATGCATCAAAAAATTTCCAGTTGCACTTGTTGCGGAAACATTTCTGATGGCGATTTATGTTCTATTTGCACGCAGAATTCGCGTAAAAAGGAATTGATTTGTGTGGTAGAGGACATTAGAGATATCATGGCTATTGAATCGACGGAGCAATTTTATGGCGTGTATCATGTGTTAGGCGGTGTGATTTCTCCAATGGAAGGAATTGGCCCACATGATTTGAATATTGATTCATTAGTGGAACGCGTAAAAAGTGGAGAAGTAAATGAAGTTGTTTTAGCTTTAAATGCTTCAATGGAAGGCGATACCACTAACTTTTTTCTTTTTAGAAAACTGGCTGATTTCGAAATTAAAATCACGACATTATCTCGTGGAGTAGCCGTGGGTACAGAACTTCATTATACAGATGAACTCACATTAGGACGCTCAATATTGAACCGTATGCCTTTTGACATGAGTTTGATCAGAAAATAGACGATAAGGAAATAGAATCCTTCTAAATCTTAATTAGAAAAAATGGTGTAAGCTTTACGGACAATCGAATACTTCTCCGTTGTGTAGCATATAGTCTGAGCAAAATTGCTTCGTTGCTGTACGTGTACCTGTCGCTAACTCTTTAATAGATGCTTCATCTAACACAAGTCCCTCCAGCGTGAATAAATAACGGCTTGAGAATAAACCATATCCTCCTTCAACGTTTGTGAAAACGGGCTGCACTTGAGCGATTCCAGTAACGGGCTCAGCAACATTCATGTACTGTGTTAAATTCGGTTGTGCAAGTGATATGTGCAAATCGATTCCATCTACCTTGCGATAATTGATATTGTCAAGATCATCAGGAATAGTCTCTGAAATAAAGTTATAAAAGCTTAATCCCGAGATGCGAATAGCGCGATCTACATCTTCCTCGGAATATTCAAATTTCTTCTGTGAAAAACTTTGAGTTGAGCCATCTAAATAATACTCAGTCCAGTTAAACGTATATCCTATTTCTAACTCTCCTACGTTTTTGAGTCCATCTGTAAGGTCAAATACCCATGATAAATAATCTTTTTCCTCATTTACTGTGTTTTTAGCAAAACGAATTTTAAAGCTAGAAAATGAAAGAGAAGTTGGTACGCCAAACCCGTCAATTAAAGATGTTTCAGCCGCAAATTGGTGGGCGCCCTCATTTAAATCTGCGTCAAGGCGATAAGTGAATTTGCTGTTTAAATCATTTGCTTCAAAATAATATACTTTTTGATCAGGAGCATAAAATATACCGTCTGTAGATTTACCCGTAACGATAGAATCTGTTAAATCCCAAACGCGTCCAGTTTCATCTCCCTCAACATCAATTTCAGTGACAGTAGCCGCAACTTGATCAAAATAACTTGAATCAGGATTTTGCGCATAGACTAAGTTGTCCCCATCTCCTAAAAATGCTTTTGTGATTTTAACCATGTGAATTGAATCGTTTTGATCCAACAATCCAAAAACGACTGGAATTAATTCATAATCTCCATTCAAACTAAATTCTGTTTCACATGAGCCCATTCCTAAAGCAATGGCAATAAAACTTATAAGCGAAAACCTTTTAATCATTGAGTGTAGTTAAATTTCGGTTACAAAAATACGAATTAAATCGGCTTTTTCTTCACCGTTTAATAGATGATAATAACTGTTGGTATGTTGATAAGCGTGAAAAGCTACAAAGAGTGGATTAAGAAAAACTAGTGGCGCAGTTCGAAGCCATGAAGGTGCCTACTCTTTTTCGACTGTTCAATATCTGCCAAGGTCACTAGAATGCCCGTTTCTTCAACCCCTCCAAAATCTGGATTTCGTGCTGTTCCAAAGGACTTCATGGTGGGAGACAATTGCATGTAATTATTGATCAATGGTGGTACATTTTCACCACGATCTCTGCAGTACTTTTGCAAAACTTTTAAACCTTCTTTAAAATCTAATCCGTTAACTAAGCTAACTATTTCATGATTTCCAACAGCTGTGTACATGGGGTTTAATGCAGTAACCAAATTATCGTGATCAGGGAAATAGGTTTTCATAAAACCTAAAACCGCTCGCTTTGCCTGTTCGTTATAGGAGGAGTACATGGTCACCTTACCAAAAAAGTACTTCATGTTGGGATGCAGCAGTACAATTGCGCCTAATCCATCCCACAAATTATCTAAGGCAAAAAGTCCTTTTCGTGGATTGACGGAAGGTTGAAATAACGGATTTACCCATGAACGCCCTAGCTCAATAGCGTAGGGCAGGTAATTCTTTTCAAAATCTTCAGAGAAATTAAAATAGTGTGAAGTGGAAAGCTCGTGTTTGTCTTTACTGACTGCTTTTGCACAATCAATATAACGGTAACCGCCCATTATCACTTGATCTTCTGGAGAGAAAACTATGAGTTGCTCATAACAGACGTCAGCCGTATCTTGTTCATCAATGTCTACGGGATTGCCAGTTCCACCACCGGCAACAGCGAATGTAAGCTCTCGTAATCGACCAATTTCACGCATGACATTGGGTGCGTTGACATGATTCACGGCGTAAATTAAATTTCCAGCGCGATTCGTTTCTCTTAAAAAGCGATCTTCATTTAATTCTTCTAAAATTAATGCACGATCAACCGGTGGTATTATATAGCTCGTATCTATTTTAGTCATTTTTTGTGGTCATTTGAAGGGCATAGGCCTTATCTTTAACCCATTGCGCCCATTCAGGGTCTTTTTTGCTTTTATCAAACGTATTGTAAGGTATGGATTTTCCGAACTTTATGTGCAAAGTTTTTCCTTTTTGCTTAAAAAGTTCATCTACCAAATACAGCATTTCAATATTTGCTTTAATGCCAATACGACTTCTAAAATTTGCAAGTCGATAGAAAAAGGGGGTTAATTCTCCACTAATGTGCACTGGAATAACGTCTCGTTTAAATTTTCGAGAGCGTGTAATAAATGTTTTTTTCCATTCTAAATCGGCTACCTTTCCTTTTTTTCTTCGGCTCACTAATCCAGCAGGAAAAACAAATATAGCGCGTTCTGAGGCGAACAATTCATTTAGGGCGCTTAATGATTCTTTACTGTTCGAACCGTGTTTGTTAACCCCTGTAAAAAGGTCTTTTAAATTTGGCAAATGCAATAATAAATCATTCACCACGAATTTTAAATCATTGCGTATTGGATATACCTCTTTAATAATTGCAAGCGCATCCATACCGCCAAGGGGATGGTTTACCGCGAAAATTGTTCCACCACTTTTAGGAATGTTTTCTAATCCTTCAACAGTTACTTTTATATCAAGCCGCTTAATTACATCTAACGAGAATTCATAACCGTCTGCGCCTTTATTATCACGAATCACTTCGTTCGAGTCTTTTTGGCGGATTGTTCGTTTTAAATAACGAATCAAAAAGCCAGGCATCCAACGGTATAGTCGTGGATTTTTATCCTTGATTAATTTATCAATATCTATAAACTTATCGTCCAAAAATTGCTTGTTTTCACTGTTGGTAAGGGAAACAAATGTAATTGGAAAATTCAAGAAAAAATCGTGAATTAGATTAATTTAATTAACGAGTTATTGTTCAATTGATTAAAGCAACCCTCATAGATTAACGATCGTTTAATACATGAATAACCAAATCAAAAAATGCCTTCAAAAAGACCATATGAAAAAACTAATACTTATTCTCCTTTTCATCCCCGTTTGCCTATTTGCACAAGACAATTATTTTGTCAATGATGGAAATTTAGAATTAATGCGATCAACGCATGATGGCGGTTATGTGGGAATTGGGGATGATGGAAAAAGCGTAGTTAAGTTGAATCATGATTTTGAACTAGAATCGGCTGTAGGGGAATTTAAAGGTGCTACTCAGGACGTGGTCGTCAATCAAGTAACAGGAGTCATAACTGTTGTACATAAGCATTATGAACTCTGCGAGGTTTCTAACATGAATAGTGATGGAAGCGTATTGTGCAGGAAAGGCTTTAGTTTTGAAGGGAATTTTATTGATGTAGACATAGAATTGACGAGTGAGGGCTTTGCTTTTTGTTTTAATGCGTTTAAAGATGTTGATGCGATTAAGACAAGCGCAATAATTGGCGTAACTGATGCAGATTTAAATTTCGAATGGTTGAAGTCATTCGAAACACCTGAGGAATTTGAATTAAAAGAAATAGATTTAGAGGTATATGATGATTCAATTGCCTTTCTCGCAACTAGTAAATGGAACGATCCTGATTCATGGGACGACCAAAGTTATTCTTCTTTAAGTCGCCTTAAGATTGATGGAGATTTGGTTGGTGTGACGCGCTTGGGTACACAATGTATCGTTTATGTTGATTTGGAGCCCCTAAATGCAGGTGGCTTTGTAGTGGTTGGCGAGGTAACCTTGGATGAATCTGAAGCGATAAAAATTTCAGTGCTCAATCACGTAGGCGCTGTGATTGCCACAAAACTACGTTCAACTTCTTGGTTTGATTCTGGTTGGAACAAAGCAACTGTGTAGGTGTTATCAGATGATCGTTATGTCGTTTGTAATAATTATTATGAAGGGCATGGTTCATATAATCAAGGCATATTCTATCTTTTTGATAATCATAAAGCCGTGCAAGTTTGGCAATTTAGACCAACTCCATGGGTTGGGGAAGATAATGACGGATTGGATTTATGGTGTGTTGATCAAAACGATCAATTCATTTTCACTGGTGATGATGACGATATTGTTATTATTGATGATGGCGGAGGAGTTGATGATTTAGGAATTGACGAAGATTTAGCAATGAATTTCAAGGCGTATCCAAACCCTTCAAATGGTCAATTCACGATTCAATCAACAGACCTAAAAGAAGTAAGGATATTTACTGCGGATGGCAAAGAAGTTGGGCGTTTTTATCCTTTAGCAAATAGCATTGAAGTGACGGACTTTAAGCATAGAGGAATATTTATAATTCAGCTTTTAAGTTCTGATGGAATATGGCAAACGTCTAAATTAATCGTGCAATAAAAAAGCGGAATCAAGATAAACTCAATTCCGCCCAACATTAATTTTTCATTTTTCTTATCCTAAAAAAGGATATCTATAATCTGTAGCAGGTACAAAGGTTTCTTTGATTGTGCGCGGAGAAACCCATCTTAACAAGTTCATATAAGACCCGGCTTTATCGTTCGTTCCAGAAGCTCTAGCTCCACCAAACGGCTGTTGTCCTACAACTGCACCTGTTGGTTTATCATTGATGTAGAAGTTTCCAGCTGCATTTTGTAGTTTTTTACTCGCTAAATCAATTGCATATCTATCTTGAGAAAATACGGCTCCTGTTAATGCATATTCCGAAGTGCTATCAATTAACTCTAAAGTCGCTTCAAAATCGTTTTCATCATAAACGAAAATTGTCATGACAGGTCCGAAGATTTCTTCGCACATTGTTCTAAACTTAGGGTTAGTAGTAACCACCACAGTTGGCTCAATAAAATATCCTTTTGATTTGTCATAATTTCCACCGACTACAATTTCAGCATTATCTTGCGCTTTTATATAATCAAGATAACCCGCAATTTTATCAAACGAACGCTCATCAATAACAGCGTTAATAAAATTACTGAAATCTACTGGAGATCCCATTTTGAAAGACTTAACGTCTTCAATCACTGAAGCTATTACTTCTTCTGCCATGTTTGAAGGCAAATAAGTTCTAGATGCTGCTGAACATTTCTGTCCTTGGAATTCAAATGATCCACGAGAAATTCCCACAGCCACTTCTTTTGGAATGGCAGATTTATGTGCAAGAATAAAATCCTTTCCACCTGTTTCTCCAACAATTCTAGGGTAGCTTTTATAGGCGTCTAGGTTCGTTCCAATTTCTTTCCATAAATGCTTAAACACAGCTGATGATCCAGTAAAGTGTAATCCACCGAAATCACGGTGTTTAAATACTTCTGCGCCTGCTACTGGTCCATCAAGAGTAATCATATTGATTACACCGTCTGGTAATCCAGCCGCTTGAAATAATTCCATTAACACTTGCGCCGAGTATACCTGAGCCTCAGCCGGTTTCCATACCACAACATTACCCATCATTGCCGGAGCAGCGCATAAGTTTGCGCAAATTGATGTAAAGTTGAATGGTGTAATTGCGAATACAAATCCTTCTAATGGGCGGTACTCTAATCTATTCCACATGCCGGGAAGTGAATCCGGTTGCTCGTTATAGATTTGTGTAATGTATGCTACGTTAAACTTTAAAAAGTCTATTAATTCACAAGCAGCATCAATTTCTGCTTGCATACAGTTTTTTGATTGCGCTAACATAGTTGAGGCATTTATTTTATCTCTAAATGGTCCAGCTAATAAGTCAGCTGCTTTTAAAAATACTGCTGCTCTTTGCTCCCAAGGTAGGTTAGCCCATTCATCACGTGCCGCCATTGCTGCATCAATTGCTGCATTTACATGAGAGGCATCTCCATAATTAAAATGACCCAAAATATGTTGGTGGTCATGTGGAGGAGACATTGATTTTTTGTTATTTGTACGAACCTGCTCCGAACCAATATACATAGGTACATCAATCGGTGACTGGTTATACATTTCATTATATTTATTCAATAAACTAACCGCTTCGGCACTTCCAGGTGTGAAAGGAGTTACTGGTTCGTTTGTTGGTTTTGGTACATGATAAATTGCTTCTGGCATAACTTGTCTATTTTTTACTTTTAGAGCCACAAATTTAAGCAATTTTTAAGGATAATAATGCGGATGATTGAAATGGTTGAAAGGTGAATGGTAGCTTATGAAGTTGTACCAACTAAAACACAGCATATTATTGTTTTCGCTTCAATACTGAAAAATGAAGCGCTATTTATTTTATTACCCTCCAGTTAACTTTCATGAGAGGAAGTATTTTTAATTCTGCCGCGTTTCCGAATTGTTAATAGACTGAGTATTATTGCGCCTATAAAACCTGACATATAAGAAGCTGCATGCGCCCAACCAGCTGCTAAAAAGTAGGGGTGTCTATCAGGGATTATTTTATCGGCGAAGCGCGGCATTAAATAAATTGTTTCAGTATTAGCTAGAATATACCCAATAATCCCTGCAACAAGTGCCAACAATCCCATAACAAGTAACAATTTTATTAGAGAACGAATTATTTGTTTGGATCCTATTTTTGGTCGTGTCCCAATTTGAGCTAATAAAGCAAGTCCAATTCCAATTATTAAACCGGCCCACCATGTAGCTAGAACGCCCCAAACTAGTGCAAGAAGAAATGGAGATTCACTTTCAATCACTTTCGGATGACCCTTGGTGAAGTATTCAATACATAGGTTAGCCGTAACTAGGTCATGGAGAATTCCATAGCTAATTGAAAGTAGAATAGAGACAAGAATGATTTTTATAAATTCCATACCAAAGAAATGGTCTCAAATACACCAGTGTGAATTAGAAAGTTCGAGTTTTAGTCTCATCAAATTAAAAATAGTGACGGAAGTAAATGGATCAGCATCAGATGGAGATGTGAGAAATGCCGCCTAGTTCATTTTAAGCTTGGCAAATAACTCAAACTTAGGAACAGCAACACGAAAACGTTCCTTGGTGTCTTGGCGCTCAAACATATAATAACCTCTCATATATCCAATCTCACTGTTTAAATCAGTACCGCTAACATAGACATGTTTTTGTCCAGGAACCAATATTGGTTGTTCACCAACAACCCCTTCTCCAGAAATTTCTTTTGCAGGATTCAATGAATCAAAAATGAACCAATAACGAGAGATTAATTGAATGTCATAAGAATTCATGTTTTCAATTACAATTCTGTAATTAAAAAAGTACATGTTGTTTTTCACGTTTGAAAGGTCTTTTCTGTAAAGACTTTCAACGCTAATTTTTACACCACACGTTAAACCAGTTATCATCTTTTATAAATATACAAAATTATGCATAAAAACCTAATTTAGGTTTTTATGCTTATAAACATATAACGTTTAAAGGAGGCGTTAGGTTGGTTCAAAACTTAATTAAGTTGGATGTACGCCATGTACTCCATTCCCCATGCAACGCCTAAATGCGCTATCAAGCCGCCATATATATTTCTTGACGAATAGGCCAGAATGCCGAGTATGTATCCACCAAAAATGGAACTAACTGCTTCACCCACAGGCTTGCCAAAATGCAGGAAACAATAAACCACTACCATTGGTAATATGGCCTCTTTACCTACAAATCTTGAAAGTGCAATCACCATAAATCCTCTAAAAAATAATTCAACCGATAGGAAATCAAAGCCGTAACACAACTCATAAAATCCTGCTGTAATCCATTGATCTGTTTCTAAAAATTTGTACTCAAAATTATCTGTATAAGTCGGGTAGGATTCTAAAAAATCGGGTTGGAGTGATGCCAAGTAGATTAATGGAAACATAAATAAAATCAGCCAGAAATAAGGTTTTATTTTCGCGCCGTTCAAGGTCAAACCGTACCATTCTGGTTTAAAATAACGCACTGCCACGTAGACCATGTATAGTGGGATAATCACGGTGACTAAACTTGAGATGTTGCTTGCGCAAGCACGTCCCCAACGCTCAATAAAAAAGTTGTCTGAAAACCAGCCATCAGTAAATTGCATGAAATAATAACTGCAATCAAAAGCTAGAAAAACTACGGCTAACAAACCAAACAAAATATATTTAATGTTGAAGATGGGTTTGTTATTTTTGTTGAAAAGTGAAATAATACCAGCGGCGAATAAGAAGGCAAATGCGAAAAATAAAAATAGGTAGATAACCGATAAGGCATCTTTATTATATGTCTCTGTTATACCGTGATAAAAATCTTTTTTACCGTTTAACTGAAAGCTATAGTTAAACCAAAGTGTGATGGTCAGAAAAATCCCAATGATGACGTGTGTTGTCACGTTAAAGTCTGTTCTGAAATAATCCCGAATATATTTGAAGAATATTTTCACGTAGTAAAAGTAGGATAAATTAAATTATGGAATAATTTTGGCATTAGCATCTAATAAGTGTATGTCTACAAATCGCTTTTAATTTATGTTGAGAATATTTGCTTTTCTTTTTTTTGTTTCTCTTGTTGCTACTACAAGTGCACAGACCTATCGGTTGTCTGGTACTGTCGTAGATACTGATGGACATCCTATCCCAGATGCGTATTATTTTTTGTCAAACAGCCCGTTTGATAAGAAAAAAACTTCGCGCGAGGGTGAATTCTCTATTCAATATCAGTCGGGAAAAGATGATACGTTAAAGTTTAAGCATGTTGGATTTAATCCATATTCGTTTGTGATTACAGAACGTATACTTCGCCGTGCAAAAAAATCACGCCAAATGAATTTAGATATCGTCCTGCCTGACCGAAGCACGGATATAGTAGTAGTGACTTCTAATGTTACTGATACAGTTTTTGGCACGCAAGAATACAGTGTTTCGGATTTTGAATTCGATAAAAGTGGGCAATTGATTTTATTGACTTATGAGAAAAATTTGACCAAGGGAGCTGTTTTGAGACTTTTAGATAGCAACCAAACAGTTATAGATTCCTACTATGTTCCTGGTGATGCGGTTGAATTACGCACTGATTTTAAAAGAAATACACATTTGATTACAGAGGAAAAGGTGTATTTAGTGGATGTGCAAAAGAATCGGATGCGGGTTTATTTAGAGGATCGCGACTATTTCTTTAAATATGTGGCTCCATTAATTGATACAATTGGACCAAACATTTATTTTTCCAACTACTCTGATATTTACCCGGCTTTTGATTACCTCGAGTTTAATCGTGACGATTCTACCTACAGAACTATGAAAACGGTTGAGAATACGCTCATGATGGAGCTTTATCGTTCAGAAATTAAATGGGTTGATGTGCGAACAAAAATTTGGGCGCATGATAAACAATTAGAAACCGGTATTGATAAGGAAATTTGGGTTGGCGCAACAGTCTTTACCAATTCCGTTTA
>CAJQHR010000070.1 GCA_905478225.1 uncultured Crocinitomix sp.
TGCGGTAATAATAGAGCCAAGTGGATCGTTGACTGGAGGTGGTGCTTCCAATTAAATTACCATCTGCGGAACAACCATATGGCAAGCTGGGGACGGCGATATTATTTTTTTGGGGGGGGTATATTCTCCTCCCAGTTGAGTTCTGCTGTTTGACCGCAACCATATTCAATCGATCTGGCCACATTTCGTGGCAAACAAAATCTGAAATTAACAATGCTGGATTTGAGGTCCAAAAGAGTATGGATGGCATAAGCTGGGATAGTTTGGGTTTTGCACAAGGTGCTGGATCAAGTTCATTAACGTTGGATTATGAGTTTGTAGATGAGAACTTGGCACTTGGAAACAATTATTATCGCATTGTTCAATCAGATTTTGATAAGGTTGAGACAGTTTTTGATCCAATTTTATTGGTTAATGGTGATCCACCGTTGAAAAAAGATTTATTTGTTTTTCCAAATCCTGCAACTGAAGGTCAACTGGTAATTTATTTCGCAGGTCTGGGTTTTGATGTAATTAAATTCAATTTATTCTCAACCAGTGGGGAAATTGTGATATCAGCGTTAGTACCAAATTTCAATGGGGAATATTGTATTGTACAGTTACCTCCAAGATTGTCCACAGGAGTGTATTATGTTCAAGTAGGAAATTTCATTGAGCGGGTTCTAGTGAAGTAAAATATATTCGAAATTGTTTTTTTTATAAAGTGTTTGAGTTTTCGTGGAGGAAGATGACAGCCTGAGAGGAAATGAAATCTCGTATAACCTTAATTGCCTAACTGTCACGTATCACTCAATCGCCAACTATTTTTTTCAGCATTATATTCAAATGTTCTATAGCCCACTGCGCAGCAACCGGCGGCGCTAATTGTGGTGATTCGTTTATTTACGGCATCAATCGTGGCAGGGAAGTGTACCAGATTCTCGGTTAAAAAACTTGGCGGTAAAAGGTTTTGTTAGGGCGCTGGAAGTAGAAATAATAGTGATTTCCGTTATCGACTTCATGATCATAAGTAACGGTAAAATCATCTAACCCGTCAAAATTTAAATCGGCTACTACAACATCTCAAAAATCGTCATCCACAACCGTTTTACCGCTATTAAAATTAGTGGAATAGGAGCGTGAATTGTTACTGTCTTTATACAAGTCGGGAAAAATCCAATGACGTGGTTTGCGAATTGTTTGAACGACACTTTTTGAAACCTTGTTAATGATTTGAATCCTCAAATAAGTGGAATCTAAATCCGGATTTCCAGTTCTATTTACACGGATTTCAACGTTAAGATCGAATTGATGAGACAACTGTGTGTAAAGCATAGCACCTGCTTCATTACTGCAGAATCCAAATAAAAGGAAGAGACAGCACCTGATATAAAGTGATGTTGTTTTTTGTTTCACGAAGTGAAAATAACAAAGGATGGACGAACCTAATCAAAATTAAGCCTGCTTTACAAAAAGCATTTATTATTCGTAGAAATTGAATCGTTTTACGATAGGCATATCCATTAACCGAAACACGTTTGCAAGTTCCTTTTGTGAGATTGAGGATAACATCAAAATGACAATTTCCGCCATCATTGATTGCAAGCACCTCATATTTCCAATTTTCATAGGGACAGGAAAGACAATCGCAATAAATGTGAACTACTTTCTCTCCGAGCTCATTATAATAGGGGATATATTGTCACCGATAATTTGATAGATCTAGGATCGTGTGGTCTGAAGCAAAGTCCCATTCAACAACAGTCTCATCCATGAATTCTGCCTCTTCACGATAAAACGCCATTAATTCCTCATAATCGCTGATTATTTTTTGGTTGTATTCTTCACTTGACACAAAGAGTAGCGTATCGAGTTCTGCTAGTTCAATAATTGACAGTTTGGCTTGGGTATAATTTTCATTCATCCATCCCACATTTGATAGTGGAATGATCGTCATTCTAGAAGTGTCGATAATGTCAATGTATTTTAAGGTTTGATCGGTTTGAGTGGAGTCAATCAATTGAGGCGGTTCCGTTTCGGCGATCTCGGTCTCTGGATCTGAATTGCAATCTGTCAAAATCAGGCAGGTTATTGAAAGTATTAGAAGCGGATTTATAATTCTCATAGTTATTTTAAAGCCATCAATGGTTATTTTCACCCCCTTACTTCATTCAATTTCCTCATCACTATTTCTCCTTTTAAGAACATAGCTTCTCAAAACAATGAGCCCGGCAATTATGACGAAAGCGATTCCAACTAATTCCCCCAGGGCTTGACCATCTATACTTTCCATCCGTTTTACTTTTTAACATGGCAGCCAACATGCAACGTTCAATTTGTTTTATCAGTTGATTAAATCTACCAATGAATAATTTTAAATTCAATTTAAAGATACAAAAAAGGGCTTTCCGCAATTAGCAGAAAGCCCTCCTTCATATCAGTGTTAATTATTTTTTTCCAACTTTCTGAACGGTGCCTTGCCCTGTAAGGGTTTCGCCATTGTCTGCTTCTGCATTATAAGTATAGAAGTAAACGCCGTCAGGCACTTTGTCCCCGTTCATGTCTGTTCCGTCCCATCCTTCTGTAATGTGATTGAGTTCGGCAACTTTAATTCCCCATCTGTTCACAATTACACAATAGAATTCTGCAATTGACTTTGCGGCAAATTCGAAAGTGAACACGTCGTTTATGCCATCATCATCCGGGCTAAATATATTGATATTGTCAATCGCTATAGGTTCAAATATGGTAATGATTTTACAGGCGGTGTCTTTACATCCATTTTTATTCTGGGCGACTAAACAAACCTCCATTTCATAACTGTATCCTCTTGCTTCATAAACCGTATCAAGTTTTTCATTTACATCATCCGTAATGTACCAATCTGCTTGCGGTGTATCTAAGTTCCAGAAGAAACGAGGATCAGCCAATGGGTTTTTAGGATTCGCATAGTTTTCAGAAGTGTTCGTGAACTCTACTTCAACATCTGCAGTTCCTTTACAATCTTCATTTAATTGATCAGAATCAACCGTAAAGGCAGCAATTGGATTTAATGAATCCACAGCAACAGTATCTCTCAAGACACAGTCATTATCATCCGTAGCAGTTATTACATAGGTTCCAGGATTTAATCCTCCCCATGTTGTGTTCGGCCAAGGAGTTGCAGATTCTAAGTGTACCCACTCATAATCGAATGAACCTGTTCCACCAGCAGCTGAAGCAAATACCTCACCATTTCCACTTTGGTATTCATACAGTCTACAATAAGCAGGGAAATAACCAAGCTCAGCCCAAACCATTTCGTCTGGATAAACAACTTCAAAGTCAAACACTTTAGAACATCCGTTTTCATCATTAATAGTTACCGTATAATCTCCTGCACCTAAGTGGTTAGAGAATATTGCTCCAATGCCATCTCCACTTGGATTTGGTGGTACCCAGAAATAACCAATTTGACTATAATCGCCTTGGAAGTTAATAACGTCCGTCACTTCAATATAGCCAGTTTCAATTCCATAACATAAGGGTTGTGTTACAGTAATGGTGGCATCCAACTCTCCCGGTTCATCTAAGAAGAAGTCTGTCGAAGCAGTACATCCGTTTTCATCAACTACAGTAATGCTATATGTTCCTGTAGGAATGGTATTAATTGTGTTTGAATTGTCAATGTTTAAAACGGTTCCATCTTCATCCGTCATGATGTAAGTTTCTCCACCGTTTCCACCTTCAGTATTCACTGTGATTGATCCATCAGAGAATCCAAAACAACTTGGTTCATTCCAAATCAAATCAAGTGTTAATTCTTCCGGCTCAAAAATCTCGAATGAATGTGACCAAGCACAACCTTCTTCATCTGTTACAGTCACAGTCCAAGTTCCACCTGATAAACCATCTTGTTCACTTGATCCGTCAACTGGAACTCCAGTGTCTACATCAAATACACCTCCGGTAGTTGTCCATGTGACATCAAAAGGGGGTGTAATACCTCCTGTTATGTCATAGATATAAGCGCCTCCGTCCATATCTCCGAAACAAGTTACATTTCTTAAACTATCTGGCTCCCATGTTGCAAGCACTTCATTTTCTCCTAATCCAACTGGTACAATAGTGTCAATGAAACAACCATTTTCATCAGTTACCACTAAGACATAGTCAATTCCACCGGCCAAGTCTGTAAATACACCACTTGGAACTGGTCCCGCATAGCCAACCAACTCATACGTCCAAGCCGGATTGTCAGGATCAACAATAATCCCTCCTAATGTTGCATCTGGAATTCCAGGACAATCAATGGCGTCAATTACTGTGATGTCGTCTAATACAACTTCACCAAATTCAATTTTTACTGAATCTGTAATCGTGAAGCATCCATCAAATACAGATAAATAATACCAACCTTCGTCTACTGGAGAAGTTGTGATATCTTCCACAATTTCACCAGTCGGATCCCATTCGTAAGTGATAAGGTCAATGTCATACGGATCGTGGACCGTGGCGTCAATATCAATTTCTTGATCAGGACAGATAATAAATAAATCTTCGTTAAACGTTAAGTACATATCCGAAGCCGGGTCTAGTATCACGTCTATTGTGCCCGAGGCGGTTTCCCCACAAACATCCGTTATGTCTACAGTATAGGTGGTTGTTCCAACAACATCACCTGGGACCCATTCTTCCATTTCATCACCTCCGGAACTCCATACAATGTCCAATTCTGGCACGCCGTCTGTCTCAAAGGTGAGCAAGACGGAGTCTTCCGCACACTCTATTATGATGTCATCTGTGGTTATTTCAATCTCATAAGGATCAATAATTTCAATAGTTGCGGTGCTTTCGATTGTGTCGCCACATTCGTTTATAATTTCAACAGTGATTGTTACACTTTCAGGTCCTTCAACCAAACCATCATCTACAGGAATGATGTACATTTTTACCGTATCCTCACCTTCTGGGAAGAAAACTTCTTCATCCAATAAATCATAATCAGTTCCATTGATAGCGGTTCCTGTAATTAGGAATGGCACTGTTAAATCAACCGTATCTGCTTCTTCTGGTCGAATGAAACAAACAACAGCACTATCGCAGCCTTCGATTAATGCATCTTCACCTAGTACGGAAGCAATTTCAACCGTAATCCCGTTTGATGAAAATGAACTTGCTTCTAAAAATACACCTGAATCTAAGGACATATCTCCTGCATCACCAATCGCCATTTTAATATGGTAAGTTTCTCCGCATACAACTTCAGCACGCGCATACATCACAACAGTGTGGGCGTCATATTGAATGTCTGGTCCGCCGGCATTGTCCACCAAAAACTCGCAGTTAATACAAGGTCCAGCATTTGCGGGTCCGTTGTTTAGGTTATTCATTGTTACTGGTAAACCTGTACCTGGAATAATCGCCAAGTTTTCACCCATAAATTCGTAAGGTCCTGCAAAACCAGGTCCGCTAATAAAGAATCCAAAGACATCATTAAAACTTGAGGTAGAATATTCGTGATACTCTTCAGAAGCAAATACATACCTAAAAACAACAGAATCACCAGATGGAATAAAATCAAATTCTAAAACCGCTTCATCATTAATGGTCGTTGTTCCAATCGCATCCAAATCGGTATCGTTCGGGTCAACTGCTACACCATCATTATCGGTTGCTGATCCGGAATCATTTGGGCCTTCAGCCAAACGAACATTACCAGTAGCCAATAAAACACCTTCCGTAATAGGGAAAGTTGTTCCGGTAGCATCAAAATAACCCGCTTGCGCTTGAACAGCTCCTGCCAAAGGAACCGAATGGTTAAATTCAACATTTGAAATAATTACACCAGCTCCTACAAGCACGTCATTCACCAATTCTTCTGGTGTTTGCGTATTCGTAACTGTGATTTGAGCGCTTGCTATTGTTGAGAACAATAGACCTAACATCCAAAAACCAACTTTCAATTTATTCATACTTTTTAGAATTTACTTACCTATTAGACTTATGTTTAGGGCAAATCGTTGCACAAAGTTCCGTTTTTTTTTATTATCTCAATTATTAATCCCTCATAAACTATTGCTAACTTTGCAATCCAATCTTAAATGTGTACATGGTAAATCAATATATTCAAGAGAACAAGGATCGCTTTTTAAGCGAATTAATGGAATTGCTAAAATTACCTTCGGTAAGTGCAGATCCAAAATTTGATGCTGATGTAAAAGCAACCGCCGAGTTTTTAAAAGAACGTTTTTCCGAATTAGGTGTTGATCGCGCAGAAATTATGCCAACAAAAGGTCATCCAGTTGTATATGCTGAGAAGATCATTGATCCTAGCTTGCCTACTGTATTGGTTTACGGACATTATGATGTTCAGCCAGCAGATCCAATTGAGTTATGGCATTCAGGTCCTTTTGAACCAGTGATTAAAAAAACGGAACTACATCCGGAGGGCGCTATTTTTGCCAGAGGAGCGTGTGATGATAAAGGTCAAATGTATATGCATTTGAAAGCTTTTGAAGCAATGTTGAAAACTGATTCCTTGCCTTGTAATGCTAAATTCATTATTGAAGGAGAGGAAGAAGTTGGTTCTGAGAACCTAGAGACTTTTATTTCAGAATATAAAGAAATGTTAAGTGCTGATGTGATTTTGGTGTCAGATACGGGCATAATTGCGAATGATGTACCATGTATTACTTCAGGATTACGTGGCTTAAGTTACGTTGAGGTTGAAGTAGTCGGACCAAATAGAGATCTGCATTCAGGATTATACGGCGGTGCTGTAGCGAATCCAATTAACATTTTGGCGGATATGCTTGCGTCATTGCAAGATGAGGACAAGCACATTACTATTCCTGGTTTTTATGATGACGTATTAGATTGTACGGATGATGAACGCGCTGAAATGGCAAAAGCCCCATTTTCAGAGCAAGAATATTGTGATGCCCTAGATATAGCGTCTACAGATGGTGAGAAGGGGTATTCGACACGTGAGCGTGCAACAATTCGTCCAACTTTAGATGTAAATGGAATTTGGGGAGGATATACTGGTGAAGGAGCTAAAACGGTATTGCCTTCTAAGGCAAGTGCTAAGATATCTATGCGCCTCGTACCAAATCAAGATCCTGAAAAAATAACCAGATTATTTAAAAATCACTTCGAGCAGATTGCTGCAAAAAGCGTAACCGTTACTGTTACCCCGCACCATGGTGGTGAACCTGCTTTAACACCGATCGATTCTTTAGAGTATAAGGCGGCGAGTATGGCTATGGAAGAGAGTTTTGGGAAAAAGCCTGTTCCGGTAAGAAGTGGAGGTTCAATACCGATTATTTCAATGTTTGAAAAAGTATTGGGCTTAAAAACAATTTTACTCGGTTTTGGATTGGATTCTGATGCAATTCACTCACCAAATGAGCATTACGGTTTATTCAATTTTTATAAAGGAATTGAAACTATTCCACTCTTCTACAAACATTACGCAGCAATTAAAAAGCAATGAAAAATTTAATTCTTCTCTGCTCCCTATTTTTTGGTTTAACGGCTCATGCGGGTTTCTTCTATAAGGATTTGGAGTTTTTGTCTATGGAGAATTTTTCGGTTTCGCGTGAAAACGGGAATATACATGTTGGCTTTGATTATGTGATAAAGAACCTCAACTGGTATGGCATTTCAATAAAACCAAGTTCTTTAAAACTGACCATAGCAGATGTTGATTGTGGTTGGGTTCAAATCGAAAAATCGATCAAAATAAAACGAAAATCGAAAGCGGGATACCCATTTGTTTTAATAGGGGATGGATCTAAATTTGTGAAAAGTGGTTTTTCTTCCATTTGGTTTTTGCTGACTGGAAGTGGAGTAGACTTTAATATTAAAGGAAAGCTAAAAGCCGAAATCTCAATATTTGCTAAGAAATGGCCGTTGGATTATACCTACACCATGAATTTTGAAGAATTTTTGTCGCTTTTCTAAAACCTGCTGTTGATATCTTTAATCGCACTATTTTTCGCACTATAAATTATTGACTAATTTTAATTCGTAGAGAATTTTCTCTATGGAGTTTATGGTCAGAAAAAGAAGCGTTTTTTAGGCTTTCATGAATCTCAGGCCAGATACTTGCCATTAAAGAGATGTTTTAATTTTTGGCTTATGAAAAAAAAAGTCGCTATAGTTTACGGCGGATATTCTTCCGAACACAAAATTTCGGAGAAGAGCGCACGTGTCATTTTTGAACATATTGACCGTGTTTTATACGAACCATTTATGGTTGAGATTACAACAAAAAGCTGGCACGTTAACACAAAAGGTGGCGGCGTTTCACCAATCGATAAAAATAAGTTTACCTTTTTAACTGATAGAGTAGAGTCAGCATTTGATATTGCATTTATCACGATTCATGGAACACCAGGTGAAGATGGCAAATTGCAGTCTTATTTTGACATGATTGGTTTAGCGTACATCAATTCTGGACCTTTTGGGTCGACTTTGACCTTTAATAAATGGGCTTGCAATAGCTTTTTACGTGCATTTGGAATTGCTACAGCTAAAGCCATATTAATTCGTAAAGGAGAATCACCAAGTACATTCGAAATTGCTGACGAAATTGGCTTTCCATGCTTTATTAAACCAAATGGGGCAGGTTCAAGTTTTGGAATTTCAAAAGTGAAAACGTTAATGGAAATGCCCAATGCCATTGCAAAAGCCTTTGAAGAAGATGATGAAGTAGTTGTTGAAGGGGCAATTGTTGGACGAGAAATTACGTGTGGTTTGTATTTTGACGGCACTGAAATCATCCCCCTTCCAGTAACCGAAATAATTACTCCGAATGAATTTTTTGACTATGAGGCAAAGTATGATGGCGCCTCTCAAGAAGTTACTCCTGCAGATATTGATCTTGAATTAAGCACTTTAATTCAAAACACTTCCAAATCTATTTACCGTAGGTTAGGCTTAAAGGGGCTTGCACGAATTGATTTTATAGTGACGGAAGAGTGTGTTCCTTGCCTCATTGAAGTGAATACTACACCTGGTATGTCAGAGGCAAGTATTGTTCCGCAACAGTTTGAAGCGGCAGGGATTGAATTGAAAACAGTTTTATCTCAATTGATTGAATTGGGTTAATTTTATGCGTGCATAGTAAATTAGATTATTTATTCTAACTTTGCCTCCATGAAAAAGTTTACAATCATTCTAATTGGTCTTGTTATTTCGACCAATATGTTCGCCCAAGATTTAAACCCAAATCGCTATCGCGAAAGCATTTTTACTGATGTATTAAGTATTACTGATGTAAAATATGGCGAAGCGCCACAATGGATCTTCCCTTATTGGGATGTTGATTTGAATTTGGATGTTTATGTTCCAGATGGAGATTTAAATCCAAAAAGACCTTTAATAATATTTGCGCATTCAGGCGGATTTTTGATTGGCTCAAAAGACGTTGACAATATGGTTGCGATTTGCGATTCATTTGCACGTAAAGGATATGTAACGGCTACAATTGATTACAGAAAAGGATTCGATCCATTGGACGGAGAGAGTGCTGAACGCGCTGTTTATAGAGGAATTCAAGACGGTAAAGCTGCAGTGCGTTATTTCAAAGAAAATGCCAGTTTATATGATATCGATACCAATAACGTGTTTTTTGCAGGAATGTCTGCTGGTGGTTTTATTGCGCTGCATGTAGGGTATGTGGATAAAGAATCTGAGAGACCAGAAAGTACTTATGGCGGAGGATTAGTCAATGATCTAGAATGTCTGGATTGTGCGGGTAATGATTATCCGCATTCATCAAGTGTTAGAGCCGTAATAGATTGTTGGGGCGCTGTTGGTGATACTGCCTTCATTGAATCGGGTGATGTACCGCTTTTAATTATGCACGGCGAGAATGATGAGACTGTTCCTTTCGCCTTTGGACCTCCGTTTGGATTGTTCACCTTGCCTGATACATATGGTGGACAGCCGATTTCAGAAAGAGCAGAGAGTTTAGGGATGGATTATGAGTTGTATACTTCAACAGGTCCATTACACATGCTTGATGGTTCCGATAATGGAGATTGGACGGATGAATCGCCAAATTCATT
Organism: uncultured Crocinitomix sp.; assembly: GCA_905478225.1. Lineage (GTDB taxonomy): Bacteria > Bacteroidota > Bacteroidia > Flavobacteriales_D > Crocinitomicaceae > Crocinitomix. The sequence continues at coordinate 10,038 of CAJQHR010000070.1, forward strand.
TTGGAGTGATACCTTGCTGCCACGATCAGAGCAGTTTTTATTCCGTCTAATAAGACCTTACCCAACAGCTTTGTCGTTGGATGTACAAGATATTTGTCATGGAGAATCATTGATATTGGCAGTAAGTGACTCTGCTTTGTCAAACTATATTTGGGACTATGATACCGATCTAATTGATGCTGTAACAGACGAAGATGCGGCAACAATTGAGCTAGGATTTAATAATGAAGGTAGTTATAGCATTACCGTAGTTGAGTTCAACTGTATTCTAGCAGCGAGCGACACTATTACATATATCGTGAATGTAGCAGGAGAACTTACCGCCTCGTTTACTGAAAATATTATTGATGTGAATACAGTTGATTTCACAAACGAATCAACTGGCGGAATAACTTACGAATGGGATTTCGGTGATGGTTCAAGTTCTACTGATATGGATCCTTCGCATACATATACTGAAGATGGATCGTATGAAGTTACGCTAACCGTAACAAACGATTGGGGCTGTACAAAAACGTTTACAACAACAGTTAATATTTTTGGTGTAAGTCTCAATGAATTTGATTTTGTTGAAGTTGACCTTTATCCAAATCCATTTAATAATGAATTGACGATTGAAAGTGAGCAGGTTTTAGAGCAAATTTCTATTACTGATGCTTCTGGTAGATTAATTTATATGGATACACCATTCAATTCTGGTTTGATTCGAGTAGATGCAAGTTCTTGGTCAAATGGAATTTATTTTATTACGATTCAAAATTCTAACGGCCAATTGGTCACAGAAAAATTAATCAAGAATTAAAAAAATCTGCTTCCAAACAAATTATTTTAAAGGCTTCTGAAAAGGAGCCTTTTTTGTTTTTACATCTCATTTTAATCTGAAATATAATCCCTAACTTTAAGGCTTGTTTTAAAGGCTTAGAATGAAGAATTAAATTGAGTCTGTTCGTGAAACGAACAAGATGAACTAAAATAATTATAGCGAGATGAAATCATATCAAAATTACGTTTTGGGTGAATGGGTGAGTGGAGAAGGTGTAGAGACAGAATTGTTCAATGCAATAACCGGTGAACATTTCGGAACTTGCTCTTCGGTTGGATTAAATTACGAAGAAATGATGCATTACGCCAGGGAAAAAGGTGGGCGTGCATTACGTAAAATGACTTTTCAGGAAAGAGGACTAATGTTGAAAGCTTTGGCCATGTATTTGCTCGAAAATAAGCGCAAATATTATGAGTTAAGTGCTGCAACTGGTGCCACTCGTGTTGATTCTTGGATCGATATTGAAGGAGGAATTGGAAATTTATTCGCAAACGCCTCGTTAAGAAGACAGTTCCCGGACTTACCTTATTACGTAGATGGGGATCCTGTTCCGTTATCAAAAGGCGGTTCATTTATTGGGCATCATTTAATGGTGCCGAAAGAGGGGGTGGCCATTCATATTAACGCCTTTAACTTCCCTATTTGGGGAATGCTAGAAAAAATTGCGGTGAACTTTATGGCGGGTGTACCGGCAGTTGTAAAACCATCTGAATATACTTGTTATTTAACGGAATTAATGGTGCGTGATATCGTATCGTCAGGGATTTTACCAGAAGGCGCCTTGCAATTGGTTGTTGGTTTGGGTCGTGGAGTGATTGATTTTGCTGGAAGCTCAGATGTCGTCACGTTTACAGGCTCCGCTTCAACTGGAAAAGTTTTAAGCGGATTAGATAATATTCAAAAAGAATCGGTTTCATTTAATTTGGAATGTGATTCATTGAATGCCTCAATATTAGGGAAAGATGCAGTTCCAGGAACGCCTGAGTTCGACATCTTCATTAAAGAAGTGCAACGCGAAATTACCGTAAAAGCTGGGCAGAAATGTACCGCCGTGCGAAGAATAATCGTTCCTGAAGATTTAATGGATGATGTCCAAGGCGCTTTATCAGCGCGTTTGGCTAAAACGACTATTGGCGACCCAAGTGATAAATCAGTTAGAATGGGATCCTTAGTCACCAAATTACAAGTTGAGCGCGTGCGTGAAAATGTGGAGCTTTTGATGAAAGAGCAGGACATAGTGATCGGTGATTTAGATAATTTTGATGTAATTGGCGCGGACAAAGAAGCAGGTGCATTTTTCTCGCCAATTGTTTTTAGAAATGAAGATCCGCATAATAAATTAGGAGCACATAATATCGAATGTTTTGGACCAGTTTCAACGCTCATGCCTTATAAGGATATTGAAGATGCAGTCAACATTGCCAAATTAGGAAAGGGATCATTGGTTTCTTCTATTATTACTGCAGATGACAAGATTGCAACAGACTATGTTTTAAACGCGGCGTCAATGCACGGGCGAATTTTAGTCTTGAATGAAAGATGCGCGAAAGAAAGTACGGGTCATGGTTCGCCTATGCCAATGTTAACGCATGGTGGGCCGGGTAGAGCTGGTGGTGGTGAAGAAATGGGTGGAGTTCGTGGTGTATTGCATTATATGCAACGTACCGCAATTCAAGGTCATCCACAAACGATTACGGCATTAACAAAACAATTTCAAATTGGTGCCGATCAACCGGAAGCAAATCCGCATGTCTTTAGACAACATTTTGAGGATTTAAATATTGGTGACACGGTTTTTACACATAAACACACAGTGACTGAAGCGGATATTAGCAATTTTGCAAATGTAAGTGGTGATAATTTTTACGCCCATGTGGATGCAACCTCGTTAGACGGAACTATTTTCGAGCAGAGAGTTGCTCACGGATACTTTATTTTATCCAAGGCGGCTGGTTTATTCGTTGAACCTAAAAAAGGACCAGTATTGTTGAATTATGGAATTGACGAATGTCGATTTACAAAACCGGTTTATATTGGTACTACAATTGGAGTTCGCTTTACGGTAAAAGAAAAAACGAATCAAGAAAAACGCAATGACGCAGATATCGCAAAAGGAATAGTGAGGTTCTTAGTTGATATTTATGACGAAACTGGAGAGACAGTTGGCGTTGCGACAATATTAACAATGGTTAAAAAAAGAGATCAAAGTTAAAAAGCGTTAAGTGCACTTCGAGAACCCCAGTGTACTTAACTTTGTAGGATATAGAAAGGAAAATAACACTAACAATCAAGCACAGAGGCTCTCGAAGTGAGGATTTAAAATTAAAAATAAGGAATATGAGATATAGGTCTAAACGAAATCTAAAAGCGGAGCGACCTAATCTCTAACATTTAATCTCAAAAAAAAACATGAGCGCAATAAATCAAGGACACGTAACATCAAGTATTAACGATAATGGAATCGCGACAATTGAATTCGGACATCCATTGAGTAATTCTTTGCCAGGTAAAATATTAATGCTTTTGGCAAAAACGATAACAGATGTTGGCGCCCAAAAAGAAGTGAAAGTTATCATATTAAAATCAGCAGGTGAACGCGCTTTTTGCGCCGGGGCAAGCTTTGATGAATTGATTTCTATTAAAGATTTGGAGACAGGGAAAGTTTTCTTTTCAGGTTTTGCAAGTGTAATTAACGCCTGCCGCAAATGCCCAAAACTAATCATTGGACGAGTGCAAGGTAAGGCTGTTGGTGGAGGAGTTGGTGTGGCTTCTGCGGTTGATTATTGTTTGGCAACAAGTCACGCCGCGGTTAAATTATCTGAATTGGCTATTGGCATTGGTCCGTTTGTAGTTGGTCCGGCAGTGGAACGTAAAATCGGTATGTCTGCCATGTCGCAATTAACGATTAATGCAACAGAATGGCAAAGTGCTGATTGGGCGCGCGAAAAAGGACTTTATGCGGCTGTCTATCCAACGGTTGAGGAAATGGATGAAGCTGTAGATGTTTTGGCAAATAAATTAGCGCGCTCTAATCCTGATTCAATGCGTATGTTAAAACAAATTTTCTGGGCTGGAACCGAAACTTGGGATAACCTATTAAAGATGAGAGCGGCAATGAGTGGTGAACTCGTTTTATCTGATTTTACAATTAACGCCATTAATTCTTTCAAAAAGAAATAAAACCTAATGGCTTCTGAAGATTTAGGGATATTTAAAAATTTGAATACTGAGCTTTTAAAAAAAGCGGTGATCATTATTGAAATGTCTTGGCTGTTGTTCATGGCAGTTCTTTATTTACAATTCCCTGGCACATTTTCACTCCTCTCCCTCATTCTGCTTGTTGCACATTTAATCACGGTGATTGGTTTACCATCTATTTTCAGTAAACTCAATAAAGAACGACAAGAGGATACGTTACATTTCGCTGGGGCTGAAGAACAAGATGAAGATCTTAATGGAATCGATCTATGGGATCGCGCAGTAGTTGGATTTTATGTTGTAACAAATGCGTGTGTTTTTCTCTTTCTCTTCGTTACAATGTTTTTATAAGACAATTACTAATTGTTAATTGCACATTAATATTTGCAATTAAAATAACCCTTATCTTTGCACAAACATTTTTTTAATGGATATTACAATTGACAATATTATAGAGGCGCTTAAAAAAGTTATTGAACCAGATCTTAAAAAAGATATTATTACACTCGATTTGGTCTCAGACATTAAAGTTGACGGAAATCAAATCAGTTTTCAAGTAAAGGTTTTTAACCCAGCCATGCACGCTAAAAAGCGAATGACGGAAGCACTCGAATTTCAATTAGAGCGCGCTTTTGGAAAAGAGGTAGATGCGAATATTTCATTGGTTCCTCTTCCGAAAGAAAAAGAGCCAGAAGTTCGAGCAATTCTTTCTAATGTAAAGCATGTAGTAGCTGTGGCAAGTGGTAAAGGGGGAGTTGGTAAATCTACCATAACTTCTAACTTGGCGGCTGGTTTAGCAAAATTAGGATATAAAGTAGGCTTGGTTGACGCGGATATTTATGGTCCTTCTATGCCAACTATGTTTGATGTTGTAGGTTCAAGACCGCAAGGAATTGAAAAGGATGGTAAAACATTAATTCAACCGGTTGAATCTTATGGCGTGAAGATCTTGTCTATCGGATTCTTTTCGGATCCTGATCAGGCGGTCGTTTGGAGAGGGCCAATGGCAACAAAAGCCTTGAATCAAATGTTTAAAGATGCGGATTGGGGTGATTTAGATTTCATGATTGTGGATTTACCGCCAGGAACTGGAGATGTTCACTTAACCTTAGTTCAAAATGTGCCGCTAACTGGTGTGGTTGTAGTAAGTACGCCACAAGAAGTAGCTTTGGCTGATGCCCGTAAAGGAATCAACATGTTCCGTATGGATTCTTTAAAGGTTCCTGTTTTAGGAATAGTTGAAAATATGGCTTGGTTTACGCCTGAAGAATTACCAGACAATAAATATTACATTTTTGGTAAGGATGGTGCCAAGAATTTAGCGGAACAAATGGATGTGCCTTTAATGGCTCAAATTCCATTAATTCAAAGCGTCCGTGAAGCGGGTGATGTAGGTCGACCTGCAATTCTTCAAGATAATACCATTTCATCAGGCATATTTGATGATTTTGTTCGTAAATTTGTGCAAAGTGTTGAAAAAGAATAATATGGAGGACTTAGAGAAGATTGAAATTGCCTTACAGTCTATTCGTCCGTTTTTGCAAAAAGATGGTGGAGATGTTGAATTCGTAGAAATGACAGAGGATAAAGTGGTGAAAGTACGCTTAATTGGTGCTTGCGAAACTTGTTCAATGAGCGCTATGACTTTAAAGGCTGGAATTGAAGAGTCCATTAAAAACGTTATTCCTGAGGTGGCCTATGTTGAAGCAGTTTAACTGACTTTTCTCAACCCTAATCAAAACAAATTACAGATTTCAAGTGTTATAATGTGGTTATTTTTGCAACCAAAAAACAAATAGAGCTCTCTTTCAAAAGAATCTCAGTAAGATAAGTTAAGCTGAAATGTTAGAAACAGATATTATTATTATTGGTGCTGGTCCAGTTGGACTATTCACCGTTTTCGAAGCCGGGTTATTAAAATTAAGATGTCATTTAATTGACTCTTTGCCACAACCAGGAGGTCAACTCACAGAAATTTATCCAAAAAAACCAATTTATGACATCCCAGGTTACCCCACAGTGGATGCAGGTGAATTGGTAGATAAATTGATGGAGCAAATCGCGCCCTTTAAACCTGCGTTTACTTTAGGTGAATCAGCCGTCACAATTGATGAGACGGAGGACGATAAATTCATCGTAACGACAAATAGAGGTACGAAACATATTGCACCAATTGTTATGATTGCTGGTGGTTTAGGTGTGTTTGAACCACGTAAACCGCCCGTTGATAATTTAGAGACTTTCGAGGATCATGGAGTGGAATACATCATTAAAGATCCTACGTTTTATCAAGATAAAAAAGTAGTCGTTGCAGGCGGTGGTGATTCTGCCCTTGATTGGTCAATTTATTTAGTAAAGAACAATATTGCGTCTGAACTTTCCTTGGTTCACCGAAGAAATTCATTCCGTGGTCATTTAGATTCTGTACAGCAAGTAATGGACTTGGCGGCAGAAGGGAAAATTAATCTTATTACTGAGGCAGAAGTTGTTGGTATTCAAGGAAACGATCACGTAGAATCAGTTACGATTAAACATAAGAAAGAAGGTGAAATAACGAAAGAGGCGGATCATTTTGTGCCATTGTTTGGATTAAAACCGAGCCTTGGTCCAATTGGAGATTGGGGATTAGAAATTGAAAAGAACGCAATTACGGTCAATACGCGTGATTATTCAACTAACCGCCCTGGTATCTATGCCATTGGTGATGTCAATCATTATGAAGGAAAACTGAAATTAATCCTTTGCGGTTTCCATGAGGGAACAATAGCAGTACAATCTGCTTTTGCTAGAATTCACCCCGACAAGAAAAACGTATTAAAATATACAACTGTAAACGGTGTTAACGGATTTGAATAAATACAGTTAAGTAGAAAATTGAGAAAGGCGTTGAGGATTTACTTGGCGCCTTTTTTTGTCTAACGCTTCCAAAACCAAAAAGCATAAAATTGAAACGTAGCGCCAATCTGAACAAATGGATATGCTTTTTCATTCGTAAGTTTTAAGAAATCATTGGCTATTCCGCCTTGTAAATAAACCCGTCTCATTCCCCAATATTCGTTCGTGTTGACCCGTGCTACACCTAAATGGACATTTTGCTCCAAAAACTGCATGTTTTCCTCCCGGAAACTCGTTTTCATTTCGAGTCCTATATATAATCTTCCAAATTTGTAAATTGGCTGGTTCATGCTAGGCGATTGCCAACGGTTTTTCGGACTTAAGGATTGAAATGGAAAGCTATAGAAAAAATATTGAAATCGTGCATTTCCGTAAAATCGTTTATAGGTATTGATACCTCCAAGTAATGCCGCGTATGTGTTTTTAGTAGTTTGAGAAACACCCAGCGCAATAAAGCCAGTTAAAGAATCATTTTGATAATAAGCTCCTGCTTCAAGGTTAGCTTCAAAATGTGGGACAGAATGTCCAATTCCTCCGCAAGACCAATATCCGCCATCTCCATTTCCAATACCCGGCCAAGTTGAAATGCAACGACCTACAGTTCTGGATTTAGAGAAATTAGGGAAAACGTTTCCTTCAACTGGAAGGTTTAAATAATTTGATTCGTCGCTTTCTTACCAGTATGATTTAGCCACGGCTAATGTTAATCTATCGAAGAGCCTTTCTCCAAAGTATCTGCGGTTAAGTTTGTAGCAAAATTCATTCAAATAATTCTGCAAAT
>CAJQHR010000071.1 GCA_905478225.1 uncultured Crocinitomix sp.
CAAAGACTTGTGGGTTGATCGTGAAACTTGGCGATTTATCCATAGCGGAGAATAAAATGTAAACCCGCCTCATATGATCTGGTTGCGGAGAGATATTTATCTTTGCAACGTTCTCAGCGTATTCATCATCCACCATAAACTGAATGAAAGCATAGTGGTTTTCAATGATTCTGGATGCCCAATAGGTTATAAAGTCAGTTTGCTCAGCACGGTTTAGTCCTAAAGATATCAGTCGGTTTTCAAGAAAAGCAACGATTGAATCTGCTTTTAAATAAACCCCATCATACGATCCGTTTTGATTCACCTGAAAGTTTAAATTGTCCGACTTTCCTTCCCAAAATAAGTAAGGATATGTTTGACCATTCTCAGCTGTTAATTGACCAGCCTCATTCACATTTACAGTCCACCCATCTTGATAGGCCGGATAAGAACAAGTTAACTCTCCATTTATAGCAAGATCAATACTTGCGGTTATGGGTTCCTCTGAATAACAGTAAATGACGGGTTTATCCATGGATGGATAGATATAATCTGTATTAAATACACTAAAATAGATTGTCACTTCATGTCCATTAATAAAATTGTAAGTAGAAATGACAATTTCACCATAATTTAGCGAGTAGAAAAACACAATACTGTCAGTGTCTGGTATTAGCAATTTAAAACTGCCCTCATCCACGCTTGTTTTATGCGTCATACCATAATTCGACACGATTCCCTCACGCACCACGCTTGTATCGTTTGAGTGAACAAAGCCTTTAACCATGGTAAATCCTTCCGGAACTTCAGCTGATACAGAATCACTGACGATTGTGTATGGCATGACCAACCTAGCTGACTCTGCTGCCAGCGATCCAACAGACATTATAAAAAGGATTGCAAATAATTGCTTCATGTTTAAAATTTAAGGTCCAAAAAATCCAATTCCGTTCCACCCCATTCCAATACAGTAAAACCCGTTCTATTAAATGGTGAAAAGGTTTGAGGTACCATATTCAATCCAATAAAGGGACGATCTAACGGAGCCATTAATAAGTATACTCGGCGCATGGCATCAGGATTTGGAGTGATTTCCATTTCAGCAATTTGGTTTTCATATGCATCATCCAGTAAGAATTGTACTACCGCATAGTCACTATGCGAAAGGATTGGCGCCCAAAAAGTGATAAAATCTGTTTGTTCGGTTTCGTTTAAACCAATGGAGGTGAGTTGCCGTTCTAAAAACGAGATACACGAATCAGTTTTAATCACCCAACCTTCCATCTGTTTCTCTGTAAAATCAAAAAACAAACCTTCAGTTTCAGCTTCCCAAAAAAGATAGGGAAATTCTTGATTCGATTTCATATCAACCATCCCTCCATTTGGGTTTAGGAAAAGACTCCAACCATTTTCATACTTAGGATATGTAAATGTGAACCCCCCCTTCGGTTTTACCTTTACATCAACCTCTAATTGCTCGTCATTATAGAGATAAATGATTGGTTTTTTCATTATTTGCTGTCGCTGACTCATGTTTACTTCAACTGTAATTCTGTGTTGATTTCTAAAAGCGGGGTTTAACTCATAAATTTCAGACCAACCCGTGCGATAACAAAAAAAGACAGTATCATCTACCATTGCTTTTAGCGAGAAATTGCCTAAGCTATCGGATAAAATTTCGTTGGAGTTTGTACCTACTCTAACGTCTGAAAGTGGCATGGCGCTTGAAAACATTTTCACATTCCCTTCAATAATCATTTCGCCGCTTGGGATGGAGTCATCTTTAACATCAGCTATAACACTCCATCCAGGTCCAAATAGAACATAGTCCTTTTGACCAAAAATTAATCCCGAAAAACAAACGATAGCACTTAAAAATAGATATTTCATTTCCCCTTTTTTATTTGATACAAATTAGTTTAAAAAAGGTTCATTGTCAATTCAAATGAATTGCAAGATGGTTAGAACCCCTCTTGAATCTTTCGGAAATGTTCGAACTTCCCTTTGATATAAGTGACTAAATCATAGTCAGACGCGGTTTTTAAGAATTCCGTATTTAAGTTTAAGAAACGGATAAACTCATCAAATTCGTCTTCATTTAAATTAAAAATGTCGTTGTGCACATATACGCGTAAAATCTCTTTGACCACATCATGCTGCTGATCTTTATATTCCATTTCCGCAACATATCGTTTTGTTTTTTCGCGTTTGCTAAAGGCTACATACAAGGCCGTAATCGGACTTTCAATTGCATTAACTAAGGTCACCGTAGGTACTTCACGTTTGGCAATGCTCGCGCGCTCTTCTTTTAATTCTTCTAACGTTTTTAGCGGGCGTACAATTACTTCTTCTGCCATAATTTCTAATTCCTGAATATAGAATTTGTCGTTATACGTTTTGTGATAGCTGCTGTCAGCGTATGAAAGATAAATGGTTTGATATCCGCGAACAGAAATACCAATCGTATCCGTCTTTTTAACCGTAATACTGAAATTCCCTGTGTAGTCGCCAAAAATACCTTTACCAACAGATTTGTTGAGGACAACAACATTGTAGAAACCAACACTAAAATTTGTGTCAATAACTTTGCCGTTTAGCGTAATGAGTGAATCATTATAATTTACGCTTTGACCGAAGGAAAAAGTGGAAATGAATAAGGTTATTAAAAATAGTATTCGCATTCAGATCACGAAGTAACAAAAATTAGACCATAACTGACGTTAAAAACTGTTAAACCATTTAGGAAATATTGTATCATTATGGAATTATTATTACTCATAAAACCACAATTTTTTTAACCTTTTGATTGATCCGAACCAAGTAAGTGCCTGAATTCCAGCTCAAAGTTTGAATAAAATGCTGCGAATCACTCACCCTCACATCATATACTGCGCGGCCATCCATGTTAAAAACGTTTATCTGAGAAACACTGTCAATTTCACTTATGTACAGCGTTTTTTGCGTGTCGTTATAAATTAGTTTGAAGGAGGCTTCCGTGTCATCTTTAAACTTGATTTGGAAGACTTGATTTGACCTTGTAAAAGTTTCATCCAATCCCCCAATAAAAAAAGCGCCACGGAAAGGAATTGCCGCAGAAGACATTCCTCTTCGATTGATCATGGGCGGATCTGGAAGCTTTGTCCATGTTTTTGCAATTGGCTGATACGCATAAAAATCGTTCAGCATTTCGCTGAATTCATTTTGACCAGAGCCTACAATGCCATAACCCGCAAAGGACTCTGCTTTGGCGTAATATCTCGCGTCTGATGGGAAATCTTCTAATTGTTCCCATTGATCACTTATTGGACGATACTCCCAAAAATCATTTAAAAACACTCCTGTACAATCTCTCCCTAGTCCTAAATAACCTTTATCATAAATTGAAAATGATACGGTTTCATAACACCGTTGTTTAGGGATATCGCTCAATTGTTCCCAGGCGTCAGTCAGCGGATTGTATTTCCAGAAGTCGTTATAAATAACGGTCCAATCGCGTCCCGTTCCGTAATATAACTCATTATTCAATACAAAACTTGCGGCTTGCCAACGTCGCTCAGCGGGAAATTCCGCTAATTCGGTCCAGCTATCGGCGCTTGGATCAAATTCCCATATGTCGTTTAACGGAATGCTGTTCAAATCAATTCCACTATATAAATATACCTTATTGCCGATAACAGCGGCTCGTGCATACTGTCTGCTAACTCCGGGGAATGGAGCGCTTAGAGACCACGTTGCGGTTGAAACATTGTATTTGTAAAAGGTATTGCTTTGTAAAAAACCACCGTGATTTCCTGATCCGTAGTAGATATCATCTTCAATTGCAAATGCGACACCGTCATCTCGAGACAAACCTAGATGATCAGTAAGTATCTCCCATTCAAAAGTTTGTGCAAATCCATTTAAAGAAAAACTTAAGATTAATATCGGAATGATTTGACGCATTTTTTTTGTCTACTAATAATTTTCCATGACAACTGCCGACGGTTGATTTCTGTAAATAGCCATTAAATCAATACACCAAGGCTCTCCAATCGCTTTGTCAAACGAACCAATAACGTCTCTGAGAGCCTTGTCTCCTGATCGATATTTAAGTTGGTAGATTTTCATAATATCTACAAAACGCATTGATTTTTCCTGACGCAAACGTTTATCAAGCGTAAATAAAAAGGTTGAACTCCCCCAGTACATATCCGAATAGCCATAATTCTGCATTAAACTATCCGATACTTCAATAAACGTTTTAGTGGTAGAATTATAACATTCTTTTGCCTCTGTAATTCTGCTATGATATAAGGAATCGAATTCCGATTGTGAAAACAATCCTTGGTCCATCATAGTTTGGCGGCTTAAAAATGTCGCAAATCCCTCTGAAAACCATTTGTGCTTACTTCCAAGGTATGGTATAGACAAATGGCTAAATTCATGTTGGGCGGTCCAATCTCCCATTAGCTCTTCTGGACTTTCTGTAGGGTTCACATAGAGGTTCACTTGATTAATTCCACCCTTTCTACTGGCAAAACCAAAGGGAACTGGGCGATTTTTCGAATCTGAACGGATAAAATTGACATACACATCAAATTGATATGGTCCCAATGTGCATGCGGTTGCTTCATTTACTTCAGTTATCCAGGTTTTTAGCTTTTCTTGTTCTTCGGCTGTAAAATCACCTTCCCAGGTCCAAATTAAATCGTATTCTTCTGTCAAACTTTCAACGAATTCGTTGTCCCCAGACATTAACTCATCACTTTGGGAGCGCTGCTCGTTATCATTGATCGCTTCTGCATCATTGCAAGAAACTGCCAACACAACCAGTGTTAAACAGAAGGAAAGACGCATTAAAAATTTCATATACTTTTTGAAAAGGCAATATTTGCCGGCTTTTATGTAAAACTATTAATAAATGAATGAATTTGAAGAGAAAATGGCAGAATAATTAATCGGTGTTGAATTCCTTTTCACAAAGTAAATTTACCCAATTATCTTCACTTACAGCCATCATTGTAATGCGGTAGGTTCTGTTTGGCTGCAATGCTAGAGCAGGATCAACGTCCTTAATGTTTAGCACTACATTTGTTAAATCATAAAAAGTGAAATTCTTCTCGTAGGTGTAAGTTCCAGAGATTAAATTGCCTTCCAAATCTGACACCAAATGGAAATAAATGACGTTTTCACTAATCAGGCCGTCTTCCCATGCGAACCCTGGATTGATTCCGTTCGTTGTTATTGTGAGTAAATCTGGATTGATTTTTGGTGGTTTTTGATTCGTTTTCATTCTAATGGGAGTGCATACATGCAGCTTGCCTTCGCTTCTATAAGTCACAACTCCCATTCGTTCATTCGTGAAACCTGTATTGTTGAATTTCCATAAATAGCCATTGAAAACGGGGCTATCGGTCATAAACTTTTGAGTATACGCAGAAAAGTTTAACAAATCGGCCAAATTGGTTGCTTCAAAATATCGGAAATCCGTTGCCCCTTCTATCGGATAGAAAAAAACTGAGGTTGGAAACTTTCCTGATCCATCAAGACCAACGGCAGTCCCTGCGGCACAAGCAATTAAGTCGGCTCTTTCCAAATCACTATTTTCAGCCAGGTACTCGGCCAAATTATCGGTTTCGAAGTTCTATTCACAACTTGTAAGCGCAAAAAAACCTAAAATAGCAAACGCTGAAAACACTTTAATATATTTCATTCCTCATTAATAATTCAGTCAGACTAAAATAACGTTAATCTATTACAAATTCACCTGCTATTTATCCAATCGGTCTAGATTCGCGGCGGTTAAGTGATTCGTAACCTCGCCAGTGTTTAGTGTTGTGGCCGGCTCAAACAATAGAACTTTTACTTCTTCTGGGGCAAAAGGTTTGTGCTGAACGCCTTTCTGTATTATCACAAATTCACCTTCATTTAGTTCAACCGTTTCATTTTCCAATTCGATAAACAATTGACCATGAATGACCATAAACAACTCATCTTCATGATCGTGTTTGTGACTCACAAATTCTCCTTTTAGTTTCGCGATTTTTACTTGCTGCTGATTGAGTTCACCCACAATTTTAGGGCTCCAATGTTCTGAAAACAATGCAAATTTCTCGTTTAAATTGATCTTTTTAATCTCCATAGACTCTTTTTACTCCGACATCCAATTAAAACTATTAATAATGGCATCAAAAGTATTTTTGTATTCCTCTTTTTTGCTTTTTTCAGCACTCAAAGTAATCGTATACAATAAACTCTCATGATTCACAAATACGGCTGTATTGCACAGATTCAGACCGCTTGCCTCATAATTCACCTCAATTTGAATACAGTCAATCCCATTATCTGTCGTAAATTTTTCTTGAGCAATTTCAGATGAATTAAAATACAGTTTCGTCATCTTTACATTTTCATCAACAATAGACTGAAGCGAAATTCCCTGATTGTCAAAAACAGAAATGCTAAACCCTTCGCCAAACATATCCGTTGAATCTAAAAATTGTTCTCGCGCCATAAAAACCATGCGAGGATCCAAGTTCGTTGTATCCCATTGAGCAGGGTAATCTATCTGGAAACCGTTTTCACTATTTGCAAAGGTGTTATAATCACTACCTCCACATGAGACAATAATCGACGTGAGTATGAATAACGTAAATTTGGATGCTATTTTCATTTTCAAAATGGTTTAAAACTAATACGATTAAATCACCGCTAATTTAAGCTTTTACCGTCATTTTAGCACGGCGAAGTTTCATAATGAAGTTTATAACGATTAATCTGAGAAAAATGTCTGCGCGATACCAAAAATAAAATTCCATTTTATTTTTCCAATATCCTTGCATACTTTCGAATAGGTGATTTAGCGGTTGTTCTCCATGTCATACAAATACCTTGATTTCACTTCAATTATGTACATTGAGAGACAAAGTAAGAAAACGGAAAAGGTAATTTGGTTTAATTTCTTAATTACAGTCCATAAAAATAAGAAAGAAGCCACTTGGAGCACTCAAAATTGAGAATTAATTAGATTTGCAGAAACGTTGATTGATGACCAAAAAAGAAATAAAGTAAAAGGGATACACAGAAATTATCACCAATGATGAATTATTGGATCGAAATTTTTCTGGTGATAACAGCTTCTTGGGTTCTTATGGTAACAATATAGATACCTGTAATCAGATTATTCAACGCAATAATTGATGTGCCTGCCGTTAAACCAATGTTTTCAGCTTGAACCACCTGTCCATTCAAGTTGATAATGCTCAAGTTGGCTGACGGACTGCTATTCTCACCTTCTGTAACGATTATAAGCTCACTAGTTGTTGTATAAATAGTGGATAATTTTAAGTTTGAAGCTCCGATATCATCATTGCTCATTAAATCTGGAATGACATAGGTGATACATGAAGTATTGTCGGTAGAATCGGTATCTCCAGTAAAGTCCGGAACTGATGGCAGCCCTACCCCAAAAGCCGCCGCACAAAGTTCAATTTCTCCGCCAATTGTAGGCCATTCTAGCATAGCTGAACCAATAGTTAAACTTGTTCCAGAAACAAATACTTCCTCTGTTTCATAAATAGTGTAAGAACCCTCTTCTAACTCCAGCGAATTTGGGGTTCCACTCACAATAAACCCAACTACCAGCGTGTCTCCGCTCGCAATATCGGGTCCCTCATTAGTAACCACAATTCGACCGTCCATTGGATGATCATAAACTAGGCCACCTTCGACGTAAGTCAAGAATTTACAGGACAGGTTAAACTGACCTGCAGCAGCGAATGAACAGATTAAAAGAGCAATTAAGGTGTATGTTTTTTTCATTTGTAATAGAGAATTGAAAGGTCAAGACAAATATAAGTAACTTTTAATTGCTCTGACAATATCTGAATTTATGGCACAAAAAAACGGCCTTGGAAAACCAAGACCGTTTTAAATAATTTATTATCCTTTAATTATTGGATAGAAATTTTTCTAGTGATAACACCTTCTTCAGTTTCGATAGCTACAATGTAGATACCAGTAGTAAGGTTGTTTAACTCAACGATAGAAGTTCCTGAAGCTAATACAAAGTTTTCAGTTTGAACAATTTGTCCATTCATGTTAACAATGTTTAAGTTTGCTTGAACATCATCATTAGCACCGTCATTAACGATCATTAACTGACCAGCAGCAACGTATACGTTAGATAACTCTAAGCTAAGATCTTCAATACCTGAATCATCAACTACTGGTAATTCATAACTGATACAAGAACTGTTATTAGAAGGATCAGTATCTCCAGTAAAATCTGGAACTGCTAATGCACCAATACCGTAAGCAGTAGCACAAATCTCTACAGTAATTCCTAAAGCAGCCCAAGCTAAAGCATCCGAACCAAAAGCTAAAGTTGTTCCAGAAACGAATACTTCTTCAGTTACGAAAAAGTTGTAGTAACCAGCGTCTAAAGCTAAAGAATAAGGATCACCATCAATAATGTATCCGAAAGTAAGCGTATCTCCGATTGGAATATCATCACCTTCGTTAGTAATTACAATAGTACCATCCATTGGATCGTCGTTAATTGTTGCTCCAGCAGTGTATGCTGCAAATTCGCACGACAGGTCAAACTGAGCTGAAGCGCTAAATGTAAACGCCATAATGGCAATCAAAGTGTAAATTTTTTTCATATTTTCGTTATTTATTAATAATGGTCAAATGTAATAAAAAAATAATGAATATTTCGCTTGAAATTCAACAAAAAGGAGCTAATGGTATTGAAAACTAAAGGATTTGATTAATATTTTTCAACAATAATCTGTTTGCAATCTATGTCAGACGATATATGTGGATATCTGACACCAACGTATTTTCAAGAAAATGAATTTGAATTAGTATTGAATAACAAATTTTTTGCTCATTTCTGCAGTTTCAGAAATTAATAGGCCAACATAGGCTCCACTGCCAAGTTCTGGTAATTCAATTTGAATCTCATCCAAGTCGAAGTTTATTCTTTGAGCATGAATCAATCGGCCATCTAAACTATAAATTTCTAATGTCGTTAGACCTTTAAATGTTGCACTCGCATTGGATACGAAAAGATGATGATTAGAAAATTTAATAGCGGTTATATCATCCTCTTTATCTGATAAACCTACCACATATTCAGGTAAAACGGCAAATAAACAATCTGTATTATTTGAATCTACGTCGTCTCCCGTAAAATACTCACCGGTGTACGATCCAAAACCTATCCCGTAAACAACAGCACAAAAGTCAATCGTAATACCCGAGCCCAATAGTGGCCAAACGAAGATGTTAATAATTACAAACTCATCTCCTGGTTCAAAATCTTCTTCCAAGACTTCGCCAGAAACCATTTCAGGATTTAGAGCAATGTCATACATGGAATCATCAACAAAGTAACCATACCAAATTGTATCATTTGCAGGGATTGTGGATTCTCCCACATTACTAATCGTAAAGCTACCATTAAACGGATCTTCTTCAATTGTTTCGCCAGTCGTATAGGCATTCCAACTAATTTTGAAATCATGTTGACCGATACTGAGTTGACTCATGGTAGTGAGCACCATGGCCATTAATACACCTTTTATATTCCTTATTTTAAACACGATATTCTTTATTAACGCCGAAATTAGCTAATTTATTTAGTTTCTTAACGAATTAAACAAAGGCAAATTCCATGCCTATTTATTTGATATGCTGTAATGTATAATTTCAGTGGCCCCATTCCTACCGGTTAATACAATTATTTTATCGTTTACAAAACACGAATAAAACGGACGATCTATAAGTACATCCCAAGACTGGCCTTTGTTTGTTGTGTAAAATGTGCCCATTCGACCAGTAGCAACAATAAATTCACCGTTAGCCGTGCCTTGAACGCAAGAAATATACCCATCTAGTCCTCTAGATTTTTCTTGCCAAGTATCACCTCCATCAGCTGTGTACTGGCATATCCCTTTTTTATAGGTCGAATCTTTATAGCTTCCACCACAAATCATCCCTTCATTTTCAGACCAAAAAAACATAGAATAAATGCCATAAGAATCGCCTGCCTTCATGGGTGTATCTTTCACAATCCAATTAGCACCCCGATCATAACTGCAAAAAAGGCGCGCCTTCGCTCCCATTCCTGTACCGAAATAAACAGTTGAATCTCCTATAGTTTGAATACTTGTTCCACTAGCTGCATAACCAGCTTCATTTTCCAAAGCTGCTGGCATAGTATTCGGAGACATGGTCTTCCAGTCATCCCCCCCATTCGTCATATTTGCTAAATAGAATTTTCCATTTACAGGATCACCAAAAACGATTCCTGCATTTCGGTTCCAAAATGCCATACCATCTAAAAAGACACCCGCAGTATCAAATAATATCGCCCTTCGAGATCCGCCAGCAATACCAAAAATGATTGCTTTCTCACCCGAATTCATTAAAAAACAATTTCCCTTTTCATCTAAATGAATATCTCGAAAATCCTCTATATTTTCAATCACATCTTGGATATGTGCGCCGCCCATTATTGTGTCCAATAAATGAACACCTAAATTCCCGTCTTTACCTGAAATAACTATGTATTGGTTGTTCGCTGAAATTCCGCGAGCATGCGCCCCATTAACGGATTGACCTTTGAATTGATGTGTGTAGTTTACTACGCGATTAGTTGGAGCACAAGCCGTAAATAACCCGGCAAATAGGATTAGTATAACGAAGCAATTAAAATAGTTTGCCTTGGTTGTCATCATCTTCATCTTCTTTTATTGGATTTGGTTTATCTTTTTTCGTGTCAGTTAAATCCCATTCAACTTCTCTTGACTCTTCAGTGTCTTCTCCTTTTTCAACCTTATCTCCCGCTTCTGAATTTTCAACTGTTGCTTTCGGTTCTTCTACCTCAGGCCTTGGCCAAGGAATATCACCTTCTATAGTATGGGTCAACTCAACTTCTTTTACTTTGAGTTTCGTTAACTGATTCCCTTGCGACTTCATACCTTTCACATCAATAAAATCATTTAAATCTATGATTTTATCCGGTAAGTTTTTCGTCTCTTTTAAACGTTTGTTATAAATGATTTTGATTTGAGGCTCAAAAGCAGTTGAAACCAATTCAAGTCTTGAGTTTTCAGACTCTGAAATGAAAACTGCCTTTTTATCGGATTTTATATCAATCAAAAAACGTTTTACAAAGTAGAGTTCTTTCTCTCCATCAAAATATACAACACTCAGAGGATGATCCGGAAACCATTTCTCAATATGAACTAAATCATCTGAAAAACGATTTGAAATATCAAAATTTGTTAACCTCAATTCTCCCGAACTGTATAAAGTTAGTAGTTTATCGTCTCCTTTAAAGTCACCTAATAATTTACCGCGATCATCCACATTGAGTCGACTCACCACAGGGTCCCACCAGATTTTCCGAGCAGCTAGGGTTGATTCACCCAGCTCTTTTTGAACAATTTTGGAAATAATCTCTTTTGTAACGCGATTTCCTGCCGAGCCTCTTCCTTTGATCAATAGGTCGCCAAAATCAATATCAAATCGAACACGCTTCAAATGCGGGCGAGGACGCAATTGAACATTAACAATCTCACGTTCGCCATTCGGATGAACAGAGAAATAATATAATTTACTGCCTTTGGTCCCTTTAGTGATTGGATATTCTTTATCACGTGTTATGCTCTTAACGGCAAAACGTTTCATATAGGTTGGATTTCCTTCAGCGCCGTCTCTATATATTAAATGATAAATCGTTCTTACATCCCCTTTCTTCCATATTCCACAATAAATGATGCCTTTACCAACGAACTTTTTATCGCTGATTTTCGTCACCATCATTTCACCTGTTTTAAAGAAAACAATGACGTCATCAATATCGCTACATTCAGCAACAAAATCTTCTTTTTTCAGTCCCCAGCCAATAAAACCTTCTGCTTTATCTACATAAAGTTTTTTATTCGCAACAATTACTTTTTTGGCCGATATGGTATCAAACGTTTTAATTTCCGTCTTTCTTTCTTTACCTGCCGAGAATCTTTTCTTCAGATCCTTGTAGTATTCAATGGCGTAATCCGTTAGATTTTCTAGATTATTTTTAATACGCTCCATTTCTTCCTCAAGAGAAGCAATGTAATTGTCAGCCTTGTCAGAATCATGTTTGGTGATTCGACGCATTTTAATTTCTAACAAACGCTTTACATCATCATCTGTAACCTTACGTCTTAAATGTTTAATGTGCGGTTTTAATAGTTTATGCGTTACCTCAATCGCCTCGTCATATGTTTTTCCATCAAAATCAATATAGATTTTGTTCTCAATAAAGATTTTTTCTAAAGATGAAAAATGCCAAGATTCTAAAAGCTCTGCCAAACGAATTTCAAGTTCTCTGTTAAGTAAGCCAACTGTATTATTCGTATTAATTTTTAATATTTCATTTACCCCCAGGAAGTAGGGTTTATTGTCTAAAATTACAGAACTATTCGGCGAAATAGACATTTCACAATTTGTGAACGCATACAATGCATCAATCGACTTGTCAGGAGAAACTCCAGGTGACAAAAAGATCATAATTTCAACTTCTGCAGCAGTATTGTCCTCTACCCTTTTAATTTTAATTTTACCTTTGTCATTTGCTTTAAGGATAGAATCAATCAATGATGATGTTGTTGTTCCGAATGGAATTTCAACAATCCGTAAAGTCTTTGAATCAACCTTTTCAATTTTTGCTCTAACGCGAACTTTACCACCTCTTAATCCATCATTATAACCAGAAAAATCAGCCATTCCTCCATTGAGGAAATCAGGTAGAATATTGGTTTTTTTTCCGCGTAAAATATCAATTGAACCTTCAATTAATTCAATAAAATTATGTGGCAAAATCTTACATGCCATTCCAACTGCAATTCCTTCAGCACCTTGTGCAAGTAACAACGGAAACTTTACCGGTAATAAAACGGGCTCATTATTTCTTCCATCATAAGACGGCGTCCATTTTGTAGTTTTTGCGTTAAAAGTGACGTGATTGGCAAATTTTGATAATCGGGCTTCAATATACCTTGGAGCTGCAGCGCGGTCGCCAGTAAGGGTATTCCCCCAGTTCCCTTGCATGTCAATCAGTAAATCTTTTTGTCCTAGTTGAACTAAAGCGTCACCGATCGAAGCATCTCCATGCGGATGATATTTCATGGTGTTACCAATGATATTGGCCACCTTATTATATCTTCCATCATCCATTTCCTTCATGGAATGAAGAATTCGACGTTGTACAGGTTTGAAACCATCTGTTAATGCCGGAACGGCTCGTTCTAAAATTACGTATGATGCATAATCCAAAAACCAATCTTTATACATACCCGAAAGTGGGATGATTTGGTCGCCGTTGTCATCACTCCCAATGTCTTCACCGCTCTCATTCAGAGGGTTGAATGGTTGCTCTTCTTCCGGTTCCTGATTCTCGTCTGACATAGTTCTTTTTCTGCAACCAACAAAAATAGTGAGAAGTGATTAAAACTGGACGTGATGAGTGCCTGAGTTATCAACATTTTAGTTTTAGTTTGTTGAATAGTTGTTGGGCTGATAGGTAAAAGGCAATGGGGTTTGTGTTTTTTGTGTGACTGCTGTAATGCGCAGTGTGAATTTTGTGGCCTATCTTGTGCTTGATTCCTAGAAATCTACTTGGTTAACACAATGAAAAATCATCAAGTAAATTGCACGAAAATCGGATGCTATCGCTTTTTCAAGATGATAAACCCATCCTGATCCCACTCCTTTAACCATTCATTAGACGCAGTAATTTTATTGATTTCGCGTTCAAAACTTTGTTCGTTTAATGGGTAAGTGTCTTCATAAATTGAATAAACGAGGTACTCGGCGTCTTTTACAATTGGGAATTCATAAATTTTGTCTCGATAGGCCAGCTGCGAAACAAAAGGAGACTGAGCGCTCACAATTGCGTTTTCAGGGATTTCATTTAGTTTTTTGCGAATTTCTGCGGTAGGATATCCCCTCTCATAATGCGTTTTTTGATACACTCTGATTTTGGACTTGTCATTCAGATAAAGTGTGGAATCCATGATTCTTATTGTACAAGTCAAACACAAAACAATGACCGCATAAGAACTGATGGTTTGCATTTTCAAATTCTTCATTTCGCCTAGTATAACAAAAATACCAATAGCCAAAATGGGGGCGAATTCAATACTGTACTGGCTGTGAATGCCCCACATTGCTATATTTTCATGAAACAATTTTTGCCCAAAAATGGGGAGCAACATTAATAAATATTGCGGTTTTTTAATTAGAATTGGTAAACCTGAAAGGATCAAAAAGATAAACAATTCCAATTTGAGGTAGTCGCCTTGCTGTGCATTTGTATGATTTGTAAAAAACATGACAAATGAATCAGCTGGATGTGAAATAATATGAACCAATGCTTCACCATAACTGCTGCCCAAGGCCGAGTAATGAAAATGCGGGTAGGCACTTGCGTTCGAAATGCTTGGCATGACCAGCGCTGTAATTATAAAAAAATAGCACAAACAAAAAACGAAACAAACCGCTAAGAAATTTCGCCAATAGACCTCTTTCCGGTATTCATAAATTAGCCCCAAACAAATAAACGCCATCCAAAGCGACATATTCTCTTTTCCGATAAGAATAAAGACAAGTATTAATATGGTTTTGAGCAAGTTTTTCTTTTTAAGGAAATAAAAGAACCAGGGCACCATGCAGGCCCCTATCACATTGCTGTGATAATCTGAAGCTAAGGCTGAATAAACACCATAAAAAAGAAAGAAAAAGAGTGTGGCCCTAATTGCCAACTTCTCGTTATCAAGGCTGTAGGCGAGGTATTTATAAATACCCATGCCTCCTATTAAAATAAAAACGATTTGAACAATGAGTAAGGTGTATGTTTTAAATATTAACGAGAGCGGAGCAAATAGAATTAAATACAAATCAAAATGATCTGCTAGTAAATTTTCAGCCCCCCTTTTAAACACTGTACTATCATTCCAATTCAAATGAGAATAATCATACAAAGCATTGGTATAGGCCCCAGGATCAAGTGCGTACGTTCTAAACAAATAGTGATTAACTATGGAAATTAATGCATATACCAAAACTGAGGATGATTGCTATGAGTTTCCTGTTTTTCATTATGGTTTTAAACGACCATTAAAAAGGGTTAAAGAAAAGGAGTTATTTATAATGAGGCACAACTTTCGAAAATATTTATTGCAGCATCTTCCTCCTCAATATAGATACCTAGTTTAATGCAATATTCACCAACTCCGGTATACGGCAAATCAACATTGGTTTCAAAGTCACCCCCCACTTTTACGGGGAAGTCTAGAACAGTAACGGGCAAACCATCCCCCTCAGTATGAACTTTAATATTACTTGGAACTAAACCGGGTAAATTGGATGAAGGAATCCAAATAGTTAAACGGGCTTTAATTTCGCCAATTCCATTCGTAATTTGCTCGATATCTTTAATAACATACCAGACATCTCCAGCATATTCACGATCAAAGATATTGGTATTCAATTCGTTGACACCATCCACTTTTTTGAGGCAGCTAGCGAAGAAAAAAGGAAAGACGAGCAATAGCACTAGGCTACTTTTTATAATTTTAGTGCGAGACTGCATCCGTAAGGTGTTAGATTTAATGAAAATTTATCTTTAAAAGGACTGTCCTTTGTGTAATCAGGTTCTGCATAATTCTTATTGAAATTAAGATAGGACCAAATTGTACCACCAATCATTAAAAATGTAAATCCTGAATTAATATAAAAAGCCGTGCGTTGGCGATTGTACTTTTTGTTGTTTTCGGCAATTCTTAATTTTATTTCGCCAATCTCAGTGGTGACGGGAGAGAGATTATAAAGTTCAATATCCGCTAACACCTTTTTTTTGTTGTTATATGCATTCACCATAAAAACACCTGTTGATATTGAACTTGCAATTGTAAGTGAAAGTGGCGCGGTAAATTGTTTATGAAACTGCATTCGATACGCTTTATAATCCTGCTCATATTGAATGAAATTATTGTTTTTGACCATGTTCACATGTTTTTCAACTGTTTTGCCAGCCACAATTGTAAATTCAATGCGATTTAAAACATAACCTGGCGACCAAACTTTAGCAGTATAGCTTCCAGCCGGCAGTGTATCTTTATAACGCTTTAACAACATGGTGTCGTTAATTTCAATTTCGAAATATCCATTGTCCACATTCACGAAAAAACGGATCATGCCCGTGTTATCATTCTGTGAGAATCCTACTTGACCGTTGAAGGTTAGCAGGGCGGTTACAATTAGTAGTTTTAATGCTTTCACCTGTTTTGCTTTTATACGTTTCACTAATTATTCATCAATCTTATGAATTTCGTAATTTACTTGTTTTTGGCGCCTAAATTATGTTGAACCGCACCAATGAATGATTGAATTGTTCTGTTCGTCGTTTAAAATAGTTATGACTTACTATAATTAAGCGACGGCTTCATCAAATTTAAGGTTGTCAATAATAAAGTCC
Organism: uncultured Crocinitomix sp.; assembly: GCA_905478225.1. Classification (GTDB taxonomy): domain Bacteria; phylum Bacteroidota; class Bacteroidia; order Flavobacteriales_D; family Crocinitomicaceae; genus Crocinitomix. Next base: position 16,493 of record CAJQHR010000071.1, read on the forward strand.
TGTCTATCCGGTGTGTTTTTACCCATGTAGAATGTTAATACGTCCTCAATTTTGGCATCCTTACCAATTAACACAGGATCAAGACGAATATCTTCACCAATAAAGTTTTTAAACTCATCTGGAGAAATCTCCCCCAACCCTTTAAATCGCGTAATCTCCGCAGTTTTACCACATTTTTCGATTGCCGTTACTCGCTCTTCCTCAGAGTAGCAATAAAATGTTTGCTTTTTATTTCGAACTCTATAAAGTGGTGTTTGAAGAATGAAAACATGGTTATTACGGACCAAATCTGGGAAAAACTGAAGAAAAAAGGTCAATAAAAGCAAACGAATGTGCATGCCATCAACATCAGCATCAGTGGCAATCACGATATTTTTATAACGTAAATCATCAATGCTATCTTCAATATTTAGTGCAGCTTGCAATAGATTAAATTCTTCATTTTCGTAAACAATTTTCTTAGTTAAACCGAAGCTATTTAACGGTTTTCCTCTCAAGCTAAAGACAGCTTGCGTGTCTACTCGACGAGATTTAGTGATTGATCCACTAGCAGAATCTCCCTCCGTAATGAAAAGTGTTGATTCATCTTTCTTCTCGTTCGTTCCTTTATCGTTAAAATGAACACGACAATCACGTAATTTTTTATTGTGTAAACTGGATTTCTTGGCACGGTCGCGCGCCAATTTCCGAATTCCTGATAGCTCTTTTCGTTCTTTCTCCGATTGTTTAATCTTCTTTTCTAAAATTTCAGCAGTTTCCGGGTTCTTATGCAAGAAATTATCTAGTTTTTCTTTCAAAAAATCAGTCATAAATGCCCGCATTGATTTGCCTCCCTTTTCCACTTCCTGTGACCCTAGCTTGGTCTTGGTTTGCGATTCAAAGATAGGCTCCATTACCTTTACTGCAACCGCTGCAACAATGGATTGACGGATGTCAATTGCGTCATAATTCTTGCCATAGAAATCACGAATTACCTTTGCTACAGCTACTCTAAACTCAGTTAAATGTGTTCCTCCTTGAGTGGTATGTTGTCCATTTACGAATGAATAGTAATTCTCTCCATAAGATCGGATATGGGTGATCGCTACTTCAATGTCGCCTCCCTCTATATGTATAATTGGATACAATGGATCGCTCTCCATATTGTCTTCCAATAAATCCTTCAATCCATTTTCTGAAACAAATTTTTCACCATTAAAATAAATGGCCAAACCCCTGTTCAAATAACAGTAGTTCCAAAATAGTTTTTGTAGATATGGAATTTTAAATTGGTAATTTTTAAAAATTGTTGGATCAGGAGTGAAGTGAATATAGGTTCCATTGCGTTCAGTGGACTTTTCTACCGATTTATCCTCAATTAAATTACCACCTTCAAAATTAGCCGTTTTTTGTTCGCCATCTCTCACAGACATGACGCTAAACTTTTTACTTAAAGCGTTTACAGCTTTTGTTCCTACACCATTTAAACCCACTGATTTTTTAAATGCTCTGGAGTCGTATTTAGCTCCCGTATTCATTTTTGATACACAATCCACAACAGAGCCAAGAGGAATTCCACGGCCGTAATCACGAATAGTAGCAATGCCATCCTTCACTTTAATATCTATCCGTCTCCCATTCCCCATTACAAATTCGTCAATGCAGTTATCTACAATCTCTTTTATCAAAACGTAAATCCCATCATCTGCTGAGGCACCATCTCCTAATTTCCCGATATACATACCAGGTCTATGTCGAATGTGCTCGTTCCACTCTAAGGATTTAATATTCCCCTCATCATAATTCACTTTCTTTTCTGCCATGATTCTAAATTCGTTATTCGTGGTTAACAAAAAGCCGTCAACACCACCTGCAAAAATAATTGGAATGACAATAAGAAACGCATTAGAAACCAAGAGGATATTAACATTTTGCAGTTAGTTATTCAGTATTTGACCCCATTAATGCTTTAAAGCACAGGAAAGTTATAGTATCTGGGATTTCTACGGCAAAAATGAATGTTCAAAATTTTCGATATGCTGAAATATTATCGAATAAAATGCGTTTTGAATTAGAACCGAATGCTTAATTTCGCGACGGATTGGAAATACTGAAAAAATATCTCGTACTCACTACTTTGCTTATTCTAAGCTTGACGACTAAAGCCCAAGACGTTACAGTTACGGGTATAGTAACTGGTGAAGATGGAGAACCCTTGAGGGGAGCTTCAATTAATGTTGACGGAATAGGTGAATTGGGCAGAACAACGGCCATAGGATTCTTTTCAGTCAAAGTTCAAGCCAACCAATCTTACGTTTTTAGATTTAATTATTTGCAACGCTTTACCAAAAGAAGAATTTCTGTAGAAACAAATAATATTTCTGGAATACGGGTTTCTATAAAAGATAAAGTTTTAGGTCCTATTGTCATTGAAGTAGCAAGGGCAAGCGACTTCATGGATAAGTTTCCGCCCATCAATTTAACTCGAATAAGCACTCCTTCACAAAATTTTGAAGATTTAATTAAAGTAGTTGGACTTGGTGTGAACTCAAATAATGAATTAACGGCGAACTATAATGTGCGTGGTGGTAATTATGATGAGAATTTAATTTACGTGAACGGGATTCAAATTTATCGTCCATTCTTGGCACGATCTGGTCAACAAGAAGGGTTGAGTTTTATTAACCCTGCATTTGTGGACAATATTTTCTTTTCTGCAGGCGGATTTGATTCTTTTTATGGTGATAAATTGAGTTCGGTATTGGATATCCGTTATCGACAACCCACGGAATTTGGTGGTTCAGCCCAACTCAGTTTAATGGGCGGTAATGCACATGTAGAAGGCAATTTTGCAGGAAGAAGAGGTTCGTATATTACTGGGGCAAGATATCGCGCTAACAGTTATCTATTGAATAGTTTACCTACGCAGGGGGATTATAATCCAACATTTTTTGATTATCAATTCTTGACCAACTTTATTTAGATT
>CAJQHR010000072.1 GCA_905478225.1 uncultured Crocinitomix sp.
GAATGATTAAGAAAAATCAGTTGATTGGTCAAGATAAAACTGTGTTTAAATCGTTCATGTCATTGGCCGCTTAGAATTAAAAAATAATTGTACTTTTAAATTCTTGTCTAGCAGATGCGACAGAACCGATATCCGCCTCTTTATATTTCGGTGGTCTTGTTCTACTATATTGTTTAAGTATTTGCATTGTCGGATTTTGATTTTTTTCACGGTCAACAGCTCACGATTAATTGAACGGATTCCTGATTTGTTCGCACCACTCTTATCGATATTAATTACTCTTGGTTTACTATTGTGGTTCTGTCGCATCTGTCTATTTTTTTGCTTTTCTTTAAGAAAAATGGAATCAGATAAATAACTAAAGTGCTGATTTTCAATTGAATTTATTTCGTGATATTTGAATTTTATCAGTTGAAAACGGTTAAATTTGGTAGATGCGACAGAACCGTTCAGCACCCGTATAATCGAATGTTGTGACTTGAGCCCACGATCCTGTAGAACCAAGTGTTAATCCTCCCATAAGGAGTGATTTTATCAAGTAATTATGTTTCATATTTATGAATTAAGTTATACTCAAATTTACGACATCCCATTGATTATGCAATGACTAAAATCATAAAAAAATGCCCCGTCTTAAATTGAACGACGGGGCATTGATAGTAAAGGTATTTAGCATAAAACCTATTCTGGTATTCTGATAAATGAAGTTAAAGGAAAGTTTTAAACAAGAAAAAGCCCTGTATCCATTAATTTACCCAAGGCAGATCAATGGACACAAGGCCCTAAGATTTATTTCTTTCTAACTATTGCTTTACAATCTTTTTCGTAGTCAACTCAACGTTAGAAGTAACTTTAATTAAGTAAGTTCCAGCAGCAAGCTCTTCCATTGAAATGATTTCTTGATCTACAGCTTTTCCAGAGAAAATGATGTCTCCGTTAATCGCAGTTAGCTCATAATTAAAATCGCCTACATAACTAATTGTAACGTTATCATTTACCGGTGTTGGATATACCGTTAATGTATTCTCAGTTAGATCTTCAACACCAACAAATCTGATGATTGTATACGTTTCCGAAACTGGAGGGCAAATACCTTCCTCTACGCCTGAATCAGAAACATCAACAGTGTATGCACCTTCATATAGTCCAGTTACATCTTCTGTTGTTGGACCGTGAGACCAAGCATATCCATAAGGACCTGAACCACCAGTAACAGTAATATCAATTGATGCCCCAAAAAGTTCGTACTCATCTGTAATTACAGCTGTAACCACTGGACCGCCAATTCCTTCAACAACAACTTCATCTGTTGATTCACAGCCAAATTCTGAAGTTCCTGTTACTGTATAAGTAGTTAAACCTTCAGTCACCTCAAATGGTTCACCGTCAACTACAGACGGATCCCATTCATAAGTCGTAGCACCAGCACCTGATAATATTAAATCCATTCCAGCACATTGTGTTAAATCAAAACCTCCATCAACGATAGGGTTTGGATGAACACTTACTGTTACAGCTGAGGTAGCAACACAACCCTCATCAGAGATACCTGTTAAAATGTGCGTATAAGTTCCTGCTGCATCTTGCATGATTGGCTCACCATCAATAATTCCACCACCCCAATAAAAATCTTCCGCTCCAGAACCAGTCAATGTATACTCTTCTCCTAAACATACATCATAAATATCAGACTCACCTACGATATCTGGTGAAACTGCGTCTAATACTTCAACATCCATTGTTACAACACATGGCTCAAAATCAATATAATCATCCATATAGGTCATCAAATTTGACTGGAAATTTGCCGCTTGAGGATCTGGATTATGATAATAAGCAACAGTCATTGATCCGAACATTACATGTCCATCTCCATAATCTTTTTCCGCTAATCCAACATCTGAACCAGAGACCAAAACATTTGTCAAACCAGGCCCTAAGATTCTACCATGACAATAACTTGTACCAGTCATTGTGGTAGACGTTGGGGTTTGAGGTCCGACCATTGTTGGATGCACAGGGTCTACCATAGTAACAGTATTTAAATAAACAGATGGATAATCTAGAGAAACGCCTCCAAAACCGAAGTTAATATCGCCACCTTCATTTGGTGCAGCGTTGATACAAATAACACCACCTGCATCAACCCATTCCTCAATAGCCGTCAAGTTTGCCGATAAAAAGGCAGCCAATTCAGTCGATTGATTTTGACTTCCATCCATATAAATCATTGATGTACTGCCGGTGAAAACAGCCTCTACGTCAACTGTTTCAAAAGCTTCTAACATCCATTCTCCTGGACCGAAAGCTAAATCAAATGCTTGATCAGTTGTAGTTTGACCCCATGGATTTCCGATACTTGACTTAATGTAATATCTGTCACCACCTGGAATGTATTCATACGAAATAGTATGTACACCTACACCGGCGTCTTCTGGGTAAAATAATTCGCCTGAAACCCCAGGGCCTGAAAAGGTACCGCCGGGAGGTGTTCCTGCTAAAAACACTGGCAATGCATCAAGACAGTATGCTTCAGCTAAGCCAGTAATTGCGCATTGTGCGTTAGCTTGATTTGATGCAGCAAATGTAAAAATCATACTAAGAGCTAGAATGATCTGAGATTTGTAGAATTTTTTCATATTAAAATTTGCTTTTAAATATTATAAGCCCTAAAATTAACTGAATTATTTCAAGAATACAAATTCAAAGGAAAGAAATCCAAAACAAAGTCACATAATCTCACTAAACAACAGATAATCAGGCCAATAAAATCCATGAATTCTCAATTTCTACGATCTAGTCCCCACATCATTTTATTTCGAATTGTATTCAGGAAGTTTTGATTTTCAGTTTGAATAACATTAAGTTGGAAATTCGCTTTTTTTATAGTTAATTCAACAGCAGAATTAATGGTTACAGAGCGAGAATCTAGTGAGCACAAGTACTCTTGACCACGCCCTTCAATTTTTAAACGAATAGTGCGATCATCAGGCACAACAACAGGGCGAACATTTAAATTGTGAGGTGCAATTGGCGTAATGACATAATCTTGTGCACCAGGAACCATAATTGGCCCTCCACAACTCAGTGAATAAGCAGTAGACCCAGTTGGGGTTGCTACAATTAAGCCATCTGCCCAATAACTATTCAAATATAAATCACCAATATAGGTATGAATCGTAATCATTGAAGAACTGTCCTTCTTATGAACCGTTAATTCATTTAGGGCAAAATTATCTTCACCAAATAATTGCTCTTCGGTAATTAAAGTCAGCATTGATCTTGTTTGTAATCGATACTTCTCATCTTTAAGGGAGTTTAAAACGGTTACAATATTCTCTTTATAAGTAGAAGCTAAGAAACCTAGTCGTCCCGTATTAATTCCCAAAATTGGAATACCACTATTTCTAACAATATTTATGGTTTCAAGGAAAGTTCCGTCTCCACCAATACAAATAAGCACATCAATGGAATCTTTGATATCTTGATGTTTATTAAAAACATCATTCAAATCGTCAATTTGCAATCGCGGTGAAAGGTATGAACGAAATGGTTGGTAAATTGAAACACTCCATTTGAAACTGGTCAATGTGTCAAATAACTCCTGGATGTTCGGGATAAAAGAGTCGTCAAATGATCTCCCGTAAATTCCTATTCTCATTTCTACATGTTTAGGTAATTCATCAATTCATCATAACGTTTCTTTAAATCATCAACAATATTGCCTTTTGAAAAGCTTGCCTTAATGTGATAATCGTAACGATTAAATGTTTGTATGATGCGATCTAAATCGACCGTATTTATTTTTATTGTTACTTCAATTTCAGTAGATTCTGGTGCTGACGTTATATACGAACTTAAAATTTTCGCATTATTCTCTTCAACTATTCGGGCTATTTCTGTTAAGCTATAATCATGTGTATTCATTAGTAGAACCAGAATTCCGCCAGGTTCTTTAATTGAAATAACACCTGTTATTTGCGACATTAGAAAAAGCAAATCTGTACAACCAAGATATTCATTATTCTCATTGAGAATTGGTGCCACGGTGATTTTGGCATCTGCAATTAACTTCATTACCTCGTAAGCATGTGAGTCCAAATAAATGAATGGCTTTGGTAAATTCAAAAAACATTCATCCAGTCGCAAAGCAGGATCTGGCATGTCGTAAATATCACTTTCAGAAATTAAACCAATGTATTGATTGCCTTTCACAACGGGAAGGTGGTTTACGCGAAATTCATTCATCCATGTAAGTGCTTTCTCCCCTGTCTCACTGTACTTTAGTGGTGGAATCATTTCAGATATCAGTTCTTCTGCTCTCATTGAGGGTTTACTTGTTCTTTTGTGGGCTGCGTGAGCCTGAATGAATTTACGCGCTAAATTAAGTATTTATTGTGCTATCCTTTATAAATTTGCAGACAAAATTCTTTTACCGAAAGAAATGGGAACAAAATTAAGCGTAAACATTAATAAAATTGCAACCATACGGAATGCAAGAGGCGGAAACACTCCGGATGTAGTTCAAGTTGCTATTGATTGTGAGACATTTGGTGCTGATGGTATTACAGTACATCCAAGACCGGATGAACGCCATATTACCGAGGCAGATGTTATGGCGCTCTCAGGCCAAGTTAAAACTGAGTTTAATATTGAGGGATATCCAAATGAACGGTTTATGGCACTTTTAAAAGCCGTGCGACCTGCACAAGCCACTCTTGTGCCCGACCCTCCGCATGTTTTAACATCAAACGCCGGTTGGAACACGATAAAGGAAGCTGATTTTTTAAAACAAATTATTTCCGAAATAAAAGAACTAGGTATTCGCACTTCACTATTTATTGAAACGGATGGTGAAATGATTAAGAAAGCAGCTGAACTAAGTGTCGATCGAATTGAATTTTACACGGGACCCTATGCCGATTTATTTGAAACGGATAAAGAAGCTGCTGTTGCTCCTTATCGTGACGCTGCAAAAATCGCAGATGCTTGTGGCTTAGAAATAAATGCCGGCCATGATTTGAATCTTAAAAACTTACGCTTTTTTAGAGAAAATATTCCAAATTTGGCAGAGGTGTCAATTGGACATGCCTTAGTATCAGACGCGATTTATTTAGGACTTGAGAATACAGTAATGATGTATAAGCGAGAGCTTGAAGAATAACTCGGCATTTCGAGAACCTCAATGAACTCTGGCTTTATTGGATAAAAATAAATTAATTAATTAGTGCATGCTTCGACTGACACCGCACAGCGCATTGACTATTGACTATTGAAAATATGAATTTGTATTATAGAGTTCTTGGAAATGAAAATGATGCGGACGGTTTGAAAAAGAAGCCGCTTTTTATTCTGCATGGACTATTTGGTTCTTCTGACAATTGGCAAACATTGGCTAAAAAGTTTGCGGAGCGCTACGTCGTTTATCTCGTAGATCAGCGTAACCACGGGCATTCTCCACATGCAGAGGATTTTAACTATGATTTGATGGCGGATGATTTTTACACCTTGGTTAAGGATCTTGGATTATCAAAAATCAATGTCATTGGTCACTCCATGGGTGGAAAAACGGTGATTAACTTTGTGACAAAACATGCTGACCTATTGGACAAAATGATAGTTGTTGATATTTCGCACAAGAAATACCCCATGCATCATGAACAAATTTTGAAAGGTTTAAATGCAATTGATTTGACGCAAGTAAAAACGAGAGGTAATGCGGATAAAATTTTAGTAGAATATGTTGCAGAAATAGGCGTTCGACAATTTCTGTTAAAAAACTTGTATTGGATTGAAAAAGGTCAGTTAGGCTGGCGCATTAATATTCCAGTTTTGTCACGAGAGATTCATCAAATTATTGATACGATAGCGTTTGATACGATTGACGCGGATACTTTATTCATTCGAGGAGGCCGTTCTAACTATATCCTAGAATCTGATTACAAGGAAATAAACGAAAAATTCACTCAAGCTGAGATTTACTCAATCGAAGAATCTGGTCATTGGGTGCATGCAGAAGCGCCCGCTGAATTTTATTCGGCAGTTGTAGATTTTCTACAATAAGTAATGCTTTATTTTTTTGAAAATAACATTGCTTTGATTACTAGTAGTGGCCATTTTACCGACACCTTCAGAAGAAAAATAAACGCTAAATATTAGCTCTTGATCTTTTTCTGGAAAAACGAAACTTCAACCATATCATCCAAACTACCTTTTCTAAATGTGATGCGGTATTCGTTTGATGCAACATCAATCATTTCAACAATCGCCGCATTTTCAAGTGTTTTCGTTTCGATTTTGCGTTCACCGAAATTCACATTCTCTCCACGTGTTAGGTCGTGACTTAGATTATTTAACATAAGCTTATTTATTTAGGTTATATCCGATATGAAACAAAGCATCACCTTTGTTAATAACGGGGTTGTTATTGTGTCCAAAAATGAATCCATCAACTTTTGATAAAACTTTAGATTGATAGGTGTTGTAAGGGTTCGTGATTCGAGCTAAAACATCTCCTTTTTTTACAATTTCCCCTGATTTTTTTTCTATAATTACGATTCCAGATCGCGTTGCGCGTAACCATGTTTTTTTTGTGTATGAATGCGTTTCAACCTCTACTTTCTCCCCAGCAATCATTCCTCTGCTGATCAAAACGTTTTTGATTGCACGCAAACCTTCACTTACCGTAAAATCATCTATTCGGAGCGATTCACCGCCCTCAAAAACGACCATAGGAATTCCTTTATTAAAGGCTGTTTTTCGGAGTGATTTGGGAATTAAACCTGACTTTAACAAACAGGGCATATTCATTTCTGTAGCCAATTTTAAGCTTTCTGGATCCTTGGCGGTATATCTCGCTTGCGGATAGTTGTAAATACTATTTCCCCCTGTATGAAAGTCGATCGCCAAGTCTGCCGCAGGAAGTATTACATTTGTAAATGTATGTGCAATTCGAGACGATAATGAACCCGACTTTGTACCAGGAAATCCTCTATTCACATCTTTACCATCAGGAAAACCTCTTGAGAAATTTATAAAGCCGTAGACGTTCAATAATGGCACTGCAATTACAGAACCGCACAGCAATGATTCAAATATTTCATCTTGCACACTTCTTCTTGCAATCTCGACACCATTAATTTCATCTCCATGAACGCCACCAATTAACAAAACCGTTGGACCTTCAATTTTACTTCTAAAAACATGTGCGAACAAATCAATTTCTGTTCCTGAAGGCAAATTGGCCACCGGAATTTGAACGGTACATTGTTCTCCTAATTCAATTGTCGTCTTATGTATTTTCATTACAATATCTTTCTTCAATGAACTGAATTATTTCTTCAGCAACTTCAACTCCAGTCGCGCCTTCTATCCCCTCTAAACCAGGTGATGAATTTACTTCAATTATCAGCGCTCCCTTTTTTGAGCGTAAAATATCGACACCAGCGACTTGCAAACCTAATATTTTTACAGCACGAATTGCCATTTCGCGTTCCTCTTCTGAAAGCACAATGCGTTGCCCCATTCCACCGCGGTGAATATTTGATCGAAATTCATCAGGCCCTGCAATTCTCATCATTGAAGCAACTACTTTATTGCCAACAATAAAAACGCGAACATCCTTCCCTTTAAATTCTTTAATGAATTCTTGAAGAATAATTTTTTGTTTGGCTAGAGAAAAACGGTTAAACATATGGTGAGCATCCACTTCATTTTCGATTAAATGAACGCCAATACCTTGGGTTCCTTCAAGCACTTTTAAAATAAATGGATAGCCCAATTTGCGATTTACGATTCGCTCGGCCTGATGCAAATCATTTGAAAAATAGGTGACCGGAATTGGGATGTTATGACCTGCTAATAATTGCAAGCTCCTAAATTTATCTCTTGAATTAAAAATGCCTGCTGGAGAATTTAAAACAGAAGCCCCCATTTCTTGAAAATGCCTAACAACCGTTGTTCCAAAAACTGTTGCGGAACTGCCTATTCTAGGAATAACTATGTCTGGCTTCAGTAATACCTCATTATTATAAACAACTATGAATCGTCCGTTTTCAATCAATAAATCACATTCCATATGATCTATAATGCGGACATTGTGCCTCCTCTTTAGAGCTGCTCGATAAATGCGTGATGTTGAATAAAGCGCAGCGCCCCGTGAAAGGATGTATATTAGCATTTTTATTACAAATCAATTTTTCTGGATGTGGCCGACTTTAGCATAAGTTCTGAATTTATCTAACGCAGCACTTTATAAAAATAGACCTTATTTTCTAATTCCGAATCATTTTTGGAATTTAGAGCAGCTTAAATGTGGATTATTCAGGGATAAATTTCAGCCGTTTCAATCACATTACTTTCGTTCAATGCCTTGTCAATTAATTTAATTGTAAACCGAATCGTGTCTGATTGACTGGAAAGAGGATTTGCAAAACTAATCATTGTGACATCCATAGTTCCTTTAATTCCACGTGCCCTACCTTTTACAACAATAGGTTTTAATCGGTATTGAAAAACAATCGAATCTCCTTCTAGGTCTCGGCCACGTTGCCAGCCATTTTCATCATCTTTTTCGTAATAATCAACATACAGATTATAATGATAATAGGAATCTGGATTGTAAGGAGCTAGCGTATCTCCAGGAGGTAAACCAATATCACCATCACCATCTGTAAAACTAAATGTAAGCTTAGCGCTGTTGCTACTAATCAAGAAAATTGGGTCAAAGATAATAGGTTCAATTGGGTACTCCTCACTTTTAAAGCAAGAAGAAACCAGCACAACGAGCATGAGAAAGGAGAAAATTAATTTTATTTTTGTATGCATGAGTGCTTGTCAAATTTTAAGGTAATTTCACCTTATCGACTTTAAAGTTATTAATAATAAAGTGAACGCGCAAAACCAAAATAAATTACCTTTTGAACCGAAATCCATTTTTTCAATTTCAAATGAGGATGAATTTAATGAAAAAGCACTTCAACTTTTCCACTATCAGTTGAAGCACAATTATGTTTATAGCGCTTATTGCAAACATATAAAAACTGAAGTAGCCGCTGTTGATCACTACACGAAGATTCCGTTTTTACCCATTTCTTTTTTTAAAACACACATGGTTAGTAGTTTTAAGGGAGATGCTGCAATTACTTTTTCAAGTAGCGGAACCACCGGAAGAACTACCAGTAAGCACCACGTTAAGGATACAGCACTGTATGAATCATCATTTATAAAAGGCTTTGAGCATGATTACGGTCCTATTCAAGACTATTTAGTGCTTGGCTTGCTTCCTTCCTATTTAGAGCGTGAAGGATCGTCGTTAATTTATATGGTCGATCGGTTCATCAAAGAATCTAAACATCCGGATAGTGGTTTTTTTCTTGACGAGTATGATGAACTAGCGGCTATCCTTAAAAAAAATGAATGCGAAAAGATACTGCTCATTGGAGTGACTTATGCACTGCTGGACTTTGGTGAAAAATATTCACCTCAAATCAGTCAAGGCATCATTATGGAAACCGGCGGAATGAAGGGAAGGCGAAAAGAAATGATTAAAGAAGAGTTACATGCCGTTTTGAAGGAACAATTTTCAACTCCAATTATCCATTCAGAATATGGCATGACTGAACTGCTATCGCAAGCCTATAGTGCTGGATTAAATTTCAAATGCCCACCCTGGATGAAAGTGCTAATTCGTTCCTATTCGGATCCGTTTGAGCTGATCGATCATAAAACTGGAGGGATAAACGTCATTGATTTAGCCAATATTCACTCTTGTGCATTTATTGCTACACAGGATCTAGGAAGAACCAATAACGAAGCTTTTGAAGTAGTTGGTCGATTCGACAATTCAGACATCAGGGGATGTAATTTACTCATTCAATAAAATTTAACATTTTTTTTAGGTCTGTTTATTTGGACAAATCAATTTTTAATCTATCTTTGAAATATGTTTTTTCATGGAAACATAGTTTTTTGAGGTGAAAACACCAGCTATTTTTAAAGTGGCTGGTGTTTTTAGTTAAAGATATATCGTTTCATCATCTGAATTTTGAGTATTAATGAAATTATTCAATCGCGAGTTAAGCTGGTTGTCGTTCAATGAACGCGTATTACAAGAATCACTAGACATATCCAATCCGCTAGTAGAGCGGATTCGATTCTTAGGTATTTACTCCAATAATATGGATGAATTTTACCGTGTCCGAGTGGCCTCTTTGAGACGACTTATTGCCATCAAAAAAAATAAAGTTGAAGGTTTTGACGGGGGGGCTAAAGTACTTCTCAAAAAAATCAAACATGTAGTCCTTGAGCAGCAGCAGCTGTTCGAACTATCCTATCAAAAATTACTAAGAGAATTAAAAGAGCACAAAATCCTTCAAACGGATGGCACTCATTTAAAGGACTAAGAAATAGATTTTATCCAAACAATATTCCGCGAGACGATTCGTCCGCAAATTGTTCCAATAATGCTTTCTTCAAAGCGCGCATTTCCACAGTTGAAAGATGGGGGGAACTATTTGGGTATTAAAATGATGGATTTCGAAAAGACCAAGGTTAAATATGCTCTGATTGAAATCCCCAATAATTCAGAACGTTTTATTATCATACCTACGTCTGAAGACGGGCCAAATAAAATGATTTTGATAGATGACATTATACGATTCAATTTAACAGAGATTTTTTCCATTTTTAAATTTGACTTGATAGTTGCCCACGCGTTCAAAATAACGCGAGATGCTGAACTTGATGTTGATGACGATATCTCTAAAAGTTATTTGGAAAAAATGAAAGAAAGCGTTGAAATGCGAAAAGCAGGAGAGACCGTTCGCTTCGTATTTGACGCTGCTATGCCAATTGATCAATTGCAATACTTAATGGAGGCCTTAGGATTAAAAGCTGGCGAAAACATTATTCCTGGAGGAACATATCACAACTTTAGAGATTTCATGAGTTTTCCAAATTTCGGAAATAAATCTTTTCAATTTAAAAAGCAAAAACCCACAGCCCATCCAGAATTAGCAAACAATCGTGAACCAATAATAAAAAAGATTCTTACGCGAGACTTACTTCTCACCTTTCCGTTTCAACGTTTTCAGCACGTAATTGACGTTTTGCGCGAAGCAGCGATTGACCCAAAGGTATTTTCGATAAAAATTAACTTATATCGTGTAGCACCCAACTCACACATTATAAATGCATTAATAAGTGCTGCACAAAACGGCGTTAAAGTAACAGCAATAATTGAATTAAAAGCTCGGCTTGATGAGGCTAACAACATTAATTGGTCTAATTATCTAGAAGATAACGGGGTGAATGTTTTATTTGGTGTGCAAAACCTAAAAGTACACTCAAAACTTTTTTTAATTAAACGAAAAGGGGGCACCAAAATTCAAATGATTGCGCATATTGGTACGGGAAATTTTCATGAAAAAACCGCGGAAATTTATAAGGACTGTTCATTACTCACCGCCAATAAATCGATTACACGCGAAGTAGAGAAGGGTTTTAAAATATTCAAAAGCAATATTGATCGAAGCGTTTTCAGAGAATTACTGGTATCCCCTTTTAACATCCGCAGGAAATTAAACACCTTAATTGACACGGAAATTACAAATGCCAAAAATGGTGAAGAAGCAATAATTACGATTAAGCTGAACAATTTGGTTGATCCAAAAATCATTAAAAAACTGTACGAAGCGTCCAGCAGGCGTAACAATTAAGTGTGTTATAAGAGGGATATGCTCGCTCGTGCCTGGTCTTGAAGGACAGGGTGAAAACATAAGTGTTAGAAGTATTGTTGGCCAATATTTAGAACATACGCGCATTTTTGCATTCCACAATGGCGGTGATATAAAGTATTACATTTCATCAGCGGATTGGATGACCCGTAATTTAGATCGCCGTATAGAAGTAACCGTTCCAATTTACGATAAGAGTTTGAAAGAAGATTTGAAATTTATGCTGAACGCCTGTTTTTTAGACAACCAAAAAGCACGTGAAATTGACGCCCAACAACGGAATAAAAATGCAAAATCTGTATTGACAAAAAAATACAACGCGCAAAACGAAATTTATAATTATTTTAAAACTAAAACAAGTGCTTTATAGCACTTAAATCTCTTCATAAAAATGAAATTTGGTGCAATCGATATAGGAACCAATGCGGCACGACTCTTAATTGGAGAAGTATCAACAGACGGTGACTCAGCTCTCGTTAAAAAAGTTTCCTATACCCGCATTCCTTTGCGATTAGGATTAGAAGTTTTTGAAACTGGTATTATTTCAAAGAAGAAAGCGCAAGAATTTAAAAAGTCTATTATGGCTTTTAAATTAATTGCAGAGGTGTTTGAGGTAATTGACCTTAGGGCTTGCGCCACATCTGCCATGCGCGAAGCAGAAAATGGTTTAGCGATTCAAGAAATGATCAAAAAAGAAACAGGAGTTTCAATAGAAATTATTGATGGTGACGAAGAAGCGAGCATCATATTTTCATCCTTTTTATTGGTTGATGATTACGACCTAAGTCAGCCCTTTATCGTTATTGATGTGGGAGGCGGTAGTACTGAAATTTCTATTTTTTACGAAGGCGAAAAAACCAATGCGAAATCATTCCCAATAGGAACGATTCGAATGCTAAAAAACAAAGTTGAGGGTGACATTTGGCCAAAGATTGAATCGTGGCTAAACAAACATGTTAAAGGAGACAAAGACTATTTAGTGTTTGGAACAGGCGGAAACATCAATAAAATTCACAAACTACTTGGTAAAAAAGGGAACGAGGCGATTCCTGTAAAAGAATTAAAGGACTTGAGTTTAGATTTGAGATCACTTAGTTTATCGAAACGGATTTCGAAGTACCGCCTAAAACCCGATCGCGCTGATGTAATTGTTCCGGCGACAAAAATTTTCCTAAAAATTATCAAGAAATTAGAATGTGAAGAAGTATTTGTTCCAAAGATCGGATTATCAGACGGTATGATTCATCAATTACACCACAAATATTCAAATAAAAAGCAGAAATAAAATTTGTTTAAGAATTAAGTCAAATTAATTTCATTTTGTTTTTTCTTTTAAACAAATAGTCATATATTTGTCGCCCGCAAAGAAAAAGTTCTTTGTTAGAAAAAGCATATTACAAGCGAGAGTAGCTCAGTTGATAGAGCGCCACCTTGCCAAGGTGGAGGTCGCGGGTTTGAGCCCCGTCTCCCGCTCATTTATGCTCGAGTGGTGGAATTGGTAGACACGCAAGACTTAAAATCTTGTGTCCTTTGGGACGTGCGGGTTCAAGTCCCGCCTCGAGTACGAAAGCCTCAGTTTCGACTGAGGCTTTTTTTTCTTAAGAATACTTGTGAATGGGCTTCCACCCTGACCTTGTGGGATTGCCCGACTTTCACAAGTTGGGCTTTTTTTATTTCCATTTGCCAAACATTTGCCAAACATCTCGATATTATAAGACAATCATTCGGAACAAAATTCTCGGTTCTGTCGCATCTGTCTGTTTTTTTGCTTTTCTTTAAGAAAAATGGAATCAGATAAATAACTAAAATGCTGATTTTCAATTGAATTTATTTTGTGACATTTGAATTTTATCAGTTGAAAACGGTTAAATTTGGTAGATGCGACAGAACCAATTTTAACGGTGAATACCGATCGTTTAAAAACTGATCCATACATGTCATTAAAAAAGTAAAGTTAATAACTTGAGTGATTTGAGCTGAGTTAAGGGGCTATTAAACCTTATATTCATATAACAATCAAATGTCCATTCTATGACCAAAAAAGGGTTAAAAAAAATCTTCGTTTTGGATACTTCAGTCTTATTATTTGACCACGGTGCCGTTCAAAACTTTAAAAACCATGACGTTGCAATTCCAATTACAGTTCTAGAAGAGCTCGATAATTTTAAAGTTGGTAATGACACGAAAAATTTCCAAGCGAGAGAGATCATCCGTTTTTTAGATAAATTGTCCGAATCAGGATTAAATGATTGGGTTTCTTTAGGTAAAAGTAGGGGCAGTTTGAAAATAGTCATGTCAAATTTGGTGAATGGTAGAGATGCCGAAGCAATTTATGGTGTGGGTAAAAACGATCATAAAATCATTAATGCAGCTATCACGCTTGCCGACAAAAATAAGAGCCGCCAAGTGGTACTTGTCACCAAGGATATTAATTTAAGGCTAAAAGCTAAAGCAATAGGACTCCTTTCAGAGGATTATGAAACAGGTAAAGTAAAAGATATTGCAAAATTTTCTGAGGGTTTTCCAGTAATTGAAAATATCGACTCAAAAAAAATAAGTGAATTATATAAAAAGGGAAAGATCGAAGCCGAAAACATTTTGGGCACTCAGAAAATTGCCAATGGCTATTATGTTTTAAAAAACGGTACGAGTGAATCAGTTTTAAGTCTTTATAATAAAAAGCTTGATCAAATTGAACGGGTAGACAAAAACTACGTTTACAAAGTGAAGCCAAGAAATGCCGAACAAGCTTTTGCCGTAAATGCACTGCTAAATCCTGAGATTAAATTAGTATGCCTGCAAGGTGTAGCCGGAACAGGAAAAACACTTTTGGCATTAGCTTCAGCCTTGGAACAACGTCATTTATACAATCAAATAATTTTAGCCCGCCCAATTATTCCTTTGAGCAACAGAGATATTGGATTTCTGCCTGGTAGCGCCGAGGATAAAATATCGCCTTACATGCAGCCATTGTGGGATAATCTAAAGTTCATTAAAAGTCAGTTTAGATCAGGTGAAAAAAAACATAAGGTGCTTGATGATATGGAAGAAAGTGGTGAGTTATCCATCACTGCTTTGGCTTTTATCAGAGGGCGTAGTTTGTCGAATGTCATGTTCATTATTGATGAGGCACAAAACCTAAGTCCGCATGAGGTGAAAACAATAATTACCCGCGCAGGTGAAGGAACAAAGGTTGTATTTACTGGAGATATCAAACAAATTGACACCCCTTATATGGACGAAGAAAGTAATGGATTGACCTATTTAATAGATCGTTTGAAAGGACATGAATTATTTGCCCACATTAAGCTTGAAAAAGGAGAGCGGTCTGAATTGGCAAATTTGGCAAATGAACTGCTTTAAAATTGTCTCTTAAATTCAATATCCAACGTTAAATTATGAAATGGTAAAGTTTGCGGTCTCCAAAAACAGCCTGTTAATAAATTAGAAGAGGTTGTTCCTAAAAATATGTGCTTTGTTTCCTTATAAATAACGTATTTTACATTGAAACGTGAAATACGAATAGCTGCGTGTTTCAGCCCCTTAATTAGTCGGACAAGATTATAGAAAAAAAAGTGTAATCTTTATGACAATGAAAAAAGAGAAGAACCTTTAGTAAAAGCTGAAAAAATCAGCATACTAAAAGAAGCGAGTACAAAAGGAGCTGTCCTTACCATGGAAAAACATGGGATTTATCCAGCGACATTTTACGCTTGGAAAAAGAACTAGAAAGTCGTTTAAAAGATGAATTGCTAAAAAAGAAGTATCCCAAGGTGAAAAGAAAGTACTCGTGATGCGTTACGTTGCCTTGGGAATTATACGGGATCGGGTTCTGGAATTAGCGGGACTTGCGCGTCATCAGTATTATTATAAACCGAAGAAAGGAAGAAGAGCTGGTCGCTCACCGAGTAAAAAAACATTTCAAATTATTGATGGAGATGTTGTTTCGTTGGGTAATGACGAAAAATTCGTATTTTTGATAAACAACATAAAATTGTCCGATAATTAGGGGGTTAGGCCATGCGCCTGGATGAATAATTAGTCAGCGATATTTTATAGCTAATTCAACAAAAAAAAAATGAGTTTAAAACACTATTTACAATTCAATTTAGTCCTGCTTTGCTGTTTGGGCTTTACGGCATTGCATGCTCAAATAACTACCTTTGATTACACAGGAAGTTTACAAACATACACAGT
>CAJQHR010000073.1 GCA_905478225.1 uncultured Crocinitomix sp.
AGGTTTCATCCATTCGCCAACTTGAACCCACCTGCCGTTTTCTTTTGTTCATATTCTTTTCAACCTCTGGACTAAACTTAAACACCCATCTCTGAATTGTAGAATGATCAACTTCAACACCCCTGATCTGTAACAACTCTTCCACATCTCTGTAGCTCAAGGTAAATCTCAATTTGAAATAAACCGCTTGTAAAATGATCGATTTTGGAAAACGGTGATGTTTGAACATATCTTTAGAATTGTGATTGCCAAGATAAGTATCTTAACTTTGAATAGAATTAATGCGACAGAACCCTGATACGGCACATGTGAGAATTTATTTATCCGGACCTTTGAGCGTTGATGATAGGGATAATTTGGACTTCTTTTCAATCACGTCCCATTCCAATTCTGGTTCAATTTCTTTTACTAAAAAAGGCTATGAAAAGGGTCTGCAATTGAATTTATACACCGCGAGTGGGCAACAAATTCAAACAAATCAAATCACAGAGAATCAAACTAAAATTCAAGTATTAGCTACAGAAGGAATTTATCTCTACGAAATAATTGATTTAGAAACGAGGGAGAAAGCAGGAACAGGGAAGCTACAGTTTTAGCGCACAATTTTTTTCACACCACGATTTTCACCTGAAATAAGAGTCACAAAATAGACACCTGTCTCCCATTCTGCAGTTTCTACAGCTGTTTGACCAAGTGAAATTGATTCCTGTAGAATTATTCTTCCGTGCAAATCAGTAATGATCATTTTTGCATCAAAAGCTTCGTTATAATTTACAATAATCTGATCTGAATTAGGAGAAAAATAAGCCTCAAATTCCAACGCTGATTCATCAATTGAATTTGCTTCAGAAATCTGCAAATAGTTCACAGAAAAATCAGAAGCGTCTGCGTAAACAACGTGAAAAATTCCGTTATCCAAGGTAATGTCTGGTTTAGCTTGTAAGGCCGCTATTGCAGTTAAATTAATAGCGTTATCGGGATTAAAATCAATACTTGCCGTTGCTGACGAATTGAAAAACACATCCAAAGAAGTTCCGTCGGCGCCATCTTCCCAAACAACGCCAATTAGACCATCATCATAACACACTTGGGGATAGTTGATACTACTAGCTGTTCCAGAAGATGCATATATTTCAACCAAATCGGTTGAAGCATCCGTTTCTAAATCATAGACATTTAAAAACACCTTTCCATCACCAGAAACGAAAGTTCTATAAACAGAAACTAATTTCGAATTTCCAATAAAGCGCGCATCTGGTCCAGTAGAAGGGCATGCCTCGATATACCAATTATGGTCATCAACCGAAATCCATTCCGTAAAACTTGCCCCACGATCATTTGAAATTACTCCTTTAATATCGCGGATATAATCGTCATTATTTCTAAAAAAAACAATAACCTTTTCATTATTCACAATAATTTCTGGTTGACAACAATCACATGCTTCTGCACCTAAGAGTGCTGCTCCAGGAACTTCAGTCTCAAATGTCAAACCTCCATCTACCGAACGCACCACATCATAAGATGGATTTGAACCACCCGCATCATGATTCATAAATGTGACATAAACCGTGTCATTAAAAACCGCCAAGTCTGGATATTGACCAAATCCTTCTGATAAGTGATCAACACGTACCGTATCTCCAAATGTTTCCCCTTTATCGGTTGATTTTACCATATAAATATGGCCCGTTTCATAACCGAACGATCGAAAAATCACATAGACATTATCTCCTTCTACTGCTAAATCGGGTCCGCTCCAGTCATAAGATTGTACATCAAAGTCAATTGGATTTAACTGAATCGGATCAGCAAATCCATCTACGCCATTGTGTTTCGCAAAAAAGATGCTTTTGCTTCCATTACTCGTCCAAGTCACTCCTACTCGACCGTCCTCAATGAGTTCAACCTGTGGATGATGATTGCCATTGCCTTCAGCAACTTTTATAGGTGAGTTCACCATATAATCCTGTGTAAAACCGGGAATTAAAAAGAATATGGCAAGAATAGAAATTGAGAAATTTTTCATTTGAGAAAATTAATTTTTTGTCGAACCTCAGCAAGATACGAATAATTGGCTTAGGAATAAATGTCTTGTGTCAGCTCCTCACTTTTAATTCGTTCGATTATTGTAGCGCTCAATGGTTCTGTCGCATTAATTCTATTCAAAGTTAAGATACTTATCTTGGCAATCACAATTCTAAAGATATGTTCAAAACATTTTGTTCTTTGGCAGCATAACTCATAGATAATTACTAAATTTCAAAATTAGAATTGATTAATGCGACAGAACCCCATAATTCGCCTTATTCAATTCACAATGAGGTAACTTTTCAATGCTATTATAGGCGTTAAAATCAAAGCCTCGTTCTGAAACAATAGTCCAGCTTACTTCAATTTCTCTTCGGCGACTGAACCCAGAAACATATTATTTGTAGCTCGAATATCAACCTATCATTGGTACAAAAAAAGTCCCCTTTCAAACGAGAGGGGACTTTCATTATTTCTGAATACATTTTTGATCCAATTACTCCTTCACTAACTTCACAATTGATGATTGATCATCAGCAAAAACGTTAATCATATACATTCCGTTTGCTAATTCATCCAATGAAATTTCTTCAGAATTGAATCCGTTGCCGTTCATTAAAACCGCACCATTTACAGACGTAAATGTATATATAAATGCACCTTCAAGCGTAATTGTTACCACATCAGCAGCAGGGTTTGGATAGATTGCAACGGCGAGACCGTTCAATTCATCAATTCCTACTTGACTGCCAACATTAATTGTTTCAGACGCTTCGCAACCTGCTTCGCACATCACCATCACTTCATACGTTCCGCCAGTTAAGCCTGTCAAATCTTCATCATCACCCCATTCGCCTAAGCCATCATTGTCCCAATCAAAATCATACGCCGGATTTCCACCAGCAACTGTGATGTCAATTTCACCATCACTCCCCAAAATCTCTTCGACCACAGTATAAGTGATTGTTAATTCTTCATAAACCGTTACATCAATCTCATCTGTATTCGCGCAACCGTTATCATCTGTACCCGTTACCATATACGTTGTGGTTCCTGTAGCATCCGGTGTAAATTCAACACCATCTTCCTCGGCAGACCACTCATAATCAGTTGCACCTTCACCATTCAACGTCACAGTTTCACCCAAACAAATTTCATCATCCGTAGCTGTTGCAACAACCGCTGGCAAAGCGTGAACAGTCACTTCCACCTCTGCAGTGTTTTCACAACCAGCATCATCTGTACCCGTAACTACATAAATATATTCACCCACTTCAGGCCCAAAAGCCTCATCATCATCAATACCATCCGACCATTCATACTCATCAGCTCCACCACCATTACATGTAATCGATTCACCTAGACAAATTTCATCCTCATCTACACTTGCAGTAACCTCAGGTAATTCTAACACCTCAATATCAATTGAAAAACCACAATCACCATCATCATCAGACGTTGCAGTATACGTTATAATTCCTGTCGCATCAGGCGTAAAAGGTTCACCGTTTTCGACACCACCATCCCAGGTAATTGTTCCTTCACCTTCAGCATTCAATGTAAATGATTCGCCAAAACAAATTACCTCGTCGGTCACGTCAACTTCCATCTCTTCGCAAAGCACTTCGATAATAATTTGACCATGACCTGTATTTCCAACAGAGTTATCTTGATTCGCGCCATCATTAAAAGAGCCCCCTCCGCCGCCATTAGTAGGTGCGTGATATGCACCACCACCTCCAGAATAACCGCCGCCGCCGCCGCCGCCAAAGTTACCACCATTTGCGCCACCGCCAAAACCTCCAGAACCTCCAGAACAACCAACACCCCCTGCTCCTCCAGCTAAAAATGACATTCCTGGAGGTCCACAAAGTGCAGCCGCTCCGCTTGTATAAAAACCACCACCATTACCAGCATGGCCCATTCCACCAGGACCTGCAATAGTAGAACCATTTCCATCTACTCCACCAACACCATAACGAGTTGGCGAACCTCCGTCAGAACCATATCCATTATTCCCATTAGTAGTAGTATTTGCATCCGCTCCCACAAATGGTGGAGACCCTCCTCCATTCCAGGCGATTCCTCCACCGCCACCAGAAACGATCATTGGTTCATCTGCCGCGTTTGCAACAAAGCTTCCTCCACCACCTCCTGCTTGGGAAGTTCCATTAATTTGACCTTCTTGACCTACCAAAATTGTTAAAACTTCACCTGGTGTAACATCAAAGTCTCCAATCATTATCGCACCCAGTCCACCATCATTTCCACCTTGCGCTCCACGTGTTTCAATTCTAATAGAAGTGACATCAGCTGGAACCGCATAAGTATCTATTGATCCTGTGTAATCGTAAGTAGTGACCTGTGCCCATGAAGAGGACAATGAGACAGCAAATGCAAGAAGAAATGCGCCTAGCGTTTTTATTTTAAATTGTTTCATATAAAATTAGGATTTAATTATTTCAATAAATATAATCGAAAAATCGGGTTCTGTCGCATTAATTCTATTCAAAGTTAAGATACTTATCTTGGCAATCACAATTCTAAAGATATGTTCAAACATCACCGTTTTCCAAAATCGATCATTTTACAAGCCGTTTATTTCAAATTGAG
>CAJQHR010000074.1 GCA_905478225.1 uncultured Crocinitomix sp.
TTTGTACTCGCTTCTTTTAGTATGCTGATTTTTTCAGCTTTTACTAAAGGTTCTTCTCTTTTTCATTGTCATAAAGATTACACTTTTTTTTCTATAATCTTGTCCGACTAATTAAGGGGCTGAAACACCGCCGCAAGGCGGATGGTTATTTAATAATAGTCGTGTTGCCTTCTTTTCTTACTTCTTCTCCTAAAACGGTGATTCCAGTAATAATATATACGAAGGTTTGTGGAGGAAGGATTTTATCGTTAAATGTTCCGTCCCAATACTCCTTTTGTTCTTCTGTTTGATAGATTTTTTTGCCCCAACGATCATAAATTTCTATTTTAAATTCGAATAGTCGCGGACTGTGAACCACTAAATAATCATTAGACCCATCTCCATTTGGAGAAAATACATTTGGCACAAACACTTCCATGATTCCATTAATGTCCACAAAAATGGTATCCGTATTCATACAGCCATTGTCATCTGTTACGGTTACCACATAAACCGTTGCCCGATCAGGCACCGCATATACTTCGGAACAATTCGGGGTGATGCATTCATAAATAGCAGGACTCCAAGTAAACAACGTAGCATCCTCAGATGAAGCCCACATTTTCACTTCTCCACCAATTCCTACAACCGTATCGCTACTGGTTATGATCTCTGGAAGTTCGTTCACCGTCAACAATAATTCGTCCGTGGCAGAACCGCAAGAAGGATTGGTAGCAGTGGCAGTATGACTTGCGGTCGCATCTGGCTTAAGCCAAACCGATTCACCAGTTTGACCGTCACTCCATATAATGTCATAGCCATTATTGGTGGCCGTAACTAAAATTGAATCGCCACGACAAACGGATAAATTTTCGGGAATGCTAATGGTCGGAAATTCGTCCACCACAATTTCAATTTCGGTAGGATCACTGATGCATCCACCCAATACCTCATATACAAGAATAGTGGTTGTACCCACAACTAAAGTTGGTGTAAATGTTGTTCCTGTTGTTAATAAAACTCCTACATCAGTCCGCCATTCAATGTCTCCGCCTGATCCAGTAATAGCTGTGATTGGTGTCGGAACATCTCCCTCGCAATATTCAGTATCACCAACTACCGCAGGAGGATCTGGTGTTGGATTAACCGTTATAATAACTTCTGTTGCTGGACTTTCGCAGCCGTCAGCAGTTTCCGTTAAGTAAATCGTGATTCCCGGAGCAATAAGTGGTGGCGTAAATGAAGTGCCAGTTTCTAAAACCGCTCCGCCAGGAGGAGGATTGTCATACCAAGTAATTTCTCCGCCTAAAGATGGTTCGCCAAATATATCTGTAGCATCATCTCCCTCACAAAATTCAGTATCGCCCGTGTAAGCTGGTGCAGGTGGAATAGGATAAATCGTTATTGTTACTTCGTCACCAGGGCCTTCACAACCGAAAACGCCCTCAGTTTCCGCGGCATAATAAGTTGTTGTTCCAACTCCTCCGCCAGGTGTAAGTGTGAGCCCGGTTCCAATTTCAGGTGGAATTAATCCCGGATTATCATACCAATTTACGGTCCCACCATTTGTAGAAACAACGGTTAAATCCACAATAGGATCGCCGTCGCAATGCTCCGCGCTGGCTTCAATCTCAACTGCAAATGGCACAATCACTGTCACTGTTCCTGTTCCTGAAAAGGTGCCTTCGCAAGCATCTCCAGTTACATAAGTGATGACATAATCGCCATCTTCTGCCACATCTAATAAGTATGGACTGCCAGGAATATCAGTAATGGTTGGAAGCGGTCCGCTTGGACCAGTAATATCTAAATCATAAGGTGCTGGACCTGTAAACGTAATTACCAATTCACTAGTGTCGCCTTCACAAGTGGTATTGTCTCCGGAAATCACCGCATCAACGGGTGGATGAATAGAAACCAAGATCGAATCAACAATTGTACAGCCCGTTTCTACATCTGTAATGTCAACATGGAACCATGTATCCGTAACAATTGTTGCGGTAGGATCAGGATCAGTTTCATCTGAAAGTAAAGGAGCATTGTCCCATAAATAATCATATTCTGGAGGGTCCAATCCGCAATCAACGGTATGGAATTCATTCGCACCATCTACCCATGTACCACCTAAGGCACCATCCACTGAAATTAATTCGGTTAAATCATCCGTTAAAAAGAAATAAGAACATTCGGCCGGACTATCTTCACCGTGAATGATAAATTCTAATTCGGCATCCTGATCGAAACAAAGATCAATTGTATCACTTGTTCCCGCTCCAGGATCGAAAGAGGTAGGGGTGTAAAATCCGAAAGAAACTCCGTCCAATATAATTTCTAATTCGTTGGCCGTTCCGCTTCCCCAATAATCTCCCCAAAGGTCATTTAAAACCAATTTAAAACAACATTCCGTCTCTACAAAAGGATTTCCCTCAGCATGAATGATGGTGGATTCTCCAACACAGATAGTGGCATCATCCACACTTGTTTCAGTTTCAAAACCAACAGGAATTTCAATAATGATGTTATTCTCACAACCTTCGCTATCTGTAATGGTCAATTCAACAGGATAAGATCCTGCATCTGTAAATGTAAAACTTGGATCCTCAGCTGTTGATGTACCTAACCCATCAAAATCCCAGTCCCAGTCTGTGATGGTATAAAATGCGCAAGATAGATCCGTAAAGTCAATTTCTTCGCCTGGACAATTGGTAGGTGTGTATGAAAAATCGGGAATAAGTGCCGCGCAAACAGTTTGCACATTTGAGAAAACACCTGTGCTTCCAGTCCATCCCCATAATACATTTGCGTTTCCGTCAAATTGATCGGCAATCATATCACCAATATAAGTCATGGTGGTAATGCCGTCAATTTTTACCTGAATGGTTTGATTGACGCCCGCAGTCCATAATACTTCAACCACATGGTCCTCGCAATCTTCAACATTTGGAAAGCCTGGTTTAATCGGATGCGGTGTCGCATCCTCTCCAGCATTCAATCCAGATGGATCTCCCAATAAATTGTTGGGATTGTCCATTTCATGATCAATGTCGCCATTGTCTTGGAGTGAAATATGATCGCTAGGTACATCCCAATTATCTATCTCGCCAGAAGCTTCGTTATCTCTTGTATCAAACTCAATGCTTAAACTATTTCCAGTAATGTCTTCATAACCGATTCCATATCCATCATTTCCAACATCCCATGCAGCAGTTTGCATGACAAAAGCCAAACCTTCCCCACCTGTGTTTTCACAACCGAAATTAACTGAGAATTTAAAATGGAAATCTGTTGTTAGATTAATGGCGGCAGTCTTATAAAATGAACCTAATTCATCCGCAGCATCATCCGTTACTTCAAAACAATTACAGGTAGTTGTAGAAGCATCACCAGTAGTAGTGAATTGGGCATGACTTGTCGAAGTCAGTACCAACAATGAGAACAGGTAAAACAGTTTTTTTAGCATAAGCTATTCGTAGCATCAACAACGTTGATACTTTCTATACATTATAATACGGGTTAAAGATAAAGAAAGTTGTCTTTTATTCTTACAATTGCAGCGTAAAAACAAGGGAAATGAAGATATTACATAACAATAGATGTTCAAAGAGTAGATGCGCTTTAGAGATTTTAGAAAATAAAGGGGTTGATTTCGAAATCGTTAAGTATTTGGAAAATCCACTTTCAGCATCAGAAATTAAGGATTTATTAAAGAAATTGGATATGCCATCAGAAGCCATAATTCGAAAGGGTGAAGCAGATTATAAAGCGAATTTCAAAGGCAAAACCATGAGCGAAAATGATTGGATTGATGCTATGGTGAAATTTCCCAAGTTAATTGAGCGTCCAATAATCATTAAAGGGGATAAAGCAGTTGTTGGAAGACCGCCTGAAAATATTGAGCAGTTGCTAGGTTAATCAGGTGAAAACTAATCCACGTAAAAGTATCCTCTAATTTCTTTTACAATACCATCTTCTAAAATGACTTGCCGCAAACGGTAATGTGTGAATGTTGGACTTTCGCTGTACACAAACGCATAGTAATCTGCTTTTTCAGGGTGAAAACCGTATTTATATGGATTCCATAATTTAAGCGGCTCTCCAATAAGTTCCAGAACTTCCTGCTCTGACATTCCTTCTGTAATCTGATCGAAGCCTTCGTGTGTGTAATCTTGCGAATAATTGGTGTCTGGTGATAATAGGAGTGCTGATAATTCTGCCATTAATCCATCAATTCTAACACGTGCGGAAGCATAAGAAAGGGCAAAAACAATGAACAGTATAATTGCAATTATAAAAAAACGTTTCTTTTTCATGCACTCCCCTGTGACTAAGTCAACTAAAAGAGAACTAGTTTAATAAAACCCTAGTATACACTTTTAATATGAAAAAGACCAAAGAGATAGAAAAGTATTTGAGATGGAAGTTTAAGTTAAGAGTTTTGAAGTTTGTAAGAGATCA
>CAJQHR010000075.1 GCA_905478225.1 uncultured Crocinitomix sp.
TCTCACTTGACAGACAAGAAAGAGTTTTACCAGCTCTTGACTTACAAAGATGATGTAGATTTAAATAAAAAGTTAAAGCAATGGGAAGAATTTTATAACTTCGGCAGACCTCATGGAGCTTTTAAAGAAAAAACACCCTATCAGGCCTTGAAATATCACTTAGAAAAATAAGAATTCAGTCCCATTTTAGCTGAAGTACCACAACTTATTGTTATAAAATCTGTATAATTCCAATAGCTTCCCGAACCTGAATCATAATCAATTTCTTGATTTGGAAGGTTGAATTTCGAACCATCCTTAAAAAGGAATATTACTCCATTTTCAGGGGGGGTTAAATACGTACTTGTAGCCTTAATGTATAGGTACGTGTTCTTTGTGCTGTCAACGTTTACATATTTAATTATGGAAACATCTCCTTTTCGATAACGATACATGACTTCATCTGTGAAAGCGTCTTTTGTTTCAGTGATCTTATCACACTGAGCGTTAACGGAATTAAATGATAATAGTGCTAGTAATAATAATAATAAATTTTTCTTAGTTATTATTTTTTACCACCAATTCCGCGCACCGATTAAGGATGCGAGGCATCAGTTTTTCAGCTATGAAAATTATTCTACCCACTTTTTTTCATGTTGAATACTAGATAAAACCATTATTTCTTCCATAAGTTTACAGGAGTTAATATTTAGTAAAGCCGAGTAGGGCTCATTCGTTCTGTTATTCCATGAAAATACAATTAAAAGTTAAATATGGCTCAATTAGTTGACAAGCAATCCTAATTGAAAGGTTGCAATTAGAAACATTAAAAACAGAATTGCTGCTGACCATGGCAATTAAAAATCAAATTATATTATGAGAATTTATTGGATTAATGAGCTGGATTCAGATCAAATTGGAATGATGCCACGACCACGTGGCAACGATTGGTTGTTTGACGAAATTCTAGCTTTAAAAAACTACGGGGTAGATGCTGACATTTCATTATTGGAGTTCCATGAAATAGATGAACTGGAACTAAATGGCGAAGGTAGGCTTTGTGAAGAAAATGGAATCGAGTATATCAATCATCCAATTAAAGATAGGGGTGTGCCAAAGAGTAAAACCGCATTTATTGCCTTGGTCGGTGAATTGATAGTAATGCTCGAAAATAACAAGAAGGTTGTCACTCATTGTCGTATGGGGATTGGTAGAACTTCTTTATTAGCTGCCGCAATCCTAAAGCAGTTAAAACCAAATCAAGCATATATTTTCAAGTCACTGACTGAAATTCGAACTTTAGCGGTGCCCGATACGCAAGCGCAAAAAGATTGGGTGCTTCATTCGTTTCTATAACATTGCGAATTAGAAATGTCGTCACATTGGTGTTGAATCAATATTGATAAACAATAGCATTGATATTCATGCCCGCACCAATATTTGCAAAGAGCAAAATATGACCTCTATGAATGGTTTGATTTTTAATCCTATTTTTTCGAATGAGGTCGAGCAAGGTGGGAACTGTTGCAACTGAGCTATTCCGCAAATTTTTGATACTCATTGGCATAATTCCCTCAGGCGGGGTCATTTTAAAGAAAGTAGAAACGTCCGTTTACGTCCTGTAAAACTAAAAAGTTGGAATCAGTGACTTCGATCTCGATTCAAACCCCTAATTTTATCCGTAATAACGAATAGATATGCAAGCAATTTACCTCATAAAAAACGGCGAAGCTTCAACGGCTTTTGAATTACGTGACCACCAAGTACCCGCGCCAGAATCGAAAGAAGTTCGAATCAAAGTAGAAGCTTTTGGTTTAAACTATGCAGATGTAATGGCGCGCAATGGCTTGTATCGAGAAGCGCCACCATTGCCTGCTGTTTTGGGTTATGAGGCCGTTGGAACAATTGATGCCGTTGGTACTGAGATGGACACTAATTTAGTGGGTAAACGCGTTGTTGCTTTCACACGGTTTGGAGGTTATGCGCAATATGCAATTACCAAAGATTTTGCTTTTACAGAAATTGATGATTTAGATGCGGGCAAAGCATTGAGCATTGCCACGCAATATGTTACGGCTTATTATATGGCGTATGATGTCACAAATGTATTTGAGGGAGATCGGGTGCTAATTCATGCTGGAGCTGGTGGAGTCGGCACGGCATTAATTCAATTGTGTAAACTCAGGGGATGCGAGGTTTTTGCCACTGCAGGATCGCAAGATAAAATGGATCACATGAAAAATTTAGGAGCGGATCATGTGATTAATTACCGCCAAACAGACTATGCAACTGCTGTTAATAGTGCTTTGGGCAACGAACGCTTAGACGTTACATTTAACCCGATTGCGGGTTCAACTTTTAAGAAAGACTTTAAACTTTTAGGCTCAGGTGGGCGCATTATTTTGTTTGGTGGATCAGAGCGTTCGGGTAAAAGTTGGGGCATTTTATCCACGCTTAACTTTCTGCGAAAAATGGGTTTAATTTTGCCAATTGGAACAATGATGCGTTCCAAATCAATAATTGGCGTGAATATGCTAAAAATTGGAGACAATCGACCAATGGTGCTGAAGCGGAGCATGAAAAACGTTGCAGAAATGGTTGTTAATGGCGCAGTCTCTCCGCACGTTGGTGGGCGATTTGACGTTAAGGAAATAGCGGAAGCCCATTCTTTTTTAGAATCTCGCAAATCTATCGGAAAAGTAATCGTTACTTGGTAGCTTGAATACAGGAAACAAATATTTACGTTTTGGGGTTAAACTCGTATTCGGCCTCGCTGTAATTATTTTTGTAGGTTGGAAGGTCTATCAAATGTTTCTCGAAGGAACCCATAAAGGTCCGTTTGACACTCAATATTTATGGATAATTTCTGGAGCTGTCATCTTGTTAATGATACTAAACTGGTCTGTAGAGGCCATTAAGTGGAAGGCGTTAATGGAGCGTTTAAACCCTATTTCATTTAAATCGGCGTTGGACGGGGTTTTAGCCGGAATATCAACCGGATTAATTACACCCAATCGGATAGGGAATTTTATTGGGCGCACACAATTACTCGATAAGGAGTTAAGAACAAGGGCTACGCTGCTCACTTTCTTGTCAAACTTATCTCAATTTGTGCCTTCAATATTTTTTGGTTGCCTTAGCCTTTTATACATTACCACGAACTATTATTCTACACCGCAGGTTTTCATATTTATTACGGGTGTATTGCTCCTTGCGGCGGCATTAGCGCTCTATATCAAGCCACAGTTGGCGAACCGAAAGCCCCTCAATTATCTATTTACGGATAAAATTAAGGAAGCCATCACTTTTATCCAAAACGAGATTTTAGCGCTTAAAATGAAATTACTGGTGTGGAGCGCTTTGCGCTATTTATTATTCGTAACGCAATACGTTCTGCTCTTAATCTTATTTGACCAAAACTTTGAGGCACTCATCTTATTTGCTAATATATCAGTCGTCTATTTATTAATGACGATCATTCCCGGCTTACTATTCGGAAAGCTATTTGTGCGTGAGGCAGCAGCATTATTGGTTTTAGGGCAACTTGGAATTCCTGATCTTATTATTTTGACAACAGGATTTTTGCTGTGGTTAATTAATATTGCTTTACCTTCATTGATTGGGACGATAATCTTATTGCGAAAAAAATGATGGAGATCTTCTGTATTGGTGTATTTAGTCTTGAGCTCTTGGCAATATTTTATTTGCTAATAGGCAAAAGTCGTATCCCAAAATCGCAGGACGGAGATCAAATTGCTGCCATTAGTTTTGTCATTCCATTTCATAACGAGCAAGACAGGATTTTACCTTTAATTCAGGCCATTAATGCAAGTGACTATTCGGGTAAATGCGAGTTTGTTTTTGTGGATGATTATTCAACGGATGATACGGTTCAAATTCTCCAAGACCAAATAGAAGTTCCTTATCGTTTTACAAAAAACCAAGATAAGAGAGGCAAAAAAAGAGCAATTCATAAAGGTGTCATGGCTGCAAAATATAAGTTTATCATCACATGGGACGCGGACATAAATTTCAAGCCTGACTATATTCAAAACCTCTTTGATTTACCAGCTGCAGATTTAATCGTATTACCCGTTCGCATGACATCAAGCAAATTGGCGGGTAAATTGGCAAGTATTGAATTTAGTTTTATAGAAACCTTCAATCTTGGTTTTTCAGGTTTTCGAAAGCCCATAGCGTGTAACGGCGCTAATTTAGGATTCAAAAAAAGTACGTTTTTAGCACTTCGTAAGTTGCGCACAGATTATGATATCCCTTCGGGTGATGACCTGTTTTTATTATGGGCAATGCTCAAGTCCGAAAAAGAAATAAGCATTTATAAGAACAAAAGTTTTGCCGTTTCAACGGAAGCGCCTGCTACATTTTTAGATGTGATTAAGCAACGCAAACGTTGGAAGGGTAAAATGAAATCACCTGTTAATTTTGAAACTGCCCTTCCAGTAATTTTGCGGTTTTTGGTAATGATGGCAAGTGGATTCGCCATTATTCTAGGAATTCAACAACCCTTATTCTTTCTGCTTTTCCTTTTAAAATTTGTGATTGAATTGATGGCTTCTTGGTCATTTATCAAACAGCAGTATTCCCATTTTTTCTTGCTCATACTTCACCAAGTTTGGTATCCGCTTTATGCGTTGGTGTTAGTCGGTATTCCTTTTAGGAAGGAAGAACGTTGGACATAAATCACTTCATATAATTGTACGTGTAAACAATTGAAAAATAGCAACAAAATTAGCGTTATGGTCATTAGAAGTTTCAGCAGGGTTTTATTCCGTATTAATTGGCGGCGAATTTGACGAATATTGGTTGCCGTTTTTCGCAGGGCTATAACTTAACCGTTCAAGTAGGCACGAATATTTTCATCCAACTGTTGAACGATAGGCTTAACCTTTTGGATCGTTTGGTTCACAATTTTTTTCTTGCTGTAGATGATGCGCTAAACGTTTTGCAAAATGTTTAATTTTCTTTATCAAAGAAATAGCCTATAACTTCTTTAAACGCCTCATCAATTGTATTAAAAATGGTTTTAAAGTCTCCAGCCCCTGGCCCTGGCAGCCAATCCCAAACTTCTACACTATAGGCTTCATTTTCTCTGAAAATATGAACATGAGGACAATCGGAAAAAACCTCATCATATTTGTTCAAGTCGTCCCTCTGAAAAAGTATAAGGGGAATTCCTTTATGATTAGGAATCGAGTTACCTTTGGTGTGACTACGTCAACTAAAAGTGAACTAGTTTAATAAAAACCTAGTATACACTTTTAATATGAAAAAGACCAAAGAGATAGAAAAGTATTTGAGATGGAAGTTTAAGTTAAGAATTTTGAAGTTTGTAATAAATTTCTTAATCATTTTGCCCATTACAGGACCCAACACATCAATAATTTCTGCTTTGGATTGTTGAATGACCGCGGCAAATTTTTCAGGATCGTTTAATTCTGTTTCAAGTTCGTCTAATTTTTTTAGGATCTCTTCATTTTGCTGGGCATTACTCTCCCTATCACTCTCTAAAATTAAGTGTCGTAATTCTTCAAAATGATCCTTCTGAGCCCCCATTTTCCTAAGAAATGGTATTAATTATCTTGTAATTTCTCGCCCATTTGAATGAGCATTTTGCCCAATTTTGCACGATCTGTTTTTTTGTTGTCCAAGGCAGTTATTTTTTTCAATAAATCTGCCTCTAAGCGGTCTATTCGCGCGGTAATTACTTTTTCTAATTGATTTAGCGATTATTCTTGGTTTCGTGTGTCTTCAGCATTTTGAGCTTTGTTTTCTCCAATTTCTGCATGAATATCTTTAACCTCGGCATCATAATTTTTGATTTCTTGTCCAAAAATGAGCTCTTTTACCGCCTTTAATTTTGATAATTCTGATTCGCTAGCCATAGCCTTAGGGATATTTTAAGTTGCGGTTAATGTAACAAATATATCAATTCTACGGGCAAGGCTAAGCGATTTAATTAATAAGAATATATTATTTTGATTTATCATTTGTGAATCACTTGGAAATAGATTAACTTGTTGTCGCGTTAAATTGACATAAATTGTTGGAGGTATGAGATTTATCCAATGTTTGAGTTTGACGCGAAAATTCCCACGAAATGTATATACGGAAAGAGATAGAGATCTCAGAACTCTCAAAAAACAGAAATAATTTGGATATTCAAAAAATGTACAGGCGAGGGGCTATAACACTTGGCGGAAAGTCTCGCGCTTTAGAACTTGAATTGGGAGCTGAAAAAGTTGAAGTATTAGCACGGCTTGAACCTGGCTTTGAAGAATATGTTACGTTTTCGCGTTCGGATTATGATCTTATTCCTGAAGCGCTACCGCAGAAGGTTTAGGATGAATTCTTTGTCTGTTGAAAATTACAGAAAGACCACTGTTAATTGTGTTTTCTCTATCCAAGGACAAGTTTTCTGTTATGTCTAGATCTGCCTCTTCATTCAATAAGACTAAATCGCTAGGAATAATGTTTACTGATTCAATTGAACTGTCCTCAGGCTTTACAAGCGCAAGTTCTTCATCTTCAACTGCAATAACTATTGCTGGTAATGATTTGTGTTTAGAGAATTCAACTTTGGCACGAATATTTAAGGCCAAAAGGTTATCCGTCGTTCCTTTCAAATTTTTGTAATTGTCACGTAAAGCTAAATTGTCATTAACATAAGTTACATCTGCTGCGCGTTGATAAAGATTACTGACATCTTTTTGTTCTTCCATAGTAGCAGCTCTAATAACAACCATAGCTGTTAATAATGCCGCACCATATGTAGAAATTTGTTTTATCATGGAATCCTTCTTTCCTTTGCCTACTATTTAAACGCGTAAAATGTTGGATAGTAGCCTAGGTCTTAACGAATATAGGAAATTACAATGAGTTTCTTGGCAAGAAATCGATAAAGCCCTGAATCATGACGACAAAAGCGTTTTTTAAAAAGAGAAAGGGAAGTTCGTTGAACTTCCCTTTCTTATTTCAATTTTATTTGGACTATGTGAAAATAGCCTGATATGTGTTTGTTGCGCTAATTGGATTCACAACTAATACAGGAATCTTTGCGTCATTGGTAATCATATATTGCTCATGTGAAGCACCAAATACGCCAAGAATATTATTCTTTTGAATGTTCATGATGGCAATTAGATCCGCGTTCACTTTTATAGCATGTTCAACAACCTCTTTGTCAAAATCTTTTGCTGATGCTAAATTAGTTGTTACTTCAATTTCTCGTTCCCCAAAAAACTTATTGGCGAAAATTATATTCGCCTTGACCGTATGTTGCAAAAACTCATCAGTTTCGTCAGGAATGACAACATGTACGCGCGAATTAAAGTATTTCGCCATGTTTGCTACTAAGGTCAATTTTTGTTTTGTTTCTTTATGTAAATCTAACGGTACAATAATATCATCATAACCTGATTCGTTAATGCGCGTTTCTTGAACAATGATAAACGGCGTTGGCGAATTCGTTACTACTTTCAATGCGTGACTTCCAGTAATGTGTTGCCAACCATGTGCACCGTGTGTTCCCATAAAAATGAGCTCCGCTCCAATTTCTAAAGCGAATTCCGCAATATCATCAAAAATATTTCCAACCCGAACGTGACAAATTACTTCAACACCGCTTGATTGAGTTGTCTCTTGAGCTTTACCTAAAGCTGCATTTAACTTTTCTTTTGCCTCTTTTATTGCCTCTTTTTTAGCAACAACATGGAGTAAATGAACATCAGCTCCAACAACTTGCGCCGTAATCATTGCATGCTCAATAGCACTTTCTGCAACTTCGGTAAAATCGAAAGGCACAATAAATTTTTTCTTGGTCATAGTTTAAAGATTTGTTCTCGTTTTAATACTTACACAAAGTTATACTTTTTTAAGGTGTTTAGGACTACAAAATAGTAATAATTAATCTATTTTTTTACGGTTTTCAAATAAAAATCAGTTCCGAGATTTTTTCTTTTTCATATAGCCGTTTATAAAAATTGCTCCTATAATTATGCAAGTTCCAGCATAAAATCCCGCCGACATGTTTTCAGTACTTTCACCACGCGAATAATCAAGCACCAAGGCAATTAAAATGGCGTATATGGGTTCCATATTTAATCCCATACTCACCGTAAAAGGCGTTAGAAATTTCATGAGCCACACACTTATTAGAAATGCGGCCGTGGTGCATACCAAACCCAAAATCAACAAAAAGCCCCAATCTCTTGTACTTATTATGAATAGGTTTTGGTCTAAAGCATTTGTTCCGGCTAAAATTATGGCCATGGTCATAAACCCACCCAACATTTCATATTTGGTGATTTGAAAAGAAGGCATGGTGCGAATGTGTTTGCCATTTAACACGCCAAAAAGTGATGCGAAAAATGCCGCAGTTAGTCCAACAATTATACCTGTGATATATTGGGGTTCAAACCCTATGATTAGAATAATTCCACCCACTATGGCAATGCTCAACACAAATTCTGAAAGCAGCCAAGGGCGTTTTAAAATGAGTGGTTCCAATATCGCTGTAAATAAGGTGGCGCTTGACATGCACACTACCCCAACCGATACAGTGCTTAGTTTAATGGACTCGAAAAACGCAAACCAATGCAAACCCACCACCATTCCTGTTGCCAATAATATGGCTAATTGTTTTGGGGTTACACCGCGTTTCTTTCTATAGAAAAACCCTATGAGTAAAAGTGAAGTGAATGCAATGCCCATTCGAAAGAAAACAATCTTATCAGAGGGTAATGCTATTTCTTTGCCCAA
The DNA here is from genome assembly GCA_905478225.1 of uncultured Crocinitomix sp. GTDB lineage: Bacteria > Bacteroidota > Bacteroidia > Flavobacteriales_D > Crocinitomicaceae > Crocinitomix. The sequence continues at coordinate 8,758 of CAJQHR010000075.1, forward strand.
CACCCCAGTGAATCCCCACACAAAAACAGTGAGGTTTAGAATAAAATAATGCTTTAAAGTTCCGCCCATAAAAAACCCGCGACAAATACCGTTTATGGTTTTGTCGCGGTTAAAATTACTTAGTTTTATCTATTGGGCTATTTAACCGCTTCTTTTTTCTTAACGACTGCCTTAACTTTCTCCTCTTGTTCTGATATTTCGCCTTTTTTATCCTCTTGACTTTTCTTTCCTGCTTCAATGGCGCTTTCCGTTTCTTCAACCTTCTTCTTATAATCTTCAATCGCCTTTTTCATTTTCTCCTCTGCTTTTTCTAAATCTTCTAACTCTTTTTGGCGCTCGTTTAAGATTTTCTCTTCTTCCTTAATTTCTTCATCTACAACATTTTTTGCTGCTTTAATACCGAATTTTTGTAGACGCGCATCAATTGCCTTGGCTTGTGCGCCATGTTCACTTGAATTTAAAAAAGCTCCGCCTAAATCAATTGCGATAGATACGAACGCGCCTCCATCAGCGTTTTCATCTACTTTCGCGTAAACGTCAAATGTGTTTTTACCCATTTCTTTGAGTTTACAATCGTCTACAAAAACAAATGCTCCGCCTTTATATTTTCCTTTCCAATCTTTTAATTCGTCTTTTAGTTCTTTTTCTATTTGTTTAACTGTGCCGTAGGGAATTGAAACATAGAATCCGTCTTTAGATCCATCTATGTTTACCTTTTGTTCTTTTACAGAAACTTGCGAGAATGCACCAAATGCCATTAGTGCAAAAAAGAGTGTAATTATTTTTTTCATGATAAGTGTTTTATTTTTTGATCTTCGAGGATCGCTATTGAATCCTTTTAAAAGTTTTAATAAAAATAAGCATTTGTAATCTTACAGGCGCGATCAATCCTGTGAAAATGACTATTTTTACGGCGAAATGCAGTTTAAGGACGTTGTGGGAAATACTGATATTAAAAAGGCCCTCATTCATGAGGTAAAAGCGGGCAGAGTGAGTCATGCGCAAATGCTTCTAGGGCCCGAAGGTTCGGGTAAATTACCTTTGGCCATTGCTTTTGCTCAGTATCTTTTATGCGACAATCCTACGAAAAAGGATTCCTGTGGCGAATGTCCTAATTGCTTAAAAACAAGCAGCCTTACCCATCCTGATTTGCATTTTGTTTTTCCTGTTGTGGCAAACAAAACCAATAAAGTGGGATCTTCAAAAGATCGCATTAAAGAATGGAACGAATTTGTGTTAACGCAAAAATATTTTAACCTAAAACAGTGGCAACAGTCGCTGGATGAAATGGGAAAAAATGCGGCTATTGGGGTAGAAGAGAGTCGGCAAATTTTAAAACGGTTAACTTTAAAATCGTACAGTGGAAAGTACAAAATCATGATTATCTGGTTGCCAGAAAAAATGACCGCACAATCTGCGAATAAATTGTTAAAGTTATTGGAAGAGCCACCTGAAAACACCCTGTTTTTATTGGTGAGTGACAATGCCGAATATATTCTACCAACCATTATGTCTCGTACGCAGTTAATCCGAATTCCAAGTTTAGGAATGGATGACGCGCAAAATTATTTGACTAAAGCATATAAAGTTGAAGCCTCGGTTGCTAGTTCAGCTGCAGGTTTAAGCCAAGGCAATATCACAGAGGCGATTGAAATTTTACAAGGGGCTAAATCTCAACATATATTTTTCGCTCTTTTTGTAAAAGTGATGCGTGCGGCTTATACGGCGAATCCTATTGAATTGATGAATGTAAGTGATGAAGCCGCTAGTTTAGATAAGGAAAACCAAAAGAATTTTGTAAAATATGGGCTGCATATTTTTAGAGAAAGTATCATCCTCAATTATATGAAGGGGGAATTGGGAAATTTACGCGCAGAAGAGCGGGATTTCTTAAATAAATTCGCTCGTTTTATCAATAACCAAAACATTACGGAGTTAATGACTGAGTTTAATGATGCGCATTATCACCTGGAAAGAAATGCCAATGCAAAAATTTTATTTGCAGACTTGGTGATTAAGTTGACAAAACTGATTAAAAAGGGAGTGTAATGAAGAAGCTATTTCAAAAAGGTCTTCTTTATGGTGGAATCGCAATGCTCTTGTCAAGTTGTGGAGGAGATGATCCTGTTGACGAAGTCATTTTGCCTTTAGAAGAACAACCAGTTTATACATTTGTGGCAGCGGGACATGCCTATGGTCATCCAGATACTTATACATCTTCTGTTTATCCACCGCTTTTAGTCAAATTAGACAGTTTAATTGCAGTTAGACCATTGGATCAATTGGTATTAATGGGAGATGTGGTTGCGCATCCAACAGAAGAAAATTGGGAGACTGTGCGACATGAATTGGACAGCTTGGATATTGGGGAATGGAATATTGCGCCGGGGAATCATGATATCAGCCCGTACATGGATGAGCACATTCAATCCGTTAAACACATGGCCTTGGACCGCTCAAACAGTCTATTTTTACTCCTAAACACGACTCGTGCCGGTTGGACGGTTGATTCTGTTCAGGCCCAATTTATTGATACTACCCTAGCAAATGCGGAAGATTTCGATCAAATTTTCGTGTTTACACACCAACTGTGGTGGGAGAAAAATCCGCCAGCACATTTTGATTTGGATTCCCTGCGCCCGAACTCATTTGCCTTATTTGATGGGGAGAATGATTTTTGGCAAGATGGCTTTCCGTATTTCGAAGATTTAGAGCAAGAGGTTTACTTTTTTGCGGGCGATATGGGTTGTTATTTTGGTTTACCAGGATATTATGAGGATCATTATGAGAATTACCATTTCTTTGGAAGTGGTATGGGTGGTGCTGTTGAGGACAATTTAATCTACGGCCAAATTTTTCAAGACGGTTCTGTTAAAATTGAACGCGTAGATTTCTAAAAGAAGTAATTTGAAACCCTTATCTTTACCAGTTAATAAAATTAACTAGCGATTGAATCGTTGAGAATTAAATTTCCGATTTATCGCTTATACACTACGGAAAATGGGATGCAGTAATTGTTCGAATGGAGGAGGGGTGCCGAAAGGTTGCAAAAGCAATGGTTCATGTGCGACAGGCAATTGTGGTAAATTATCCGTATTTGATTGGTTGGCAGACGTAGAATTACCCAGTGGGCAAAGTGTTTATGACGTTGTAGAGCTTCGTTTTAAAAGTAGCCGAAAAGGTTTTTACAGAAATATAAAAGGATTAAACTTACAAGTAGGGGATGTTGTTGCAGTTGAAACAAGTCCAGGATATGACATTGGCGTGGTATCGGTTGTAGGTGAATTAGCCAGAATTCAAGTAAGGAAAAAGACACAAAATTTTAAGGCGCATGAAGCGCGCTCGATTATTAGAAAAGCAACAAAGGAAGACGTTGAAAAATGGATGGAATTTCGAGCCAAAGAATCTGAAAGTATGTTTGCTTCGCGCCGCTTGGCTTCGGAGTTAGGCTTGCAGATGAAAATTTCTGATGTGGAATATCAAGGCGACGGTACAAAAGCCACTTTTTATTACACGGCTGAGGAAAGAGTGGACTTCAGGCAGCTTATTCGCAACTTGGCAGATACGTTTAAGTTGAAAATTGAAATGAAGCAGATCGGTGTGCGTCAAGAGGCAGCACGATTAGGCGGTATTGGTTCTTGCGGACGCGAATTGTGTTGTTCAACTTGGTTGACTGATTTCAGGTCGGTTTCAACGGCATCTGCGCGTTACCAACAACTTTCTTTAAATCCGCAGAAGCTTGCGGGCCAATGTGGTAAATTAAAGTGTTGTTTGAATTATGAGCTGGATGCTTATTTAGAAGCGCTAAAGCAATTTCCGCGTTCTGACGTTCGTTTAAAAACACAAAAAGGAGTTGCTTTTCATGTAAAAACGGATGTTTTTAAGGGACAGATGTGGTATATCCAAGAGGATAAAAAGAATCCTGGAGCTGGAGGTTTTATTCCACTAATGCCCGACCGAGTTCATGAGATTATTAAGTTGAATAAAGCAGGTGAAGAGCCGGTAGATTTGAAAGACTTCATGATTGAAGTTGAGGTGGAAGTTCCAGATTATACAGACGTGGTTGGTCAAGATGATTTAAAACGTTTTGAGCATGTTTTCAAGCGAAGTAAAAAGAAAAAGAAGAAGAAAAGACCAGGAGGCGGACAGCAAACACAGAGTAATAAAAATCCGCAAGGAAATAAACCAGCTGGGCAAAACAGAAAGCCTAATCCGAATCAGAAAATAGCGGATAACAACGACCCGAATCAGAAGAAGGCGAATCCGAATCAACAAAAGAAAAAACGCCCAAATAACAATCCAAACCGGAAAAAGAATAATCCGCAAGGAGCAGAAAAGGGTAACGAAAATAATAAGTCACGTTCTGAAAACACTGGCACTAAAAAGCCTAACAATAACCGAAATCGGAATCGAAAGAAACCGAACAACACGAACAACGCCAATAAGGGTAGTGAGAATAATGAAAAGAAAGACGCTTAATATCGCACATAACATGAGTGTATTGATGGGTTTTGTAATGCTCCTAAGCCTAGGGTCTTGCGATAGCAATATGATCTATGAGGAGCATCTTGCGGTAGCCGATAATATTTGGATGAGTGATGATATTAAAGCCTTTGAATTTGAAGTGATAGACACCATGTCGCCGGTGAATATTTTTGTGAATTTGAGAACTACAACGGATTATAAATACAGCAATATTTATGTTTTTCTCTACAGCGAATATCCAAATGGCACCTCTAATAAAGACACATTAGAGTTTTTATTGGCCAAGTCTGACGGCGAATGGTATGGTGAAAACACGGGCACGGTGGTTGAGTTTCACGGTCTTATTGCAAGCGGTGGACGGTTTTCAACCGCAGGTAAATATCAATTTCAACTGCAACATGCTATGCGCGAAAAGGAATTACCAGAGGTTATTGATGTAGGCATTCGAGTTGAGATAATGGAAGAAGAATAAATGAGCCATGCAGGGGTCAAAAAAAATTCATTTTCATTCTTTTGACGCTTTTCGTTTTTTTGCTTTTTTCAAGGTGTTCATATTTCACCTCCCTTTGTTTGCGGTAACAGCAGATTTGCCTTTTAAAGCTTTTTTTTACGATCATATCAAACATGGCGGTGGCGTAGGAGTAAGTTTCTTTTTTGTGCTGAGTGGCTTTCTAATTACGTATATTCTTACCTACGAAAAGCTTAACACGAACCGCATTAATCTCAAGCTATTTTTCGTAAGGAGGGCGTTTAGAATTTGGCCACTGTTCTATTTGGTGGTGATTATGGCTTTGTTAATTCCCCCTGATTTTGCGCAATCTATAGGTTTTCATACAAATTGGGGCGGTTATGATCCTGATTGGCGATTTTCATTAACATTTACAGAAAATTACAAGTCCATTATTATGGATAATGGGCCAAGAACGACACCGTTATCGGTTTTTTGGTCGCTTTGTATTGAAGAGCATTTTTATATCCTTTGGATGGTGGTTTTCTTTTTTATTCGGCGAAAAGTTATTCCTTATTTTTTAATAATCTCAGTTTTTGCGGCGTGGACCATGCGAATTATGGAGCCTGCACTTTTTCATAATGAAAATGTGACTACGAATGAGCTATTTAGTAACCTTGATTATTTCGCAATAAGCGGCCTGTTGGGCTATATGGTTGCCACGAACTATAAAAGCGTAGAAGATTTTGTAATGAAGATTCCGTTCAGTTTTAGAATTGGCTATGTGGCATTTATTTTGCTGGTTTTATATTATCAAAAGGCGTTGTTTCTTCATGACGTTTGGTCTTTGAATATATTTAAGCATACGATATTCTCATTACTCTTTGCAGGCTTATTGTTGATTTTTATTCCAAAAACGGGTCAATTAAAAATTTCTGAAACAAACATATTTACTCGGCTGGGTAAAATAAGTTACGGGCTTTATGTATACCACTTAATTTGGATTCATGTGCTTGTAAAAATCTTCAGAAATAATGAGATCGTGCTTGACAATTGGTTGCTCTTTTTTGGTTTTGCAGCCGCCACCTTGATTGCGACAATAATAACCGGTTATTTGTCTTATCATTATTTTGAAATGCCCATTTTGAAATTACGAGAGCGTTTCTTCCCGAACAATTGAGAACTATAACAATTCGTCCAATCGCTTATTTTGATTGAAGTAGTTGATGGCGTCTTGCTTTGAACAATCAAAATAACTATTCAGCATCCAATCCGCCAAGTAATTACGATAATCCTCTTTGCTTATTAACGCAAAATAAATGAATCCTCTGCCTTTTTTTTTGTGTCCAATAAACTTCTTTCTTTCAAGGATGCGAACAATGGTAGAGGTAGTGTTATAGGCCGGTTTTGGCAATGGGTAAAATTGAATGATGTCTTTAACGGTAGCTTCTTTGAGTCCCCATAGCCGTAACATGACTTGTTCTTCTGCTTGTGTTAATCGTTGCATCATACTGTAAAACTAAAAAATTAATTTTAAACGGGTTTTGCAATCCTGCGAACAAGAGTTTAAAACAATCCAAAAAATCGCTTGCGACAAACCGTTTTGCGAAACATATCTACCTTTTCAGTAAAATTCGCATCAATCATTTTTAGGGTTAAAACAGTAGCTGAATTTCTAATTTTATAATCCAATTCTTCTTCTGTGATTGGCACAAGACCTAAAAACTTAATGTTTAAATCGCTCCGGTTTGGGTCGTCAAATAGAGGGCCAAGCGTAATAGGTTCTACCAACATAAAATGATTGGCTTTTAATCGTTCAGACAAATTTTCTGGTGGATTGCCCGCAGGAATTGTGTCGCCAGGGCCATACCAAGTGTTGTTTTTTTGCGGAATACAAGCCAAACGTTCTATCCAGTGAATGGGCCATTTATCAACTCTTAAGTTCCAAAATTCAGGCAGGCAAAAATAGAGTTCTATTTTATTAAAATCCTCAAATCCCGCTTTGACCTTTTGAACATTATTCGATAAACCTTCAGTAAATAATAGTTGACATTTAAGGGCGGGTAGGTGAACCCATTTGATTTTAAAACCATATTGCTGGTTTTCTAGTAATTCAGAAACTTCCAATTTAGGATCAATAAGAGACAAGGTTTCGGTGATCATAGTGCAAAAATAAAAAAACCCCAATGCGCCAAAGGCGCAATGGGGTCTCAAATTAAATTCTTTATGCTATTGTGCTACTACTTTTTCTTCAGAAGTAACTTCTTGCTCAATTTTAATAATTCCTTCACCATAAAGTGTGTCACCAAGTCTAACTTCAATGTCTAATACAGCAACACCTGCTTGACCTAGGTTGTAATTATCTGAAAAATCAAATGATGCAACTCCGTCAATTCCTGTAAATACTGTATCGTCAATAACAATAGCTCCGTGCTCGGCAATAGTTGGGCTCGGGTATAAACGTACCATTGCTCCAGGTAGCACAACTCCACCAGTATCCACAACAGTAATTTTAGCAACTGTTTCTCCTTCTTTTCTGCATGACCCTGCTGTTAGCGCTATAAATGCCGCTCCCATTAATAACAATCCTGCTTTTCCAATAATTTTATTCATTTTCATCTGTTTTATATTATTCTCTATGAGAACAACCTGTACAAAAATACGGTTTTTTTAAGTAAAGGTTTCCACTTCTGTGGTTTTCATCTCTTTCTATGTGTTCATTTCAGCTATTATTCAACTTATTATTGAACAATTACTGTTTCCGTATTTAATTTTTCTTCTTCTACTTTAATAATCCCGGTTCCTAAATAAGTTTCGTATTTGACATCAATATCCAAAACAGCAAACCCAGATTGGCCTAATTTAAAATAATCACTATAATCAAAGTTCGCGATTCCTTCCGAATTCGTATAAACCGTACCGTCTAAAATGTTTTGTCGTGGAGGAGTTTCTGTAGAAGTACCATATAAACGTACAAATGCACCAGAAATTGCCTCACCTCCCGTGTTTACAACCTTTATGCTTGCTAGAGTTGGTCCCTCTTTTTTAAAAGATGAAATTCCCACGCCTAAGCCCGCAAACAATAGCATCATACCGATTAGTTTCATTCTTTTCATCTTCGACGATTATTTCGTTCAGCTACATCTATTACAATTTCAACCCTAAAAAGGTTGTCTAGCTTCATTTTTTATTTTCACGAACACTGATTTTCCCTGCCTAGAACATACAATTCGATCCGTGTTTTTTTTGTAATTTCGCACAACGCCAAATGCGGCGTGTAAGAGTTATAACAGTTAAGGAATTACAAAAGTTACAGACCTACCATGGGTTTAAAGGAAAAAATAGAAGAAATTAAAGCTGAAATGAGCCAAGTTAAGGTGAAATCGGCTGAGGAATTAGAGGCTTTTCGAATTAAGTTTTTAGGGTCAAAGAACATCATTAAGGGGCTTTATCAAGAATTGAAAGAAGTTCCAAATGAGCTAAAAAAGGACTTTGGCCAAAAAATAAATGCCTTAAAGCAAGAGGGCGAAAAGGCTTTTGAAAAATTCAAAGCCAGTGTTGGTGGTGGCCAAAAGAAAGCAACAAGCAATAAAATTGACTTAACACGCCCGGCAGAAGAAATCGCTTTAGGATCGCGACATCCATTGGCAGTTGTGCGCAATGAGATTATTGAAATTTTTAACCGAATTGGTTTTAACGTTTCAGAAGGACCAGAAATTGAAGACGATTGGCATAATTTCTCAGCGCTTAACTTTCCACCAGAACACCCGGCGAGAGACATGCAGGATACTTTTTTCATAGAGAAAGGAGAAAACGATATGGCATTGAGAACACATACGTCATCTGTTCAAGTGCGGGTTATGGAGGGAAGCGAACCACCCATTCGTACCATTTCACCGGGGCGGGTTTATCGGAATGAAGCAATTTCTGCTCGTGCGCATTGTTTTTTCCATCAAGTAGAAGGATTATATGTGGACAAAGGCGTTTCATTTGCAGATTTGAAACAAACCATGGATTATTTTTCGAAAGAAATGTTTGGTGAGAAAACAAAAATTAGATTGCGACCATCTTACTTTCCGTTTACAGAACCAAGCGCAGAGATGGATGTTTCATGTACCATTTGCAATGGGAAAGGCTGCAATGTTTGTAAGTACAGCGGTTGGTTAGAGATTTTAGGATGCGGTATGGTTGACCCTGCCGTATTAGATTCGGCAAATATTGATAGTAAGGTATACTCCGGTTTTGCATTTGGAATGGGTGTAGAAAGAATAGCACAATTAAAATATCGCGTAGGTGATCTACGTTTATACTCTGAAAACGATATTCGTTTTTTAGATCAATTTAAATCAGCATATTAATGGGGTTCTTTGGGTTTGGGAAAAAAAATATCGAAGTCAATGTCAGCGTAAAATGGTTGCGATTGAACAATGCGGCCGATTTGGATCAGTTGATTCAGAAAGAATCTTTTGAGAAACCAGTTATGCTCTTTAAGCATAGCATTAGGTGTTCAATCAGTTCAATGGCCTTAAGTCGTTTAGAGAATTATTGGGATATTGATGAAGAAGTGTTACAGCCCGTTTATTTGGACTTAATCAACTATCGTGAATTGTCTAATAAAATAGCTGCGGATTTAGATGTAATGCACCAATCACCGCAAGTGTTGATTGTAAAGAATGGAAAATGCACTTACCAGGCATCCCATAACCAAATTGATGTGGCTGCGATAAAACAAAACTTATGATAAATGCGATAATCATTGATGATATTCCAGAAGCAAGAACAGTTTTAAAAGCTGATCTCGAAAACTATTGCGTAAATATTAATGTAGTTGGCGAAGCTGAAGGAGTAGTTACAGGAGCGAAAATTATTAAAGAGTTAAAGCCGGACCTTGTCTTTTTAGATATCCAAATGCAAGACGGAACGGGGTTTGACTTATTAGAGATCTTGCCTACGACAGATTTTAAGTTAATTTTCACCACCGCATCTGATGAGTTCGCGGTTAAAGCATTTAAATTTAGTGCGGTTGACTATTTATTGAAGCCTATTGATCCTGATGAGCTAATGGATGCTGTAAGTAAAGTGGAACAGCAAGATAAGCCTGCTGAGCGGATTGATTTGTTAAAAGAGAACTTGGACAAACCAAAACGAATAGCGCTCAATACACTAGATAAAATTCACATTGTTGAAGTCGCCGAGATCTTACGTTGCGAATCGAATATCAATTACACCATGTTTTATTTTCTCGACGGAACTAAACTTTTAGTTACTAAAACACTAAAAGAATTTGACAAGCTTTTGACAGATCATTATTTTATTCGTCTTCACCAATCGCATTTGGTGAACGCACGTTTTATAAAAGAATTTACAAAATCTGACGGCTATATTTTCATGAAAGACGGAACTAAAGTACCTGTGTCTACAAGAAAAAAGCAAGTGTTAATGGAAATGATTCAAAACTTTTAATTCCAATCATGAAACGATTATTTCCACTGTTAATTATTGTTATTGCTGTTGCATTTATATGGGTTGGTTGTAAGGGAGAAGGGCCTGAAGAGGATCCTGTTGACAGACCAGTGAAAAATGTTGTTCCGGCACAATTGCTTTCACCATTTAATGAAGATCAATTTACAATTGGTCAATCAATTGAGGTTGAAATTAAAATTAATGCGGCCGAAGGAATTAAGAATTTAGAACTTTATGTTGATGACACATTGTATTCAACGGACTTGGCGGTTGAGAATCAAACGATTTCAATTCCAACAGATAGTTTAAGTAAAGTGGGATGGAATAAAATTCTATTGACCTATACAGATGCGGATGGTAAAGCACGATCGGATTATCGAAAAATAGTTTTCTTCAGTAATATTTCACCCAGCGAATTAGATGCAACAATCGTGAATACGTATCCGCATGAAAAGGGATCATATACCCAAGGATTAGAGTTTTATAAGGGCAGTTTGTTCGAAGGAACGGGACAATACGCGCGTTCAGTCCTCGCAGAAGTTGATTTAACAACGGGAAAACAAATAAGATCGCAAGATTTGGACGCATCCATTTTTGGAGAGGGAATAACGATCCTCAGCGACACCATTTACCAAATAACATATAAAGCGCAAACCTGCTTTATTTATGATATGGACTTTAACGAAATTGGTCAATACCAATATGACGGACAAGGCTGGGGATTGTGTAATGACCGAGAAAACTTAATCATGTCAAACGGCGATTCAGAAATTGTATGGCGCGATCCTGAAACGTTTAAAGTTGTAAAAACCATTCAAATTTTTGACGACCAACAATCAGTAGGAAACCTGAATGAGCTAGAATTAATAGATGGTTATTTATACATGAACATTTACCAAGACACAAAAATTGCCAAGGTAGATACTGCCACGGGAAAAGTACTGACCTACATCAACTGTGATAAGGTTGTGGAAGATGCCCGCGAAATAGGAAATGATGTTTTAAATGGCATTGCATACAATCCTGCAACAGGAAAAACGTACATTACAGGCAAATTGTGGTCTAAACTTTATGAAGTCAAATTTGAATAATGGGTAAACTAATTGTTGTACCAACCCCAATTGGCAATTTAGAGGACATTACCTTTAGAGCCATTCGTATGTTAAAAGAAGCAGACGCTGTTTTAGCGGAGGACACTAGAACCACGGTTAAATTATTTCAAAAATTCGAAATTGAAAACAAACTCATTTCACATCACCTCAACAACGAACATAAAACGGTTGATCGAATAGTAGGTGAACTTGAGAGCGGATTGACTTACGCTCTGGTTTCAGACGCCGGCACTCCTGCTATTTCTGATCCCGGATTTTTATTGGTACGGGAATGCGTGCGTAAGGGAATTGAGGTAGAATGTTTGCCTGGGCCAACAGCATTTGTTCCGGCTTTAGTAAATTCGGGCTTTCCTTGCGAAAAGTTTGTGTACGAAGGGTTTTTACCAACCAAAAAAGGACGACAAACGCGCATTATTAAGATTGCTGAGGAGGAACGAACGGTAGTTTTATATGAATCTACACACCGAATCTTAAAAGCGCTTAAACAGTTTCAAGAACACTTTGAAGCGGATCGACAAATATCCATATCACGTGAAATTTCTAAAAAGTTTGAAGAAACTGCTAGAGGAACAACCGCTGAACTTTTGGAACACTTTACACATAACCCAATTAAGGGTGAATTTGTCGTCGTGATCGAGGGGAAGGGGAAGTCATAGGGGCTTTTGCATTTCAAGAACGGAATGACTAGGTCGAGGCAATTAGAAAGCGGCTCCAATTTTAACTCCAAGCGTCACATTGTTAAATTTCTTATGAGGTGGTTTTGAGAAATGAAAAGAGGGCGTCCACCCTGCAGAAATAAAAGCTCCTTCATTTTTTCTTGAAAACAGCCGCAACCCAATCCAAGAATAATAGTTAATAAAAGTCAATGATTTATAGAAGTACGGGGATGCAAACATGCCCCCTTCAATAAAGACATATTTTAGATCATAGAGCCCAATTACACCTAGGTTTATTCCATAAATTGGACGATCCGTTGGGTCTTGGTCGTCTGCATATTCATTTAGAACAAGGCCTGAAGCGGCATTAATTTTTAGTTTAACAGTATTAATCAATGCTCTGTCATATGCAAACCCCAACAGCGCTTGACCGCCGAATTGGAAACCCAGAAAATTTTTATTAATGCTTTGAGCATAAATTGGATAGCTAAAACAAAAACCCAGTATGAACAGCATTATTTTCATCCGAAACATGAATGACAATGTATGAAATTAAAAGCGGTTTAGGTGTTAAACTCAAGTCCGTTTCACTCCAAGAAGTTAGAGTTGAATGGAGCGGTGTTTAGAATTATCTCAAAAAAAAACTCCCTCAAGCGAGGAAGCTTTTCTAAAATGTTTTGTTTGTGACTACGTCAACTAAAAGAGAACTAGTTTAATAAAACCCTAGTATACACTTTTAATATGAAAAAGACCAAAGAGATAGAAAAGTATTTGAGATGGAAGTTTAAGTTAAGAGTTTTGAAGTTTGT